>NZ_PZKF01000160.1 GCF_003034995.1 Phaeovulum veldkampii DSM 11550 | reverse complement strand
TGAGAACCACATAAAGGGATGGAAGACGCATCTCGCCTCGGACCGAACGTCCTGCAGCAAGGCGTCAGCCAATCAGATGCGGCTCATGCTGCATGGTTGCGCGTATTGGATCTGGTGGACACTTCGGGCCGCCTGCCCAAAGCGATCCCAATGGCGGCATGCTCAGTTCGATACTCTGCGCCTGCACTTGGTCAAACTCGCCGCCACCATCGTCG
>NZ_PZKF01000159.1 GCF_003034995.1 Phaeovulum veldkampii DSM 11550 | reverse complement strand
TGACCAAGGTCAAACGGTTCTTCGAGGACTTCGAGTATCAGGCGGCGTCCTGGGACAAGCCGCGCCGCGTCATCGCCAAGATCGAATGGCATCCGGGCGAGCTGTTCCCCAAAGTCGGCTTCATCGTCACCAACCTGCCGATGGAGCCAGACTGGGTGGTGAGGTTCTACAACCAGCGCGGCACCGCAGAGCAACACATCAAGGAAGGCAAATAT
>NZ_PZKF01000158.1 GCF_003034995.1 Phaeovulum veldkampii DSM 11550 | reverse complement strand
CCCCACCCACGGTGATCAGGAAGGTGCTGCCTGGAACGGGCATTTCGACTGCACCTGCTATCACCCCATCTTCTTGTTCAACCAGTTTGGCATGCTGGAGCGCTGCGCCCTGCGTAACGGCAATGTCCACAGCGCCGATGGCTGGCGGGATGTCCTTGATCCCGTCATCGCCCGCTATGCGGAGCGCGATCTTGGCGGTCGGTTTTTCCGGGCCGATGCCGCCTACGCTATCCCGGCGATCTATGAGCGATTGGAAGAAG
>NZ_PZKF01000157.1 GCF_003034995.1 Phaeovulum veldkampii DSM 11550 | reverse complement strand
TCCCACCCATGGCGATCAGGAGGGCGCGGCCTGGAACGGGCATTTCGACTGCACCTGCTATCACCCCAACTTCCTGTTCAACCAGTTCGGCATGCTGGAGCGCTGCGCCCTGCGCCATGGCAATGTCCACAGTGCCGATGGCTGGCGGGATGTCCTTGATCCCGTCATTGCCAGTTCAGCTGGCCGCGACCTTGGTGGACGCTTCTTCCGGGCCGACGCTGCCTACGCGATCCCCGCGATCTATATGCGGCTGGAAGAATCCA
>NZ_PZKF01000156.1 GCF_003034995.1 Phaeovulum veldkampii DSM 11550 | reverse complement strand
AGAAGAAAACCCGCATCGTCATGACATTGCCGGCCTCATCCCCACGCCAATCACTGATCAGGCTGTTATTTGCAGCATTGCTTCCGCCTCAGCCCACCTGACGCTGAACAACACACCCCGCTCACCCAAGAAATCCCAACCAATAAACACACATCGCACAGAACGCCCGATCCAAAATCAGGGCGGCGAGCCACAATGCGACGATGAAATCGGGACGCTTCCAAACAACCCCCTACGCGCAAAAACCAAAGCTTCATGAATTTTTGCGGTA
>NZ_PZKF01000155.1 GCF_003034995.1 Phaeovulum veldkampii DSM 11550 | reverse complement strand
GGCACGCCCTCATCGAGATACCGCTCCTGCCAGCGCCAGACCGTCGGCTTCGACATGCCCGTCCGCCGCATGATCTCGACGGTTCCCCGACCGTCCGCTGTCGCCAGCACGATATCGGCCCGCCAGACAAGCTTGCGCGGCGTGTTGCGGTTGGTCAGCAGGGCTTGAAGCTCAGCGCGGTCGGCGGGGCCAAGGTAAAGGCAGATGTCGGTTCGTCTCATCCGCCGATCATGCCACGATGCAGCGGCCTTGGGAATCTTATGTCAGGCGGGGAACACTAG
>NZ_PZKF01000154.1 GCF_003034995.1 Phaeovulum veldkampii DSM 11550 | reverse complement strand
GTCCGCGTCGGGCAGGGCATCGGCGCCCGGATCCGCGGGCAGATCGGGGGCGGGGCGGCGCTGCGCCAGTCGGGCCACCACTTCGCAGGCCAGGGCCTCGACATGATGTTGGTGCAGGGCATCAGGTTTGGCCGAGCTGGTGGAAATCCCGGCAAAACGCCCCGGCTCCAGAATGCCGGGTTTCCAGAATTGCATCGCCACCGCACCCTCCGTCTTGCAACGCCTTGATCTTGCGCCCAAAGCGGCGGCCTGCGGTGGGCCAGTGCTGATTTGGGCATTTGAT
>NZ_PZKF01000153.1 GCF_003034995.1 Phaeovulum veldkampii DSM 11550 | reverse complement strand
CCCGGCCGGACCCGTACCGGTCCGGGACCGGGTAGGGTCGACTACTTCGTCCCGGCCCCCGTTCCCGTTCCCGGCCCCGGCCCCGGTTCCCGTTACGGACGGGGGCCGGGGTCGGGTCGGGGCCGGAACTAACTACTAGTCCCGGCCCCCGTTCCCTTAACCGAAACCGAACTACGTCCCGGGCCCCGGAACCCCCGAACCCCCGACCCCGACCCGGCCGACCAACCCGAACCGTACTTTTTCGTTTTCGACGGGACGGGTCGGTCGGTCGTCGGGGGCGGGGGGGGCA
>NZ_PZKF01000152.1 GCF_003034995.1 Phaeovulum veldkampii DSM 11550 | reverse complement strand
CTTTGGAGTTGATAAGCCGAAACATCTCTGTGGTCCGCCTGACATCAGACCCAAGTTCCCCACAGGTTGTTTTCGCTCATAGCCTGTCAGAGTTCGCAAAGTTTATCAGTACCCGGATAATTTTGTCTTTTCCACGATGGATTTGGTTCACCTCTGGAGTACCCAAGATGTGTTTGGATGGCGAAACATCAAATAGACCGGGCTGATACGCAGATTGCCAGAATGGGCATGTGTTTAGGTAATCCCCCCCGAATTTAAGGGGCTGCAAAAGTAGAATTTTCTCGGCAAGATGAACGAGGAGATTTCGAATGAAGACAAGCAGATACACTGAACCCGGC
>NZ_PZKF01000151.1 GCF_003034995.1 Phaeovulum veldkampii DSM 11550 | reverse complement strand
GCCGGGTTAAGTGTGTGCCTTTGAGAAAAAAGTGGAAATGCGTGTTAACACGATTTCTGCCGTGCTCAATAAATACCAACCTTTGTAGCCTTCTGCCTTCGTCATAGTCTTGTCTGCGCAGTATCGCCTTATCAACTGTATTGAAATAATGCCTTATGTCTTTGTGTGCCTTGCTCTCGTGTATCTCTGTGCCGTCAACGTATTTTGCTGTGCCAAACAGCCAAAACTGTTGTCGTGCAACCCAATTTGCGCCTTCTGCCTTAATGCGTAGTCGTAGTTCGTGTTCTGCGTAGTTGTTGTGTTTCATTTATAAATACTCAGTGTGAGCATATATAAATCCC
>NZ_PZKF01000150.1 GCF_003034995.1 Phaeovulum veldkampii DSM 11550 | reverse complement strand
TCGGGTATGTCTGTCACGCTAGGACTTACAGGATTGCGGCCCTGATCCTTTTGCCAGAGGTGTTCGCTCATTATGGCTCAGTCGATGTGTCAGTACCGTGGATGAAACAGTAGAGGTTTGAATCGAAGACGCACCAGGAGTGGTTGACGCCGCTACAGGCGACTTTTCCTGCCCCGTGCCTTCATGGCAACCCACACCATCGCGGCCCAGAACAATGTCCGCAGTGTCATGGCCCCGACAGTGCGCATCTCGAAGGCATCTCCTGCGAAAACCCGCCAGCCGAACACGGCAAAGACCGTTGCGGTCGCGATCAGGATGGTCAGCGCCACGGGCAACGCAAGCCGATGCCCGA
>NZ_PZKF01000149.1 GCF_003034995.1 Phaeovulum veldkampii DSM 11550 | reverse complement strand
TCATCAGAAGCAGGCCGCCAATGACATAGGCGAAGCCTGCGAGAAAGTTGAACCACAGGACGAAGGGCACGACGGCCCCCATGTCGACCGCTCCGAACAGGGCCGATCCGCCTGATATCAGCGTCAACGATCCAAAGGCTATGGCCGCAACACCGGCGATGTGATGAGTTTTCATTTCTGCCCCTCCCTACAGGCAAACAGGACCAATTGCACCTCCAGCAGGCGCATCCCCTCGGGCACGATGTCAAAGTTGCGCGAGCCAAGGCTCCACCGGATGGCGATGCCCTGAACAAGCGAGGTCAGCAGCACGGCTGCATCCTTTGGCTGAACGCCCGCCCCCATCAACCCGGCTTCGGCC
>NZ_PZKF01000148.1 GCF_003034995.1 Phaeovulum veldkampii DSM 11550 | reverse complement strand
TAGTAAGGGAACCGGACTGGTTCGGGGGTTTCCGGTTACCGACCGTACCCCTTACCCCTAACGGAAAGGTAGTCCGGCCCGGAAACCGAAAACCCTACCCGGTCCGGGCCGTCGGTCGGGGTCCGGTACTAGGTTCGGTACCCGACCCGGGCCCGGTCCCTACTACCTTCCCGTCCCGGGCCCGGGCCGGCCGACCGACCCGACCTACGGTCCGGACTACGGTCCGGGACGTAGTAGTACGTTCGGTCCCGTCCCCGTCCCGGGGGACCGGGGTACTACCGAAACGTTTAGGTTCGGGTCGGGGGTAGGGGGGGAAAAGCTGCCGCCCAGCTTGCGCGCCAGCGCCTCGGCCGT
>NZ_PZKF01000147.1 GCF_003034995.1 Phaeovulum veldkampii DSM 11550 | reverse complement strand
CAGGCCGCTGAAGAAGTTGGCGCTTGGCCTGATTTGAGGAACATGATTCACCGTCCGCAGGCTTTGGGGGGTGAGAATGCGCGGGGCGGACGAGACGAGCGGGTCGCTGTTCAGCTATGTCGATCTTGAGGGGCGCATCCCTGCGCGCCATCCGCTGCGCAAGATCCGGCAGGTGGTGAACGAGGCCCTGGCCAGTCTCGATGCCGAGTTCGAGGCGCTCTACAGCGATTTCGGTCGCCCCTCGATCCCGCCGGAACGGCTGATCCGGGCGAGCCTGATCCAGATCCTGTTCTCCATCCGCTCCGAGCGGCAGTTGATGGAGCAGATGGAATACAACCTCTTGTTCCGCTGGTTCGTGGGCCTTGGCATTGACGACCCGGTCTGGGTGCC
>NZ_PZKF01000146.1 GCF_003034995.1 Phaeovulum veldkampii DSM 11550 | reverse complement strand
CCGACATTCCCCAAGTGGCCTGCCGTCTGACGTCAAGATCGCCTGATTTTGCCCGCTGGACAAGCGTTTTTCGCGCCGAGCGGCGTCTGCGGTCGCGCAAACGCCTGGAGTTGGGCGGATCGGGCCGCGAACCCGCGGCGTCTTTTCCCGGCAGCGACGTTTTTCAGCGCGGTGGGCAGACCTGTCGAGCCTCTTTCGTTGAGTTTTGGCCAATTTCGCGGTTACGCGCATAGCGGCGGCGTTCGCAATCGGTGGATGGCGGCAAGGATAGCCCTGACCATTGGGCCAGTCACGGCGACCTCGGCGAGTTGGAAGGTGATGGCGCGGGCGTGACGCACCACACGGGCACCGATCTTGATCAGTTTCAGCTGCAAGCTGGTCAAAGACCAATCGGC
>NZ_PZKF01000145.1 GCF_003034995.1 Phaeovulum veldkampii DSM 11550 | reverse complement strand
ACCCGACGGGCCGGTCGTAAAGGAAAACGAACGGGACCGGGGTCCCGGGGTCCGGGGTCCGTTCGTCGGCCGGAAACGTAAAGTCGGCCGGGTCGGGTAGTAGTCCGAAACCGAAAACGGACCGGGGCCCGGGACCGGTTTTACGGGGTTTTTCGGGGTTCGGTACGACGACCCGACCCCGGCCCGGGGCCGGGGGGCCCGGGACCTACGGTCCGGGGCCGGGACCGGACCGGGCCCGGTCCGTCCGTCCCCTACCGACGACGGAACCGGAACCGACCGGCCCGGTCGGTCGAACTAAGTCCGGCCCGGCCCGGCCCCGACCGACCCCGACCCCGAAGTACGTTCGGTCGACGACGGACGGGACCGGACCCAAACCCGAACCCCCGGCCCCCCCGTCCCC
>NZ_PZKF01000144.1 GCF_003034995.1 Phaeovulum veldkampii DSM 11550 | reverse complement strand
CCCGCAGGTTTCCAGCTATTGCCCATGTCGGTCAGGTTGACGAAGAAGTCGTTGGTCAGCGCGCCCACACGGTCAGTGAACACACCATGCGCGCTGCCGCCGTGGTTGGCACCCAGAACCCGCAGCCCCCCCACCAGAACGGTCATCTCCGGCGCGCTCAGCCCCATCAGTTGCGTGCGGTCCAGCAACAACTCCTCGGCACTGACGACATAATCCTTTTTCAGCCAGTTGCGGTAGCCATCATGGATCGGCTCCAGAACGTCGAAGGATTCGGCATCGGTCATGTCGTCGGTGGCATCACCACGGCCCGGCGCGAAGGGAACGGTGATGTCAAAGCCCGCGGCTTTTGCCGCCTGCTCGACCCCGACATTGCCCGCCAGCACGATCACATCGGCCACGCTTGCCCCGGCTT
>NZ_PZKF01000143.1 GCF_003034995.1 Phaeovulum veldkampii DSM 11550 | reverse complement strand
AAACCGGGGCAAGCGTGGCCGATGTGATCGTGCTGGCGGGCAATGTCGGGGTCGAGCAGGCGGCAAAAGCCGCGGGCTTTGACATCACCGTTCCCTTCGCGCCGGGCCGTGGTGATGCCACCGACGACATGACCGATGCCGAATCCTTCGACGTTCTGGAGCCGATCCATGATGGCTACCGCAACTGGCTGAAAAAGGATTACGTCGTCAGTGCCGAGGAGCTGTTGCTGGACCGCACGCAACTGATGGGGCTGAGCGCGCCGGAGATGACCGTTCTGGTGGGGGGGCTGCGGGTTCTGGGTGCCAACCACGGCGGCAGCGCGCATGGTGTGTTCACTGACCGTGTGGGCGCGCTGACCAACGACTTCTTCGTCAACCTGACCGACATGGGCAATAGCTGGAAACCTGCAGG
>NZ_PZKF01000142.1 GCF_003034995.1 Phaeovulum veldkampii DSM 11550 | reverse complement strand
CCGGCTTGCATCGTCAGTGACAATGGGACCGAGTTCACCAGCAAGGCGATCCTGAAATGGGCCAACGAGAACGGTGTCGAGTGGCACTACATCGATCCGGGCAAGCCGCAGCAGAATGGCTACATCGAAAGCTTCAACGGCAGCCTGCGCGACGAATGCCTGAACGAGGAAATCTTCGACGGCCTTGCCGATGCCCGCCGCACGCTGGCCCTCTGGCGCTATGACTACAACAACGTCAGGCCCCATTCCTCGCTGGGCAACAAGACCCCGTCCGACGCGCGCCGGACGCTTGAGCTACTTGATGGCAACGCGCCCGGCGCGCTTGCCCAACCCGAAACCGACCACTATCAACCCCAAGGACTCTCGTTATGAACGAGGGACGACCGGGGGGCAGGTCAAAGCCTTTGGAATTGCGCGGAAAGATGTTGTGGCGAGTTGCAACGCAAAAAGCGCCCCGTGGGGCGCTCTGTTTCGGCCTAAGCCTTTGATATGTTGTAGGAAAA
>NZ_PZKF01000141.1 GCF_003034995.1 Phaeovulum veldkampii DSM 11550 | reverse complement strand
GATGTTCAAAAGCGTCGTCTTGCCAGACCCCGAGGGCCCCAAAAGCGCGATCACCTCGCCTGCACGCACCTGCAGGTCAACCTGACGCAGTGCATCGACGCGGGTTTCGCCGTCGCCATAGTGCTTGGCCACGGCCTGCACATCGACCAGAATATCACCGATAGCCATGGCTCAGCCCCCCAGCGCGGTGGCAGGGTCCACCTTCAGGGCGGCGCGCACGCCAAGGCCACTGGCGGCCAGACAGACCACGACGATGATCCCGGCCAGAACGGCCACGTTGAACGGCTCCAGCACGACGCGGCGCGGAAAGACATCCTTGACCAGCAGGATTAGAACCAGACCGATGCCCCAACCTGCGGTTCCAAGGATCAGCGATTGCTGCACGATCAGCCCGATGATGGTGCGGTCCGGTGCGCCGATCAGCTTTAGCGTGGCGATCTGCTTCAGCTTTTCCATGGTCATGGTGTAGATGATCAGCGCGATCACCACGGCAGACACCGCCAGGAGGATACCCAGGAACAGTCCGATCTGCC
>NZ_PZKF01000140.1 GCF_003034995.1 Phaeovulum veldkampii DSM 11550 | reverse complement strand
ACATTCCCCAAGTAAGTCGCTGATTTCGCTGTCCTGATCGTGATATTTCGCATATAAATCATGGCGTTGGCGGCTGCGAGGGGCGCGTTTCATGGATCACCCGGAGGGTGCGGGCTTGGCGCGGGCAGATCGGGTCGATTTCGACCGCCGTGTGCGTCTGGAGTTCCGTGGTGCGCAGATCAGTTCAGACGGTGGCCTGCTGGTGATGCGCGAGCTTGATGACGTGCTCGGCCTGTCCAATCTGGCGTCGGAGGCGCTGCGAGACAGCCGCACCGGGAAGAACACGCTTCATCGGCTTGACGGATTGTTCCGGCAATCGGTGTTCGGACGACTGGCCGGATACGAGGATGTGAACGATGCCGACCGCTTGGCCCTCGATCCCGTGATGCGTCAGGTCGTTGGCGGCAGGGCCGTCGAGGCGCAAGCTGCTTCGGCATCGCAGATGGGACGGTTCGAGACCGAGACGCTGGCTTTGCCTGAGAACTGGGCGGCGCTGGCCGATCTGAACGGCCAATGGATCGACCGGTTTCATGACCGCAACGGGTTGAAA
>NZ_PZKF01000139.1 GCF_003034995.1 Phaeovulum veldkampii DSM 11550 | reverse complement strand
GCCGACAGCCGGGACACCGTGGCCCGCATGCCCGGCGTGGCCGAAGCCGGGGCCATCAATTACCAGACCATCGAGGCCCCCTTCCTTGACCGCGCCTTGCGGCTTTATGTCATCGGCTATGAAACCGGACGTCCGGGTGGCCCGCAGATCATCGCCGAAGGGCGCGGCATCGGCACCAGCCATTTCGAACTGGTGGCCGACCGCAAGACTGGCCTTGTGCTGGGCGACACCATCCGCCTTGGCCGCAACCGCTTTACCGTGGTCGGGCTGGTCGAAGGGGCAATGAACTCGGGCGGCGATCCGGCGGTTTACATGACGCTTGCCGATGCGATGGCGCTGCAAACGGAACTTGCTCCGGCAGATCAACGGGTGCAGGCCGCGCGCGGGGCGGGGGCGGTCAAGTCGGCCTCGGTCGCGGCAGTGATCGTGCGCGTGACGCCCGGCGCGGATGTCGATCTGCTGACCGCAACCTTGCGGCAATGGAAGCATCTGGCGGCCCTAAGCCAGACCGAACAGGAAAATATCCTGCTGGCCTCGGTCGTGGACAAGGCGCGGC
>NZ_PZKF01000138.1 GCF_003034995.1 Phaeovulum veldkampii DSM 11550 | reverse complement strand
TTCTGATCGACGACCCCTTGGAAAGTTGGGGCACCCATGGGGGCGCCCCAAATCATGTCAGCCGACCCGGTCGAGAAGCTTCTTGGCGCGCCCCTCCATGTCGAGCCGGGCGTCCTGCTGGGTCTTGTCGCGCGCAAGCCGCGTGATGCCCTGCACGAAATCGAAGATGCTCTCGGGCGGGCGGCCCTCTTCCATCAGCACCTTCTCGATGATCTTGCCGGATTCGGCTTTCGAGAAACCCCGCTTGCGCAAGAAATCAGCGCGATCCTCGTCGCTGCGTGCCACGATCTGCTGCCGCGCAGCCTTGATGCCGTTCACGAAGCCCTGCGGCGAGGAATTGGCGAAGCGCGTCAGCGCCGGGGCCGCCTCATGGGCAAAGCGCGAGGCCGCGTATTTCGAGTGGCGGATCTTGATCTCCTGGAAATCCTCGACGCCCCAGAGGTTGCGGTTCTGGCACACCGCCCGCAGGTAGAAGCTTGCCATCCCCAGGGTCTTCGCGCCCACCTCGGAGTTCCAGCAGTAGAATCCACGGAAGTAGAGATCGGGGGAGCCGTCGGGCAGACGCCCCGCCTCGATCGGGTTGTGGTCGTCTACGAGGAACAGGAAGACGTCACGGTCCGAGGCATAGAGCGTGGTCGTGTCGCGGCTGATCTCGACATCGGGGTTGTAGACGCCGGTCGACCAGTCGAGCA
>NZ_PZKF01000137.1 GCF_003034995.1 Phaeovulum veldkampii DSM 11550 | reverse complement strand
TTGGCGGGCCGTGTTGAATTTGTCTCTTGCTCTTTGACATGATTGGTTACTGAAGAGATATGTGGGCGGTTTGGGTCGTTTCGATGACTGGACGCTGCATATCGGCTTGCTAGGGTTTCGGCCCGATGATGCGAGTGTCAGCTTCACTGTTTTGCGGCTTCGTTGCCTTGTGTAGCGATGCACGTAGAACAGAAGCACTCTTTCTCTTATGGGATTGAGTGATGTGCAGAGGTTCATGCGTCAAGGATAGCACTTATTGTGCTTTCAACTTGAGAGTTTGATCCTGGCTCAGAACGAACGCTGGCGGCAGGCCTAACACATGCAAGTCGAGCGGCCCTTTCGGGGGTAGCGGCGGACGGGTGAGTAACGCGTGGGAACGTACCCTTTTCTACGGAATAGCCTCGGGAAACTGAGAGTAATACCGTATACGCCCTTTGGGGGAAAGATTTATCGGAGAAGGATCGGCCCGCGTTGGATTAGGTAGTTGGTGGGGTAATGGCCTACCAAGCCGACGATCCATAGCTGGTTTGAGAGGATGATCAGCCACACTGGGACTGAGACACGGCCCAGACTCCTACGGGAGGCAGCAGTGGGGAATCTTAGACAATGGGGGAAACCCTGATCTAGCCATGCCGCGTGAGCGATGAAGGCCTTAGGGTTGTAAAGCTCTTTCACCGGGGAAGATAATGACGGTACCCGGAGAAGAAG
>NZ_PZKF01000136.1 GCF_003034995.1 Phaeovulum veldkampii DSM 11550 | reverse complement strand
CAGCTTCTTCACGATCTGAATCTTCGATCCAAAGGCAGTAACGCTCTTGTCCGCGAATGAATTCCTGGGCACCCAGAAAGCGTTTCACGAACTTCGCAGCCTGCGGCCAATTAGACAATAGAGCGTGCCGCTCATCTGCATCCATGAAGAAGTTTCCGCCGTCTGTCGGCTTGTTTCCCCATTCCATCAATCCACGACCATCTTTTGGTTTCGATTGTGGAGCAACGATTATGTCAGGTGCAGCGACAAGATAGGCGTTAATATTTTCAGACTCTTTGACAACTGTCTGACCCAATTCATTCAAGGCGAAGAGCTTTCGAACTGGCCCAGCATGATTGGAAATCGCCACAATCGCCACGGTCACACCCGCGTTATGGCTGGCAAGGTTCGCCCATTTGAAGCTGGTATGGGCAAAAGCGATCTCATGCCCTGTCTGAAAGATCAGCGGCCACAGGATCGGCACCTGCTGCCCCTGACAGATCGAATTGGTGGACACGAATGCCGACACAGTCGGCGTGTGCAGCCCATAATCGGCGGCCTTCATGAACCAGCCCGCGACATAGTCGAGCGACTTCCAACTTTTCGTACGCCCCTCGAATATGCGCTGCAAATCCTCTTTTTGTTCCGTGCTTTGCCACGTTGACCCCAGATAGGGCGGGTTCCCGCAGATATAGGTCTCGCCCCCCTCGTTCGCGAAGTCGATCTGCGCCTGAT
>NZ_PZKF01000135.1 GCF_003034995.1 Phaeovulum veldkampii DSM 11550 | reverse complement strand
ACGACGACGAAAGTAAGGTCGGTACCTAACTACGTAAACGGAAACGTTCCTTAACCGGAACCGGACGACCGTCCGTCGGCCGGACCGGAAACGTAAGTCCGTCCGTAACGGAAACGGGAAAAGGTAAACTTTCCGTTACCGGGACCCGGTTCCGTTCCGGACCGTAGTCCCGGCCCCCGGCCCGACCGTTTACCGTCGGTCCCGGTCCCCTTCGGTCGGGCCGTACTTAGTACGTAACCTAAACCAAAACCGTAACCGTACGGACCCCGGACCCCTTACCTTTCCCGTCCGTCGGGTCGGGAACCAAAACGAAACCCCGGTACCCCCCGGTACCCGGACCGGCCGGCCCGGGACCCGGGACCGTTCGTTAGGACGTACCTTTACGTTAGTAGGTCGGAACCGAACCGGCCCCGGGCCCCGGGCCGGCCGTTCGTTCCCGAACCCCCGAAAAACCCCCGGAAAACCCCGAACCCTAACTTATAACCCCCAAAACCCCGGAAACGGTACCTTCGTTACGTTAGTACGAACGGGACGGACCGGACGGGGGGCAGGTCAAAGCCTTTGGAATTGCGCGGAAAGATGTTGTGGCGAGTTGCAACGCAAAAAGCGCCCCGTGGGGCGCTCTGTTTCGGCCTAAGCCTTTGATATGTTGTAGGAAAATTTGGTTGCGGGAGTCAGATTTGAACTGACGACCTTCAGGTTATGAGCCTGACGAGCT
>NZ_PZKF01000134.1 GCF_003034995.1 Phaeovulum veldkampii DSM 11550 | reverse complement strand
CTGGCAGATGGGTAGTGGCTAAAGACAGTCAAACATAAACAGATGAATCGGAGATGCGCGACAATCGCGATAGACCACAGGAACCTCCCCGCCGTCCGCACCGCCAGCGCTTTGATCCGCGCGGAGCGGACGGCGGGGCCCCTCCTATGGACTATCGCTACCCGACAGGTCGAGAAAAGCCTTGCCTGTCCAGATAACATCTAACCAGGCATGCACCGAGATGAAGTCATCGACCGTGCCGCCCCATTTCTTCACCGAGGACAGGGCGTGGTGATACGGATGTGCCATACCCGCCCCCTCAGAAATCATGGGTGAAGAGTTCGGACGAGGTGTACCGCTCGTTAAACTCGAGATGGATGCAGCGCGCCGCGGCGTCGAAGCAGAACTCGCCCCAGGCGCCGTCGTTGTTCTCCCAACCGCCATGGGTATCGGAGAGGAAATCGTAGGCGAGTTGCTCGACCACATCCTCCAGTGACAGGCTGCGCATCTCGACCTCGGGATCGTCCCACGTCAGCGCGGCATAGGGGATTTCAGTCGCGGGGAAATCGACCGCGGTCTCGCCGGACCATGCGCCGATGCTTTCGATCTGGCCGCTGTCGCCAGCACCGTCGAAGGTCACGGTGACATGGGTGATGCCGGCGGCCATGAGGCCATCGAAAAGGCGGTCCTTGTTGCCGGGGCGCAGCGCGTCAATGCGGGCCGCGCGTTCGGCATGGGCCGCGAAGATCTGCGCCAT
>NZ_PZKF01000133.1 GCF_003034995.1 Phaeovulum veldkampii DSM 11550 | reverse complement strand
CTAAAGCAACTGAATGATCGATTTGACCTGATCATCGTCGACAGCCCGCCGGCGCTTGCCGTAACCGACCCCGTTGTTATCGGACGGTATACCGGAGCAATCATTCTTGTGACACGCCATCTGCAAACCATGATGGGCGAGGTCGAGGCAGCCCGGCGTCTGTTCGAGAACTCGGGCGTCAAGGTGACGGGGGCTGTTTTGAACGACTACCGGATCACGGAGGTCAACAAATACGGGGGGCAACATTACGACTACAACTATCGCTACAGCTACAAGAGCGAGCGGTTCTGACTTGAGCAGGGTGGTCTTGTCGCGGTTTTGTGCCGCTCCTTTGATCACGTAATGTGCAGCAAAGGAGATCAGGTCTTTGGCGCGGGCGGTGATCAGGTTGCGCGCGTCCAGCAGTGCCTGCAGGACACCGTCGCCCTGCAAGTGCACCATCTTGTCCGGCCAAGCGCCGCTTGTGCCGCCTTGGCTTCGGCAAGGCCTGCGGACCGACGGTCTGCGGGAGAGGACTTCGAGATGCTCATATCTCTCGATCCTGCCTGGGTCATCGTCGCACAAGTGCCGTCAGGCGGGGCGACCCAAACCCGCGTCAACGCCCTTGGGGCGGTCGTCATCGTAGGTTCTCCATAATCTTGCATTATCAATAATATTATAAAGTGCAACTTTTACCAATGTCGCTTTTTGTTGTAATATGAGCAGGCCAAGATGGCAGTCTGGCAGGCGTTCGGTCTTGCAATGGGCT
>NZ_PZKF01000132.1 GCF_003034995.1 Phaeovulum veldkampii DSM 11550 | reverse complement strand
GACACACGGTCCTCACGGACCATATGTGAAATAATTGGTTTTGATGTCTTGATGAATCTTCAGTTTTCAAGGAACAATCGAGGGACGAACCCTCAAAACTGAACGATGGGCAATGCCACATGGACATTTTCCTTAGAAAGGAGGTGATCCAGCCGCACCTTCCGATACGGCTACCTTGTTACGACTTCACCCCAATCATCTGTCCCACCTTCGGCGGCTGGCTCCAAAAAGGTTACCTCACCGACTTCGGGTGTTACAAACTCTCGTGGTGTGACGGGCGGTGTGTACAAGACCCGGGAACGTATTCACCGCAGTATGCTGACCTGCGATTACTAGCGATTCCGACTTCATGCAGGCGAGTTGCAGCCTGCAATCCGAACTGAGAACGGCTTTCTGGGATTGGCTCCACCTCGCGGCTTCGCTGCCCTTTGTACCGTCCATTGTAGCACGTGTGTAGCCCAACTCATAAGGGGCATGATGATTTGACGTCATCCCCACCTTCCTCCGGTTTGTCACCGGCAGTCTTCCTTAGAGTGCCCAACTTAATGCTGGCAACTAAGGACAAGGGTTGCGCTCGTTGCGGGACTTAACCCAACATCTCACGACACGAGCTGACGACAACCATGCACCACCTGTCACCCTGCCCCGGAAGGGGAAGGTACATCTCTGTACCGGTCAGGGGGATGTCAAGAGTTGGTAAGGTTCTTCGCGTTGCTTCGAATTAAACCACATGCTCCACCGCTTGTGCGGG
>NZ_PZKF01000131.1 GCF_003034995.1 Phaeovulum veldkampii DSM 11550 | reverse complement strand
GTCGTGGCTCGCCACGTCGAGCCGGGCACGGTGGTCAAGGCCGGTGATCCAATCTTCAGCCTGATTGATCCGGCATCGGTTTGGGTTCAGGCCTTCATCGACGAAGAACGCGCCGGCCAACTGGCGCTTGGGCAAGTTGGGGTCATCCGCCTGCGGTCACAGCCTGCGGCCGAGTTTCACGGCACCGTCGCCCGGATCGGGCTGGAAAGCGACCGCGTGAACGAAGAGCGCCGCGTCTGGTTGACCTGCTCGGATTGCCCGCCCGCGATGTTTCTTGGCGAACAGGCCGAGGTGCGTATCCTGACCGGCACACGCGACCGCGCCCTGATGGTGCCCGAGGTGGCGATCACCGGCTTTGACGGCTTTCGCGGCACGGTCTGGCTGGTGCAGGATGGCCGGTTGCGCCGCGCCGAACTGACTTTTGGCGCGCGCGACGACCGGGGCCGGGTTGAGGTGACAGGCGGCCTGCCCGACGGTGCCGCGATTGTCGCCATGCCGACGAAAGGCTCCGACGAAGGCAGACTGGCCCGGATCGAGGACGCGCCATGAATCTGGCGCTGAAAGACATCCGCCACGGGCTGTTCCGCTTTGTGCTGACCTGTTTCGGTTTGGGCCTGCTGATGACGGTCGTTCTGGCGATGATCGGCATCTACAACGGGCTTGTGGCCGATGCTTTGGCGGTGGTCAAAGCGCCCGCGGCAGAGGTCTGGGTGGTCGAGGCGGGCACCAAGGGGCCTTTTGCCGAAGCCTCCTCAATCCCC
>NZ_PZKF01000130.1 GCF_003034995.1 Phaeovulum veldkampii DSM 11550 | reverse complement strand
ATCGTGGCTCGCCACGTCGAGCCGGGCACGGTGGTCAAGGCCGGTGATCCAATCTTCAGCCTGATTGATCCGGCATCGGTTTGGGTTCAGGCCTTCATCGACGAAGAACGCGCCGGCCAACTGGCGCTTGGGCAAGTTGGGGTCATCCGCCTGCGGTCACAGCCTGCGGCCGAGTTTCACGGCACCGTCGCCCGGATCGGGCTGGAAAGTGACCGAGTGAACGAAGAGCGCCGCGTCTGGCTGACCTGTTACGACTGCCCCGAAGCGATGTTCCTTGGCGAACAGGCCGAGGTGCGCATCCTGACTGGCATACGCGACAACGCGCTGATGGTGCCCGAGGTGGCGATCACCGGCTTTGACGGCTTTCGCGGCACGGTCTGGCTGGTGCAGGATGGCCGGTTGCGCCGCGCCGAGCTGACCTTTGGCGCACGCGACGACCGGGGTCGGGTTGAGGTGACGGGCGGCCTGCCCGACGGTGCCGCGATTGTCGCCATGCCGACGAAAGGCGCCGACGAAGGCAGACTGGCCCGGATCGAGGACGCGCCATGAATCTGGCGCTGAAAGACATCCGGCATGGCCTGTTCCGCTTTGTGCTGACCTGTTTCGGGTTGGGCCTGCTGATGACGGTCGTTCTGGCGATGATCGGCATCTACAATGGCCTTGTGGCCGATGCGTTGGCGGTGGTCGAGGCCCCCGCGGCGGACGTCTGGGTGGTCGAGGCGGGCACCAAGGGGCCTTTTGCCGAAGCCTCATCCATTCCC
>NZ_PZKF01000129.1 GCF_003034995.1 Phaeovulum veldkampii DSM 11550 | reverse complement strand
GCCGGGATAAGGGATTGCTCATTTGCGGTTCATAAGAAGCTGGTTTGGGGCGAAGCATTCGCCCACCTCCCAATCGACAGGCATCAACGGCGACGGTAACAACGTCGATCAGTCGATTAACAATACTTATGTGTTTGTTGAGGGAAATGGTCCGGTCGCCCCCGAAGATATCGCTGCAAAGGTTGAAAAACCGCTCTTGAAGCGCACCCTTACAGCCAAAGGCTTTACCCCACATTCCCCAAGTAAGTTGCTGATTTTGCTGTCGTGATCGTGTTATTTCCGATATGAATCATGGTGTTGACGGCTGCGAGGGGCGGGCTTCATGGATCACCCAGAGGGTGCGGGTTCGAAGCGGGCAGATCGAGTCGATTTCGACCGCCGGGTGCATGTGGAGTTCCGGGGAGCGCAGCTCAGTTCCGACGGCGGCCTGCTGGTGATGCGCGAGCTGGATGACGCGCTCGGGCTGTCCGATCTGGCGGCATCAGCTTTGCGCGACACGCGACGCGGCAAGAACACGGTCCATCGGCTTGACGGCCTTTTCCGGCAATCGGTGTTCGGGCGACTGGCGGGATACGAGGATGTCAACGATGCCGACCGGCTGGCCCTCGATCCGGTCATGCGCCAGGTCGTGGGCGGCCGTGCCGTCGATGCGCAAGCGGCCTCGGCTTCGCAGATGGGGCGGTTCGAGACCGAGACACTGGCCCTGGCCGAGAACCGTACCGCGCTGGCCGACCTGAACGGCGCATGGATCGACCGGTTTCATGACCGCAATGGGCTGAAG
>NZ_PZKF01000128.1 GCF_003034995.1 Phaeovulum veldkampii DSM 11550 | reverse complement strand
GGTATGACCTGCCCCCCGGAAGTTCCCTCGCTGTGATGTAGAGTCTGCCCAACCTGAGAAGGAGCAGACGACATGAGGAAAAGCCGTTTTACCGAGGCGCAGATTATCGGGATGATCAAGGAGCAGGAGGCTGGCTTGCCAACGGCAGAGCTGTGCCGGAAGCACGGGCTGAGCCCGGCGACTTTCTACAAGCTGAAGGCCAAGTATGGCGGGATGGACCTGTCTGATGCCAAGCGGCTGAAGCAGCTCGAGGACGAGAACGCGAAGCTGAAGCGCCTGTTGGCAGATGCGATGCTGGACAATGTGGTTCTCAAAGACTTGCTGGGAAAGCCCTGACGACGCCGATGGTGCGGCGGGATGCAGTTCTGCGGGCGCTGAGGGATCATCCGATCTCTCAGCGTCGGGCCTGCGTCCTGATCGGTGTCGATCCGAAGACGGTGCGGCGCGAGAGGCCGCCTGACAACCCGGAAATCCGTGAGGAGATGCACAAGATCGCCGAGAAGCGTCGTCGCTTCGGCTATCGGCGCGTGGGCATCATGCTGGAGCGCAAGGGCATGATCATGAACGAAAAGAAGCTCTACCGCATCTACCGAGAAGAGGGCCTGTCCGTCCGCCGCCGTCGTGGCCGCAAACGGGCACGCGGCAGTCGGACACCAATGCCGGTGCCGCTTCGCCCGAACCAGCGCTGGTCCCTGGACTTCCTGTCCGATACCTTCGGGGCATGCCGCAAGTTCCGCATTCTGGCGGTCAACGACGATTGCTGCCGCGAGAACCTGGCCCTGATTGCCGACACCAGCATATCGGGGGCCAGGGTGGCGCGGGAACTCGATGCGCTGGTCAGGATTTACGGCAAA
>NZ_PZKF01000127.1 GCF_003034995.1 Phaeovulum veldkampii DSM 11550 | reverse complement strand
GACCGTGTTCAGCAAGAACCGGGACCGGCTCGGGACCGGCTGATGACGACCGAGATGTCGCGCAAGGTGATGGCGGCGATCCTGGCCCACCGCGAGGTTGCGCCGCTGCTGTCGGACGACCACTTCTCGGTCGATGGCACGCTGGTCAAGGCTTGGGCGTCGATGAAGAGCTTCCAGCCGAAGGCCACCGACACGCCGCCCGACCACGACCCGGGCAGCTCGCACGGACCCGAGGCCACCACCGAAGATCACCCCGCACCAACTGAACCCGAGACCGACCCCATGCCCCGCGACCGCCGCCAGAACCGCAACGCCGAAGTCGATTTCCGGGGCGAGAAACGGTCCAATGCCACCCATGCTTCCACCACCGACCCGGACGCACGCCTTTACAAGAAGTCGCCGGGCACCGGCGCCATGCTCTGCTTCATCGGCCATGCACTCATGGAGAACCGCTCGGGCCTGATCGTGCAGGGCGACCTGACGCAGGCCGATGGCCATGCCGAACGGCGCGCGGCATTGGACATGATCCACCGCCACTCTCCCGGATCGACCCGGCAGCTGACACCGGGCGCCGACAAGGGCTTCGACGCGGCCGAGGTCGTCGCCGACCTGCGCCAGGCCTGCGTTACCCCGCATGTCGCGCAGAGGTCGAGATATTCGGCGATCGACAGTCGCACCACCCGGCACGAGGGCTATGCCCTGTCCATCAAGCACCGTAAACGGATCGAGGAGGCCTTCGGCTGGGCCAAGACCGTCGGCGGCATGGCCCAGCCCGTCTATCGCGGCCTCGAGCGGGTCCGCGCCCGCTTCATCCTCACCATGGCCGCCAACAACCTCGCCCGGTTGCCGAGGCTGATGGCCACATGACAATGCGAAACCGCATC
>NZ_PZKF01000126.1 GCF_003034995.1 Phaeovulum veldkampii DSM 11550 | reverse complement strand
GGGGCTCAAGCGCGACAAGACGCGGCCCTCGCGCGTGCCGCCGCTTCCCAGGGAGATCCGGTTGAAGGTGATCGCGAAGACCGTGCAGGAGACGCCGCCCAATGCCACGCACTGGAGCCGCACGACGATGGCCGAGGCGGTGGGCATATCGCCGTCGAGCGTCGGGCGGATATGGGCGGATGCCGGGCTGAAGCCGCATATCGTGAAGGGGTTCAAGGTCTCGAACGACCCTATGTTCGAGGAGAAGGTCACCGACATCGTCGGGCTCTACCTCAACCCGCCGGATCGGGCTGTTGTGCTCTGCGTCGATGAGAAGTCCCAGATCCAGGCGCTCGATCGGACGCAGCCGGGCCTGCCCCTGAAGAAGGGGCGCGCGGCCACCATGACCCACGACTACAAGCGCCATGGCACCACCACGCTCTTCGCCGCGCTGGACGTCAAGTCGGGCCTGGTCATCGGCGACTGCATGCCCCGCCACCGCGCAAGGGAGTTCCTGACCTTCCTCCGCCGGATCGACCGGGCCGTGAAGAAACCGCGCGACATCCATCTGGTTCTCGACAACTACGCCACCCACAAGACGCCCGAGGTGCAGGCCTGGCTGGAGAAGCATCCCCGGTTCAAGTTGCACTTCACACCCACCAGCGCGTCCTGGCTGAACCTCGTCGAGCGCTTCTTCGCCGAGATCACGGCAAAGCGCATCCGCCGCGGCAGCTACTCCAGCGTCGACGATCTCGAAGGCGCAATCTACGACTACCTGCTCCAGCACAACGCCAAGCCGAAGCCCTTCGTCTGGAGCAAAACCGCCGAGGACATCATTACCCGAGAGCGCCGCGCACTCGACGCGCTCGACCAAATCAGGGGAAATCGGTAGCAAATGTCGGACTCGGAAC
>NZ_PZKF01000125.1 GCF_003034995.1 Phaeovulum veldkampii DSM 11550 | reverse complement strand
GCCGGATGGTCTCGTCCGGGCACCAGACCGGTCTTGCGGTCTCGCCAGCAGTTACAAAGTGGCTTCTCGCCCACGCCCCCCGCCCTTCGGTAATGCGCTGGCCGGTCCGGCCGGGACGACCGGGTTCAAAGCCGATGACATAGAGCCGCAAGGTCCCCGCCGGCATGGCTGGCCTCGATCGTTTGGTAAGTGATCGGCCCCGGCCTCCGGCCACTCCGGGCATGGCGGGCCACGGCGTCCCGGGTCGTGGCCGGGATGCTTGACGCTTCGGCAAAGGGGCCTTGAGTGCCAGCCTCGACCACCCAGACATCAGCGGCAGGGGCCTTCACGACGGCCAGGGCATCGGCGACAAGGCCGTTGTAGATGCCGATCATCGCAAGCACGACCGTCATTAGAAGCCCAAGTCCCAAACAGGTCAGGACAAAGCGGAAGAGGCCGTGGCGGATATCCTTGATGGCAAGGTTCATGGCGCAGCTCCGATGCGGGCAAGCCGACCTTCATCCACGCCTTGCAGCGGGACGGCCACGACCTGCGCAGCATCGGGCAACCCGCCCGTCACTTCCACCCGGCCCCGGTCGTCACGCGCGCCGAATGTCAGGTCGGCGCGCGAAAGCCTACTGTCCTGGACGATCCAGACCGTGCCGCGATACCCGTCGAAGCCGATAATCGCCACTTCAGGCACCATCAGGGCCGTGGCGCGTGTGGCAGTCAGGATGCGCACCTCGGCTTGTTCGCCCAGAAACATTTGCTGCGGGCAATCCGAGCAGGTCAGCCAGACGCGGCGTTCCTCATTCACCCGGTCGCTTTCCACTCCGATGCGGGTGATCGTGCCCGTGAATTCGCTGGCAGGCTGAGACCGCAGACGGATGGTGCCGGGCTGGCCAAGGGCCAGCTGACC
>NZ_PZKF01000124.1 GCF_003034995.1 Phaeovulum veldkampii DSM 11550 | reverse complement strand
GGTAAGCGGGAAGGCATGGCCGTTCAGGCGTTGTAATTCCATGGCATGAGCGCATTGATTTCAGCACTGGGCCACTGGTTGGCGATGCGCTCCAGTGTCAATGTCAGCCAGGCAAGAGGGTCGACGTTGTTCATTTTGCAGGTCTGCAGGAGCGTCGCGATGGTAGCCCATGTCCGGCCGCCGCCGTCTGACCCGGCGAAGAGGCTATTTTTCCGCGTGATGGTCTGGGGCCTGATGGCACGTTCGACGATGTTGGAATCCAACTCGATGCGGCCGTCGATCAAGAAGCGCTCGAAGATTTCGCGACGCGTCATGGCGTAGCGCAGCGCTTCTGCCAGCTTCGACTTGCCCGAGATACGCGGCAGGGTCCGCTCCCAGAGCGCGAACAGCGCGGCGACAATCGCGGCCGAGACAGTCTGGCGTGCGGCAGTGCGGGCTTCGGGGCTTTGACCGCGAACGGTCGCTTCAAGCGCCCAAAGCTCCGTCATCTTCTCGATCGTAGCAGTCGCGACCTCGGAAGCACCGGTCGTGTGCAGTTCGTAGAAGCGGCGACGGCTGTGCGCCCAGCATCCCGCGAGCAGCGCACCATCATTGCCGCCGTCCTTGCGGGCCAGCTTGTTGTAGGCGGCATAGCCGTCCACCTGCAGGATACCGCGATATCCCCCGAGATGCCGCCGCACACAGTCCCCGGACCGGCTGTCCTCGAAGCGATAGGCCACCATGGGGGGACCGCTCCCGCCAAAAGGTGTGTCGTCACGGGCATAGGCCCAGAGCCAGGCCTTTTTCGCGCTACCGGTGCCAGGGGCGAGGGTTGGTAAGCTGGTTTCATCCGCGAAGACCCTGTCGCCTTTCAGGATCTCACCCAGGACATGGTCTGCGAGGATATTCAGTTCGAAGCCAACCCGACCCATCCACTGGGCCATTAGCCGTCGGT
>NZ_PZKF01000123.1 GCF_003034995.1 Phaeovulum veldkampii DSM 11550 | reverse complement strand
AATTATTCGTGAAGGGTTGGTGAGGGTGGCATAACCTTATGAAAAGCTGTATTTTTTGGTTGTTCCGACCGAAAGCTACAGTTTCGAAGGCAGGCCCCCTCACCATGAAGCAATCTATCCCCACCGTGCCAGTTTTGTCACCCGTGAATGGCAAGTCCGTGTTGATAAATTTCGATGGGGCGGACATGAGTTCGGATGCGGGCCTGACGCTTCTGCGGGAGGTCGAGCGTCGGATGAGCTTATCTGGCGTGTTGGCATCCTGCCTTGCCGATCCTCGCGATCCATCGAAGGTCCGGCACAGTCTGGAAGACATTATCCGGTTCCGCATGATGATGATTGCCGCGGGGTATGAAGATGGCAATGACGCCGCCGATCTGCGGCATGACCCGTCCTTCAAGATGGCGCTCGATCGCAACCCGCAGACAGGGGCCGCGCTGTGCTCGCAGCCGACAATCTCGCGGATGGAGAACTTGCCCACCCAGCGTGATCTGATCCGGATGGCGCGGGCGATGGTCCGTTTCTACTGCCAATCCTTTGCGCGTGTGCCCGGGCGGATCGTATTGGATATCGACGACACATTTGATGCGGCTCATGGGCACCAGCAGTTGCGCCTGTTCAACGCCTACTATGACGAATACGGCTTCCAGCCCATTGTCGTCTTTGACGGGGAAGGACGGCTGGTCGGGGCCTTGCTACGTCCGGCCCGTCGGCCGAAAGGGGCGGAGAGTGCCGCACATCTGCGTCGCTTGATCCGGGAAATCCGCAAGCACTGGCCCAAGACCGCGATCCTGCTGCGGGCGGATAGCCATTACTGCACACCGGAGGTTCTGGATCTGTGTGACCAGCTGGGCTTGCGTTATGTCCTTGGCTTGAGCCGCAATACGCGCCTTCAGGAGGAGGTCCAAACTCTGGAGGCTTCGACGGCAGCGCGTTACACCCGCGACACGGGTCACAAGGTCAGACGGTTC
>NZ_PZKF01000122.1 GCF_003034995.1 Phaeovulum veldkampii DSM 11550 | reverse complement strand
TTACTTGAGGATTTTCGAGACCACGCCGGCGCCGACGGTGCGGCCGCCTTCGCGGATGGCGAAGCGCAGCTTCTCTTCCATCGCGATCGGGGCGATCAGCTCAACGGTGAACTTCAGGTTGTCGCCCGGCATCACCATCTCGGTGCCTTCCGGCAGTTTCACCGTGCCCGTCACGTCGGTCGTGCGGAAGTAGAACTGCGGACGGTAATTCGCAAAGAACGGCGTGTGGCGGCCGCCCTCTTCCTTGGTCAGGATGTAGGCTTCGGCCTCGAACTCGGTGTGCGGCTTCACCGAGCCGGGCTTGCACAGCACCTGACCGCGCTCAACGCCCTCGCGGTCGATCCCGCGCAGCAGCGCGCCGATGTTGTCGCCCGCCTCCCCGCGATCCAGCAGCTTGCGGAACATCTCGACACCGGTGCAGACCGATTTCTTGGTGTCGCGGATCCCCACGATCTCCACTTCGTCGCCCACGTTGATCGCGCCACGCTCGACACGACCCGTCACAACCGTGCCGCGGCCCGAGATCGAGAACACGTCTTCGATCGGCATCAGGAACGGCTGGTCGATCGCACGTTCCGGCGTCGGGATATATTCGTCCACAGCCTTCAGAAGCGCACGGATCGAGTTCTCGCCAATCTCCGGCTGCGTGCCGTTCATCGCATGCAGCGCCGAGCCCCGGATGATCGGAATATCGTCGCCAGGATAGTCGTAGGACGACAGCAGCTCGCGGATTTCCATCTCGACAAGCTCCAGAAGCTCCTCGTCATCCACCTGATCGACCTTGTTCATGTAGACGACCATGTAGGGAATGCCCACCTGACGGCCCAGCAGGATATGCTCGCGCGTTTGCGGCATCGGCCCATCGGCCGCGTTCACCACAAGAATCGCGCCGTCCATCTGCGCCGCGCCCGTGATCATGTTCTTCACATAGTCGGCGTGGCCGGGGCAGTCCACGTGCGCGTAGTGACGCGCCTCGGTCTCATATTCCACATGCGCCGTCGAGATCGTGAT
>NZ_PZKF01000121.1 GCF_003034995.1 Phaeovulum veldkampii DSM 11550 | reverse complement strand
AGCGTGTCGGGGTGAACGCCTGCCCGACGCCAGAGGCTTTCCACATCGGGATAGCCGTTGCCGCGCGCGGCCGCGATCCAGCCCGCATCCTCCTCCCGCATGCCCTTGATCTGGCGGAACCCAAGACGCAGCGCCAAGCCACCATCGGCGCGCGCCTCCAGCGTGCAGTCCCAGAGTGAATGGTTGACCGAGATCGGACGGACTTCGACACCATGATCACGGGCATCTCGTACCAGTTGGGCCGGGGCATAGAACCCCATTGGCTGGGAGTTCAGCAGCGCGCAGGTGAAGACCGCCTGATGGTGGCATTTCAGCCAGGCAGAGATATAGACCAGCCGCGCGAAACTGGCTGCGTGAGATTCTGGAAAGCCATAGCTGCCGAAGCCCTCGATCTGGGCGAAACAGCGCGCCGCGAAATCTGCATCATAGCCGCGCGACAGCATTCCGCTGACAAAACGGTCACGGAAGCTGCCGATTGTCCCCATGCGTTTGAAGGTAGCGAGGCTGCGACGCAGTCGGTCAGCTTCCGCAGGCGTAAACCCTGCCGCGACCACGGCAATCTGCATCGCCTGCTCCTGAAACAGCGGCACGCCATAGGTGCGGCCCAGCACCTCCATCATCGCGGGGCCGAGGTCTTCGACCTTCTCGCGGCCCCTGCGGCGGTTGATGAAGGGATGTATCATGCCGCCCTGAATCGGGCCGGGGCGGACGATGGCCACCTCGCAGACCAGATCGTAGAACTTGCGGGGCCGCATCCGGGGCAGGAAGTTCAACTGCGCCCGGCTTTCCACCTGAAACACCCCGATGGCATCGGCGCGGCAGAGCATGTCATAGATCGGCGGGTCTTCAGGCGGGACACTGGCCAGCGTCAGCTTTTTCCCACGGTGATCGGCCAGCAGGGCAAAGGCCTTGCGGATCGCGGTCAGCATGCCGAGGGCAAGGATGTCCACCTTCAGAAGCCCGAGCGCGTCGATGTCGTCCTTGTCCCATTCGATGATGGTGCGGTCGTCCATCGCCGCATTCTCGATCGGGCAAAGCTCGTCCAATCGACCCTTGGTGATGACGAACCCCCCGACGTGTTGG
>NZ_PZKF01000120.1 GCF_003034995.1 Phaeovulum veldkampii DSM 11550 | reverse complement strand
ACTGATTTCCGCCGGCGGCAGAGCCGCCTTTGCATCGCGAGACAAATCAGCCGCCCCCCGTCCTCCTCCACATGTGTTCCGGCCCCGAAAGGGGGTGAAGGGGCGTCCCCCGTCGACGGCTTTCGCAGCCCATGAAGGCCGCGCGGGATGACGCGCGGACGAAACAGGCCCGGAGGCAAGAACAGATGACGATCCACGCCCACGACGACGCGTATGAACCCGCCCACACCGCATCCCAGACCGCCCATGCGCTCGACGAGCTGCAGCTCTATGGCTACCGCCCCTTTGACGAACCCGATCCGCGCCCGATGCCCGATGGGCAGCGCCTTGCGGTCGCCGTCGCCGACATCTTCGACGCCCTCGTTGCGACCCTGGAAGACACCCGCATGGAACCCGACCTCGAAGAGGTGCTCTGGGGCCAGGTCAACCTCTTCCACCGCGCCACGGCCCGGATCGAGCGGTCGCTCGACGAGAACGAGCAGGCGCAGCGCCGCCTCCAGCGCGAGCAGGACGGCTCCGAGGTGAAATCCACCGAGCTGGAGCGCCTGACGGCTGAAGGCCTGACCCTCGTCGAACGGCGCAACTGCATGGACATGATGCGCGATCACGCCGCCACCGAGTTCGTCCATCATACGGGATCGACCTGGCGCCCCCGCACCGGCTCGATGGTGAACCGCCAACATATGACCGCCGCGCTGATCGACAGCCGCGACTTCCTGGCCGCCAAGCGCCGCGCGGAGACCGAGGTGATGCTCCCCGCAGGACCCAAGGTTGCCCTCACCGGTGGGACCGACTTCAAAGATCACCGGCTGATCTGGGGCAAACTTGACCAGGTCCGGACCAAGTATCCCGACATGGTCCTCCTCCACGGGGGCAGCCCGAAGGGCGCGGAACTTATCGCAGCCAAATGGGCCGAGGCCCGGGGCGTGACGCAGGTGGCCTTCAAGCCGGACTGGACCAAGCACGCCAAGGCCGCGCCCTTCAAGCGCAACGACGCGATGCTCGACGTGCTCCCGGTGGGCGTCCTCGTCTTCCCGGGCAATGGCATCCAAGAGAACCTTGCCGACAAAGCCAAGAAGC
>NZ_PZKF01000119.1 GCF_003034995.1 Phaeovulum veldkampii DSM 11550 | reverse complement strand
TCGGGATCCCGGTCATGAAGTTCGAGAAGGGGGCGTGAGCCCCCTGTTTCCCACGCGGGGAAATCGAGGTGGAAGCGCAAGCTTCCACCTGATATTGTGTAGGAAACTTCACCTGATCACTACATGTACCACAAACCGATCCAGCTCGATGTCTTCCCGACCGACGTGCAGATGC
The DNA here is from genome assembly GCF_003034995.1 of Phaeovulum veldkampii DSM 11550. Taxonomy (GTDB): domain Bacteria; phylum Pseudomonadota; class Alphaproteobacteria; order Rhodobacterales; family Rhodobacteraceae; genus Phaeovulum; species Phaeovulum veldkampii. The sequence continues at coordinate 933 of NZ_PZKF01000119.1, read as the reverse complement.
GCCGGATCGATCCGGCGCGCAACATGCGTCGCTTCTATCGGCTGAGTGTGCAACGCGACCTCTTCGGTCGCGCCAGCCTGGTGCGCGAGTGGGGTCGGATCGGCTTCCGTGGCCAGATGATGATCGAGACCCACCCGGACGAAGGCAAAGCGATCACCGCGTTGATGAAGCTCGCAGCAGTGAAGAAGCGGCGGGGCTATGAGGCTCTGCACTCAGGCAATTAGTCTTGATCGCATTGATTGCGATGATTACACTCCTCTCAGGAGGATATCATGGCAAGCATCACCATACGGAACCTTGACGATGACGTGAAGAGGCGCCTTCGCATCCGTGCGGCCGAACATGGCCGCTCGATGGAAGAGGAGGCGCGCGAGATCTTGCGCCATGTCGTCGGCGAAGCGAAGCCTACCCACGATCTCGCCGCGGCGATCCGCGCGCGTGTCGCGCCTCTGGGCGGCGTTGATCTCGACCTTCCGCAGCGTGAAGCCATGCGCGAACCGCCCATGTTCGACCAGGCCTGACGCATGATCATCCTCGACACGAATGTCATCTCCGAGCTGTTGCGCCCGGCCCCGGAGCCCAAGGTCGAACACTGGCTGTCCGCGCAGGACGGGCTGAACGTCTACCTGACCTCGATATCGGAGGCGGAGCTGCGCTATGGCCTCGCGATCATGGGGAACGGCAAGCGCCGCGCCGCGCTGGTTGACGCCGTGGACCGTATCCTGCGCGAGGACCTCGCCGGTCGCATCCTGCCCTTCGACAGCGACGCCGCGCAGTCCTTCGCCACCATTGCAGCCTCACGTCGCGCCGCCGGGCGGCCGATCGCCCAGGCCGATTGCCAGATCGCTTCCATTGCCCACACCCGTGGTGCCACCGTCGCCACGCGCAACACGCCTGACTTCGAGGGCTGCGAGATCGACCTGATCAACCCCT
>NZ_PZKF01000118.1 GCF_003034995.1 Phaeovulum veldkampii DSM 11550 | reverse complement strand
TATACCGCAGTTACGCCAAAACCCGAAATTTGTTGTGGTTGATGACCCTGAAATTGTCCGAGACCTGATCGCGGAATGATGTCCACTCATTTGGAATGGTTTCGCGGAAGAACTTCAGGATCGCAGTCGCGAACTGCTTCTGGCTGGGGTAGTGGCGATTGTGCGTCACGTATTGGTGCATGACTGCCCAAAGCCTCTCGATCGGATTCAGATGTGGGCAGTACGGCGGTAACTGGATGAGATTGATGCGACACGCGGGCCTGGCAAGGAATTCCCTGACATCCGACCCCTTGTGATAGGCAGCGTTATCCCAGATCACATGGATCAGTCGCTTGTCAGGGTTGCGCTCCTCGATCTTGGCCAGAAGCTGGACGGCACTGACCCCATCAACGGTTGTGGGTTCGACAAAAGGGGCATCGAAGGTTTCAAGGTTGACCGCGCCATGGATATTGACGCGGCCACGGCCTGCAGTGGTCGTGACGGCAGGATGTGAGCCTGCTTTCACCCAGCCGTATGCAGGCTTTGTCTGATATTCAGGGTGGACGGCATCGGCAAAATAGATGGCTTCATCCGCACCAAGCTCAGCCAGTAGGCGTTGGTACATGGCAATAAAGGCCACCTGTTTCTCGGCCGATGCAACGCGAGGAAGGGCCTTGGGCTTGCGATATTCGAACCCCAAGCGCGCCAGAAGCTTGATGCAGCCGGAATGGGAATAGTGCAGGCCAAACTCTTGGAGAATATGGTTCCTGATCTCAACGGTCGAGCGGCAGAAGCGATCCTGCAACCAGTCGCATAAGCCCACCTCCTGATCAGCAGTCATACGGGACTGACCGCCCTTCCAGCCGTCGAAGGCCAACGCGTCCCAGCCAGCATCGCGATAGGTTTTATGCCAGCCACGGATCGTGTCATCGTCCAGGTAGAGAAACTTTGCGATCTGGGCACAGCTTTCCCCGTCATCGAGCAGCAAGATCGCATTCGCACGCCGCGCAATCCCATGATCTTCGCGCTGACTATGCACGCAAGCTTCAAGCTCGCGTCGCTCTGCAGGGGAAAGAAAACCGGGCCGGATCATGTCCTTACATGAATCGGTCCCAACCGCGACGTCAACCCGTCAAAACTCGGGTGTTCGATGACTCCGTGTA
>NZ_PZKF01000117.1 GCF_003034995.1 Phaeovulum veldkampii DSM 11550 | reverse complement strand
GATCAGAACTGATGGAAAGCGCTGCTCGTGCCTCGGCTGATCAGGCAATATAGTACTTCATCGTAGGGTTCTGCTTCTCGTATAGTCATATTGAAAATAACCCACGCTCCGTCTTCAAAAATGTGCAGCGACTGAAAAAAATCGTTTGCGTGGGAGTAGCCGCTATCATGCTGACGCCCGCTTAGGGTAATTTCGTGGGATTTGGCTGCTCTTGTGGTGGTTTCTTGGACACGCGTCCAGAATGCGTCTTGGGAAATACATCCCCAGTCATTGTCGGCAAAAGCGGCCTGCGGGAGTTGGGAAATCACCACTGTCAAGCATAGGCCAAATACAGCTGGAAGGCTGAAAGGCTTAACACGATAAGTCCTAATCTGTTTCTTTAACACTTAGATAACCTCGATCCTTTGTGGTCTGGGTGCAACCACCATAAGCGCTCTTGGATTGCAATGTGCCGACAATTTCCCCTTAGAGGAAGAGGGCGGCGGTTTGTTCTTTGACGGATGAGGCGGGGAGAACGGCTTCCCGCGCCGTCGGAGATCTCCCCCATGTTCGACCTGCCATTGCCCATCCACCCGACCGCCTATGCGCGGGGCGTCCCGCCGCGTTTTCCGACCAGCGACGCTGACCCCAGTCACCCCTTCGTCCTGACCCTTTCGCGCCGCGCGCCGGCTGATCTCATGTCGGGCCGCGCCGCGCCCCTCGTCCTCGCCCGCTTTGCGACGCTGGCCGACGCAATGCAGGGCGCAATCGACCATGCCGAGGGGATGGCTCCGGATACCGCGCCCCAGCTTCTGGCAATCCTCGACCGCGACGAGCGCCTTGTTCTGGCCGGGGCCGCCAGCGACCACGCCGTCGCCTGGTGTCACCCGGTGACGAGCGCGGCCGAGGCGCGGGGCGTCGTGACCGAGGCAAGCCAGCTGCGCGCGCAGGCCGGCCGCGCGTCCGCCTGGGGCGAGTCCGATCTGGCGGCTCAGTTGCGCCACCGCGCCGATCTTCTGGATGCCCGGCTCGTCGACCCGCTCTGGCGCGCCTTCGCGGCCCGGGCGCTGCAGGTCGCGGCGTGACGCCCCAGAGACAGAGAAGGGCAGGGGGATTTGGAGCTTGTCCGGGGGAGAGAGATCGCCCGGTCCGGCTCCGATCCCTTCCCCCTACAGGAGACACCCGAT
>NZ_PZKF01000116.1 GCF_003034995.1 Phaeovulum veldkampii DSM 11550 | reverse complement strand
ATCTCGTCCAGCGCAGGGATGGTCTGGGTGACGATGGCGAGGTTGCCCCCGAAAGAGCGCAGCGTCTTGATGCTTTCGGCGACGATCGGCATTTTTCCGAGCCGGTCGAACTCGTCGAGCATGATCATCACGGGCCAGGGCTCGTCATCCCCAGGTTCCTGCGCCTGCAGGGAGGCGATCAGGTCCGAGAAGAACAGCCGGATCAGCGGGGCAAGAGGGCGGATCATCTCGGACTCGACCACGAGATAGATCGCGTGGGGGCGGCGTCGGATATCCCGGAAGGAGAAATCCGAGGTCGCGGTGGCCGCGTCGATGGCGCGGTTGTCCCAGGTGTCGAGACCCGAGGTCATCAAGAGCGACAGGTAAGAGGTCAGGGTGTCGTTGTTGGTCGAGGCCATGCGCTCGAAGATCAGCTTGGCCGAGGTGTTCTTCACCTCCTGTGCGCGCTTGAGGTATTCCTTCTGCTTGTCACCGCCCGAGGCGGTGATGCGGTAGATCTCGCCGATGGTCGGAACGCCGCGCTCGAAGGCCAGAAGGCCGGCTGCAACGAACAAATCGATGCCGCCTGCCAAAAGCCCGCTCAGCTTTTCGTTGTCGGTCTGCAGGAAGAGCTTGGCGGTCAGCTTCAACTCCATCTGCTGCCGGTCAGGGTTGGTCATAGCCGCGATACGCGCCAGCGGATTGTAGCGGTGGGTCGGCCGGTCCCAGTCGGTCGGCGCGAACCGAAACACCTTGTCGCCCATGCTGGCGCGGAAGCGCGAGGTCTCGCGGAAGTTCTCCCCCTTCACGTCGAGCACGACAGCCGAGCCTTTGTAGGTCAGAAGGTTCGGAATCACAAAGCCCACACCCTTGCCCCGGCCCGTGGGCGCCACGATCAAGGCATGCGGGAAGGTTTTTGACACGAGGAAGGGGCGCTTCGATTTCGGGGAGCCGAGCTTGCCCAACAGGAACCCACCGCCCGGTTTGGCAAAAAAGCCGTTGCGCTTCATCTCTGCCTTGGTCTGCCAATGTGTCGTGCCGAACCGGGTCAGCGCCTCGCCCAAAAGCGTGACGCTGAGCAGCAGTGCTGCGACGCCAAAGCCGCCTAAGATCAGGTTCACCCAAAGCAAGTCCTTCGGGGCCGTGGCTCCAAGCGCGCGGTATTCCCGCGCGAGCAATGTGAAATCGATGCGC
>NZ_PZKF01000115.1 GCF_003034995.1 Phaeovulum veldkampii DSM 11550 | reverse complement strand
ACACCTAGTGTTCCGAGTCTGACGGTTGCTACCTGTTTCCACGGATTTCATCGAGTGCGTCCAGTGCACGGCGTTCTCTGGTGAGGATATTTTCGGCGGATTTGGTCCAGACGAAGGGCTTGGCCTTGGCGTTGTGGAACAGCAGGTAGTCATAGATCGCCTCCTCCAGATCATCGACGCTGTCGAAACTTCCCCGGCGGATGCGCCGGTTGGTGATCTCGGCGAAGAAGCGTTCGACCATGTTCAGCCAGGATGCGCTGGTGGGGGTGAAATGCAGCTTGAACCGGGGGTGTTTTGCAAGCCAGGCCTGCACTTCGGGCGTCTTGTGGGTCGCGTAGTTGTCCAGGACAATATGGATATCGCGCGGCTTGAGGACGGCACGGTCGATCCGGCGCAGGAAGGCCAGAAACTCCTTCGCCCGGTGGCGGGACATGCATTCGCCGATGACCATGCCCGATTTCACATCGAGCGCGGCGAACAGCGTGGTGGTGCCGTGGCGTTTGTAATCGTGGGTCATGGTGGCCGCGCGACCCTTCTTGAGCGGCAGCCCCGGCTGGGTGCGGTCGAGCGCCTGGATTTGCGACTTCTCATCGACGCACAGCACGACCGCGCGTTCGGGGGGATTGAGATAAAGCCCCACGATCTCGGTGACTTTCGCCTCGAACTCCGGGTCGTTCGAGACCTTGAAGCCCTTCGTCAGATGCGGCTTGAGACCGGCCTCCGCCCAGATGCGCCCCACGCTCGACGGCGAGATGCCCACCGCCGCGGCCATGCTCGACCGGCTCCACTGCGTGCCATCGGGCGGCGTCTCCTTCACCGTCTTGGTGATCACCTTCAGGCGCGTCTCCCGCGGCAGCGGCGGGATGCGCGAGGGCCGGGTCTTGTCGCGCTGGAGCCCTTCGACGCCTTCGTCAAGATACCGCGCCTGCCAGCGCCACACGGTCGGCTTCGACGTCCTGGCACGCCGCATGATCGCGTTGGTGCCGCAGCCATCGGCCGTCGCCAGAACGATCGCGGCGCGCCAGACGACCTTGCGCGGTGTGTTGCGGTTGGCGCACAGAGCTTCAAGCTGCGCACGGTCGGCGGGGCCGAGGTAAAGGCAGATGTCATCGCGTCTCATGCCTCAAGCATGACATACCTGATCCCAAAAGGGAATCTTCTGTCAGGTGGCGGACACTAGG
>NZ_PZKF01000114.1 GCF_003034995.1 Phaeovulum veldkampii DSM 11550 | reverse complement strand
CTTACTTAGCACTGGCAAAGGCTAGGTTTTCATTTGCGCCAAGCTGCCTGAGATAAGCCAACTCAGCAGCGACAGCTTCCTGAATCAGCTGATTTCCAGATGCACGAAAATCCTCTGCCATTTCCATCAGCTCCCCAGCCCCACACACAGCGCATGCGGCACGTAAGCCATAGATTTCAAATAATAAAAACCAAGAAAATCATCGAACAATTTATTCGGCGATTGGACGCCATAAGTGGGCCCCTTTTGCTCTCTGCTCGGCTTATCGAAATTGTAGTAAACATAGCAAAAAGTATTAAAGTAAATATCTTTCGATGTTATATTACATAAATAGAACTTTATAACCCCCCAAGAGGCACGGCCGTCGCGTTCATACTGGGTTCCCACGACATCGGATAAAATGAGAAAGAACGCCGTTGTTGCCATATGCCGTATGCCCTCATGATGGAATCGTCGTGTTCCTTGATCTAGACCGACATTCCCCAAGTGGCATGCCGACTGACGTGAAAATCGCCTGAATCCGACCGTTGGACAAGCGTTTTTCGCCCTGAGCGGCGCCTGCGGTCGCGCAGGCTGCGGAAACTGGGCGGATCAGACCACGAAAGCGCCGTGTTCTGTCCCGGCAGCGGTGTTTTTCAGCGCAGCGGGCAGACCTGTCCTGCCTCTTTCGTTCAGTTTGGGCATGGATCGCTGTCATGCGCATGACGGAGGCGCTCGAAGGCGGCGGATGGCGGCGAGGATGGCGCGCACCATCGGGCCGGTGACGGCCACCTCGGCCAGTTGGAAGGTGATGGCACGGGCGTGGCGGACGACGCGGGCGCCGATCTTGATCAGCTTCAGTTGCAGGCTGGTCAACGACCAGTCGGCCATCGCCTCGGGCAACTCTATGCAGCGCAGGAAGGTGGCCAGGTTGTAGGCCAACGCGTGCAGTTGCAACCGCACCTCATTGTCGCGGAACTTCCGGCATGACAGCCGCGTCCAGCGAAAGGCGTATTTGCCTTCCTTGATGTGCTGCTCGGCGGTGCCGCGCTGGTTGTAGAACTGCACCACCCAGTCTGGCTCCATCGGCAGGTTGGTGACGATGAAGCCGACACGCGGGAACAGCTCGCCCGGATGCCATTCGATCTTGGCAATCACGCGGCGCGCCTTGCCCCAAGAGGCCGCTTGATACTCGAAGTCTTCGTAGAAGCGCTTGACCTTGGTCT
>NZ_PZKF01000113.1 GCF_003034995.1 Phaeovulum veldkampii DSM 11550 | reverse complement strand
GAAATCGAACAAGCCGTTTCCGAACTTGCCGAGCAGCCCTTCGACGCGGTCGAGTTCCCTTATGCCTTCCTCATGGCCTTCGGCAACAAGGACACGACCATCAAGCGGCTGCGTACCGGCGCGTCGAACAAGTCCGACTTTGATGGCCCTTGGGGCGGTGTCCTGCAGACCAACAACATCCACCTTGCCACCTGCGCGCCGGGCGACATCGCGGCGACCCTGACCGCCCTGCGCGACAGCCCCGCCACCACCCGCGCCAAGGCCAAGTTCATCCTCGCCACCGATGGCATCGACCTCGAGGCTGAGGATATCACCACCGGCGAAACCATCGCCTGCCGCTACACCGATTTCCCCGACCATTTCGGCTTCTTCCTGCCGCTCGCGGGCATCTCCACCGTCAAACAGATCCGCGAAAGCGCGTTTGACATCCGCGCGACCAGCCGCCTCAACCGGCTCTATGTCGAGCTGATCAAGGACAACCCCGACTGGGGCAGCGCCGAGAAACGCCACGACATGAACCACTTCATGGCGCGGCTGATCTTCTGCTTCTTCGCCGAAGACACCGACATCTTCGTTAGCGACAACCTGTTCACCGCCACCATCGACCAGATGGCCAACCGCGACGGGTCGAACACGCACGAAGTCATCGGCGAGATTTTCCGCGCGATGAACACTCCCATCCCCAAACGGGCCGACGCCAAGCTGCCCCGCTGGGCCGACACCTTTCCCTATGTGAACGGCGGGCTCTTCTCGGGCAGCACCGATGTGCCGCGCTTTTCCAAGATCGCGCAGCGCTACCTGTCCCACATAGGCAGCCTCGACTGGACGCAGATCAACCCTGACATCTTCGGCTCCATGATCCAGGCCGTCGCGGATGAGGAGGAACGCTCGGTCCTCGGCATGCACTACACCTCGGTGCCGAACATCCTGAAGGTGCTGAACCCGCTCTTCCTCGATGACCTGCGGGCGGAACTGGAGGCGGCGGGCGACAACGCGCGCAAGCTGGCCAATCTGCGCGCCCGCATGGCCAAGATCCGCGTCTTCGATCCCGCCTGCGGCTCGGGCAACTTCCTTGTCATCGCCTACAAGGAAATGCGCAGCCTTGAATATGAGATCAACAAGCGCCGGGGCGAGCCGCAGCGCCGCACCGACATTCCCCTGACCAACTATCGCGGGATCGAACTGCGGGATTTCTCGGCCGAGATCGCGCGGCTGGCGCTGATCATCGCGGAATACCAATGCGACGTGACC
>NZ_PZKF01000112.1 GCF_003034995.1 Phaeovulum veldkampii DSM 11550 | reverse complement strand
ATGGGCACCTCGATTTTTACCCGCTCCCGGCCGAGCGTGCCGGTTTTAGCGGCTTGAAGTGCGCATGATGCCGCGATTTTGTGCCTTGGCTCGCTATCGGGTCTTGGAAGATCCGCTGTTATGCGCGGCGCTTTTTGCCTCGCGGCTCGATTTTAGCGCCTGGTGTGTCAGGCCGGGCACGGATCCAGGCGGCGTAGCTGGACGAGACGGCGCATGTTGTAGGCTAGGTTCTTCATCCCGATCTTGGCCTTAGCCCGCACCATGCCGATCGTGCGCACCAGCGTGCCGCCCATGTCATTGGTCTGCGCGCCGAACACATGCTCGACGCGCACGCGCACCGAGGATTTGGTCCGGTTGCTGCCCTTTGCCTGTTCAGTCAGCGGCTTGCCGCGCTTGCCCTTGCGGTGAATGTGGCTCTTGAGCTTTTGCGCGCGCAGCTTGGCCTCCGTCTCCTCGGACCGATAGGCCGCATCCGCCCACACGCCTGAGCCGGTATTGCCCTGCATCAGCAGGTGATCCACCGCCTGGCTGTCATGCAGGGCGGCATCGCTGACGTGATAGCGCCGCACCAGCTTGTGGGTGCGGTCCACGTTCACGTGGTTCTTGTAGCCGTAATGGCTCTTGCCATGTTTCTTGGTCCAGCGCGCATCAACGTCCTTCTGTGACCTCTTGGCGGGCTTGTCCGCCCAGTCCTCGGGCACCTCACCGGACTTGATGGCCTTGTTTTCTTCGCGCGTGTTGTGGTTGCGGGGGACTGGCACGATGGAGGCATCCAGAATCTGCCCGCCCCGAGCAATATAGCCCTGCCGCGCCAGATGGCCGTCGAATTGCTTGAACAGCGCCTCCATCATGCCGGCCTGCGCCAGCGCTTCGCGATAGAGCCAGACCGTCTTGGCGTCGGGCACACGACCCTCCAGCCCAAGACCAAGGAAACGCATGAACGACAGCCGGTCGCGCACCTGATACTCTATCTGGTCGTCGGACAGATTGTAGAGCGCGTTCAGCACCAACGTCTTGAACATCAGCACGGCGTCCATCGGCTTGCGCCCCGCGCGCGACTTCCGCTCCGCATCAGGCTTGCGCCAGACCCGCTCAAGGGTCGGACGGAACTCCTCCCAAGGCACGACGGCATCAATCTCGACCAGCGGGTCCCTCTTGGCGTCAAGGCTCGCGTAGCGATCTGAAAGATCAAAGAAACCCATCTGCGCCATCGCCAAACCTCAAGCCGTGAACCTCTCGCCCCTCATACCGCAGCGGCCACGTCAGGGCAATTTTTCGAGGTGCCC
>NZ_PZKF01000111.1 GCF_003034995.1 Phaeovulum veldkampii DSM 11550 | reverse complement strand
GACATGTTCATGAACCAGCGGACCCAGGTCGTTTACAGCCTTTTGGCCGAGTATGTGCGCAGCCCCTCTCTGCGCCACATGCGGGAGGAGCGGTCCCTCGCAAAGCTGGCGCTCGAGATCGTCACGAAGCTCGATCGGGAAAGTTCCATCTGGAAGAAATGGGAAGGGCCGCGCGACAAGATCCTCGGCGCTGCCATCGAGTGCTGGATCCCTAAGGCGGACATGCTCGACTTCCTCAACAGCCTGCCCGGACCGGCCCTGACGATGACGGATCTCGAGCAGCGCATGAAATCGATGATCGAGGAGGAGTATCTCGGCGATCCCGAACCGAAGCTCGAGGCCGAATGCCTCGCGATCTATCAGGCCGAGAAGGAGGCGGGCACGGAGATGCCCGCGATCATCGAGCGGCTGTCGGATTACACCAGCGCGCAGTTCCAGCGGCTGCGCGATGAAAGGCGTGCCGAGGAGGAACGGCGTCTGGACGAGGCGCGGCTGGAGCGGGAGCGGCGGCTCCTCTCCTTTGCCGATTGCCCCTGGACCCAGATCAAGGGCTCGAAATTCGTCTATTGCCGGAAGAACGGTCGGGTCTTCCAGCTCAAGCCCAACAGCGACAAGAGCCTGACCCTCTACCGCGTTCAGGCGGTCGATGATGCTGCCGTCGGTGAGATGATCGGGCGATACCGGTCGCGCGGGGATGCCAGCAAGGTCGTGGCCAAGGCTGCCTATGAGCCGGAGCCCTGGCGGTAAGGCTAAGGCTGACAACGGTGCAGGGCCGGGATGAGGAGGAAGGTGGCGTGGTTCCCAGGACGGAAGGGTCGAGGATGTTTGTGGGGGAAAGCCTTCCCCCTGGTCGGCACTTCGTTGCCGACGCACCCCCTTCGAGCGGGGAGCGCCCCTTGGGCGCCCCCTCAGAGGGAGAGTGCAGACGGGATTTCCGTGACGGGTTGAGGGTCGGGGGAGAGGCCCCCGGCGCCCGTCGTGGAGATCACCCCGATGGCCAGACAGGACCGCGCGCCCCGCGACGGCGGCGCCCGCAGCAGCATCTATGACGACATCACCTCCCGGATCATCGCGGAACTGGAGGCGGGGCGGCTACCCTGGGTCCAGCCCTGGGGCACGGCCTCGGCCAAGGCGCCGCTCGCCCTCCCGCGGAATGCGGCGACCCAGCGCCAATACTCCGGGATCAACATCCTGATCCTCTGGGGCGCTGTGGTCCAGCAAGGCTATCCGACGCAAGCCTGGCTGACCTTCCGCCAGGCGCTGGCGCTCGGCGGCAATGTCCGAAAGGGCGAGCG
>NZ_PZKF01000110.1 GCF_003034995.1 Phaeovulum veldkampii DSM 11550 | reverse complement strand
TGGGCATTCATCGGGTCAAGGCTGGCGATGGGTTCATCGGCCAGAATGATCTTGGGGTCTTGCATCAGCGCCCGCGCGATCGCCACGCGCTGCTGCTGGCCACCCGACAGCGCCTCGGCCCGCTTGGCGGCCTGTTCGGCGATGCCTAGACGGTCCAGAATTTCAATGGCGCGGTGGATGTCGGCGGCGGGGAAAAGGTTGAACATCGTGGCCAGCGTGGACCGGCGGTTCAGCGTGCCGTGCAGCACGTTCGACACCACATCCAGCCGCGGCACCAGGTTGAACTGCTGAAAGATCATTGCGCACTGGCTTTGCCAGGCCCGTTTGTCGGCGCCGTGCAGCGCCAGCACATCGCGTCCCTCGAACAGCAACCGCCCCGAACAGGCATCGGTCATGCGGTTCATCATGCGCAGAAAAGTGGATTTGCCCGCGCCCGACCGGCCAATGATGCCAATCATCTTCGGACGGCTGACCGCAAAGCTGACGTTGTCAACAGCGGCTTTCGCCCCGAAGGTCTTGGTGACGCTTTCGACGTGCAGCAGCATGCGGCCTCCGGTCCTGACCCGGGGACGGGCTACAGGAACCGGATGACGCAAAGCCGACTGTTTCGTGAAGTTTCGGTAAACGGCAGGGGCCGTTTCCCCGATGCAGGGCCGTCAGGCGGCGCTGGCGCGGGCCTGCAACAGCGCCGTGACAGGAGCAATCGCCGAGATCGCATCGCCCGCAATATGGTCGGCGTCGATCAGCTGGGCCAGATCGGGGCGCTGGCCGGTGATCCGCCCCCCCAGCACGATCAGCGCCTCGGGGCGGTTGATGCGCAGCGCCATCACCAGCCGTGCCAGCGGCATCAGCAACGCCTCGGGCCCCGCCGACAGCCCGATCACCGGCACATCGGCCCGGTTGATGCGCTGCAACAGCGCGTCATGGTCCAGCCCGGTCAGCAGATCGACCTGCCAGCCGCGCTGGCGGAACATGTCGGCGGCCATCGTCACGCCCAGAAAATGCACATCCCCCGGCACAGAGGCAAAGATCGCCCGACGCACCGCACCGGGGCCCGCAACCGGCGCCGCGGGCCGCAGGCTGCGCATGATCGCATAGAGCCGCCCGGCAACCGCCATCATCTCAAGGCAGCCGATCAGCCCGGCCTCCCACTGGCCCCCCAGCCGCGCCGCGGCGGCCGCGACATAGCCGGTGTAAACCGTCTCCAGCGACAGTCCGCGGGCCTGTGCCGCGGCGATCATCGCCGCGCTTTCGTGTTCGTCGCCGCGCAGCAACGCCTCGCAAAACGTCTCCAGTTC
>NZ_PZKF01000109.1 GCF_003034995.1 Phaeovulum veldkampii DSM 11550 | reverse complement strand
GGCGGGCGTCATTTTCCTGACACTGGAGGATGAAACCGGCACAGCGAATATCATCGTCTGGAAACAGGTTTATGAGGCTTTCCGCAAGGCGGTGATCGCAGGCCGACTGGTCCGCGTCACCGGCCGCATTCAGCGCGATGGCCCCACCACCCACCTGATCGCCGAGCGGGTCGAGGATGTGTCGGAGCTGCTGGCCACGCTCGGCCGCCCGGTGATGATCGACGCCAATGACGGTCGCGCCGATGAAACGAAACGCCCGGTCGGGGGAAGCATCAGATCGACAGCGCGCCATCCCCGGGAGCAGGCGCGAAAGCTGTTTCCGAGCCGGGACTTTCACTGACGGGTTGCCCGAAGATGCACTGCTGGGCACGGTGTATGGAGTTCGGCTCAGGCTGGGCCCAGATCGGCCCCAAACTTGATTGCGCCCAAAAACTTGGCGTCCAACTCAGGCTCATCCCATTTACCTGCGACCGTCATCCAACGGTCAATAAGCGACATGAAGTCCGGATCATCGCAGCTCATCTGAAACGTGTAGAGGCGATTGACGATCTGGCGCATCAAATCCCGCATCGCGTCATCGTCGATATGCGACACCTCGGCCCAAGCGATCTTGCGGCCCTCGGCATCAAGCACGAACACATCCGAATAGTCGCCATTATGCGTGACCGGAACGACACCTGCATGCACGGCCTCAAGCCTTGTATTGCGCACGCACATCACGGCCATGATCTTGGCCAAGCTCGCAGCGATCCGCTCTTTGTCTTCGGGTTTCATGCGCGAAACGTAGCGGAAAGAGGGCGATGCAGCCAGTCGTTTGCAAGGACTGCAACAGTAGAAATCTGAGTGTCTGGATCGTGTTACCGCTCTTGCCGATGCGCCTCGTCGGATTTCCGATATTTTGCATCGAGAAACCGAAGCCCGGCGAGTTTCCCCCGCCGGGCCCGAGGGGGGAGACCCCGTTCCTCAGAACGGGATCTCGTCGTCGCGGTCGACCAGCTCGGGGTTTTCGTTCTCGGCCGACTTCGGCCGGCTCAGGAAGTCGACCTTCTCGGCGATGATCTCGCAGCCGTAGCGGTCGTTCCCCATGCTGTCGATCCACTTGGTGTAGTGGATGCGGCCGTGGACGAGGACCTTCATGCCCTTTTCGCAATGCTCCGCGACCGTCTTGCCGAGACCGTTGAAGCAGGTGATGCGGTGCCATTCGGTGTCCATGACCCGGTAGCCGTTCTCGTCGCGCAGGACGCGTCCTTCCGAGAGGCGGGGGCGGGAGGTGGCGAGGCTGAAGTTGGTGATCTTGGTGCCGCCTT
>NZ_PZKF01000108.1 GCF_003034995.1 Phaeovulum veldkampii DSM 11550 | reverse complement strand
GAGTTATAGCTGAAAGTTGGTGACGGGGGGATTGGGTGGCATATCAAGGCGTTGTTCACGCGCCGCAGTTCTCGCAGAGAAAAGGATATGCCACATGACGAAGGATACGGTTGTCGCGTTTCGCGCACCAGACGAATTTTCACCTGACCCGCTCACAGACTTGCTGCGCCAGGGTGCGCGGAAACTGATCGCGCAGGCAGTTGAGGCCGAACTGAATGCGTTTATCACCGCCCATTCCGACCAGACGGATGCTGTGGGACGCAGGCGTCTGGTGCGTCACGGTCATCTGCCCGAACGCGAGGTTCAGACCGGGATCGGCGCGGTGCCGGTGAAGGTCCCCCGGGTCAGGGACCGGGCCCCGCAGGGCGCACCGCTGCGGTTCACCTCGACCATTCTGCCGCCCTACCTTCGGCGTGCCAGGTCGGTCGAGGAGTTGCTGCCCTGGCTCTATCTCAAGGGCATATCGACCGGCGATTTCTCCGATGCGCTGGCGGCGCTGCTGGGGCCGGACGCGCCAGGATTGTCGGCCACGACCATCACCCGGCTGAAGGCGGATTGGTGGGACGATTATGAACGCTGGTCTAGGCGCGATCTGTCAGCACGGCGCTATGTCTATTTCTGGGCAGACGGCGTCTACTTCACCCCGAGAATGGACGAGGATCGCCAATGTATGCTGGTGATTATCGGTGCGGACGAATGGGGCAACAAGGATGTGCTGGGCCTGATCGACGGCTTTCGCGAGAGCACACAGAGCTGGCGCGAGCTGCTCCTGGACCTGAAACGCCGGGGTCTGGAGGCCGCACCCAAGCTGGCCGTGGGTGACGGCGCCATGGGGTTCTGGGCTGCGCTGCATGAAGTTTATGGCAAAACACGCGTTCAACGCTGCTGGGTCCACAAGACGGCGAACGTGTTGAACGCGATGCCCAAGTCGGTCCAGCCCAAGGCCAAGGCGCAGCTGAAAGACATCTGGATGGCCGAGACGAAGGCCGAGGCCAATGCCGCTTTCGAGTTCTTCGTTGAGGCTTACGGCGTGAAATATGACCGGGCGGTGAAATGCCTGACCAAAGACCGCGATGACCTGTTGGCGTTCTACGGCTTCCCGGCCGAACACTGGAAGCACATCAGGACGACAAACCCGATCGAGAGCACATTCGCCACCGTCCGGCATCGAACCACCAAGACCAAAGGCTGCCTCAGCCGCCAGTCGGCACTGGCGCTGACCCACCAGCTGATGCTGTCAGCCAAGAAGAAATGGCGCAAACTCGACGGCCAAAACCGCCTCCCCGAGATCATCCAAGGGGTTGAATTCCGCGACGGCATCAAGCACGAAATCAAAGCCGCCTGATCGCGCCGTCACCAACTTTCGAGCATAGCTCG
>NZ_PZKF01000107.1 GCF_003034995.1 Phaeovulum veldkampii DSM 11550 | reverse complement strand
GATGGGATGGTTGCCGCCCTCCCCAGACGGCATCGCAATGTGCCAAGATGGTGGTGTTGAAAGCCACGAAGCGGAGAGGACGGCGAAATGAAGGATACAATGATTGGGGTGGATCTGGCAAAGCGTGTTTTCCAGCTCCACGGGGCGACGATGGCAGGTGAGGTTAAGTTCCGCAAGAAGCTGTCACGGGACCAGTTCCGGGCCTTCATGGCCGCGCAGCCTTCCGCTTTGATTGTGTTTGAGGCCTGCGGGAGCGCAAGCTATTGGGCACAGGAGATGGAAGCGCTTGGTCACGACGTCCGATTGATCGCGCCTCAGTATGTACGTCCCTTCGTGAAGCGCCAGAAAAACGATGCGGCTGACGCTGAGGCGATCGTGATCGCGGCGCGCCAGCCCGAGATGCGGTTTGTGGTTCCCAAGACGGCGGAACAGCAGGCGAAGGCGGTAGTGTTCCGGGGACGTGAGCGGCTCGTTCATCAACGCACGGAGCTGGCGAATGCGCTGCGGGCCGTCCTCTACGAATACGGGCATGTGTTTCCCGTCGGGTTCTGCCACATGAAGCGTATCGCGGCTTTGGTGGAAGATCCCGACTGCGACCTGCCCGCCCTTGTTATCTCGGAGTGCCAAGATCTGCTGGCGCAGATTGCTGAGAAAACAGAAAGGATCGAGGCAAAGACCAAGACCCTGAAAGCGCTCGCAGCCGAGACCGATACCGCACGTCGACTGCAGACGATGCCGGGTGTTGGGCCGCTGACTGCGCTGGCGGTTGAAGCCTTTGGACCCGACATGGCGCAGTTCAAGTCCGGCCGCGATTTCGCGGCCTGGCTGGGTCTAGTGCCGAAGCAGAATTCTTCTGGAGGCAAGGAGCGCCTCGGCCGCATGACTAAGGCCGGTCAGACCGATATTCGGCGCCTTTTGATCATAGGGGCAATGTCGCGAATGAACTGGCTTGGACAGCGCACAATTGTCAAAGGCAGCTGGCTATCACGCATGCTGACGCGCAAACCTAAAATGCTGGTCGCGATCGCGCTGGCCAACAAGATGGCCCGCCAGATTTGGGCTATGCTGACGAAGAACGAAGATTACAAAGATCCGGTGCTGGCGGTCGCGGCATGATGCTCGTGTCGAACTTTTAGCAACGGTGCCAAGGGGGTGTGAGAAGACGACGACCTGAATGGGCAAAATGATCGAACAGATCCGGATTGGGAAAACCAGAAAGAAGCTCAGTGCAGCAAGCACGCACCCGAGATTTGGACCCGATCCGCTGATCACCATCCCGGCCCGCGGTTTCTGGAAATGCCGCAACTTCGAGGCCTTACAGAAGACCGCATTCGATCACACGCCAAAAGGGTCAAAAACTTCTTGCACTACGGGCGGCAACCACAGAA
>NZ_PZKF01000106.1 GCF_003034995.1 Phaeovulum veldkampii DSM 11550 | reverse complement strand
CTGCTCGGTTTCATGCGTCGCTGGCGAACGTCACCTGGTACGGGGATCCGACCGGAGGCTGCGCCTACGTCGGAGCAAGCGCCTGATCCACGGGAGCGGGAGTTGCACGACCAGATCAAGGCTGCGCCAAGTGGCAACCGGCAGTTTCACGCTTCAGACCTGTGCCGGCTCATCGGGCAAGCGGCTTACGAGGCTCGCGTTCTGGAAATCATTCGACAGTTCGGCTGTCCAAGGTTCACGGCGACACTCGCTGTTCATGGGAGAGCCGTGATTGCTGGCGAAATCGCGCGATGATGGCAGAGCAGACAACGCCCAAGATAGCCGGCGAAGTGGCGACCTGACTGGGACCAAAGAGCTGCGAGCCTGAGGTGCCCCTGGATTCTTTATAGACGCTTTGCCCCCTAACTTTTGGGCAATGGGGCCGAGATGGGGACAAGCAACTACAGCGATGAGTTCAAGCGTGATGCGGCACCCCTAGCACCGGTCGGGCCGTAGCAGCGCCGCGCCGAGATAGACGAACAGGCCAGCTTCCACTGCGAGCCCAAGAATCAGATCGAAGATGGCGCCGCCCTCACAGCCGATCGAAGGCGCGGATGCCGGCGGCGCAGGCTGCAAAAACTTCGAGGCCGAGGAAAATGTAGAGAAAGTCAAGCATCGACAGCTCCTTCAAGTGTGTCAGGAACAGGCCGGCGAAGACTGCGTAAGGGGGCTATGAGGAACACAAGTGATCCGCGTAAAGAATTCGTAAAGGCTGCAAATCGTGCCCCGAGGCGTGGTAGTTCGCCAAGTTCCCGGTGAGTCGTATCAAGGCCGAGTGGTGCGCGAAGCCATTCGCATTTTCAGGAAGCCGCGTGGTACTTTCGCTTTGCTTCGAACTCGGTGTCGTCTTCAGGTAAGAAGCTCAATACCGACACCTCCGAGAGCAGCAACGATTACCACACCCCAAGGCGGCATCTTCCAGGCCATCAGCAGGACGAAGCAGGCCAAGGCCAAGGTGAAGTCCCGCGTGTCGCCAATGGCGCTGGTGAAAACCGGCGAGTAGAGCGCTGCGCCCAGGATACCGACGACAGCGGCGTTTGCGCCCTGCATCAGCGACTGCGCCCGCGCCATCGACCGGAACCTGTCCCAGAAGGGCAGGACGCCGATCAGGATCAGGAAGCCGGGCAGGAAAACCGCGAGAAGGGCGATCACCGAACCCACCACACCATTCGGTTCAGGGCCGAGGACGGTGCCCAGATAGGCCGCGAAGGTGAAGAGCGGCCCAGGCACCGCCTGCGCCGCACCGTAACCGGCAAGGAAGGCATCCTGGGTCACCCAGCCGGGCTGTACCACCTCGGCCTCCAGAAGCGGCAGCACGACATGGCCGCCGCCAAAGACCAGCGCGCCCGCGCGGTAGAAGCTGTCGAACACCGCCAGAGCCTGACCTTGCC
>NZ_PZKF01000105.1 GCF_003034995.1 Phaeovulum veldkampii DSM 11550 | reverse complement strand
CAACAACCTCTACGAAATCCGCGACCGCAAGACCGGCGCAGTCAAGTGGACGGCGACGCGCGTTGATCTGGTGTTCGGGTCGAATTCGATCCTGCGCGCCTATGCCGAGGTCTATGCCCAGGACGACAACAAGGCCAAGTTCGTGGCCGATTTCGTTGCCGCCTGGACCAAGGTGATGAACGCCGATCGGTTCGATCTGGCGTAAGCCAGACCGGCACCTTCGGGGGCTTTTCAGGCGGGCTGCGATGGCGGCCCGCCTGTTTGCGTTGCTAGCGGTCGAGGCGCAACCCCGATGGCACGCTGTCGGGCGGCGCCATCCGCCCCCCTGCCTTTGCGACCGGGTCTTCCAGAGCGGTCAGGAAGGCCACAAGATCGGCGATTTCCGCATCGCTCAGCGCCGCCGGCGCGGTGCTGACTGCGGCCGCGATTGCGGTGAAATCTGCCCCCGCAGGGCCAGGGGCCAGATCGGGCTTGTCGGTGTCCAGCACCGGCAGCAGGGCATTGCCCAGCCGATAGCCTGCCAGCGTCGCCCCGGCATCAAGGTGCTGGCGCAGGTAGCCGGCAAGATCGACATAGGCGCCCGCATGGCCATAGGGCGCGGTCAGCGTCACGTTGCGCAGGCTGGGGGTGCGGAAGGCAAAGGCGTCAGCGGGGTCGTTTGACACCCGCTGCCGCCCGGTGTCGCGCTGGTGGTTTTCGAACCGTTCCGCCTTGCCCGGCCCGATCTGCGGCTCGCCCATCGCATGAAACCGCATGTCGGTCAGCAGCGCGCCGGAATGGCAGGTGGCGCAGCCCGCCTTGCCGTAAAACAGCGCCATCCCGGCCTGGGCCCGCGGCTCAAGTGCCGCCTCACCGCGCAGCAAAGCGTCAAACGGTGCCTGATCCGAACGGAAATCGAAGGTCATATAGGCGGCGATGGCGTTCGAGATGTCGGTGAAGCCGATCGCGCGGCCCGCCGCAATCTCCGGGTAGGCGGCGCCAAACCGTTCCGCATAATCGGGAATGGCCGCCACCCGCGCCGCAAGCGCCGCCCATGCGCCATCCGGCCCGGTGATCCGGCCTTGGCGGACAAGGGTTGAAATCTTGTTCTCGTCATAATGTCCGGCCATTTCGTCGTTCGACAGGACCGGAAACATGGTCTGGGCCGACAGAAGCGAGGCAAAGCCCGCGACCATCTCGTCCTCCATCGGCGTGCGAAAGCCCTGCGGGCGGGCGCGGTCAACCTCGATCCGCCCATCGGCAAACAGCGCGGTAAAGCCGCGCGCGCCCACATTCCACAGCGCCGGCGAATTGCGCGGAATGCGCTGTTCGGGGTGGTTTTCGGGGATGGCCCGGCGCTCAGGCCCAAGGCCTGTGCCGCCTTCGCCGATCCCCAGCGAAACCCCGTCCGAGGTGCCGAACCGCGGGTGATGACAGCTTGCGCAGGCGATGTTTCGGTTGCCCGACAGTTCGGCATCCCAGAACAACAACTGGCCCAGTTCGATCTCGGCGCGCGAATGGGGCGGGAAATCGGCA
>NZ_PZKF01000104.1 GCF_003034995.1 Phaeovulum veldkampii DSM 11550 | reverse complement strand
CTTGCAGTTACCCACAAGTATCCGCCGGGGGCGTTGCGAGGCGGGCACCTTCGACGAGGTCGGCGAGGCGGGAGAAGCCC
Organism: Phaeovulum veldkampii DSM 11550; assembly: GCF_003034995.1. Lineage (GTDB taxonomy): Bacteria > Pseudomonadota > Alphaproteobacteria > Rhodobacterales > Rhodobacteraceae > Phaeovulum > Phaeovulum veldkampii. The sequence goes on along the minus strand of NZ_PZKF01000104.1, from coordinate 1,454 downwards.
CGCCATATCACTGTCGTACCCGGTGGAGCATCTGACGCGCGGTCGAGATATCCCCCAAGCCTTGCAACAGCCCTGACGTAGAATTCGAGGTCACGCTGTGCCTGGCGCTTCCTCTCGGGGGTCGCCTGGTCGAGCAACTGGCGCTCGTCCTGCGTGAACACGGCAGCGGGGTCGGCCCCTGGCGCCTCGCGGCTGAGCATCGCCAGCCATGACACTCTCCAGGCCACGACACAGCACAGCGCGATGCAGTTGGCCAAGCGTTCAGCTGTGACCAGGCGCAACTCCTCGATCCGGCAGCCGGTTTTCAGCGTCCGGAAGAAAGTCTCGATTTTCCAGCGCAGCGCGTACCATTCGAGTTTGTGTACTGCCTCCATGTGGGTCGCCACCGGCAGGTTCGTGATCAGCTTCCAGTGGACAGGCGCCCGGTCCTGCGGCGGGTCGAGTTCCTCGGCATGGATGATCTGGAGCTCTTGGTGCCGGTATTTCCGCTGCTTTCCGATCGGCGGGCGAACCGTCATCGTGGCATGCCGGACGGTAAGCACGGCGCAGTGGTCCTTGCCTTGGGCGTCCCGGAACCGCACCTCGTGGGTGCCGCTCGCTTGCACCTGTGCCATGACCTTGGCGATGGTCGTGTCGCCATCCTCCGCCAGGCGGTCGACGCAGCTCCGGACGAGGAAGCCGGTCCCAAGGTCTTCGGCCAGGCAGTAGAGCTCGTAGATGTCGCTCTCGCGGTCGCCGACATGAACGCAGCGCTCCGGCACACCCGCCAACTCGGTCGACAGGCGCAGATTGTCGAGCCAGCGCATGCTTTCCTTCTGCTCGATGGGTACGCGGGTCGGGTTGATCTTGCGCTTGAGCGCAGCGGTGCCCTTGAATGCGGCGCGGGACCAGAACTTGGCTGCCGTCAGCCCGAGCGGCAACCCGTCCGGCGTGATCGCAAGGCTCGCATGCATCTGGAACCCGCAGATGACGTGCTTTCTGCGGCGGCCGTCCTTCAGCTTGTGCCCGGTCGAGACATGGGTGAAGCCGATTTTCTCCGGCGCCGCGCGCTTGAAGTTGAATTCCGTGGTGTCCTGCAGGATCAGCACGGGACCACCTGTTGCCCGGATGCGCAGGGCGGAGGCCGCGAAATGCCCCTTGAGGATCTTGTCTTCGCTGACATTCCCATTGGAAAAGAACCGGTAGGCCGCCTTGGTGTTCGACCAGTCCTGGAACGCCGTCGGCAGCGATTTGCCCGGCCGCTCCCCGAGCGCCCCAAGCATAGCACCGAGCCGACGGTTCAGCCGCTCATCCCCCAAATCGCATCCGGCGATTTCCGTTTCCACCCAGCTCTGTCCCATGCCCGCACCTCACGCATTCGGTGCCACCTGACGAATCATGACTACAGGGGCGTCGCCAAGACCAAGGCTGGCAGGTGATTCAATTCACCGCACCAACTTGTGGGTAACTGCAAG
>NZ_PZKF01000103.1 GCF_003034995.1 Phaeovulum veldkampii DSM 11550 | reverse complement strand
CAACGTCCACGCCATCACGGGCATAGATACCCTCCTGCCTGTAGAGCGGCAGGCCGTCGGCGTATTTCGAGACCGCGATCTGTGCCAACAACGCTTCGGTCGGCAGGCCACTCTCGATGATATGGGACGGGGCCAAAGCCTGAATGACGCCGTCCCAACCTTTGAAGGCGTATTTCGGGCGTCGTGTAATGATGACCCGGAACTTCGCCGGTATCACATCCAGCCGTTCGGCCACATCTTCGCCGATCAGCACCTTCTGTTTGCCAGCGTGTTCCGGCAGGTCGTCGGGCTCGATGACCACTTCGATGCGCTCGAGATGTGGCGGGAAGCCTTTGCGGGGCCGGGGCGCCCGCTTTTCCTGTGAAGCCTGACCCTTGCCGACCTGCGCCCGTAGCGCCGAGATACCCGTCTCGATCTCCTCGAAGAGGAAAGCCTGCTGTGCATCCTCGCCATCTGCCGCAGCAGAACCAAGCTTCTCGGATCGTCGTCCGAACCGCGCCCGATCGTAAGCCTTCAAGATCTGCATCAGGCACTTGATCCGCTCGTCCGCATCTGCATTGCGGGCTTTGAGACTCTCGATCTCACGCTCCAGAACGTCCGCACGGGACGCTTTCGCAGCCATGGCGCGCACCATGGATTTCAACTGATCCATGTCGTCAGGAAGGGGGAGTTCACTGCTGTTCATCAGCTCCGATTAAAGCACGTTTCCCCTTGTTTTGCTCGTTTTTTTTGGCCGTTCATCGCAAATAATACACTTCGTGGGAGCTGATTTAGCCAACGGTTTCAGGGCGACGAATGGCAACCGGCCGCACTCGTTTCCAGTCCAGGCCATCCACCAGCGCCATCAGCTGGACGGTGTTCATCTGAACCCGAACATGGCCGATCCGCGGCCAGCAAAACCCCGCCTTTTCCAGACGCTTTGCATAAAGGCAGACGCCGCTACCATCCCACCAGACAATTTTGATCCGATCCGCACGTTTTGCGCGGAACACATAAAGTGCCCCACTAAACGGATCGCTTCCCGCATCACGAACCAGAGCAAGCAGGCTATCCGGACCTTTGCGGAAGTCGACAGGATGGCTGGCCAGAAAAACCTTCACGCCGGACGGGATCATGCTGTGCGAACCGCACGAATAATCCGATGCAGATTGGCTTCTCCGATATCTTGCCCAACACGAATGATGGCATCCCCGATCACGATCTCCGTCAGTGTCTGCGATGAAGGGTGCGCCGATTGCGCCTCATCCTGGGTTTTTCGAAAAGCCCTGCGCCAACCAAACAGTTGTGCGGGCGAAATCCCCAGTCGTCGGGCCAGAGCCGAAACATTGACATCTGGAGCCATCGCCGCAGCGACAGCCTGCGCCTTAAACTCATCCGACCAACGACGGCGCTCTCCGACCGGCGCACCGTCGAGACGTTCGACGACAGCTTCAATCAACTGAAAGCTACCATGCGTAGGCATAGGCGTAGAGCTGGTCGTAGACATAGAACCCCCGGAGCTGGTGTGAACCCAGCAAACCTAACTCGGGATAGGCAGCCCTTTAACCCACGGGGCTGCCTTGTCG
>NZ_PZKF01000102.1 GCF_003034995.1 Phaeovulum veldkampii DSM 11550 | reverse complement strand
CAGGGTAAAGATCGGATCGCCTGACCGAACCACGGCCCCGGTTTCGGCCAGGCGTGTCACAACCAGCGCATCAAAGGGCGCGGTCAAGCGGTGACGGTCCAGCAGCGTCTGTTCAAGTTGCAGGGCAGCGACTGCATCCTGCCCTTGAGCGCGAATGACGGCGAGTTCCGCTTCGGCAACTTTCACGTCAGCACGAGCGACGTCTTCATCTCGCTGCGCCTCCTCCGCGCGCTGGATGGATGCGGCTTCCTGTCGGGTCAACTCGGCCTGCCGGCGGTTGGCCGCCTCGCGCTGCGCCAGGATTGCCGTGGCGCGGAGGACAGCCGCTTCGGCCTTGGCCTGATTGGCAGCGTTCGCCGCCACGGCGGCCTGGGCACGCGCGAGCCGCGCCTCCTGCTCATCCTGATTCAGCGCGGCCAGCGCTTGCCCCTGTGCCACGCGGTCACCTGCATCGACCGTAAGCGACATCAGTGTTCCGCTGGACTCAAATCCTACGCGCGCCAGTACCCTCGCCTCGACGGTTCCGAGCCCGTAGATGCGAAGGGCCACATCGGTTTCGGGCTGCACGACCGCCACCGTCAACGGATGCTCGGTCAGGTACATCGCTCCTGCACCGATGCTCAGGGCCGCCACCACCGCGATGATCCAGATGGTCCGCATCGATCAGCCTCCTTCCACCCCAAGCAGGTGCAGCTGGACATCCAGAAGGCGCAGCCCTTCGGCCTGCAGGCCAAAGTCGCGCGCGCCCAGTGACCAGCGGATCGCCACCCCCTGCACCAGGGAAGTCAGCAAGACCGCCACATCCGCCGCTGCAACGTCATCGCGCAGGGTATGGGACTGCTGGCCCAGCTCGACTTCGCGCATAAGATGGCCATGGAAAGCGGTCAGCCGCCCGTGGAATGCCGTGCGCAAGGCCGCGTTCTCGACATTCAGTTCGCGGGAAAACAGCAGCATGGGCATCGCGGGTGTTGCTGCGATCTGGTCCAGTTGCGCCCGGATCAGGGCCCTGATCCTGTCAACCGGCAGCTCACTCAGTGCCACAGCCGCATTCCAGGCATGGGTCAGCGTTTCGGCCACCTGGTCGGCCACGGCACTCCACATTGCAGCCTTTGTTGGAAAATGCCTGAACAGTGCAGCCTGCGTCACGCCGACTTCGTTGGCGACGGCGCCTGTCGTCACCCGGTCCGGGCCGATCTGGTCGGCCAAGGCTAGGATCGTTGCCACGATTTCAGCCTTGCGGAGATCTGACGTCTTGCGCATCGATTCATCCAAGAAAGTAAGTGATTAATCACTTACATAATCGGATGAAGGAGTCAACGTTCCAAGTCAGACGATCGGTCCCGCACCGGAAAGCGAGAACTCGACAGGATCGTTCCTGCCTCGTCGACCGTGAACCGGCAGGCGCGATTGATGTAGCGGAACGTCAGGCGCCAGCGTCCCGCGTCCGTCCCCACCCCGGCCTCGCAGATCGATGTCAGGGCACCGGTGCGCATCGACTCGCGAACGTCGGACTCGGTCAGTCCGAATGCTTCGGCGAGCAAGATTGCCGGGACGACAAAGCCTGCACCGTCACGTT
>NZ_PZKF01000101.1 GCF_003034995.1 Phaeovulum veldkampii DSM 11550 | reverse complement strand
ATGGCCTGCAGATTTGCCACCAGATGCGCCTGATACTGCATCAGAACCCCACGAAACCGGTCGCGCAGGGCGGCATTGTCCACGTTCAATTCGCGGGAATGCAGAATGGCCGGAAGCGCAGGGGTTTGCTCGATCTGCTGCAACTGCGCGGCGATCAGCGCCTTTAGTCGTGCTTGCGGGCTTTCGCTGCTATTCACGGCATGCCGCCACGCGCATTCCAGCCGATCTGCGATGGCGTCCCCGACGGCGGTCCAGAGTTCCGCCTTTGTCGGGAAATGCCGGAATATCGCGGCTTGGGTCACGCCGACCTCTTGCGCGATGTCATTGGTTGTCAGCCGGTCAGGGCCGATGCGGTCGGCCAAGTCCAGAACGGCAGCAACGATTTCCGTCTTGCGATCCTCAGCTGATTTGCGACGTAACATGGAGCGCCCCTTGTAAGTAAGTAATCACTAACATAATCTGCAAGGCAAGCAAGCTGATTCGCCAGAGCGATTGGACCGCCATGCCAAGCCCCAAAGGATACACCCGTCTTCAGATTGCATTGCACTGGGCTGCGGCCTTGCTGATCGTGCAGCAATACCTGTTCAAAGATGCCATTGCAGCCGCGTGGGACGCGACGACGAAAGGTCTGGAAACCGCCTTCAATCCGCTGGTTCTGACCCATGTCGCAGGCGGGGCATTGGTCATGCTGTTCGCGCTGTGGCGGCTGTCGATCCGGGTGCGGCGCGGCGCGCCTGCCATGGTCGGAGACAATGCCGCTCAGCGCGCCTTGGCAAAGGCCGCTCATGTCGGCCTTTATGCGCTGATGATCCTGATGCCGCTTAGCGGATCGATGGCCTGGTTCGGCGGTGTCGATCTGGCTGCGCAAGGGCACAACGTGCTGAAGATCGCACTTCTGGCGCTTGTGGCGTTGCATGTTGTGGGCGCGCTGTATCATCACTTCGTGCTGAAGGATGGCCTGATCAACCGCATGCGCCGGGCCGAGGGCTGAGCGATGCGCAGAACCTGGATCCTTGGCGCAGTTGCACTGGCTGGTTTGGCGGCAGGTGGTTGGTTTCTGACCGAACGGCCCTTGACTGTGACGGTTGTCGCGGCTGAAACCGGAGTGCCCTTGCGCCTTTATGGCCTGGGTTCTGTCGAGGCCCGGATCCTGTCGCGCGTCGGTTTCGAAGTTGGCGCGGCATTGGTGTCGGTGTCGGCAGATGCAGGGGATGCGGTAAAGGCCGGACAGGAACTGGCCGCCTTGCATCCGGCAGAACAGGAAGCGCGTGTCGCGCGGGCGCAGGCGGCTGTTGCGGCCAATGCCGCCGGTCAGTCCAAGGCTGATGCCGCAGTGGCGCGGGCGCAGGCAGTTCTGGCGCAGCGCATTGCCGCGAATGATCGGCAAAAGGAGCTGGCGCGGCAGGACGTCGCCTCTGTTCAACGGGCCGAGGAAGCGCTGCGCGACGAAGATGTGGCGCGGGCCGAACTGGCGCTGGCCGAGGCCGATCTGGCGGTGATCCGCGCGCAGGGCGCAGATGCAGCGGCCGCCTTGCAACTGGAACAAACATTGCTCGCCCATCACCGGCTGGTCGCACCCTATGATGCGGTT
>NZ_PZKF01000100.1 GCF_003034995.1 Phaeovulum veldkampii DSM 11550 | reverse complement strand
GCGCCGCGATCGGTTCCAGCACCGACAGCACACGCGCCAGACGCGCAGGCTCGTTGCCCTCCCAGTCCTTCTGCGGGGCCAGACGGATGCGCGCGCCATTGGCACCGCCGCGCATGTCGGACCCGCGGAAGGTGCGCGCCGAATCCCAGGCGGTGGCGACCATATCGGCCATGCTCAGCCCTGATGCGGCGATCCTGGCCTTGACCGCGGCCACGTCATAGTCGCTGCGGCCTGCGGGCACCGGATCTTGCCAGATCAGGTCTTCGGCCGGAACCTCGGGGCCGATGTAGCGCGCCTTCGGCCCCATGTCGCGGTGCGTCAGCTTGAACCAGGCCCGCGCAAAGACCTCGGTGAAATGGTCGGGGTCCTTGTAGAACCGCTCCGAGATTTCCCGATAGATCGGGTCCATCTTCATCGCCATGTCGGCGTCGGTCATGATCGGGTTGTAGCGGATGGACGGGTCTTCCACGTCAACCGGCTTGTCTTCTTCCTTGATGTTGACCGGCTCCCACTGCCAGGCGCCGGCGGGGGATTTCTTCAGTTCCCAGTCGTAGTTCAGCAGCAGGTAGAAATAGCCATTGTCCCATTTCGTCGGATGGGTGGTCCAGGCGCCTTCGATGCCCGAGGTCACGGTATTGCGGCCAATGCCACGATTGGTGTGGTTGATCCAGCCAAGGCCCTGTTCACACACATCGGCGGCTTCGGGGTCGGCGCCCAGTTCGGCGGCATTGCCATTGCCGTGACATTTGCCGACGGTGTGGCCGCCTGCGGTCAGGGCCACGGTTTCCTCGTCGTTCATCGCCATCCGGGCAAAGGTCACGCGCACGTCCTGCGCGGTGCGCAGCGGATCGGGCACGCCGTTCACCCCCTCGGGGTTGACGTAGATCAGGCCCATCTGCACGGCGGCAAGCGGGTTTTCCAGCGTCTCGCGGCTTTCGCCATCATAACGCGAGGTGCCCAGCCATTCCTTTTCAGACCCCCAGTAGGTGTCCTTTTCCGGGTGCCAGATGTCCTCGCGGCCAAAGGCAAAACCGAAGGTCTTGAGCCCCATCGATTCATAGGCGACGTTGCCCGCCAGAATGATCAGGTCGGCCCAGCTGATCTTGTTGCCGTATTTCTTCTTGACCGGCCACAGCAGCCGGCGCGCCTTGTCGAGGTTCACGTTGTCGGGCCACGAATTCAGCGGCGCAAACCGCTGGTTGCCGGTGCCACCGCCGCCACGCCCGTCGGCGGTGCGATACGACCCCGCCGCGTGCCAGGCCATGCGGATCATCAGGCCACCGTAATGGCCCCAGTCTGCCGGCCACCACTCCTGGCTGTCGGTCATCAGCGCGCGCAGGTCTGCCTTCAGCGCCGCGACATCCAGCGTTTTCACCGCGTCGCGGTAGGCAAAACCCGCAAGCGGGTTGGTCTTGGTGTCATGCTGGTGCAGAATGTCGAGGTTCAGCGCATTCGGCCACCAGTCCATGTTCGATGTGCCCATCGCGGTATTGCCGCCATGCATCACCGGGCACTTGCCGGTCGCCTTCATGTCATTTCCATCCATCGTCATCTCCGATCATGGCTTCAAAAAAATTCCAGATGATGGCCCGCCTCAGCGCGCCCTGCACAGGCCTGTC
>NZ_PZKF01000099.1 GCF_003034995.1 Phaeovulum veldkampii DSM 11550 | reverse complement strand
CCCAGCTTATTCACCGAATGCGCGCTTTCAGTCGGCTCGGGAGCGGGTCGGGGATGGTTTCGACCTCTTTCGCGGATTTGGGACGGCGTCGAGCGACGGCAGCGGGGTCATTCAGGCGGCAGACGGGTGATTTTTTCTGGCTCCCGCGTTGCTGTGGCACCGTGCGCGCAGGGCGTTCAGGCGCCCATGGGCGTCGTGGGTTTCCGGGCAGGCGCGGCTCCAGGCCGTTACGGGTCGGCCCATTGCAGAGCCATGAGCCGCGGCCAGAGCACAGCCCAGAACGGGGCCGCGGCGGAGGAGAGCGTCAGGGTCATGCGCCTGGCGGAGACAACAAGCCGTGCTCCGGCGCGCAGGACCCTCTCGCGCAGGCGGCGCAGGCTCCATCCGGTTCCGGTCGCCTTCTCCATGGCCCGACGGGCGATGTGCATGGCCTGATACGCGAGGCAAGAGATGAGCAGGCGCACCTCGTTGCACGCGAAGGCATCGATGGCAGTCGTTCTGGACTTCGGCGCCTTGCCGCGCAGATGCGATTTCGCGCGATTGGTCGACGACAGCGCCGGGGCCAGAACGTCCTTCAACTCGCCCATGTGGCCCTCGGCCTTGCCGCGTTCGCGATAATGCGCCAGCACCTCGTGACAGAGTTTCTCGGTCCAGGGCAGCGACGTGACAAGGAAGAAGCGATCAAGCAGCAAATCGCCCTCGCGTTCCTTGACGACAAGGATCACCCGCCTCGGTTTGTCCCAACTGTCGGCCTTATAGCGCAATTCGCGCAGCCAGGTCCTCGGCTGCACAGGTCTGCGGCCGACCGGGCGGACCATGTGGGGTTCGGCCAGCCGGTCCAGCACCGGGTTGGCGCGCAGGCGCGAGACGTAGTCGATGCCCCGGGCCTCCAGGCCCGCGAGCAGCCCGGCCGAAGGAAAGCCGGCATCAATCCGCACCATGGCCACGTCGCAAAAGTTCTTTCGGGCGCGGTCGACCACGTCGAGGATCACATCGAGTGCGCCGTCGGCGGTGCCGACATTGCCCGCCCGCAGCCGCGCATCCAGCATGTCGCCGGTTTCCGCGATCGAGGTGATCAAAGGGTGGTAGATCCGGGCATTGTAATGGCCGTTCCAGGCCGTCTTCGGCTGGTGGCCATGTACCTCGATGGGGGCGCTGTCGACATCCAGCGTGATAGAGCGTAGCCGCTTGCCTTGCCGTTCGGCCTTGATCCCGCGGCCTGCCATCTCCAGAATCGCTTCGCGCAAGACCTTGAGATTGGCAGGGGTGGCCATCAAGGCCGTGAACCGCGACAGGGTCGGCTGCGAGGCAAGCCCGGACCCCACCAGCGGTGTCAGTCCGGCTGCCGAGCTGGTGGCCAGACGGAAGGCCGGATCATGGCGCAGGGCATCGGCATCGTCGTGGTCGCGCCAGCCCTGCGCCGCCAAAAGCACCGAGGTCCGGATGAGTGAAGCGAGATCATGGGTCACGTCGACCTTGCTGCGCGGGTCGCTCAGACGCGACGTCATCCAAGACACGATGCCGCTGCGTTCCAAGACCTCGCGCAAGAGGACCGCCCCAGGGTCGCCGGTCAAGCGGTCCGCCCGGCTTTCGATCCGCAACGACCTGTTGAAACCCGGAATGAATGGCTGTAGCGTTTCACCCATGCGTGCGTCCGATGCTGCCTATGGTTTTTGTCTAGCAGCTTGAATCTACAGCACTTTCAGGCGCACGCAACCGCTACGGTCAGATTTCGGTGAATAA
>NZ_PZKF01000098.1 GCF_003034995.1 Phaeovulum veldkampii DSM 11550 | reverse complement strand
TGAGGCCCCGGCTGCTGAAGCTGCCCCGGTCGCGGAAGAGCCCGCCGCTGAGGCCCCGGCTGCTGAAGCTGCCCCGGCCGCGGAAGAACCCGTCGCTGAGGCCCCGGCTGCCGAAGCTGCCCCCGCCGCCGAAGCGCCCGCCGCTGAGGCCCCGGCTGCCGAAGCTGCCCCGATGCCGATGACGATTTCGGAACTGGCCGCGGCGATGGAAGCCAAAGGCTACAAGCTGATCTCGGTCGCCAATGTTGACGCTGGCTACGAAGTCGTCATGACCGACGCGAACGGCCTGAGCTTCACCGCCGTTCTGGACCCGATCACCGGCGAACAGTTGAAATAACGCGCCCCGGCGCCTGGAACTGAAAGGCCACCCTTCGGGGTGGCCTTTTGCATTCCGGACGCAGACTCAACCCTGCACCGGCCCGGCCTGCTCTGCCTGCGGCAGGATATGGGGCAGACCGCCGCGCAGATGCACGCTGACCCGCGCCAGCTCCGCCTCGACGGCGCGGGTGCCCAGCAAAAAGTCGATGCGCCCGGTTTCGACCCGAGGTGCCAGATCGGCGCCGGGAAAGGCGGCCACATCGGTGCCGAACGTCAGGCTGACCGGAACCCGCTCACCGGGCGCGGCCTGCACCCTCACAAAGCCGCAAAGCTCCAAAACAGGGCGCGCGATGCTGGCCACCGGGTCTTGCCGATAGACCAGAACCGTCGTCTCCACATGCTGCGAAGCGGGGTTGACCAGTTCGAACCGCAGCGTGATCTGGCCGGGCACATCGACCGTTGCGGGTTCGGCCCGCAGCGCCTCGATCTGCGGGCTGGCGTAGCTCAGGCCGTGGCCGAAGGGAAACAGCGGCTCCACCGGAATATCCAGGTATTTCGAGGTGTAATGGTCCGCGCTGGCAGGGCGGCCAGACCGGCGCAGGGCATGATGGATAGGGATTTGCCCGATCGCGGCGGGCCAGGTGACCGGCAGCCGCCCGGTGGGCGCGCGCGCGCCCGACAGCACATCGGCCAGCGCATGCCCCGCCTCGGCCCCTGGAAACCACGCCGCCAGAATCGCGGCGCAGCCCGCCACCAGCCAGTCGGGCAGAATCAGCGGGCGGCCCGAACACAGGATCAGCACCACAGGCCGCCCGCTGGCGATCAGTGCACGGGCCAGATCCAGTTGCGGCTCGGGCAGCACCGGCGCACCGCGGCAACTGGCCTCGCCGCTCATCGCGCGGGCTTCGCCTGCACACAGCAGGACCGTGTCCGCCCCCTGCGCGGTGGCAACCGCGGCGGCGATCATCGCGGCAGTTCCCGACTCGATCCCCGCGCCTTCGGCGTAACGCAGGGCGCGGTCGGGAAAACCCGCCGCAAGGCCCGCGCGGAAAGTCACACAATCTTCGGCGCGGCCCGCGCCCGACCAGGCGCCCAGCATCTCCTCGGCGGCGTCGGCAAGGGGGCCGATCACCGCAATCGGCCCGCCGCTGCACGTCAGCGGCAGCACGGCACCCTCGTTTTTCAGCAGCACCATGGCCTTGCCCGCAGCCTCGCGCGCAAGCGCGCGAAACCGCACCCCGGCGGGCGGCGCATCCGCGCCAAGCCCGCGGAACGGGTCGGCAAACAGCCCCAGCCGCTGTTTCAGCGCCAGCACCCGCAGCACCGCCGCGTCGATCTGATCCATCGTGACCAGCCCGCGCGCCAATGCGGGCACCAGACCCGCCTGATAGGCGCCGCCCATCATGTCGATATCGACCCCCGCCCGGAGCGCCAGCGCCGCAGCCTCGGCCAGATCGGCGGCCACGCCATGCACGACCAGTTCGGCTATAGCGTTGTAATCACTGATCACGACGCCGCCGAAACCC
>NZ_PZKF01000097.1 GCF_003034995.1 Phaeovulum veldkampii DSM 11550 | reverse complement strand
AGGGGCGCTGTCCCGCACCGCAAGCCCCGCGTGCCCGTCCCTTTTCCTTGCACCGCGCGAAATCGGCGCTAGCATTCGGGTCGATTTCCGCTCTTCCCCGAGGGCATTCGCCGATGATGAAGACCTTTTGCGCCCTCGTTCTGGCCCTCGCCTTCTCGACAGTGCCGGGGCATGCTGAGCCAGTCGATTACGGCAGCTTCCGCCATTACGACGCCCTGCCCGACGTGCTGTTTCTGGTCGACGACATCGCGCCCTCGGATTCCTTCGACCTGCGCCGGGCGATGCGCGACCATCCGGTCACGCTGGTCGTGCTCGGCAGCCCCGGGGGCAACCTTTACGAGGGGCTGCAAATCGCCTCGATCCTGCATGACAAGGGCGCGGGCACCTATGTGCCAAGCATGGCCAGTTGCGAGTCTTCCTGCGCCAACATCTTCTTTGGCGGCGCGCACCGGCTGGTGCGCGGGCGGCTCGGGGTGCATCAATTCTCGTTCGGGGGCGGCGCCGGGGCCGAGCGGGAGGCGCGCGCCACCACCTCCTCCACCACGCAATACACTACCTCGGAAATCATCGGCATCATGAACCAGTTCGCGACGCCGCCCTTCGTCTACGAGAAGATGTTCAGCACCGGCGAAATCCATTACTTCCCCGAGGAGGACAAGGCGCGGCTGAACCTTGGCGCCGAAGAGCCCGGCTTCGTCTCGGTGGTGGCGGCGGCCGAGGCCTTCATCGCCACCCATCCCGAGGCGATCCGCCGCCCCGAACCGCTCGATATCGCCGCAGCCCTCACCCGCGACACCGGGCCGGCCCCGATCCCCGACCCCAGCCCCGACCCGCTGCCCGTCGCGCCGCCCTCCGGCCCGACCAAGACCTTCGAAAACATCGACTTTTTCGGGCAGGACATCAGCCCCTCGGGGGTGCGCGGCATCAGCCTTGCCGCCTGCGAGCGCCTGTGCCGCACCACGCCCGGCTGCGCCGCCTTCAGCTATGTGACGAAAACGCGCTGGTGCTGGCCGAAGTCGGGGGTCGAGAACATGTCGCTGGCCACCGGCACGATCAGCGGCATCACCAATTATCTGGCGGTCAACCGCGAGGTGCTGTCGCGCCCCTTCCTCGAGATCACCGCCGCCGATCTGGCGGGCGACGATCTGACCGCCACCGGACTGCGCAACCTGTCGCTGCAAGGCTGCCGCGACGCCTGCCTGGCCGATGCCCGCTGCCGGGCGTTTTCCTGGGGCGCCGAAAAGCGCCGCTGCTTTCCGAAATACGGCATCGGCACGCCGGTGCGGGCGCTTGGAACGCTGTCGGGCATTCGGCAGTAAAACCGGGCTCAGAACAGCCGCGCGCGCAGCGCCGTCACGCGGGAGATGCGGTCGTGCAGATCCTCTGCCAAGACGCGCCCCTCGGCGAGAGCGCGCGCCAGCGCCGCGGCCACGCGCGGCGCGGTGTCGATGCTCTCGGAGCCGCGCTGGTTGGCGTAGATCAGCAGGTCATTGCCCGCGTTCAGCGCCAGCATCGCCGCCTCAGTCTCGGAAAACCGCGCCGTGATCGCGCTCATCTGCATCCCGTCCGAGATCAGCGGGCCGCGAAAGCCCATCACCTCGCGCACTATCTCGCCCGCCGCGCGCGACAGCGACACCGGCGTTTCGGCGCTGTCTGACAGATAGGGGTGGATCACATGCGCCAGCATCAGCGCATCCGCCAGCCCCGCATCGACGAGGCGCTGAAACGGAACGATTTCAACGGCTTTCCATGTTGCGCGCAGATCGACTGGGCTGTCGTGGCTGTCGTGCAGGGCGCTGCCGTGGCCGGGAAAATGCTTCAGACAGGTCTTCACATCGGCGCTGCGATGGGCGCGGATAATCATCTCGGCATGGCGTAAGACGGTGTCGGGGTCGCGGCCAAAGGCGCGCCCGAGCCGCGTGATCACCGGGTTGCGCGGCTCAAGCGCCAGATCGACCACCGGCGCAAGGTTGAGGTTGATGCCCGCCTCGGCCAA
>NZ_PZKF01000096.1 GCF_003034995.1 Phaeovulum veldkampii DSM 11550 | reverse complement strand
GACACCCAGTCGCCACCCAAGCCCCGGTCCAGCCCGTAGTTGGCGCAGAAAAGGTCAAAGACTGTGGCAACCAGCGCCTCACGCCCATCGGCCAGTTTCACTTTCCGTGCGGGGATATTCCGGGCCAGCACCTCCGGCGCGTCGCATTTGACAAAGTCGCCCGTCGCGGCACCGCCGAAATAGGGAAAGTCCACACCGACGATGCTGTCGTGGTGTTCATCAAGGATCTGGCTCAGGCGCAACCGCGTCTCGGCATTGCCAGCTTCTTCGACCAGATTCCACTTGCCCTCCTCACCCCAGCGGAAGCCGATGGAGCCGTTGGGGGCAACGAAGCGACCCGACGCTTCATCGAAGGCGACGGTCTTCCAGTCGGGGTTGTTCGCCTCGCCCAGCTTGTCGTCGAAATCCTCGGCCCGCAGCATCCGTCCTGGAACAAGGCGGCCGTCCTGTTCGTCCAGCACCACCAGCATCGGCATGTCGGTGTATTTGCGGGCGTAATCCTCGAAATACGCGGCCTGCCGGTCGAGGTGGAATTCACGCAGGATCACATGGCCCATGGCCATCGCCAGCGCCGCATCGGTGCCCGCCTGCGGGTTCAGCCAGATGTCACCGAACTTGGCGGCTTCGGAATAGTCGGGGCTGACCACGGCGGACTTGGTGCCGCGATAGCGGACCTCGGTATAGAAGTGCGCGTCGGGCGTGCGCGTCTGCGGCACGTTCGACCCCCAAAGCATCAGGAAGCCCGCGTTGTACCAGTCGGCCGATTCCGGCACGTCGGTCTGTTCGCCCCAGGTTTGCGGCGAGGCGGGCGGCAGGTCGCAGTACCAGTCGTAGAAAGACATGCAGGTGCCGCCCAGAAGCGACAGGTAGCGTGACCCCGCCGCATAGCTGACCATCGACATCGCGGGGATGGGCGAGAAGCCGAACACTCGGTCCGGTCCCCAGACCTTTGCGGTATGCGCGTTGGCGGCGGCGACGATCTCGGTCGCCTCGTCCCAGGTGGCGCGGACGAAACCACCCTTGCCGCGGGTCTTGGTATAGCTCGCGCGCAGGGCGGGATCTTTCTGGATCGCGGCCCAGGCAGCCACGGGCGTCATCGTCGCCCGAAGCTTGCGCCATGCGCGCATCAGGCTGCCCCGGATCAGCGGGTTCTTCACACGGTTCGCGGAATACAGATACCAGCTGTAGGACGCCCCCCGTGCACAGCCGCGCGGTTCGTGGTTCGGCAGGCCCGCCCGGGTGCGCGGATAGTCGGTCTGCTGCGTCTCCCAGGTCACGATGCCGGACTTGACGTAGATCTTCCAGCTGCACGATCCGGTGCAGTTCACCCCGTGGGTTGACCGCACGATCTTGTCGTGCCGCCAGCGGTTCCGATAGGTGTCCTCCCACCCCCGATCCTCGCGCGTGGTTTCACCCCAGCCGTCCGAGAAGGTTTCCAGCGTCTTCTTCTGGAGGAAGTTCAGTCTGTCGAGCAGGTGGCTCATCTTGGCGTCCTTTCGTTATTCGGCAGGGTGGGGGGCGGCAAAAGCGCGACCACGCTCGATCTCATGAAGAAGTCCGCCGGGCCGGGTGTAGACGACCCAGGTCAGGACCAGGCAGATCACGTAGAAGGCTAGGAACAGCCACAGTGCGCCGACGGGTGAGCCGGTCATCGCGATGGAAGAGCCATAGGCCTTGGGGATGAAGAAGCCGCCATAGGCGCCGATGGCGCTGGTGAAGGCGACGATGCCGCTCGACTCCATCGCGATCTGGCGGGCGCGGTCGGCGCCGGTCAGCTGCGGCATCAGGCGCGGCACTTCCTTGCCCATGATGACCGGGATCATCTGGAAGGTGGACGCATTGCCGACCCCGGTGAAGAAGAACAGCGCGATGAAGCCTGCGAAGAACCCAGGGAAACTGCCGGCCTGCAGCGAGAAGATCACGGCCAGAACGGATGCGATCATCCCCGCGAAGACCCAAAAGGTGACGCGGCCGCCGCCGAACCGATCCGCAACCCAGCCCGTGCCGGCACGGCTCAGCGCGCCGACCAGCGGCCCGAGGAAGACGTA
>NZ_PZKF01000095.1 GCF_003034995.1 Phaeovulum veldkampii DSM 11550 | reverse complement strand
CTCACCGTCGAAAACATCCCAATTGGTGATTGGAACGATGAATACAAAACAATTTTGTTGGGGCTTAACGAGGGCGACTTGGCCGAACTGAAGGAAATAATTAATGCGGATAATCGAGATCAAGCGGGCGTCGATAGGTGTAACGCAATCCTCAAACATGCACGAACAGAGTCTCTTGCTCAGCATTTCAAGCGACTGAACATTCCATCAAAAGAGCAGACTCAGTATAAGTTCGACAACGCTTGGAGGATTATCCAAGCTGTCGGCTCTTCGAGTGTTTTGGCTTTGGCCAAATCATTGCCGCGCCTTAATCAAGAGATTTCAGCAGGACTTTCGGCGCGCGGCCTTGTATACTTGTATAAGTCGGATTTCGATCAAGATGCAAAGCAGCCTCGCATTCAGGTTATATTTGCTGATGAGAACCTCATGCGAAATCCAGGTGATTTCTGGACTGATATCAAGACAACCGGCGGAGTTGGTCAAGAGGGTGGCGTGCTCTTTCCCAATGGAAAGAAACCCGAAGCCCTCATTCGCCGAATAATTGGTATGTGTACTCAGCCCGGCGACCTCGTCCTCGATTCCTTCGCTGGCTCCGGCACCACCGGCGCGGTGGCGCACAAGATGGGCCGTCGCTGGATCATGGTGGAGCTGGGCGACCACGCCAAAACCCATATCGTGCCCCGCCTGCAAAAGGTGATCGACGGCACCGACAAGGGCGGCGTGACCGAGGCCACGGGCTGGAAGGGCGGGGGCGGCTATCGCTTTGCCCGCCTCGCCCCGTCGCTGATGGAAAAGGATGCCTGGGGCAATTGGGTCATCCGCGCCGAATACAACCCGGCCATGCTGGCCGAGGCGATGTGCAAGCACTTCAACTACACCTACGCCCCCTCGACCGAGCATTTCTGGATGCACGGCCACAGCTCCGAGACGTCCTACATCTATGTCACCACCAACAGCCTGACCGGCGCCCAGCTGCGCGCCCTGTCGGACGAGGTGGGCGAACACCGGAGCCTTCTGATCTGCTGCTCGGCCTATGAAGAGGCGGGCACCAGCGCCCTGTCGAACCTGACCATCCGCAAGATCCCCGGCGCGGTGCTGGACCGCTGCGAATGGGGCAAGGACGACTACTCGCTCAAGATCAGCTCGTTGCCGATGATGCAGGAGGAGGATGAGGACGACGCAAGCCCGGCCGTGAAGCGGCCCGGCAAGGCCGACACCACGACCGGCGATCTCTTCGCCGATGAGGCGGAGGGCTGAGGATGCAGAACATCGACCCCAAGCGCGCCGTCATCCAGATCACTCAACGCCTGTCCCTGCGCAAACCGCAGGCCGAGGCTCTGCGGCGGCTGGACGATATCGTCGACCTGATCGCCCCGTCCAAGGACACCGATGTCGCCGCCGCGCGCGACGCCGTGCGCCAAGTCTATGGCCCGATGCCCGATGCACAATTCGAAGACTTTGAGCGCGACTTCCCCTCGATCTGCTTCGCGCTGGCCACCGGCGTCGGCAAGACGCGGCTGATGGGGGCGTTCATCAGCTATCTCTATATGATCGGCAAAAGCCGCAACTTCTTCGTTCTGGCCCCGAACCTGACGATCTATGAAAAGCTCTTGGCCGATTTCCAGCCGACCAGCCCGAAATACGTGTTCCGCGGGATCGAAGCCTTCGCGCATCAGGCGCCGCTGATCGTCAACGCCGAAAATTACGAGGAAGGGCGCGGTGTTCGCGGGGCCGACCTGTTCGGCCGCGAAGGGGCGATCATCAACATCTTCAACATCTCGAAGATCAACTCCGAGGTGCGTGGCGGCAACGCGCCCCGGATCAAGCGCCTGCAGGAATACATCGGGGACAGCTACTTCGCCTATCTGTCCGGCCTCGACGACCTCGTCCTGCTGATGGACGAGGCGCATCGTTATCGCGCCTCGGCCGGGGCCAAGGCGATTGCCGAGTTGAAGCCGATCCTCGGTCTGGAGGTGACCGCAACGCCCAAGAGCGTCGGGGCGCGGTCGGCCGAGTTCAAGAATGTTGCCTATCGCTACGAGCTGCCGGACGCGATGGAGGACGGCTATGTCAAGGAGCCGGCGGTCGGCACGCGCGCCAACTTCGACCCGAAGTCGGTCGATGACGCGACGCTGGAGCGGA
>NZ_PZKF01000094.1 GCF_003034995.1 Phaeovulum veldkampii DSM 11550 | reverse complement strand
ATGTCCAGCGCAACTGTCAGCTTGTCCATCCCGACAACCAGGCCGGAAGTGACGGTCGCCCTTATGGTAGAGACGGGTCTTAGCCCCGATGTTCTGCGCGATCTGGTACACCGCTTTTACGGCTGTGTCCGTGCAGATGCCGTTCTGGAGCCGATCTTTGCGGCCCGCATCACCGATTGGGCCGTGCATCTTGAGCGGATGGTGACGTTCTGGTCTTCGATCGCCTTGATGACCGGGCAGTATCATGGCCGGCCGGTGCCCGCGCATACTCCGTTGCCGATCAATGCGGCACATTTTGACCGCTGGCTTGCGCTGTTCCGCGCGATAGCTGTTGATACCTGCACGCCCGCGGGAGCCTTGCACCTGATCGAGCGCGCCGAGCGGATCGCCCATTCCCTGCACATCGCCGTTCAGTCAGCCCAAAGCGACCCCGTCGCCCCACCCAAACTGTTCTTCTGACAGGAGACCTCACATGACCGAAGCTGCAGCGCCGTCCGAGCCGACCGCCCTGACCCGGCACATCGAGGAGCGCTACCATGCCCGCCACAGGGAGCAGCTTCCGCAACTGGTGGCAATGGCGGAGCGTGTCGAGGACGTGCACTTCGGCGACGTGGGCGTGCCTGACGGACTGTCGGCCCTGCTGCACGAGATGCTCGGCGAATTGGAGGTACATATGAAGAAAGAGGAACTGATCCTGTTTCCCGCGATCCGCAAGGGCGGAATGCCCGGCATCGAGACTCCGATCGCGGTGATGCGCGCCGATCATGCCGGGCATGACCGCGAGCTGGCCGAGATCCTCCGACTGACCGCAAACCTGACCTTGCCCGACGGGGCCTGCGGCACCTGGACCGGGCTTTACCGTGGACTGGATGAGTTCGCCCGTGACCTGACCGAGCACATGCGGCTGGAGAACGACGTGCTGTTCCCGCAGTTCGAGGCGGAGCGGCGCGCCGATGTCTGAGCCGGGCCCATTCGCCTCGTCCCCCTGCATGGCTTGCGAGATCGCCCCGGACTACTTCGATCCGTTGGCTGTGGACCAAGAGCAGGCGCGCGACGTCGCCCGCTGGCGCAAGGCCGAGCGCGCGCGATTGCTCGCAGACCGTCAGGCCCTGTCCGTGTCGCAGCGTCGTGCAGCGGCAGACATGATTGCCGCGCGTGTCGATACCCTCCTTGCTGAACGTTTCCCGAGCGTCGACGGGCTGACGCTCTCGGCTTGGTGGCCGATCAAGGCGGAACTGAACTTGCGGTCCTGGCTGGAAAGCCTGCTCGCACGCGGCGCGCGCGTCACATTGCCCGTGGTCACAGCGCCCTCTGCACCACTGGCGTTCCGCCTATGGACGCCGGATTGCAGGATGGTGCAGGGCTTCTGGAAGATCCCGGTCCCGGCTGACGGGCCAGAGGTGGTGCCTGACCTGACCCTTGCCCCCTTGGTGGGCTGGGACCCAGCAGGGTTTCGGCTGGGCTACGGCGGGGGGTACTTTGACCGCACGCTCGCCGTGCTGTCGCCTCGCCCGATGACAATCGGTATCGGTCTGCAATCTGCCCGGCTTGCCACCATCTTTCCCCAACCCCACGACATCGCACTGGACGTCATCCTGACCGAGGCCGGGGTCCAGTACGAACAGAAGGACGCATGATGACCACCACTGCCGAACAGATGCGCGCCTGGACCGGCCCTGCGATCCTGACCTACGGGTTCCGGCCATTCTTCTTCGGGGCCGCGATCTGGGCTGCGCTGGCCATGACGCTATGGGTGCCGATGCTGTCGGGTCATCTGACGCTGCCCACTGCCTTTGACCCAGTCAGCTGGCACGCGCACGAATTCCTGTTCGGCTACCTCGGCGCGGTGATCGCGGGGTTTCTCTTGACCGCTGTGCCAAACTGGACAGGCCGGTTGCCCATCGTGGGCTGGCCGCTTGGCGGGCTGTTCCTTCTGTGGCTGGCCGGGCGCGTGGCAGTTGCCATGTCGGGCACCCTGCCTGCCGGGGTGGCGGCGACGGTCGATCTGTCCTTTCCGCTGGTTCTGGCCGCGGCCATTGGGCGTGAGATCGTGGCGGGCAAGAACTGGCGCAATCTGATCGTGCTGGCGATGCTGGCGGTCTTTGCCCTTGGCAACGGACTGTACCACTGGGAGGCGGCGCGGGGGGATTATGCCGCCCAAGGTTATGGCCTGCGTCTGGGGTTGGCGGCGGGTGTCATGATGATC
>NZ_PZKF01000093.1 GCF_003034995.1 Phaeovulum veldkampii DSM 11550 | reverse complement strand
GGGTCTAGACTGCTCTGAGATATGGCCTAGCCTAGCGCCTGACCGAAGGGAATTCGAGAAAGAGTAAAAATGACCGAAGGTGATG
Source organism: Phaeovulum veldkampii DSM 11550 (assembly GCF_003034995.1). Taxonomy (GTDB): domain Bacteria; phylum Pseudomonadota; class Alphaproteobacteria; order Rhodobacterales; family Rhodobacteraceae; genus Phaeovulum; species Phaeovulum veldkampii. The sequence goes on along the minus strand of NZ_PZKF01000093.1, from coordinate 2,217 downwards.
GTGCTGGAGATGCTGATCTTGCGAATATTCAGTTCGCATATTCTCACCTAATATTTACCCGAGAAATAAAAGATTATTCGCGCCTCCCTGGCTTGCCAGGAATGTATTTTCTAACAGATCCTGGCCGGATTTATATCGGTCGCGGTGGTAGTCTTAAAAAAAGAATACCAGAAAGTGTACGCGAACATCAGCGCTATGGTCAGCATTTTGCGCGCTTTCACTTTATTCCAATGCCAATCTTTAGAAGTTTTGATCTGCATGAGATTGAAACGCAGTTCATTACGGCGGCAAACACCATCATGTATAAAAATAAGCTGGAAGAGAAGTATGGATTGTCACTCATGAATTCGACTCAGGTTGATATGCTCCCTCTTTCCGCATGGTTACCATCATGTATGAAGAACTATCACTATCCCGTTGGTGCCATTCAAACTGTTCTAAAGATGATGGGAATTCCCATCCGGGATCTTCTCATGGGGGATGTAATTTGATTAGCGTGTCTCCCCGTACTCTCGCCAAATATAGGGAGACATCAATTTGTGCTGGCTGCGCCGCCATCATGATCACGTAATAGCCCCAATCCGAGGCGGCAGCAGCCCGTACCCTGCGACCGCCGCGATCTCATGCAGCGCGTCGATCGAGACGAGGCGCCGTGCGAGGGTCTTCGCGTCCTTGGGTGGGTCGCTTGCGGGCGCCTTACCGTAGGTGTTGCCCCTCCTGCATCAGACCCTTTGTAACGGCCGATTCAGCCTCTCTTGGGGGATACTGTGGCGCTTGAAATTTGATCGGTTTGCTTTCCGGAAAGCCATTAAAATACGAAAAAATATATGTATTTTTTCAGAACATAACCGAACTTTGGCGCCAGAACTGATAATCACTGTGGTGGGTAAATTGGGGGATACGGCTTGATGATGATTCTAAATATATGATTTTTATAAAAATATTTAGTGCTATGGTGGACGCAGGGTCCACCAGTTTCGGCCGTGAGGCCGTTGACACCATGAAAGAACAAGGAATATAAGAATGTTAAGTGTATGGTTAGGCGTAATAAAATATGTATTCTTTGCGCTTGTGGGGGACACATAGGGGGATAAGTTAGGGCGATGTCAGGTCAGTCAGGAAGCGGGGTCAGGGGTAAGCTGACCTCAGCGTTCATCCGCAAAATCAACGCTCCTGGGCGTTATCACGACGGCTCGGGTCTCGGCTTGATGCTGAGAGTCATGCCCTCAGGTTCCCGTCAGTGGGTGCAGCGGATAATGGTCGGTGGGAAGCGTATGGAGCTCGGGTTAGGAAGCCCGCCGATCATCACTCTGCAAGCTGCACGTGACAGGGCGCTGGAGAACAAGAGAGCCGCCTATGGCGGTCAGATCTCGGAACTGATCCGGACGCCCGTCCCCAGTCCGGTCCCGGATGTGCCGACCTTCGAGCAGATCGCAGCCAAAGCCGCCTCCGTTTACGCTGTAGGTAAGTCAAAATCTTCGGATACCCGTTTTATCGGTGCCTTGAAGCTACATGTCTTTCCACACATCGGAAACAAGAAGGTTAACACGATCACTTCTGGTGATCTAAACGAATTTCTGACTACTCTGATTGATGAGAAACCAGCCGTTGCAGCAAAGGTTAAAGTATATGTAAACTTCACCATGAAATGGTGTGTTGGCAACGGATTCATTGATAGAAACCCTCTTGATCAAGCGAAGATTTCACTTCCGAAGATCGTAACTTCAGATAATCACCGTGTTTCTCTTCAGTACCAAAATGTCCATAAGTTTATCGTAGATCTGAAGCAGTCTGGTGCGAAACAGATGACGAAGCTTGGACTAGAATTTTTAATTCTTTGTGCTTCCAGGTCTGGTGAGGTTAGGGGCGCTGTTTGGGAAGAAATAGACTTGAACGATAAGCTCTGGAAAATCCCTAAGGAACGGATGAAGGGCAGAAAAAAATCACACACAGTTCCCTTGTCTGGCCGCGCGATTGAAATTCTTGAGGAGGCTGGACCAAAGGGTTCTGGTCTGGTGTTCCCATCGCCTAGGAATAAAATACTGTCTGATGTGACATATTCAAAACTGACAAAAAAGACCCTTGGATATGACGTCGATATCCACGGTTTTCGAACCTCATTTAGAACCTGGGCGCAAGAAAGGACGACCTTCTCAGAGGATGCGTGCGAACTTGCGTTAGCTCACACTGTAGGGTCGTCGGTGCGGCGAGCCTATG
>NZ_PZKF01000092.1 GCF_003034995.1 Phaeovulum veldkampii DSM 11550 | reverse complement strand
GCACGAGGCCATCGCGCTCAACACCTACGCGCGCGCCGAGCTTGCCCGGCTGGTCGCGATCCGCACCCGGATCAAGGCCGCTCACACCCAACCGCTGAGCGAGGAGCAACTCGCCATGGCCGCAGCCCAAGCCGCCGAGCGACAATATATGGATTTCACCCAGGAGAATTTGCGATGATCCGGCGCTTGTCCCGTTCCCTTACCACCACCGCCGCGACGCTCGCGCTGGCCACCGTCCTTGCGGGGCCTGTCACCGCACAGGGCGTGCCCACGGTCGATACCCAGAACATCGCCCAGGAAATCCGTCAGCTTCAGCAGATGCTGCAGGATTTCGGGATCCAGACCGATCTTCTGGACAATGCGCTGGAGCAGCTCGACCTTCTGCAGCAACAGTTCGACCAGCTCGAGGAGATGTATGCCTCGCTGACCGGGCCGCGCAGTATCCTTGGGTTAGCCATGGGCGGCGATCTCGACGACCTCCTGCAGGCCAATTTCGAAGACATCCCCGGTCTGATCCGGGGCATCCAGGCAGGCGACTGGTCGAGCCTGATCGGCCCCAACGCAGGCCCCCTGCGCACGCAGATGGAACAGGCGCTCGCCAGCGCCGGATTCGATGAGGATTCACTCCGCGAGATCGCCACCAGCGGCAATCCCGGTGCAGAAGGTGTCGCGACCCGCGCCACGACCGGTGCCGTGATGTCTGCGGCGGCCCAGAACAGCCATGCCGAGGCAGCGCAATCCCTTGAACGTGTTGAACAGCTTGTCGCGATGATCCCCGACATGGAGGACCTGAAGGCATCGATGGACCACAACACCCGCGTCACGGCGGAACTCGCGATCGCCATGACGCGGATGTGGGAGCTTGAAGCGATCCAGACCCTCGGCGCAGGCAACGCGGGTGTAGTGGATGCCGCCACCGTCGCCGAAGAGCGGCGCTACATGGACTTCACCCTGCCGAGCCTGCGGCCATGACCGAGGCACCGGACATGACGGCAGGCATGAGCGCGCGCGAACTGGTCGAGGAGGAACTGATCCACGGCGCACTGCGCCGGGAGCAGCTCTGGCGGATGATCGGCCTTGGCGGGGCAGGCTTTGGGATCTTTGGCTGCCTTGCGGCCGCAGCCGTCGCCCTGATGGTCGAGACGCCCCCGCCGGTTGTCGTGCCCTATGATCCAGCGACGGGCTTGGCCCTGCCGAACGCCACGGTCGAGACGGTGCGACTTGCCGAGCGACCTGCGATCATCGAGGCGCAGATCTACCGCTACATCCTCGACCGCGAAGCCTACAACCAGCTCGACAATGATCTGCGCGTGCGCCGGGTGCTGGCGCAATCCACCGGGGCTGCCGAGGCCAGCATGCGAGCCATGTGGACCTCGGGGCAGGAGAACTATCCGCCGACCCGCTACGGCCCCGCGGCCGAGATGGCTGTCGAGATCGCCTCGATCACGCTGATCGGTGAGAACCGCGCGCAGGTGCGCCTCAGAAAGCGCCTGACCAGCCCGCAAGGGGCGCAAGACGGATCCTTCACCGCAACATTGATGTTCGCTTTTCAGCCCGAACGGACCCGCTCGATCGACGATGTCTGGCAAAACCCTTTCGGCTTCACCGTCACCCAATATGCCATCCGATCGGACCGTTCCGAATGACCTCTGTTCCAGTTCTTGCCCCTGTTCACGCCCTGCTGGTCGCCGGTGCCCTCGTGCTCTCCGCACCCGCAGCCTTCGCTGAAACCACGCCGCGCCCCGGTCCCCATGACAACCGCGTCCGGATCGCCACCTGGACCGAGGGGCAAGTCTACCGCGTCGTCACCACCCTGACCCGCGTCACCACTGTCGAGTTCGGCGAGGGCGAGACGATCCGCTCGATCATCGCAGGCGACACGGTGGGCTTCCAGTTCGACGGTGTGCCCGGAGGACGCGCCTTCGCGATCAAGCCCGCCGCCTCTGGGGTCGCCACCAACATCACGGTCTACACGAACCGCCGCTCCTACTATTTCCACGTCGTCGAGGCGCGCGAGACCCCGCATTATGTCGTGCAGTTCCGCTATCCCGAGAGCCGCGTTCAACCGGCCCGGGCGGTTGCGGCCGAGGCGCCGAATGCGAACTATGCCGTCAGCGCCCGGGAGGAGTTCACACCGACGGCCATCTGGGATGATGGCACCTTCACCTATTTCCGCTTCGCGCGGAACGCGCCGGTCCCGGCCATCTTCCGCTATGCCAATGGCGGCGAGCGGGCGGTGAACAGCACAGCACTCGAGGACGGTGTGATCCGTGTCTCGGGCGTGAACCGCCAATGGGTCCTGCGCCTCGGCGAAGACGAGGTCTGTGTTCAGGATATGGGTGGGCCCACGTCATGAGCCAGGACACCGAGGACCTCGCCGCGCGCCTCAAAGCCCTTGAAGCGACAGGCGACAAGAAGCGCGGTGCCGCACGGCCATCCCCGCT
>NZ_PZKF01000091.1 GCF_003034995.1 Phaeovulum veldkampii DSM 11550 | reverse complement strand
GTAAGCATCCGGCGAGGGACGCGATCACGCGGCCTTGACGGCTTCCTGCTGGGCCTTCCAGTTCCATGGGAGCAACTCGGGCAAGCGTGACACGGTGATGTCCGGGATGCGCGCAAGGACGTCGGCCATCCATGCCTGCGGGTCGATGTTGTTCATCATGCAACTGACGATCAGTGTATACATGAAGGCCGCGCGTTCGCCGCCGCGTTCAGACCCCGCAAAGAGCCACGACTTCCTGCCCAATGCGATGCCTCTGAGGGCGCGCTCGGCGGCATTGTTGGTCAGACAGATGCGCCCATCATCGAGGAAAGCGGTGAAGGCACCCCATCGGTCACCCTTGGGCGGCATCAGATAGTCGATGGCCTTTGCGACGCTGTTGTGTTTCGACATTCGCGCGCGTTCTTCAAGAAGCCAGGTATGCAGTTCCACGACAAGCGGCCGGGATCGCGCCTGCCGCATGGCAAGGCGGGCATCTGCATTCATGCCATTGATCGCGCGCTCGATGTCGAAGATCGCGTCAATACGTTTCACCGCCTCCAGTGCGACGGGGGAGATATCATGTGCAGGTTTGTTCTTGCGCACGTTCCCCGCGATATCGGCCAACTCAAAAAACTTGCGCCTCGCGTGGCTCCAGCAGAGCGCGCTGCGTGCAGGCCCCGGTGCGCGGTCGGCCAGATAGAGATCGTTATAGCCACTATAGGCATCGGCCTGGAGAACGCCCTGCCATCCAGCGAGATGCTTGTTGGGGTGGATCATCTGGCGATCGCGCGAGAACTTGAACAGGGCGGCAGGTGGCGCGCTGCCACCCCATGGCCCGTCATCGCGCACATAGGTCCAGAGCCGCGCAGTTTTGGTGCCGCCACGCGCCAGAAGCGGCACCGTCGTGTCATCGCCATGCAGGCGCGCTGCGGTTAGCACGTGCTGTTCGATCAATTCGTGGATCGGGGCCAGCGCCGCGCAGGCATGACCGATCAGATCAGCCAAGGTGGACAGGCTCAGATCGATACCCTCTCGTGCAATGCGTTCGGATTGCCGGTTAAGGGGTTGGTGCTGACCGTATTTGTCGAAGGCCACCATCGCGATCAATTGTGGTCCCGCCCATCCGCGCGGAATGGTGTGGAAGGGTGCAGGTGGCTGGCTGATCTTCTCGCAAGCCCGGCAGGTGAACTTCTCGCGCACCGTCTGGATCACCTTCCACTGGCGGGGGATGACCTCCAGCGTCTCGGTGACATCCTCGCCCATCTTCACGATGCGATCCGAGCCACAGCAGGAGCAGTTGGTCGGGGCCTCAACCACCACACGCTCGCGCGGCAGATGCTCGGGAAAGGGTTTGCGCACCGGCTTGCGCCGCGTGAAGGCGCGCACGGTGCTGGTCGTGTCCTGCGCGGCCGCTTCTTCCGCCGCCAGCGCATCCTCGGTGGCGGCAGCTTCCAACTCCTCAAGCTGCAATTCCAGCTGATCGATCAACCGCGCGCGGCGCTCGGAGGAGGTGCCGTATTTGTCGCGCCGCAGCTTGGCGATCTCCAGTTTCAGTTCCTGGATCATCGCATCCGTGCAAGACGCCAGGGCGCGCGCCTGCGCCAGATCGCGTTCGGCGGCCTGCGCACGGGCCGTCTGGGCGGCCAGTTCAGCGCGTAATCTGGCGATTTCGGAAGCGGCATCTGACATGGCAGAGGATTATCACAATTGCCCTGAATCGCCAATAAAAACAGGCGTTTCTGTAGAAATTATCCTGCCTTTGCAGGCCTTTGCGTCCAGCGCGGATTGCGCCAGTCGATGCCCTCAAGAAGATAACCGAGCTGCGCTGCGGATATCGCAACAGCCGATCCGTCCTGGCTCACAGGCCAGATGAACTTGCCTGCCTCGAGCCGCTTCACATACAATGACATACCGACCCCATCATGCCAGAGCAGCTTCACCAGATCGCCTTTGCGGCCCCGGAAGCAGAAGATTTCGCCGCCATGAGGGTCACGGCCAAGGCCTTGCTGCACCGCCAGCGCCAAGGTGTTCATGCCGCGCCGCATGTCCGTCACGCCGCCCGCAATCCAGACCTTGGTGCCAGCCGGAAACGCGATCATGCCGGATCCAGCACCTGCACGAGGCGCGTCAGAACCGCAGGATCGATCATCGCCGAAACCGAAAGACGCCTGCCGTTCAGAAGCGTGATCTCTGCCCGCTCGACCAAAGGCGACGCAGGCACAGGCTTCGGCGCAGGTGACAGAGGTGGCACCGCAGGGGGCGCGAGTGTCACCGGCATGAAACCCAACGGTGATGCACCGCTCGAAAGTTCGCCGTTGCGATACTCTCGCCGCCAGCGCACCAGCAGCGTTCGACCAATATCATGGCGACGCGCCGTCTCGCCCATGCTCCCGCGCGGGCCGAAACTCTCTTCAACAATGCGAACCTTCTGCGCATCCGTCCAGCGCCGACGGCGGCCGGTATCGGTCACAGATAGGATCTCGACTTCGGGTCTGTATCTATGGTCGGACATAACGTCGGACCTAAGCGGAAATCTTCAGCGCAAAAAGACGGCCCCCAGCGTAGGCTTACG
>NZ_PZKF01000090.1 GCF_003034995.1 Phaeovulum veldkampii DSM 11550 | reverse complement strand
TACCAGCGACGCTCGAACCGGCGACGCAGAATGATGGCAACCGCGTTCATCACCAGCAGGAAGGCCAGCAAGACGATGATCGCACCGGAAGCGCGTTCCACAAAGCCCGGGTCGCCGCGCTGGGTCCAGTTGTAGACCTGCACCGGCAGCGCCGCGGCGGGGTCCAACAGACCGCCCGGCAGACCATCGGGATAATCGCGCACAAAGGCCACCATGCCGATCAGCAGCAGCGGCGCGGTTTCGCCCAGCGCCTGCGCCAGACCGATGATCATGCCGGTCAGGATGCCGGGCGCGGCCAGCGGCAGCACATGGTGGAACACCGATTGCAGCTTGGAGGCGCCAACCCCCAGCGCTGCGTCGCGGATCGAAGGTGGCACCGCCTTCAGGGCGGCGCGCGCGGGAATGATGATCCGCGGCAGCGTCATCAGCGTGAGCACCAGCCCGCCGACGATTGGCGCCGATTGCGGCAGGCCCGCAAAGTTGATGAACACCGCAAGGCCAAGGATGCCAAACACGATCGAGGGCACTGCGGCAAGGTTCGAGATGTTCACCTCGATCAGGTCGGTCCAGCGGTTCTTGGGCGCGAACTCTTCCAGATAGATCGAGGCAGCCACGCCGATCGGCAGCGACAGCACCAGCACGACCAACATCATGTAGAACGACCCCAGGATGGCAACGCCCAGACCCGCGGCCTCGGGCCGCTGATCCGAGGCGTCGGGGGCGGTGATGAAGCTGGTGTTGAACCGCTGCGCGATCAGCCCAGCGGCTTTCAGGTCATCGGCCAGCCGCAGCTGCCCAGGGCTGATATTGGAATCGAGCGCAGCCGAGGCCTTCGAGACGCGACCCTTGTAGTAGCCATCGACGCGGCCATTCGCCAGCACCTCATAGTCGATGGTCTGGCCCACCAGATCGGGGTTGGCCAGCACATGGTTGCGCAACTGCGCCGCTGCCTCCTGCGAGATCAGGCCGCCGATTTCCTTCTTGGTCAGCCCCTCGGTCGATATGCCCTGCGCGGCAATCGCCTTTTCCAGCGCAGCGGTCAGGACTGCGGCATAGCCGACGGTGGTGACCTTTTTCATCGTCTCAAGGTCGCGAGTGCCGGATTTGTCCAGCTTGGCCTCGGTCAATTCGACCGGCATGGTCAGAAAGGTCTGGCGGAAGGCCGAAGCCCCGGCGCCGAAGATCGAGATCAACAACATGGCCAGCGCCAGCAGCGAGATCACCACAGCGACCAGACCATAGATGCGAAACCGCACCTCGGCAGCATTGCGCCGCTTGGTGCGGGCATCTGCGGCCATCAGCGAGCCGTGGCGCGCACCGGGAGCGGCTGTGGGAAAGCCGGTGAGATCGGTCATTCGTATTGCTCCCGGTATTTGCGCACGATGTAGAGCGCGACAACATTCAGCCCCAGCGTGATGACGAACAGCGAAAGGCCCAGCGCAAAGGCGACCAGCGTTTCAGGGCTGGCAAATTCGGTGTCGCCGGTCAGCTGGCTGACGATTTTGACGGTGACGGTGGTCATCGCCTCGAACGGGTTGAGGTCCAGCTTGGCTGCGGCACCTGCCCCCATGACCACGATCATGGTTTCGCCGATGGCGCGGCTTGCAGCCAGCAGGATCGCCCCCACAACGCCCGGCAGGGCGGCAGGCAGAACCACCTCGCGGATGGTTTCCGACGGCGTCGCGCCCAACCCCAGAGAGCCGTCGCGCAGCGATTGCGGCACCGCGTTGATGATATCGTCCGACAGCGACGACACGAAGGGGATGATCATGATCCCCATCACCAGACCCGCCGTCATCACCGAAGACGAGCTGGTGCCCAGCCCCATCGGCTGTGCGAAGTAATCGCGCAGCAAGGGGCCCACGGTGATCAGCGCAAACAGGCCGTAGACGATGGTCGGAATACCCGCGAGAATTTCGATCAGCGGCTTGGCCACGGTGCGCATTCGCTTGGAGGCATATTCTGACAGATAGATCGCAGCCAGCAGGCCGATCGGCACCGCCACCAGCAGCGCGATGAACGACACATACAGTGTGCCCCAGATCAGTGGAATGATGCCAAGATCAGACCCGCCGCGGAACTGCGGGTTCCAGGTCAGGCTGAAGAAGAAATCCTTTGCAGGATACATCTCAAAGAAGTGCCACGTCTCGAACAGCAGGGAAAAGACGATGCCAAAGGTTGTCAGCACCGCGACCAGCGATGCCGCGATCAGCAATGCGATGACAAAGCTTTCGACGACATTGCGCGCCCGGAAGGCCGGGTTGATGCGGCTGATCGCAAAGCCGAAACCCGCGATCGACACGGCAAGAACCGCCAGCAGCATGGCCGTATTGCCGGTGCCGGTCATCGAACGGTATTGCTTGGCCGCCTCGAACACACCGGGCCGGACGTCGGTGCCCAGCGCCACCCCGACCTCGGCCAGACGCGACCGCACGTTGGTAAAATCGGAACGCATCGCGGTCAGGTCGGCCTCGGACAGATTACCCTTGGCCAAGACCTGATCCAGCCCCTCAGCCACGCGGCGCACATCGGACATGACCAACGACACCGAGCCGCCCTGGGGCACATCAGCCGGGGCGATCAGCGCGGAAACTTGGTTTTCAATCACAATGGGCTGAACCAGCATCCAGCCCATCAACAGCACCAGCGCCGGAACACCGGCAAATAGCGCGACCGACTGGCCGTAATAGCCCGGCAGCGAATGCAGTCTGCGGATGTCGCCCTGGGAGGCCGCAACAGCGCGCTGGCGTCCGATGACATAGCCGAGTGCCGCCAAAGCAAGCACGATCAGGGAAAGGAGGCCAACGCTCATGAGATGTTCCGATCC
>NZ_PZKF01000089.1 GCF_003034995.1 Phaeovulum veldkampii DSM 11550 | reverse complement strand
AACCTCGTCTTCAAGGGTGGCACCTCTCTGTCGAAGGCCTACCAGGTCATTGACCGGTTTTCTGAGGATGTGGACCTGACCTTCGATATCCGGGCCCTGATCCCGGATCTACTCGAGGGCCGTGAAGACGCCATGCCCGCCACATCCAGTGAAGAGCGGCGCTGGTCGAAACGTGTTCGACACGCCTTGCCTGAATGGGTGGCCGGGACCGTCGAGCCGATCCTGCAGCAGGCGATTGATCGGGAAGAGATCGATGCCAGGCTTCGGACTGACGGCGACAAGCTGTTCATCGACTACCCACACCTCGCGCGCGGCACGGGATACGTTTCTCCGAGCGTGATGCTGGAATTCGGTGCGCGTTCTACCGGAGAGCCCGCATCCCCACGCGATATCGTTTGCGATGCCGCGTCGGTGATCGCAGGCGTGGAGTTTCCCACTGCCCGCCCGCGCGTGATGCATGCGGAACGGACGTTCTGGGAAAAGGCGACAGCGATCCACGTCTTCTGTTTGCAAAACCGTATGCGAGGGGATCGCTTTTCTCGCCACTGGCATGATGTCGCCCGGTTGGACGATGCGGGCATCGCCGCTGCGGCCATCCAAGATCGCGCGCTTGCGACCGCTGTCGCCCGGCACAAGACGATGTTCTTTGCAGAGAAGGCGGCGGATGCCACGCGGATCGATTACGGCACCGCAACCTCTGGGCATCTACAACTGGTCCCAGGCGGCGATGCTCTCAAGGCTCTCGCTGACGATTATGGCCGGATGGTCGAGGACGGCCTGCTTGCATCAACACCAGAGCCTTTTGGCGACTTGATGGACCGTTGCGCGGGCATCGCGCGCAAGGCCAATGCAGCGTTCAAGCCTGACTGACCATCTTTTCGGAAGATTCCCGCTACTTATTCCCGTCGATCCATTTCGACATCAGCCCCTTGTCGCGGAAGCACTCTTCCGGAACGGCGCGCCGTTTGATCCGGGCAAGCTTCGCCGCGAAGGCCACCTGCTTCGACGTCGGCAACCTGTCCATGTCCGATACCGGCTTAAGCCGAGCCTGCGCCTCGATCCAGGCGCTGAGCAACCGACGGTCCTGCTGAACTTCCCAAGGCAGGAGGGTCTGGTTGCGCAGGGCGAGTGACCGCGCATAGGCGATCTGCTTCGGTGTCGCGGGCAGGGTGTATGTGGTGCTGTCCATCGGGAAACTCCCTTGCTGGCTTGGCCCTCAATATAGAACATAACAGGAACAAAATCAAGCCAAGCGAACGGAACGCACCGGTTCGAGAGGGAGAGAGGGGTCGGGGAAGATCAGGCCTGAGGGTGCCCGAGAGAGAGGGTGTCCGGGCCTATCCCTGTCCCTCATTCCGGAGTTTCCCGATGACCTATCTCGTGCCTGTTGCGCCTCCCGTTCCTGTTCCGTCCACTGAACCCGCGCCCGCAATCCTCGCCGTGGCCGAGGCACTGCAGCCTGATCTCGCGCAGGGCTTCCAGATCGAAGCGCTGCGCCTGCGCGTAGAGATGGAGCGCGCCTTTGGCGGCTCCGATGCCGACGGCGCCTGGGACTGGAAGCTCGCCTATGAGGCGGGCGAGGTGGCGCTGGTCCTCTTCCTGCGGAAATTCGGCCGCGCGCTGCTGGCCCGTGCTGGATCGCCTGCGGCACTGCTGCCGATCCTTGCCAAGGTGGCGGGCCTCTTGCCGACGCATACCCGGCGCTCGGAGGAGATGGAGCGGTTCCAGCAATTCTCGACGCCGCTGCACATGGGGCTCGCTGCACTGGCCGCCGCACAGATCACGCCGCGTGACCTGGTCCTTGAGCCTTCGGCCGGGACCGGGCTTCTGGCGATCCTCGCTGAGATCGCGGGTGGCAGCCTCGCGCTGAACGAGTTGGCCGACACCCGCGCAGACCTTCTGCGCCTCCTTTTTCCGGGGCGTCCCGTCACCAGTTTCGACGCCGCGCAGATCGACGATCACCTCGACGCAGGGCTGCGCCCCAGCGTCATCCTGATGAATCCGCCGTTTTCGGCTGTGGCCAATGTCGATGGCCGGACGACTGAGGCGACGGCGCGGCATCTGCGCTCGGCGCTGGCGCGTCTCGTGCCCGGCGGTCGGCTCGTGGCCATCACCGGTTCCGGTTTCGCAGCGGATGCGCCCGCGTGGTCCGAGAACTTCGTCCGTCTCACCGAGTCTTCCCGTCTGGTCTTTACCGGCGCTGTGTCCGGCGCCGCCTTCGCCAAGCATGGCACCAGCTTCGAGACGCGGATTTCGGTCTTTGACAAATGCCGTTGCGGCGAAAAGGCTGGCATCACCGCTGATCTCGCCCGGCCGATGTCCGTCGATGCGGCACAGCTCCTCGCCCGAATCCTGGCCGAGGTCCCTCCGCGCCTTTCGTTGGATGCAGGCGATCCCGCTCGATCCCGCTCCACGTCCCCCTTCCAGGGAATTCCTGCCCGTGCGTCTGGTTTTGCGGCTACGAAATCGCGTGCAACCCAGTCGCCCAAGACCGATGCCCACGTCAGCACGCCGGATGCCGAAGACCTCGGCTACACCCTGCGCGAGACCGCGGACGATCTCGGCGCCGCGCGTCTGTCAGACGCGATCTACGAAACCTTCCGTCTGCAAGCCATCGACATCCCCGGCGCGGCGCCGCATCCGACCAAGCTGGTGCAGTCGGCGGCCATGGCGTCCGTTGCGCCCCCCAAACCCTCCTATCGTCCCAAACTGCCCGCCGCCGTGCTACGCGATGGTCTACTGTCCGACGCGCAGCTCGAGACCGTGATCTACGCGGGCGAGGCGCATGGCGCGTATCTCGCCGGATCATGGTGCTTGGATGAGACCGGCGACATGGTCTCGGCCGCGCCCGACGAT
>NZ_PZKF01000088.1 GCF_003034995.1 Phaeovulum veldkampii DSM 11550 | reverse complement strand
CCATGCAGCGCGCCGGTGCCGATCGGCCCCGCGATGCTGGCCGCCGTCATAGCGAAGACTAGAAGGGCCAGTGCCGAGGGGAGCGTGAAGGCGGTGAAGGCCGCAAGAGCCCCCAGCCAACCGGCACGCATCATGCCAAGCGCAAAGCCCACCTGACTGGAGGCGGGACCGGGCAGGAACTGGCAGAGCGCCACAAGGTCTGCATAGGCGTGGTCGGACAGCCACTTGCGCCGGTTGACCAGCTCTTCGCGAAAGTAGCCCAGATGGGCGATCGGGCCGCCAAATGACGTCAGGCCAAGCTTCAGGAACGTGGTGAACACCTCGCCCGGCGTGCCCAGTGTCTGACCGTCCCCAGACAGTTGCGTGTCGTCCATCATTCTACGTGCCTCACCCAGATCCGTACGCTCAATCGGAACTGATGACGGAGCGCACCTCAACGTCTATCGGTGATTTCGTGAAAGATTTTTGACGGTCAACTGTCGCGCTTAATCTGCGGCGATATCAGATAGGACCCTCCCAGAGAGTGAAGGCAGCATCGCGGACGTTACATCCTCGGCGGCTCACGCCGTGGCAAGGTTCGATCCGGTCATCTGAATGGCCCAACTCTCCAAGGCATCCGGTTCAGGCGCCAAAGGTACTGCGAGGCCACCTGCGAACTCTTCGAAAGCAGACAGGTTGAGCGAGTTGACACCTACCAAGACTGGTATCCCGTTGGATAGCGCTTCCGCGACAACCATTCGGAATCCGCGCCCTTCGGCTTCGTGTTTGCCAAACTTGTTTATGATCAGGAGATCTGCACCTTGCACCAAGCTGGTTGATACAAGGCCAACGGCTTTGTCCAAAGCCGCCGGGTCAAGCCTGCAACCGCGCGATTCACGGCCGAGGTCCTGGCTGATCCGTAGAATTGGACCGTTGGGTAAGACTTGCACATCCATGTCACACGGCCCTGCATCGGAGCGCTCGGAGTTTATCTGGACCGTACCGCAGCAGCGAAACCCACGCGAAGCCATTGCTCTTGAAAGATTAAAGAGGATGAGATCGGTATCACCGCGGCCCGGCGCCATTGTGTAAGCGAGGTTCATCTTCGGCCTTCTCAGTTTGGACAAAAGGGTTGGAATTCGACGAGTGCGCCTTCGGGCAGGAAATCACAGTCGGCTGGCAAAAAGATCAACCCGTCTGCTTCGGGTAACCCGTGGACATGGCCGGAATGAGTTTCGGCATCAAATGTCACGACCTCACGGCCTTGGCCGTCAAAGCCTACGCATCTCGCAGGTCGTAACTCGCAGCGACCGGGCTTCCTGGAAATCGCCGCTCCCGTAACGACATGGCGCCGGGTAACTCGCTCCGTTTCACCGGTCAGTCGGGCGACAATCGGCGTTCCGAAAAGCTGCCAGGTGACGAAGGCTGACAAGGGATTGCCTGGCAAACCCAGCCACCATGCGCCCCGAATACGACCGAAGGATACCGGCTTGCCCGGCTTGATCGCAACGCCACTAAATTGAATGTCCCCGCCAAGAGCTAACAGCGCAGGTTTGATGTGGTCTTCCTCACCGACCGAAATTCCGCCAGTGGTGATGACAAGATCGGCATTGGCAGCCAGTTCCGCAATCTGCAGGAACAACCCGTCGCGACTGTCAATGCCCTGTTCCACAGCAACAATATCGATCTGGGGCTGCGTCAGAATGCCGGTCAGCATGGGAGTGTTCACGTCCCAGATCTGAGCCTCGGCACGCAGAGCACCGGCCGTGCGAATTTCGTTGCCGGTCACCAGAAGCGCCACGCGCAATCGCCTGCGCACCGTTACAGAGCCCGCCCCGGCTGCAGCACAGGCGGCAATCGCGCGCGCGTCAAGCCGGCGTCCCGTCTCAAGCACCGTGACCCCTGCCTCCATTTCACTACCGGCTCGGCGGATGTTGAGCCCGGGCGTTGGTCGCATGGCTACCCGGATCGTCTTTCCCATCCGCTTGACTTCTTCTTGCATCATGACCACGTCCGCGCCTTCAGGAACTTTTGCTCCAGTGAATATTTGCGCGGCTTGCAGGTCGACCAGAGACATGGCTGAACACTGCCCCGCCTGGATACGCGCTGCTACGTCCAGTACCCACGGTCCATCACCCCGCAGCGCTGCCGAGGAAAAGGCAAATCCGTCCATTGCAGCGTTGTCGAACGGAGGAGACATGCTGCGTGAACTGACAGGGTCGGCAAGCACGCGGCCCAAAGCCTTGCCAAGACAGATGTCTTCCGTTCCGTCGACGATGGTCACGCAATGCCCAATCAGGTCGTGAGCGGCATCGATCGTCATCAGCTTCTTGCTTGTATCGTGACCCTCACAGCCACAGCCGGTCCGTGTCACTGGCTGAAGGATACTCATAGTGCTGCTCCTTCCTTGAAATGTCCTGGACCCACGCTGCAGTCGAGGTCGCGCAACAGGCCGTCCTTCAAACCGTAGATCAGCCCATGCACCCGGACTTTCGCGCCGCGCGTCCAGGCTCGCTGCAGGATAGGCGTCTCGCAGACCCGGCGGACGCCTTCGACCACGTTGAACTCGGCCAACCGGTCGCGCTGCGCCTCAAGGTCCGGCTGGCGGCTCAGATCGACCGCATAGGCGCGGGAAAGGCGTCGGATCGGCTCCAGCCAGTGGTCGGCAAGACCGTGAGGAAGATCCTCGGTTGCTGCCTTGACCCCGCCGCAGCCGTAGTGGCCGCAGACGATGATCTCGCGCACCTTCAACGCTTCGACCGCGAATTCCAGCGCGGACAGCATGTTCATATCAGAGGAATGAATGATGTTCGCCACGCTGCGATGGACAAAGACCTCGCCTGGGTCGAGCCCCGCCACGACGTTGGCCGGAACACGGCTGTCCGAACATCCGATCCAGAAGAATTCCGGGGCTTGCAGGGCTGCGAGACGGGTAAAGTATCCAGGTTCCTGCGCCTGTCTTTTGGCCGACCAGTCGCGGTTGCGGGCAAGGATATCACTCAGCACTGGTCACCCCCTGGCTGGTGGGAAGCCCGCGCCGCAACCGCATGTGATTGGCCAGAC
>NZ_PZKF01000087.1 GCF_003034995.1 Phaeovulum veldkampii DSM 11550 | reverse complement strand
GATCGTGCCACTGGCTGCGTCTCCTTCCTGTTGCTGGTCGGCGAATAGCGGCCCGGCAACAGGATCGTCGATGCGGCGGCCTGCCTCGTCAGAGGTAAGTGCTTTTTGCAGCGACCGCATGAGCAGGTTGCTTTCCGTTCCATTGTCGAAAATCACCCGCAGACGTGCATCCGAATTGCCGTTGGCATTGATCTCGACCTTCCCCTTCTCCGCGACGTAGGCCTTCTGGCCTCCGAGGATGAAGAACCTGCCTGGCTCGATTTCTGATTTTCGTTCGAACCTGCGCGCAGTCCGGACGCCCTGATCCAGATCGCGCTGAACCTGCTCAAACAATGGCTTGAAGATGGCGAAGTTTGCGCAACGTTCACGGTTGGCGATTTCCTCTGCCGCCCGCTTTTCGGCGCTCGGCCGAACGTGGCGCAGATCGGTGATGTCCGACAATTCATCATCAACGCCCAGCGCTGCCAGCAAGGCGTCATCGTCCAGTTCGTCTGCTTCGTCATCGTCCGATGCGGTTGCATGACCGCTCAACAGGCCTTGATGATCGAGGGGAGCGACTAGATCGCGGCATTCGGGCAACTGTGCAATCCGGTCAAGACGAACGGCATAAATCCGCTCAAAAATGTCTCGCGCCTCTCCATGGCACGGGGCATGGCCATGCTCTTCCACAAATCGCTGGATGTCCTCGAAGCCCGCGATGATCCGTTCCTGCAGCGGCGTGCGCGATCCGACCCGCTTGGCCTCGACTTCAACGCCAAGCTCCGCCAGGAGTGCATCATCTTCGTCAGTAAAATCAGCCATTTGCAGCTTCAGCTTTCATGCGGGCAAGGAATGCGACGCCTTCTGCCATACGCTTTTCCCAGGCGTCCATCGAGGTAATTGATGGAAGACGTCCGCGCTCTTGCTTGAATTTCAGGGCCCTTTTGGCAAGGTCGCGCGCCTCTTCGGGCGTCAGGTTCACCTTCTTTGCGGAAATCACCGCCGCCACACGCTTGAGGCTTTCTTCGCTCATCGTCTTGGCAAGGATCGCGTACGCTTCGCCAAATGGGTTGATCCGGTCGATCAAGTCGATGTCCAAATCCCGGACATTCATGAACTTCCTGACACCATCAATGAGGGCAGTGTTGCCCGTCCGCTCCGGGTCATTGCCGGAAAGGGCTAGCTCTTTGGCCTTTTGCGTCAGGTTCAGCGCCGCAACGGCATGCTGCCGCACCGCTTCCTGATCGTGGTCATCCAACTGCGGGTATCTGTCCTTCACGATCTTGCCCATGCGAACTTGCGTCAGCTCTTCCGGGACCATTTCGGAATCGAACAGTCCGCGCTCGATGGTGGTCTTGTCCTGGACAAAGGCAGTGATCACCTCGTTCAGATCCTGTGTGCAGACGCGCTGCGCGAACTCGCTTTTCGGTTCTGCCAGACCCTTGATCTCGATCTGGAACTTGCCGCTGGTCGGATTGAACCCGACATTACATTTCGTCGGATCGTAGCCTGCTTCGCCATAGTCGAAGCCTGGCTCGGCCGTGCTGGCCACCGTCTTGGGCTTGAATTCAAAGCGTGGCGCCAGAACCTGTTCCATGAGCAAGCTGGCGGCAATCGCCTTCAGCGTGTCGTTCACCGCCTCGGTCACCGCCCCTTCCGATGCATCGGGTTCGGCGATCAGGTTCGTGAAGCGTGCCGTCACCTTGCCCGGCGCATCGCGGGTGGCGCGGCCGATGATTTGCACCACCTCGGTCAGGCTGGCCCGATAGCCAACGGTCAGGGCGTGTTCGCACCAGATCCAGTCGAACCCTTCCTTCGCCATGCCCAGCGCGATGATGATGTCGACGTGATCGCGGTTCATCTTCTGGGCGGGGTCTTTCAGCGCCGCCGACACTCGGTCGCGCCGCGGGCCTTCGTCATCGACCAGGTCGGCGATGCGCAGCACCCGGCCGTCTGGCACCTTGACCAACTGGAAACCGGTCACCGGATCGGTGCCCTGCCAATCACCAAGGGCGTCGAGGATGTGCTCCACCTCGCGATGCTTGTCCTTTGTGCTTTCGCGGGCATTCACGTTCGGGATGTGCAGGATGGTCTTCTGGGCCGGGTCCAGCACCCGTAGGATGTCGTCAACATAGGGGCCGTTGTAGAAGAAATAGCCAATGTCGAGGTTCTTCAGGTGCTCATAGCCGTTCAGCTGCTCGTAGTAGGTATAGGTCACCGTCTCGAACTTGGCCTCGTCGGTCGGCATCAGCACTGCCTCGGCGTCGCCCCGGAAATAGCTGCCGGTCATGGCCACGATGTGGGCCTTGTCTCGCGCCATGAATGATCCGAGGTGCCCGCCCAGCTTGTTGTCGGGGTTGGCGCTGACATGGTGGAATTCGTCGATGGCGACCAAGCGGTCGTCAAAGGCCTCGACCCCGAAGCGCTCCACGGCAAAGCGGAAGGTCGCATGTGTGCAGACCAATACGCGGTCGCTGCTTTCCAGAAACGCGCCAACCGAATTCACCTTGCCGCCATCCGTGCCTGGCGAGTTGCAAAGGTTCCACCGCGGCTCGACCTTCCAATCGGCCCAGAAGCCGAACTTCGACAGCGGCTCGTCGGCGAAGCTGGACCCGATGGATTTTTCCGGCACCACGATGATCGCCTGCTTCAGGCCCTGATTGTGCAGCTTGTCGAGTGCGATGAACATCAGCGCCCGGCTTTTGCCTGACGCGGGTGGCGACTTGATCAACAGGTACTGCTCGCCCCGCTTTTCATAGGCGCGCTCCTGCATGACGCGCATGCCGAGTTCGTTGGCCTTGGTCGAACTGCCGTTGCGGGCATAGGTGACGGAGACAGAGGGGACACTATTTTTCTGCATTATTCATACCTTGCCGCCACCAATGTGCACTGACGCATGCGCAGCATGCCACGCCGCTTCAATATCATCTTCTTTGGCCAGATAGAATTCACCACCCAGCCATTCAGCACATTTGGCCAGTTGCTGTTTGATGGTGTTCTCACTGGCGACTGCAGCGTCAAAGGAATGGAACGCGGAAAACCCGGATCCGCTGCTTGTCCTGACTGTAGCCCATTTAACCCG
>NZ_PZKF01000086.1 GCF_003034995.1 Phaeovulum veldkampii DSM 11550 | reverse complement strand
GTCAGTCGTCCAGTTCCACGGCATGAGGTTTTCGATCTGGGTCATCTTTTGATCGGCGACGCGGGCGAGGACCCAAGTAAGCCACGCTTCGGGATCGACTTTGTTCATGCGACAGGTTTCAATGAGGGTGTAGGCGATGGCGGCGGCGTCCCCACCGCCTTTTGACCCCATGAACAGGTAGTTTTTGCGGCCCAGAGTCACCGGTCTGATTGAACGCTCACAGATATTGTTGTCCAACTCAAGTTGCCCGTTTTCGAGATATGCGCGGGCTTTGGGCATGCGCCCGAGCGCGTAGCGGATGGCCGCTGCCAGCGTCGATTTGCCGGAGATCTTGGGGAGTTGCAGCGCGAGCCAGGCCTCGAGATCGTCGAAGATCAGCTTTGCCTTTTCTTGCCGCAGGGCCGCGCGGTTTTCAGCCGGTGTGTAGCGGGCCTCTTTTTCCACTGCATAGAGGCTCGCGATGCGTTTGATCGCTTCTTGGGCGATGGCAGAGCCTTCGCTTTCATAGATATCGACAAACTTGCGGCGCACATGAACCATGCAGGCCTGCTCGCTGGCTTTGCCGTCGCCGAACAGGCCGTTGAACCCGGTGAAGCCATCTGCGTGCACCACGCCCTTATATCCCTTGAGGTGGGATGATGGATGCTCGCCCTTCCGGTCCACGCTGAACTGGTACCACGCACAAGGTGGGGCTCGCCCGCACCATGGCCGCTCATCTCGAACGTAACTCCACAACCGGGCGGTTTGCCCCTTGCCTTTGGCCTGCATTTTGACGGGTGTATCGTCAGCGAATAACGCCGGCCCGGCGCGCACCAGCTTACCGATGTGGTCGGCCAAAGGTGCCATCAGGGACGTGGATCGCCCCACCCAGTCGGTCAGCGTGGAGCGATGCAGGATGACCTTTTCGCGGGCGTAGATCTCGGATTGGCGATAAAGTGGCAGGTGATCGCAATACTTCCCGGCCAGGATATGGGCCAACAGACCCGGTCCGGGGCGGCCGCGTGTGATCGGGCGCGAGGGTAGTTCGGCCTGGGCGAACGCCTCACAGCAGGTGCAGGTCATGCGCGGGCGCACGATGCGTTTTACGACGAAGTGGCCGGGGACGTATTCCAGCTCTTCTGTCACGTCCTCGCCGAGTTGCCTGAGCGCGCCGCCACAATCGCCACAGGTGTCACCGGGCGACAGGATTTCTTCTTGTCGCTCAAGGTGGTCAGGCAGCGGTGCGCGATTGTGGGTGCGCTTGGCGGGAGGGGTCTCATCCGCGTCCTCTGCCGGGGCCGTCTTTTGAGCGGCGGCGGCGATCTCAGCGTCTTCCTGCAGATCAAAAGCCAGTTGATCCATGCTTTCAGACTTGGTCCCAAAACGCACCTTACGATGTCCCGCCAGTTCCTTCTTCAGCTTTTCGATTTGGAAGGCTTGTGACTTCACTTCAGCGACCAAAAGTTCACTGACTGCGCGCAGTTCAGTGGGATCGTCAGGCAGGGATTTGAAGGTCTCGCGCATGGATAATTTATATCCGCTCGCCCCCTCAAACGGAACGGAAAATGTGCAAAACCTCATGTTTTATTGGGTTATCCGGTCTGCGTTGGCCGCCATGTTCGCTGCGGTGTGCGCCAGTCAATACCTTCCAGCAGCATCGACAGTTGCGCCGCTGTCAGATGCACTTTTCCATCCTTGGCAGCGGGCCAGACAAACCGACCCCTTTCCAACCGCTTCATGAACAGGCAGGCTCCTTGAGTATCCCACCAAATGATTTTCAACAGATCGCCGCGACGCCCACGGAAGACAAATAGATGCCCCGAATATGGATCCTCAGCGAGTTCCCTCTCCGTTTGTGCCGCCAAGGTATTGAAACCGCGCCGCATATCCGTCACGCCCGCCGCCAACCAAACCCGCGTATTACTTGGCACCGGGATCATGCGGTCAGCCCATGGATCAGGCCCAAAACCGACGACAAGGCCGTCGGACCTTCCACCAGAATACGCCGTCCATCCGACAGGGTGATGTCCACGCGCTGCGCGCTGACGACTCTATAGGGGTGATCCTCCGCGTCACACGCAGGCGCAGGATCGGCGCTTTCCAGCGGTGGCGCATCAATCTCGATGGGGAGGAAAATGCTCTCAACCACGGCATCAGCGGTAGATACGCCGCCCTCTACAGGAGCAAATCGAGGGTCTTTTAGCCACTTGAAAATCAGGTTCGCGTTCATCGAATAGCGTCGCGCAACCTGTGCAACGGAAACGCCCTCTGTCAGCGTCTGCGCACAAATCGTGCGCTTCTCGTCATCAGACCAGACACGCTTCTTCAAACCCTTCTTTCCCGCCATCACCCACCTCAAGATGTCCACTATCGATGGTGGACACTATCACCCACTCCATCACGCAGGCAGGGCAGTCACACCGGACGGATACGTTGCTCACGGCAACCTATCAGAATGTACTCAATGGCTGCAAAGGCTCCGCGCACGCATGAATTTCTCAAAACAGGCGGACGGGATGCAAACGTTCTCTACCTGGGCATTGCAACATTTTATCAACGAATTGAAATCGGCGGAAAATTCTATTAAGTCATTGTAAGTAATATATTATTTATTGCGCCAGCGTAGCAAGTCCAGGCTCGATTAATGTACTCCATGTCGGCCAGCGTCGGTTCATGTCGGCTTATGGCGGTTTGGGAGGGTTGCCGACTCTGCTCGAATCCTCTCTACCTGACCTGCCCCCCGGTCGTCCCTCGTTCATAACGAGAGTCCTTGGGGTTGATATTGGTCGATTTCGGGTTGGGCAAGCGCGCCGGGCGCGTTGCCATCAAGTAGCTCAAGCGTCCGGCGCGCGTCGGACGGGGTCTTGTTGCCCAGCGAGGAATGGGGCCTGACGTTGTTGTAGTCATAGCGCCAGAGGGCCAGCGTGCGGCGGGCATCGGCAAGGCCGTCGAAGATTTCCTCGTTCAGGCATTCGTCGCGCAGGCTGCCGTTGAAGCTTTCGATGTAGCCATTCTGCTGCGGCTTGCCCGGATCGATGTAGTGCCACTCGACACCGTTCTCGTTGGCCCATTTCAGGATCGCCTTGCTGGTGAACTCGGTCCCATTGTCACTGACAATGCAGCCGGGC
>NZ_PZKF01000085.1 GCF_003034995.1 Phaeovulum veldkampii DSM 11550 | reverse complement strand
GCGAGCGCGGCGATGTCACGGCCTCGCAGCAGGGCAGGGCAGGCCTGCGCCTGCAGCACAAGCTCCCCAATGCCCGCGTGGTCTATGTCTCGGCCACGGGCGCGACGACCGTCCATAACCTCGCCTATGCGCAGCGCCTCGGGCTCTGGGGTGGGGAAGATTTCCCTTTCGCGACGCGCGGGGAGTTCGTCGAAGCTATCGAAGCGGGCGGTGTCGCGGCGATGGAGGTCCTCGCCCGTGACCTGCGGTCGCTTGGCCTCTACACCGCCCGGTCGCTTTCCTATGACGGTGTCGAGTACGAGATGCTCGAGCATGCGCTCAGCCCCGAGCAGCGCAGCATCTATGATGCCTATGCCGGGGCCTTCGCCATCATCCACAACAACCTTGCCGCCGCGATGGAGGCGGCCAACATCACGGTTGACAGCGGCACTCTGAACCGCCAGGCCAAATCCGCCGCGCGGTCTGCCTTCGAGAGTGCCAAGCAGCGCTTCTTTGGTCATCTGCTGACCTCGATGAAAACCCCCACGCTGATCGCGGCCATCGAGGCTGATCTCGCGGCAGGCCATTCGGCCGTCATCCAGATCGTCTCGACCGGCGAGGCACTGATGGAGCGCCGTCTGACGGAGATCGCGACCGAAGAATGGAACGACATCCGCGTCGACATCACCCCGCGAGAATATGTCCTGGACTACCTCGCGCATTCCTTCCCGGTGCAGCTCTACGAGCCCTTCACCGACAGTGAGGGCAATCTGTCGTCCCGGCCCGTGGTGCGCGATGGTCAGCCGGTCGAATGCCGCGAGGCTGCTCGTCGGCGTGACGCGCTGATCGAGAAGCTGGCCTCGCTGCCGCCCGTGCCGGGGGCGCTCGACCAGATCGTCCAGCGTTTCGGCACCGATCTCGTGGCCGAGGTGACGGGCCGCTCGCGCCGCATCGTGCGCAAGGGCGAGGGCCCTGCGGCGCGGCTTGTCGTGGAAAATCGTGCCGGTTCCGCAAACCTCGCGGAAACCGCCGCCTTCATGGATGACCAGAAGCGCATCCTGATCTTTTCCGACGCGGGCGGCACGGGGCGCAGCTATCACGCCGATCTCGGGGCCAAGAACCAGCGCCTGCGGGTCCATTACCTTCTGGAACCGGGCTGGAAGGCGGATGCTGCCATCCAGGGCCTCGGGCGGACGAACCGCACCAATCAGGCGCAGCCGCCGCTGTTCCGGCCGGTGGCCACCGATGTGAAGGCGGAGAAGCGGTTCCTTTCCACCATCGCCCGCCGCCTCGACACGCTGGGGGCCATCACCCGCGGCCAGCGCCAGACGGGCGGGCAGGGGCTGTTCCGACCCGAGGACAATCTCGAGAGCCCTTATGCCCGCGACGCCCTGCGCCAGCTCTACCGTCGCATCTATCGCGGCGATGTTGCGGGCTGCTCGCTCGGGGCCTTCGAGGATGCCACTGGCCTCAGCCTGACCGATGACAATGGGCTGAAGGACGATCTGCCGCCGATCACGACCTTCCTCAATCGACTGCTCGCGCTGACGATCGATATGCAGGCCGTGCTCTTTTCTGCCTTCGAGGAACTGCTCGATCAACGGATCGAGGGTGCCATCGCCGCCGGGGTCTATGACCTCGGGCTCGAGACGCTGCGCGCCGAGAGCTTCCGGGTCACGGATGCGCGGGTTATCTACACCCATCCCGGCTCCGGCGCGGAAACCCAGCTCCTGACCATCGCGGAAAAACGGCGCAACACGCCGACCTCCCTCGCGGATGCGCTCGACTGGCTCGATGATCCGAAGGCACGCCTGCTGGTCAACAGCCGCTCGGGCCGAGCCGCCGTGCAGGTGCCCGCCACCAGCCTGATGCTGGATGACGGCACCGTCGAACCGCGCCTGCGGCTGATCCGCCCGACTGAGGCGAGCACGGTTCCGGCGAAGATCATGGAGGACACCCATTGGCTCGAGGCCGATCGCGCGGCCTTCGCCGACGCCTGGACGGCGGAACTGGCCGAGGTACCGGAGTTCAGCGAGTCCACCCTGCATATCGTTGCGGGCCTTCTTCTGCCGATCTGGAAGCAGCTCCCCCAGGACGAAACCCGCGTCTACCGGCTGCAGACCGACGACGGTCAGCGCATCATCGGCCGGCGGGTCTCACCCGCCTGGGTCGCAACCACGCTGGCAGCCGACGCGCCAAAGCTCACGGCCGCGCAGGTCCATGCCCTCGTTCTCGAGGGCAAGACCGTCGTGCGACTGGCCGAAGGGATGGAGTTGCACCGCTCCCGCGTCATGGGCGTGAACCGGATCGAGCTCTCTGGCTTCACGGAAGCGGCGAAAGACCGACTCAAGGCCGATGGCTTCTTCTCGGAGATCATCAGCTGGAAGCTGCGCCTCTTCTGCCCGACGGACTCAGCCGGCATCGCCGTACTTGATCGTCTGCTTGCACGTTGTCCCGTGACGGGACTACATGCGCGCGGAGGTTGTTGAGCCATGTATTCCGAGACCGAAGATGTGATCCGCGCTCTTGCGGAAAACGCAGAGAGCGTGTGTCGCGCTTACCTTCCCGCCGGACGGCGGGAAGGGTCCTACTGGATCGTCGGAGACCTGCAGAACAATCCCGGCCGGTCGCTCTTCGTGCGCCTGACCGGGCCTGCTTCCGGGCCAGGCGCGGCCGGCAAGTTCACGGACGGCGCCACGGGCGAGCATGGTGATCTCCTCGACATCATCCGTGAGCGAACGGGGATCTCCCGCTTTCCCGATCTTCTGGCTGAGGCCCGGGCCCATCTGGGTCGTCCGCAGCCGGTCGTCCCGGATAGGCCAGTGAAAAGGAAGGCAAAGGCCCCCGGCGGCACGCCAATGGCGGCGTCACGTCTGTTCGCGGCCTCGGTGCCGGTCGCGGGCACGCTTGCCGACACCTACCTCCGCTCCCGCGGCCTGACCCAAGGCAGCATGATGAGCGCCCTTCGCTTCCACCCGAAGTGCTGGCATCGGGAGGAGGGCCAGACCCGGAGCCTCCCCAGACCGGCGCTGATTGCTGCGGTCACCGATGGGGTGGGGGTCTTGCAGGGTGTGCATCGCACCTGGCTCGCGCCTGACGGTCAGGGAAAGGCGCGGGTTGAGACGCAGCGGCGGGCCATGGGTCACCTCCTGGGCAATGCCGTCAGGCTGATCCCGCATGACGACATCCTCGTGGTCGGCGAGGGCATCGAGACCATGCTGTCCCTCGTCGAGGCTGTGCCTGGGCTTCCCGTCTGGGCGGCGCTCTCGTCGGGTCACCTCGGGGCAGTCCTGCTGCCGGAGGGGGTGCAACGCCTCTACATCGCCATCGACCGCGATCCGGCGGGGCGCGGGGCGGCAGAGAGGTTGAGCGCCAGAGCACTTGATGCCGGGATTGCCGTGCGGGTGCTGGAACCGCGGCTCGGGGATTTCAATGATGATCTCCGGGCGACCGGCAAGGACGCGCTGCGCCAGCATCTAGCAGGTCAGATCGGGCCCGAGGATCGGCATCGTCTATCCGGCTGAGCAGCATCGCGCAGGGGGCGGTCCGGGAGGGCGGGGCGGGGGTCGCGGATCCTTATCATGGCTGTGGATCGTCGCCTTGCCTCTTCCCGGGCCATACTCATCCACCCGTCACCCACACGGCCTTCAAGAGATGGGCAGGCGGCCGTCAAAGGGGTCGCCCCTTCAAGGAC
>NZ_PZKF01000084.1 GCF_003034995.1 Phaeovulum veldkampii DSM 11550 | reverse complement strand
CAAGGACCTCGGCAATCAGATCGCTTCGGCCGCCTCGACCACGCTGAGCACCAAGAAGCCCATCGTCTCGGTCTCGATCCTCTATCGCGACCGACCGATCCGGGCGCAGGTGATCCAGCCGCCCGCGGTCGAGGGTGGGTTCTCCATCTCACTTCGGTTCTTCTCCTCCCTGCCGCTGGAGGCCATCAAGCTCGGATTCCTCTATGGCAAGGAGCGCAGCCTAGAAGGTCTGCGCCGCGAACGGAACGCCGCCCTGCGCGATGTGGTGGCCTCCGGCGACATCGACGCCGCCCTGCGGTTCTGCGTCGAGAACAAGCTCAACATGATCGTCTCGGGCGGCACCTCGACCGGCAAGACGGTGGCGGCGCGCAAGATCCTCTCGCTGATCCCGCCCGAGGAACGGATCATCACCATCGAAGAAGCAGCCGAGCTGCGGCCCGAGCAGCCGAATGCCGTAACGCTGATCGCCGACCGGGACACCGAGGTCCGCAGCGCCGATGTGCTTCTGGCCTCGACCCTGCGCATGCGGCCGGACCGGATCGTGCTGGGCGAGGTTCGCGGCCGCGAGGCCATGACCTTCCTCGAGGCGATCAACACCGGCCATGGCGGCTCGCTCACCACCCTGCATGCCGAGACCCCGCAACTCGCCGTCCGCCGTCTCGCCATCGCGGCCCTGAAAACCGATGTGCCGATGACCTATGCCGACATGGTCGACTATATCGAAGGCTCCATCGATGTGATCATCCAGGCTGGCCGCCATAATGGTGCCCGCGGCATCACCGAGTTCTTCCTGCCGGGGCAGACGAAGCATCCAGATCAGAACACTGCCGGAACCGAGGGCACTAAGCGCCCTGCGGTTGCCGCCGAATGAACCGAAAGGAAATCCCCATGCGCCATACCATCCTCGCCGCAGCTGTCACCCTGCTGGCCGCGCCCCTCGCCGCCCAGACCTCGCCTCAGGTCACGAACGATCTCACCGTGACCATCACGCCCCAGCAATACCGGATCTGCAACGACCGGCCCGCGCGCCCGACTTGGATGGATGAAGTCCACCCGCGCGAGGCCTATAAGGCGCTGACGTTGATGCGGCTCTACGAGTTGCGGTCCTGGGAGGCGATCAAGGAAACTGGCGACTGCGGCTGTGATGTGCGCTTCCCGTCATGGGATGCTGCCTCCGCCGAGTACGAGGAACGGTTCGCAACAAACACGCAGGCCGAGCATACTCAAGCGCGCCTCGCCATTCGCAACGAGCAGAACCAGATTGCCCGCGACGTCCAGGATATCTGCGAAACGCAAGGCAACTGGTAATGAGCATCGTCAGCTGGATGGTCGGAACGGCCGACGGCTTCCTTGCCGATGCGGCAGAGTCCCAGTTCGGGGCTGTGGCCAGCAATACCGGCACGATCGTCCTGCTGATGGTCACGCTCTCGCTGATCGGCGTCTGTATCAACATGGCCTTCCAGTTCCGCAGCATGGATGGGGCCAGCTTCTTCTGGTACCTGATCAAGCTGACACTGATAGGTCTCTTTGCCTTCAACTGGGCCAACTTCAACGCGGTTGCCAATGCCGTCATCGGCGGGCTCGACTATGTCGCCGGGGCCCTGATTTCCTCGGTTGGCGGCGGCGGGGCAGGGGCCACGTATTTTGCGGCCGAGTTCGATGATCTCATCACAGAGTTCAGCCAATACCTGAACGCGATCGGCAACAACCTGAACTGGATGACCGGCGCGATCCTCGGCGGCATCGGCCTGGTGCTCCTGAGTCTCCTCGGCTTCATGACCGGCATCGTCCTCATCTTCGCCAAGATGATGCTTACCCTGATGCTCGGCCTCGCACCGATCATGATCGCCCTGTCGCTCTTCGATGCGACCAAGGATTTCTTCCACAGATGGGTCTCGACGACGATCAGCTACGCCTTCTACCCCATCGTCATCGCCGCCATGTTCTCGACCGTCGTCGGTATGGCGAATTCGCTTCTCGCGCAGCTCGGCGACCCGAATTCGGCCACCAACATCGGCGCGCTGGTCCCGTTCTTCGTGATGGTGTTCCTGGCCAAGGGCTTCGTCGCGGCAACACCCCTGATCGTGCGGGGGATTTCTGGAAACCTGATGGTGGCCGCGGCACCCGCTGTGGTCGCGGGATCGACCGGGATCATGCGGGGGATCTTCAATACCGACGGCGTGAAGGGCAGGGCGCGGATCGGTGCACTCACGACAGGTGAAGTGATCGGACGAGGGGCCGTTCAGGCTCCAGCCGCCGTGCGGAGCGCCGCGGCAACGGCAAGCGCGCAGGTGGTACGGATGGCCGAGAGGGCGAAGCGGCTCGGTCCGTGACCACGGCGACAATGCTCACGAAATCGAGATGAATTCAGAGGGAACACATGACCGATAAGCAGAAGGTCACCATGGCTTCGGTCATACTCAGGCGGTTTGGCTTTACCAATCGCGAAGCCGCCCGGTTCTGGGGGGTGCAAGAAGAAACGGTGGCCAAGTGGGCAACGGGCGAAACCGATATGCCGACGACCATGCAGCTCACGGCGCTTGAGCAAATCAATGCCTGGCAAAGCTATTGTCGGCATATGGCAGGCATTTATCACGATATCTTCCAGGAAACGCCCGAAGCATACATCGGTGTGTTGAGCGCGAACGACGCCGCCGCATATGGCGTTCCTGAAAGTGATGGTTTCATATCGAACACCATCGCCAGCATCTGTGCATATCTCGCACCGAAGCACGAACACTTGGTTCTCGTCACATCCGAAGAGGCGGCCAGGGAGGACACTTTAACCCGCTTGCGGGAATGCGCTTTTCTTTGGGCGATCAACTTCGTCGATCTTTACAATATGGAAACGGCATTCGGGACGACCGAGCTGGCGATGACCGAGTTCCTGGTCTCTCGTCTTCGCCGCGATCTCAGCGATCCTGTCGCGGCGATGCTGTCAACAGATGGCACAACGTATGATCGGCGCTGGACCATCCACTTCATCAACACCCATGATTTCGTGGCTGATTTCGCCAATGAGGATGGCGAGGGCGATGAGCGTCACGAGTATTTCGAGGTTTCATTCACGCCCCTCTCGTTGGAGTCTCCCTTCGATTTTTACAGCGATGATCAAGCAAGGGTGCGCCTTGTTCTGGACGATGGCACGACTATGGATGTGGGCCTTGCCACTGGCGATTCTGAAGCTGATTTCGTTGCCATGAACGCAGCAGTTGCAGACATGCTCAATGAAGTATTCGGGACACCCGCGAAGATGAAGGCAGCGTTCGAGAAGCAACGTGCTGTCGAGCAATCCGAACGCGACATGCTACACTGACGGACCCGGTGCGCGGCGCACGGATCCGTCATCAACTCTGGGCCCGTCAAGCATGCTCCGCAATGATCCCTCGCGTCGTCTGAACCGCCGCTGCCAGTTCGATACTATCAGATGCACGAAGACCGAGCCCGGCCAGATCGAAGGACAGCTGATCTGACCCTGCGCGACCCGCAGCGGCCCGTGCAGCCCTCCCTCGCGCCCGGCCCGGCGGCACAGGCTTGGGATCGAGCGGCTGTTGCGAGGCAGATTGAGCCGCTTTGGGCAGCGCATTTGCCTCAGGCCCCTGGGCCCCTGCAGCCGCCCGCACCGCCTGCAATTCCAGCTTCAGCTTCTCGACCGTCTCCCGCGTCTCGGTCATCTGCCGATCCCGCCGCAGCCCGTCCTCATCAGGGTACGGGAAACTCCCCGCCTGACCGGTGTGCAGCGCCTTTAGC
>NZ_PZKF01000083.1 GCF_003034995.1 Phaeovulum veldkampii DSM 11550 | reverse complement strand
ATCCGTCTCGCGCCGCCCGGCGCGGCCCAGCACCGTTTCGGGCAGGAAGCCGTCGCGGACATAGGCATTCACGGCGCGCAAAAGGCGGCTTTGCGTCCATTGGCGCTCGCGGGGCAGGGGGCCGTTGACGATGCGCAGCACGTCCTCCCACGCCATGTCGGGCCGCAGGCGGCGCACATGCGGCACCCAGTCCTGCGCGGTTTCATTGAGCCGCTCCATATAGCCGTCCTGTCGCGCAAGCCGCACCTTTCGCAGCGCCGCCGGATCCCGGGCGCGCAGGCCCGGATTGCCGCCAACCCGGCCTTTGGTTCGTGCGCTGGCCAGCCCGGCCTTGGTCCGTTCGCGGATCAGGGCCCGCTCGAACTCGGCCGCGGCACCCAGGACTTGCAGGGTGAACTTGCCCTGCGGCGAGGATGTGTCGATGGGATCAGTCAGCGAGCGGAAAAAGGCACCCTTGGCCTCCAACCGCTCGATCACCTCCAGCAGATGCGAGAGGGACCGCGCCAGACGGTCGATGCGCACGACGACCAGCGTGTCGCCCTTGCCGATCCGCTCCAGCACCCGCGCCAGCACCGGCCGGGCGCGGCTCCCGCCCGAGGCCTGCTCCTCATGGATCTCGGCGCAGCCCGCGGATTTCAGGGCCTGCGACTGGGGCAGGGGGGTCTGATCCTCAGTCGAGACGCGCGCATAGCCGATCAGGGGCATCAAAACAGGTCGTGTGCAGTTTCAGATATTACCAGTAAACGACCGTTTGTAAACAGACGCAAGGCGCGTTTCTCTCGTCGTGCTGAGTTCGCGAAGCCTTGTATCTATGGGCTGACGGCCACGAGAGGCGCCTCAGCGCTCTCGAGAAGACACGATCCTCGAACGCCTCTATAGTAGAGAAAATCGCAGGAACTCAAAATCCATCGCCAAGCGCGCAAAATATCTATATAATGCGCGTATGAGCCAATTTCGTCAGACAAACATGGACGATGACGAGATGCCTCTCGAAGACATGGAGGCGTCCGAGAGCAAAGATGACGCTGACCTCTGGTTCCTGCCCGGGCCGCTCGAGGACGAACCGGATTACCTGCCTCCTGGACCTGCACCTGAGGCGAAGGAATCCGATGTCGTCGATGCATGGCGCGTGGCTGAGGCCGGGCAAGCGGCACAGCTTGCTCGTGCCGCGGCGCGCCTAGGGATCCTCGATGAACGCCTGCGCCGCGGCCCGGCCGGCTGGCGGCAGCGGCTCGCCCTGTTCGAAGCCGCGGATCTCAGTTGGCTCACGCAGGACCGGATCGGCCTCGACCGGCTTTCCCTATACATGGCCTTGCGGGTCTCGACCGTAGCGGATGATGCGCAGGCGCTGTACCGGATCGGCTGGACCGTGCGGCGACTGACCGGCGGACCCGCACCATTGGCGCGTCGGTCGGGTGTGGGTGATCTTGAGACCTTTCTCGATCGGCGCGACCGCCCGGGGCAGGGGGAGCGTTTCGAAGATGCCAAGCCTCCGTCCCGTATGATCGAGATGGCAGAGCGCGAAGCCTTCGAGGACCGGGCCGCCGGATGGCTCGCGATGATGATTCAGGCCGAAGACCTCCACCCCGTCGCGAGGGCCTGCATGGGTTTTCATCTCTGGCATGTCGCGGAGCTCTCGCCAGTCGACGATCCGCTCGAGGCCGCCGTGACGGCGTCGCGTGTTGCCATCACCGAGCTCGCGCCGTCAGGGAGTACGCCCGGCGCGATCTTCGCCCCCATCGCCATGGGCGGGGGCGGGGGCTTCCGAGCCATCGGGGAGCCGCCCGCTCGATTGGCGCGCTGGCTTAACGCGATGGAAAGCGCGACATTCGCAGCCCTGCGCAGACTCGAGGAGGTCGACGCTTGGGCGGCGGCTGCGGAACGAACGATGGCGCCGCTCTCGGGCAAGACGCCGCCGATGCTGCGGGACCTCTTCACAAGCTGGCCGCTGGTTTCAGTACAGTTGGCCGAAAAACTGACAGGCGCGCATCGGGCAACGGTTCAGCGCAACATTGACTGGATGGAGGAGCGGGGCCTGATCCGGGAGGTCACGGGGCAGGGGCGGTATCGCATGTGGCGGATCGTCGAGGCGCGCGCGACAGAGGCCAGGTCGATGCAGGATCGGCACAACGCAACGCTTGCCGAAGATATCTTTGATGAACTGGCCGCGCGACAGTGATGCCCTGGGTTCGTGTCGCGCGACCGTTACATCTGCAATGAAGAACCGAACAAAATCAATGCCCACCTTTTGCCATTAAAATTGAAATTTTGCCCGTATCTGCGATACCATTGCCCATAATTCTGAGACAGCGCTCTGGCAAATCAACTCAAAAAAGCAAATAAAAAAATATCGGTAGGTCAATTGTCTCGTATTTCTACGTAAGGCTTGAGAGCAAAAAGGCCGCCAAAGCACTCTATCTCATCGTGACGGTCATGGTTGGTATCAGCCGGGTTTATCTCGGCGTGCACTGGCCAACGGATGTGCTGGCCGGGTGGCTCGCTGGAAGCGGGTGGGCAATTACCTCCCTGTGGGGAGTGCGTCTGATCCTGCATCGGAACAGGACCGAAAGCACCTCGGATACCCTGCCGCGCTGACCATCGGGGCTGAAAAAGCGGACTCAGCGCAATGGAAGGAGGTGGCACAGCCGATCACTCCATTCACGAAAACCCTGGCCATCCGGCGGGGGGTGGAAGGCTCACTTGGTAGGGCAAACAAGGTCAATGATGGAATCGTTTGACGGCGCCGCCGCCACCTGAACCTCTTTCCACTGGTTCCATATCAGGCCGCTTGCCACCTTGTCGGAAAGCACCGCCGCGGTCGCGGAACCCAAGCAATCTGAAAGCCCGGACGAATGGCATAGTTCTGTGAAGAAATCTGCGGTCCGGTAGGACATGAAAATAACGCACTTGATACTCCGCCTGCTTATCAAGTCCCGAGTTGCCTCAGACAGGGTCTGCGCAGGCTCGGCTTTGTAGACGACGACACGTCGAGCCTTGTAGCCCCGACAGACCAGATCTTGTGCGATGTCTGCGGTAATGTTGTGCCCACTCAGGTAGGTGATCGTCCCATCCGTTGGCCTGACTTCTTTCAGGATGAGATCGAGAAGGCTTTTTGCGTCACCGTCCGCTTGAAAGATCCGTGAGAATCCCGCCTGGCGTAGCGGCGCCGCCGTTCCCGCCCCAACGGCATAGATCGGTGTGGTCGTCTTCAGAAAGCCAGCGTTGACGATATACAAAGATGCAAAGATGGACGTAACAACGAAAATGTCGGCTCCGCGGAACGCGTCTGTGTTAGGGCCTGCCGAAGACACGTTCAAGATCGGTTCAACTGAAACCTTGCATCCTCTTTGTTCCAGACAAGGCCGCATGAGTTCGGCTTGGAAGGATGGTCGCGTGAAGGCGTTGTTGCAGAACTCTGGCTGCGGAGGATTCACAGCGTGAATCCATGCGGTTAGACAGGCCGCATGAGCAAGCCATCACCTGCCCGCTACCGCACGACGAACTGGTCCAGCTACACCGCCTCGCTTCGCAGGCGCGGGTCTTTGCTGATTTGGCTGGACAAGGAGATGGCTTGGGTCGCGCCGCCTGAAGGCAAACCCGGTCGGCCTGCGGTGTTCTCGGATGCGGCAATCCAGTTTTGCCTGACAATCAAGGTTCTGTTCAAGCTGCCGCTCAGGCAAACGACCGGGATGGTGGCCAGCCTCTTGAACATGGCGAACCTGGACTGGGATGTGCCGGACTATACGACCCTTTGCCGACGGCAGAAGACATTGGCAGTTCAGATCCCGTATCGGCGCGCCGATGGGCCGCTGAACCTGCTGGTGGACAGCACCGGGATCAAGTTCCTCGGTGAT
>NZ_PZKF01000082.1 GCF_003034995.1 Phaeovulum veldkampii DSM 11550 | reverse complement strand
AGCCACAGCGTGCCGCCATCCTGTAGAGCCACGCCCTCGCCGCCCACGGCACCAAAGACACCGGCGGTGATGACCAGCGGCACCAGGAACTGCATGACGCTGACGCCCAGGTTGCCAAGGCCTGCGTTCAGAGCGAGCGCATTGCCCTTTTCCGCCTTCGGGAAGAAGTAGCCGATGTTGGCCATCGAAGAGGCGAAGTTGGCCCCGCCAAGCCCGCAAAGAAGCGCCAGAATCAGGAAGATGAAGTAGGGGGTTTCCGGGTTCTGCACGGCATAGCCGATGCCGATGGCGGGCAGCAGCAGCGAGGCGGTGGAAAGCGTCGTCCAGAGCCGCCCACCAAAGATCGGCACCATGAAGCCGTAGAAGATGCGCAGCGTTGCCCCGGAAAGCGCAGGCAGTGCGGCCAGCCAAAACAGCTGTTCCGGCGTGAAGGCAAATCCGATCAGCGGAAGCTTCGCCACGACCATCGACCAGACCATCCAGACCGAGAAGGCCAGAAGCAGCGCCGGGATCGACAGCCATAGGTTGCGGCGTGCGACGGCACGGCCCTTGTCGGCCCACAAGGTCGCATCCTCGGGCCGCCAATCCTCGAGCACACGCGGTATGGCGGTGCGTTCGGGGTGGTGGATCGGCTGCATCTCAGGCAGCTGCGGCAGGCGGTCCAGAACCTCGCCATGCGCGGCGCGCTCCATGGCGCGGATCGACAGGTGCATCCAGGTCAGCGCGATCCCGACCAGCACGAACAGCAGCGCAAAGCACGAGGTATAGATGCCCGTCAGGTCCAGCAGGGCTCCAAAGGCGATGGGCAGGACGAACCCGCCAAGCCCGCCGATCATGCCGACAAGGCCACCGACTGCGCCGACGTTGTTGGGGTAGTAGACCGGGATGTGCTTGAACACCGCCGCCTTGCCGAGGCTCATGAAGAAGCCAAGCGCGAAGAGCGTGGCGATGAAGGGCCACAGCCCCATGCTGGTTGAAAAGGCGATGACGCCATCCTTGCCCTGGATGACATAGTCGGTCGGCGGGTACGACAGCATGAACAGGAACAGCATCGAAAAGCCGAAGGTCCAGTACATGACCGACCGCGCACCGAACTTGTCGGAAAGGTGTCCGCCATAGGCCCGGAACAGGCTGGCCGACAGGCTGAACGAGGCGGCCGCCATGCCGGCTGTGCGCACATCGACGCCGTAGACGTCGATCAGGTAGTGCGGCAACCACAGCGCCAGCGCGACGAAGGCGCCGAAGACGAAGAAGTAGTAGAGCGAGAAGCGCCAGACCTGCAGGTTCTTCAGGGGCGCGAACTGCTGGGCGAAACTCGGCGGCTTTGCCCCGGTCCGGCGACGTTCAACGAGCGAGGGATCGTCCTTGGCGAAAACAAAGAAGATCACCGCCATCAGTGCCAGGCCTGCGGCCCAGACATTCGCTACCCCTTGCCAGCCAAAGCCCACCATCACGAAGGGCGCGACGAACTTGGTCACCGCTGCCCCGATATTCCCCGCGCCAAAGATGCCAAGCGCGGTGCCCTGATGGCCCGCATCATACCAGCGGCTGACATAGGCGACGCCGATGATGAAAGATCCGCCCGCTAGGCCAACGCCCAATGCGGCCAACAGATACATCGGATAGCTGTCGGCAAAGGTCAGCGCCCAGGTCGCCAAGGCCGCCAGCAGCATTTGCGTCGAGAACACCAGCCGCCCGCCATACTTCTCGGTCCAGACCCCAAGGAAGATGCGTGTCAACGAACCGGTCAGGATCGGGGTGGCGACCAAGAGGCCAAACTGCGTATCGTTCAGCCCCAGCTCGCCCTTGATGGCGACGCCGATGATCGAAAAGATCGTCCAGACGGCGAAACAGGCGGTGAAGGCGATCGTGCTCAGCGTCAGGGCGCGGGTCTGGTCGGCGCGTGAGGCTGTCGTTGCGGTCTGCATGGCGGGATCTCCTGCAAGAGGGAGGCAGTTTCCCCAGTGGGGTTGATGCCAGTCCTGAGATCCACGCAGGCCAAAGAGGTTGATCTAGATCATCTGTTGCGGATTTATTATTGAAATAAATGGCTTAGTGAAAAATGTCAGGTTCGCTTGCAGGGTCAGTCAAGGCTCCTCCTGCGATGATCAATTGTTGGCTTGACAATTATCAATCGTGGGATTGGACTCTGCCAAAGCACTTCTAAGGACGACAGGATGCCCGATTCACCATTCAGGGAGATTCGCGACCTCGCGCTGTTTTCACAGATGGCGGACGAGAATTTCTCGGCCTTGATGCGCGGTGCTTATGTCCAGAACTTCCCGGCGCAGATCGAACTGATCACTGAAGGCAACCCGAGCGACTTCCTGCATGTTGTGCTTTCCGGTTCGGTTGACCTCTTCTCGGCCTGGAATGACCGTGAGACCAGCCTTGCGACCGTTCGGCCCATCTCGACCTTCATCCTGGCCGCTACGATCAAGGATGCGCCTTACCTCATGTCAGCCCGCACATTGGAGAAGAGCCGGATCGCGCTGATCCCCAGTCAGGATGTGCGCGCCGTTTTCGACATTGACGGCAACTTTGCCCGCGCCATCGTGACAGAACTGGCGCAGTGCTACCGCTCGGTCATCAAGGCGCAGAAAGACCTGAAGCTGCGGACATCGTTGGAGCGGCTGGCGAACTATTTGCTGCGCCAGCAGAGGCGCGCCGGTGGGGCAGAATCGTTCGACCTTGATTTCGAGAAGCGCCGCCTCGCTTCAGTGCTTGGGATGACCGCCGAAAACCTGAGCCGCGCCTTCAAGGGGTTGCAGCCCTATGGGCTAGAGGTGGACGGAACACGTATCACAATCACCAACCAGGCAGAGTTCGAGCGGTTTGCCAAGCCGAACCCGCTGATCGACGACGGGTCCACCTGAGGCGTCAGACCAGAGGGTCCACTCCGATCACCAGGGGATGCAGCCAGATCAACCCCGCATAGAGCATGAGCCCGGCAGCCAAGCGCAAAACGGTGTCGGCGGTCAGGGATAGCGATGCGGGGCATTCCGATAGGGCTGCGCGCAGGTCGTGCCATCTCTGCCCCATCTCTCGCTGTCGCCGCCGGTCGACAAGGCGGCCGCCAAGCATCGCGAAACCGGCGAAGGTGCCGAACAGTATCACATGCGCCAAGTCGCCGTTTGGCAGGATATGCGCCGCCGACCATATCCCGAGCGCCAGAAGCAGGGGATGCCGCGTCAGGCGGACGATTCCGGGGCGCGCCGGGTCGAACCGGTCATTTTGCGCGCCGCCGAAGGAAAAGGGGTTCGGTCGTGCAATTGCCAGCGACAGGATCACGCAGACCGGCAGCATCACGGCCAGCACGACATGGTTCTGCCACGGCGCCCAGTCCCAAAGCGGCACATAGGGCGCTCGACCCGCTGCCGCGATCAACCAGGCCAGCACGGCAAGTGAGAGAGCCGAATAGGCGATGCCAAAGCCTGCATGCCCCAGCCTTGCCACCGCCCAGGGCCGCAACGGCGGGCGGATCGGAATGGAGTGGGTCAGGAAGAAGGCCGCGAAGGCAAAGGCGAATTCGTTCCAGCCCATGCCCAGTCAGATCCGTTTCGCAGGCGGCAGGCGCAGCAGAAACCGCCCGTACAGAACGGCATAGCCGCCAAAGGCCCCTATCCAAGCCACTCCGGCCAGGCTGTGCAGCGCCATCGCCTCATCGGTCCAGACCCCCGCGACCACGCGCGCCAGGACAGCGGTGACCAGCGCCAGATAGATCGCCACCGTGCCGAGGCCTGCGTGCAACTCTTGCCCAGTATGGCCTAGGGTTGCCCGCGTCATCACCGCGAGTGTCATCAACCCGACAGCGCCACCCATCCAGATATGCTGCGCTGCGGCCATGCCGAAGACACCCGGCATTAGGATCTCGGCCGCGAGCGCGATGGCCCCCAGAGGCAGGAAAGCATAACCAGCGTGCAGCACCAGGACGAGTGGCTCCGCCGCCGTGCGGATGCCCGCCCATCGCGCCAGTCGGATAGCATGCAGAGCACCTGCCAGCCCCAGCAAGACGGC
>NZ_PZKF01000081.1 GCF_003034995.1 Phaeovulum veldkampii DSM 11550 | reverse complement strand
CGGGTTCGAAAATCCGGTGGATCAGGTTTTCCAGCTTGGACCGGTTGATGTTGTAGAGTTCATATGTCGCAACCACCTCGACATTCGACATCAGAAACGTCGGCTGCAGATGCGCGCCAGCGATCCGCTTTTCGACGCTCATATTGGTGACACCGATCTTGTGCACCAGTTCCCGGTTTTCTGTGACGAGTGGATGATCGGATTTGCTGCGAAGCACATAGATGATCCCGCTCGCTTCATCCCCATCGATTGTCTGGTCTGAAAAAAGCGGGCCTGCCGATGGGTCAGTGATCCGGCGTCCGGCGTCGTCCTTGTTCAACGCACGCTGGAGCGAGCGCATCAGCATGTTGCTCTCGGTGCCATTGTCGAAAATCACCCGCAGACGCGCATCCGTGCGACCTTGCTCGTTGGTGATGGTCTCGCCCTTGTCGGCGACATAGGCTTTTTGACCGCTGACAATGAAGAAGCGTCCCTTCTCAATCTCGGCTTTCATCTCGAACGGGCGGGTTTCGCGCAAGCCGCTATCCAGCTCTTTCTGTACCTGCTCGAATAAGGGTTTGAACGTGGCAAAATCCTCGCATTTCTCGCGGTTTCCGACTTCATCGGCAGCCTTTTTCTCGGCTGTCGACCGGACATGTTTCAATTCCGTGAGTGGTGATCTAGCCACTTCCACACCCAGTTCAGCGAGGAGGGCATCGTCATCGAGGTCATCGGAGTCTGACGCTGAAGGCGGAGGGGTGTCTGTTAGGAGACCGTGCTCGTCCAGTGGGCCCAGCAAGTCGCGACACTCCTGCAATTGACGGATCTGGTCAAGACGCACCGCATAGAGGCGTTCGAAGATATCGCGGTCCTCCCCGTGCTGGGGAGGCCGACCATGCTCCTCTGCAAATCGCAGGATTTCCTCGAAACCTGCGATGATGCGTTCTTCGCGTGGTGTGCGGCTGAGCTGCTTCTTGACCTCGACCTCGACGCCAAGCTCCGCAAGCAGGGCATCATCTTCGTCGGTGAAACCCTTAGCCATTGGCAGCCTCCTGCTTCATGCGGGCGAGATAGGCCACGCCTTCGGCCATTTTCTTCTCCCATGGATCAGGCGATGTGATGGATGGTAGACGGCCCCGCTCCTGCTTGAATTTGACAGCGCGCTTCGCCAGATCGCGCGCCTCGTCCGGTGACAGTTGCACCTTCTTCGCCGAGATCACGGCCTGAACCTGCCGAAGGCTTTCCTCGCTCATCGTCTTTGCCAATATCGAATAGGCTTCGCCGAAGGGGTTGATCCGGTCGATCAAGTCGATGTCGAGCTCACGCACATCCATGGCGAATTTGCGCACCCCGTCGATCAGCGCTGTGTTTCCTGTGGTCTGCGTGTCGTCGCCGCTCGAAAGAGCGATCTCCTTTGCTTTCTGCGTCAGGTTCAGCGCGGCCACCGCATGCTGGCGCACGGCTTCCTGATCCTCGGCGTCCAGCTCCGGGAACTTTGCTCCCACGATCTTGCCCATGCGAACCTGCGTCAGTTCCTCGGGCACCAATTCCTCATCGAAGAGGCCGCGTTCGATCGTGGTCTTGTCCTGCACGAATGCGGTGATCACCTCATTCAGGTCCTCCTGGCAGATGCGCTTGGCTTCCTTGCTCTTCGGCGCGACCAGACCCTTGATCTCGATCTGGAACTGCCCGCTCGCCTCGTTGAAGCCGACGTTTTCCTTGTTCGGATCATAGCCGCCCGCGCCGTAATCGAACCCCTCGACAGGGCCGCTGTTCACAGTCTTGGGTGTGAAGTTGAAACGCGGGGCCAGCACCTGCTCCATCAGCAGGCTCGCGGCAATCGCTTTCAACGTGTCGTTGACCGCCTCGGTCACGGCCTCAGCTGCGGCGTCCGGTTCAGCGATCAGGTTGGTGAAGCGCGCGCGCGTCTTGCCCTCGGCGTCGCGGGTGGCGCGGCCGATGATCTGTACGATCTCCGTCAGGCTGGCGCGATAACCGACCGTCAGGGCGTGTTCGCACCAGATCCAGTCGAACCCTTCCTTCGCCATCCCCAGGGCGATGATGATGTCGACATGATCGCGGTTGTTCTTCTGCGCCGGGTCCTTCAACGCGGCGGATACCTTGTCGCGCTTTGCCGGTTCATCATCGACCAGATCGGCGATGCGCAGCACACGCCCTTCGGGCGTTTTGACCAGCTGAAACCCGGTGGCGGGGTCGGCGCCCTGCCAATCGCCGAGCGCATCGATGATATGCTCGACCTCGCGATGCTTGTCTTTCGTGCTCTCGCGCGAGTTCACGTTCGGGATGTGCAGGATCGTCTTCTCGGTCGGGTCCAGCACCTTGAGGATGTCGTCGGCATAGGACCCGGAATAGAAGAAATACCCGATGTCGAGCGACTTGAGGTATTTGTAGCCATTCAGCTGCTCGTAATAGGTGTAGGTAACCGTGTCGAACCGCGCCTCGTCCTCGGGCGACAGAACGGCCTCGGCATCGCCGCGGAAATAGGACCCGGTCATCGCCACCAGATGTACCTTGTCGCGCGCGACCAGCGCGCCCAGATGCGTGCCCAGCTTGTTATCGGGGTTGGCCGACACGTGGTGGAATTCGTCCACCGCGATCAGGCGACCGTCGAAGGCCTCGATCCCGAACTTGTCCACGGCGAAGCGGAAAGTGGCATGCGTGCAGACCAGCACCTTGTCTTCGCTCGCCAGGAACTTGCCGACGGCCCCGACCTTGCCGTCGTCCCCGCCCGGCGCGTTGCACAGGTTCCATTGCGGCTGGACGGTCCAGTCGGCCCAGAAGCCATACTTGCTGAGCGGCTCGTCGTTGAAGCTGGACCCGATGGATTTTTCCGGCACCACGACGATGGCCTGACGCAGGCCCTGATTGTGCAGCTTGTCCAGCGCGATGAACATTAGAGCGCGGGATTTGCCCGATGCAGGGGGTGATTTGATCAGTAGGTATTGCTCGCCGCGCTTCTCATAGGCGCGTTCCTGCATCGCACGCATGCCCAGCTCGTTCGACTTGGTCGAGCTGCCATTGGCGGCGTATTTGACAGAGACGGAGGGAACACCTTTGGTCATGATTGGTTTTGCCTCCCCTTCGAAAATTCGCGCTGATAATCCACTGTTTGACAAATGGCAGAGTAGAAATCGACGATCACGCTAACTGTATGTGACGCCCGCTTTCCGTTCATAGCCATAATGATGGTTTCAGCATTTGCATAGTTTGACGCCTGCTCGTCCGACAGCGGCCTAGGTGCATTTGCGGTTTGTTCGAACAACCACTTCTTCTTTTGTTCTACATCTTTTGCTAGATCATCCCGCAGACGTTTCTTCAGTTTCCTGAAAAGGGGCAGATCTTCCTTCATCAGCATGGCCTCAAGTTCCGACCAATGAATCTTGTAGAGATAGTTCACCCAAGCCATGCGCAGTCTTTCGCTGAACTTGTCGGATGACTTGGCCATGTCACAAACAGCCATGTGGAAAAGATCGCGGTAGTATTCTAGAGCCATGACAGATCCCTCATGCGGGCACCTTCGTCGTCATCTTCGTGTACATCTCGAACAGCTTTTCCAGCCGTTCGGTGTCGTTGCGGAAGCGGCGACCGATGTAGATGCGTTCCAGCACCTCGTCGTTGTGGTCATGGGCGGCGCGGAGGTTCGCGGGCATTTTTTCGGGGTCGTAGAGGTCGGCGATGGTGGCGGGGAAATGCGCCTCGCGGGCCAGAAGGATGCCTTCCGCCGCCGCGGTCAGGTCGGCGCGGTTCTTTTCGGTCAGTTTCGGGACGGGGAAGGTGTTCCAGCCGAGGGTGTTGGAATAGCTGAAATCTGTTCGCATGCGCACGCAGACCGTGCCGATCCAGACCCAATGCAGGCGCGAGGCGATCAGCGCCATGTTCCAGAGCGGGGCGTCGTAGAGGGCGAAGTTACGGTCGCCGATGATGGTGTCTTTCCCCTCAAGTCCGATGGGTAAGTAGTCACGATTTTCAGAACTAACACGCGCGACGACAAGCGAATACTGTCCTGCAACCGATTGAATCTGTCTGAACCGATGGGGGAATGCGGCTGCTGGTCGGGTTTCAGCGGCTTTGCTGCTCGCGCGCATTTCTGCGACT
>NZ_PZKF01000080.1 GCF_003034995.1 Phaeovulum veldkampii DSM 11550 | reverse complement strand
TAGTCCTGCGGGCCTTCCAGCGCTGCCACCGCCGCCCACTGGCTGATCGAACAGGGGTTCGATGTCGATTGACTTTGCACCTTGCCGATCGCCTTGATCAGCGGCTCGGGCCCGGCGGCATAGCCGATGCGCCAGCCGGTCATCGCATAGGCCTTTGACACGCCGTTGCAGGTCAGCGTGCGGTCGTAAAGGCCCGGTTCCACCTGCGCGGGCGTGACAAATTCAAAATCACCGAACACCAGATGTTCATACATGTCGTCCGACATCACCCAGACATGGGGATGACGCATCAGCACATCGGTCAGCGCTTTCAGTTCGGCGCGACTGTAGCCCGCGCCCGACGGGTTGGAGGGGCTGTTGAAGATGAACCATTTGGTGCGCAGGGTGATCGCGGCCTCAAGTGCGGCGGGCGTGATCTTGTAGCCCGTTTCCATCGGCCCTTCGACAAAGACCGGCGTGCCGCCCGCCAGCAACACCATGTCGGGGTAGCTGACCCAGTAGGGCGCGGGGATGATCACCTCGTCGCCGGGGTTCAGCGTGGCCATCAGCGCGTTATAAAGCACCTGCTTGCCGCCGGTGCCCACCGTCACCTGCGCAGGGCTGTAGCGCAGACCGTTTTCGCGCGCGAACTTTGCGCAGATCGCGCGTTTCAGCTCGGGGATGCCATCGACGGCGGTGTATTTCGTCTTGCCCGCATCAATCGCCGCCTTGGCGGCGTCCTTGATATGCTGGGGCGTGTCGAAATCGGGTTCGCCCGCGCCAAGGCCGATCACATCGCGCCCGGCCTCCTGCAACTCGCGCGCTTTGTTCGTCACCGCGATGGTGGGCGAAGGTTTGACGCGCGCCAGCGTGTCGGACAGGAAGGCCATGTCGGGGAACTCCGGTTTGTATCTGCCGGAGCCATGTCTTAGGTTGCGCGGGCCAACCGATCAAGCGGGGAATGGAATGACCGAAACCGACGAGGCCGCGCTGAAACGCCGCCGGATGCGCAGCTGGCGGCGCGGCACCAAGGAAATGGACCTGATATTAGGGCCGTTTTCCGACGCCCATCTGGCCGATCTGCCGCCCGACTGGCTGGCGCTGTATGATGCCCTGCTGGCCGAGAACGATCAGGACATCTACGCTTGGATTCTCGGCACCGTCGAAACGCCCGCCTGTTATGGCCCGCTGCTCGGGCAGATCGTCGCCTTTGCCCGCACGCGCCCCGGCCTGAGTGGGATTTGACGGGCGTTTGAGCCCGATTTTCAGGGCTTAACGGAAAGTTTGGAATTCTGCCGCAAGGTTGACCCCGGGCAGCCACGGGCGGAGACCGGAATGACAGTGCAGACCCATCTGGCAGAGGCGCCGCGGGCGGGGCTTTTGCACGGCTATCTGGAAAGCCTCGCGCTGGTCGAGCGGCTTCACCGGCTGCTGCTGGATGTGGTGAAGGACGAATTCGAACGGCTGGGCGTGCTGGACATCAACGCGGTGCAGGCGCTGCTGCTGTTCAACGTGGGCGACAATGAGGTGACCGCGGGCGAGTTGAAATCGCGCGGCTATTACCAAGGCTCGAACGTGTCCTACAACCTCAAGAAACTGGTAGAAACGGGCTATATGCACCACCAGCGCTGCGAAATCGACCGCCGGTCTGTCCGCGTCCGGCTGACGCCGCAGGGGCGGGATTTGCGCGATGCGGTGGCGGCGCTGTTTGCCCGCCATGCCGAGGGGATGCAGGCGCACGGTGTGCTGGGCGCCGAGGCGATCGAGGATGTCAACCGCACCCTGCGCCGGATGGAACGCTACTGGACCGACCAGATCCGGTATATTTACTGACCGTGTTCGATGCCTGTGCAGCCGCCTTTGTGGCGCTTGGCGGGGTAAGAGGGGGGGCGTTGCAGGCGCACTTCGGGCGCTGCGAGGCCGTGCTTGTCGCCCGTGCAAATGGGGGCGCCGGGCGACGTGGGGCACCGCCATGTCCGGTGATTTGAGGCCCTGCTCCGGGGCCGGTGCGCTTACCAGTGCCCGGTGCTGGGCATGCTTGCCCAAGGCTCGGAGGGGGGCAGGGCGGGGCCGTTCTGAAGCAGTTCGACCGACACATTGTCGGGGCTGCGCACAAAGGCCATGCGCCCGTCGCGCGGGGGGCGGTTGATCGTGACGCCATGCGCCATCAGATGCGCGCAGGTGGCATAGATGTCATCGACGCCATAGGCCAGATGCCCGAAATGGCGGCTGTCAGAGGGCAGACCCGTGTCGCCATCCCAGTTGAAGGTCAGTTCCACCGGGCATTCGGGCTGGCCCGGCGGGGTCATGAAGACCAGCGTGAAGCGGCCCTCGGGGCTGTCGTAACGCCGCGTCTCCTCCAGCCCCAGCAGGCGGTAGAAGGCGATGGATTTTTCAAGGTCCAGCACCCGGACCATGGTGTGCAGATAGCGCAGGGGCATGGGCTTCCTTTTCGGTTGCGGGCCTAGAAGGTCGATTTCAAACCGACCGTCAGGCCGACATCGTGGCTGTCATACAGGCTTATATTCGAATCGGTCCGGCTGGCGCGCAAGGAGATTTCCGGCGCAAAGCCCATCGTCTCGGCCTGTTTCAGGAACACCGAGACCCCGGCGCTGATGCGGGTGTCTTCGCGCCCCTCGGGGGAATAGGGTGACAGAGCGTAATCGCGCATCTCGGCTGACAGGCCCGCCGAAATCTCGGCTCCTGCGACGGGCCTCGCCCAGGTGTAGCTGGTCGAAAGGCCCAGCGCGGTATGGTCGATCTGGGTCGAGTCCGACTGCGTTTCGCGCAAAAATGCGCCAAGGCTGAGTTGGCCCGCGGCAAAGGCGCGGTCCACCGTGCCCGCCACCGTCACCACATCCGCCGAGCGGTCGGCCTGATCCAGCCGCCATTGCCGTTCCGCGCCAAGGTCAAGCCCCACCGCAAGCTGGCGCGACAGCCGCCAATCGGTTTCGAAATCCAGTCGCACCGAATTGGATAGCGGATCGCCCCCATACCAGTTGCGCCCGAAGGTCAGCGTGGCCGCGTGTTTGCGCGCGCTGTCGGGGGTGGCAAAGCGGTGCCGCAGAAAGGTTTCGATCCCGAAAAAGTCGTAATCGCTGCCCTTCGCCATCGGCGCCTCGGCCTTGGCCGTATCCGACAGGGTCACCTTTACGGCATCCAGATTGGCGCCGATTTCGGTGGAGGACAGCGCGCCCTGGGCG
Organism: Phaeovulum veldkampii DSM 11550; assembly: GCF_003034995.1. Lineage (GTDB taxonomy): Bacteria > Pseudomonadota > Alphaproteobacteria > Rhodobacterales > Rhodobacteraceae > Phaeovulum > Phaeovulum veldkampii. The sequence continues at coordinate 1,454 of NZ_PZKF01000080.1, read as the reverse complement.
ATACGGCGCGTCAGATTGGCGCCCGTCATCATCTCATAGCCTGACAGCGCCTTGGCATCGGGCGACAGCGTGAAGGGGATGCCATAGAGCAACAGATAATCGGCGCTGGAGCCGTTGTTGACATTCGACGAGGGCGCCACCGAAAACCGCAGATCGACCGTAACCGGGTTGCGCAGGCGCACATATTGGAAATCGCGGATCGCGAGGGCGCGGGCGGTATCGTCCGGGGCGGTGTCGATGGCGCGGCGCAGCCAGAACTGGGCGGTCAGCCGGTTGCCATCCGACGCCTGCGCCTGCGCCATCGCAAGCGCCGCGGCGTAGCGTTGCCCCGGCGTGTCGGCGGCGGCCCAAGCGGCCTTTGCATGGCTTTGGGCCGTGTCGATCTTGCCCATGTCACGGGCCGCGCGCGAGGCGATCAACAGCGCGTCCCAGTCGCCCGGATCGCGCTGCAACAGCGCCTCGGCCATCTCCAGCGCCGGTGCGGGCTGGCCGGCCGACAGCGCAAGGTTGGCGGTTTGGCGCAGCCCCTCGGCTGTGACTGTGATCGGGTCTGCCAGACCTGGCACCGCGGCAAGCGCCAGCGCCAAGGCCGTCAGCACCCCCGCGAAGCGGCGCCCCATCGTCAGGGCGCAGTGCGGTTCAGGATGAAGCCGCCGGTTTCGCGCACAGTCACGTTGTCATAGCGCGGGTCTTCGGCGGTGACAACGATCACGCCCACAACCTCGCCGCCGTTCAGCCCGTTGGCTGTATCGTATTGGGTGTGGTCGCCAGACAGGACGGCATAGAACTTGCCGGTTTCATACTGTTGCGCAACCCCCTCGGCATCCAGCACGTCGCTGATCGCCTCGCCGTTGATCTCGCCCTTGTCATTTATCATGCCGGGGCCGACCTTGATCTGCAGCGTCGGGAGTGCGATCAATGAATTCTCCGGCAGATCGCCCTTGGTCTCGAGCGCCCTGAGAACGTTGTCGGTGATATCATCGCCGTTCACATTCAGAATCTGACGACCCGTGACCCTTGCGCGCACCGCATCGCCTTGATTGAAGTCATTGAAATCGATGTCCATGCTCATGTTGCCAAGCGCATATTCGATTGCGGCGCGGCCTTGGAAATCGCGCAGCGCGGCATATTGGCCATTGTAGGCTGCCTGTCCGGTGGTCGGCATGACCACGCCGCCGTTGCGTTTGAACACGAAGCCGCCGAAGCCGTAATCGACGTAAGAGCCCGTGCGCACGATGGAGAATTCGGTCGCCCCGCTTGCGCTGACGCCGTAAATCGCGCGGTGCAGGAACTGCTGGATCTGCGCACCGGTCAGGGCGTCGGGGGCGGTTTCCGGCCCCTCGTAAACCTTGAACGGTCCCAGATCCTGCACCAGATTCGCTGTGTCCCGGTTATAGGTGTTGTCGCCGTCAAAGGCGAGGTTGTCGACCGTGAATGTATCGTCACCGTCGTTA
>NZ_PZKF01000079.1:0-2500 GCF_003034995.1 Phaeovulum veldkampii DSM 11550 | reverse complement strand
ACGACTTGGTCTCACGAGCAAGCTTAAGCCGTTAGGTGTAGGCGCAGCGAAAGCGAGTCTTAAAAGGGCGCATGAGTTCGTGGGATCAGACCCGAAACCGAGTGATCTAGGCATGAGCAGGATGAAGGTTGGGTAACACCAACTGGAGGTCCGAACCCACACCTGTTGAAAAAGGTCGGGATGACTTGTGCCTAGGGGTGAAAGGCCAATCAAACTCGGAGATAGCTGGTTCTCCGCGAAAGCTATTTAGGTAGCGCCTCGGACGAATACCTTGGGGGGTAGAGCACTGGATGGGTGATGGGGTCCCACAGACTTACTGAGCCTAACCAAACTCCGAATACCCAAGAGTACTATCCGGGAGACACACGGCGGGTGCTAACGTCCGTCGTGAAGAGGGAAACAACCCTGACCAACAGCTAAGGCCCCCAATTCGTGGCTAAGTGGGAAAGCATGTGGGACGACCAAAACAACCAGGAGGTTGGCTTAGAAGCAGCCATCCTTTAAAGATAGCGTAACAGCTCACTGGTCTAGACAAGTTGTCCTGCGGCGAAGATGTAACGGGGCTCAAGCCACGAGCCGAAGCTTTGGATGTGCAGCAATGCACGTGGTAGCGGAGCGTTCCGTGATATAGCTTCATGCCTCTCTTGCCTCCTCGGAGGCGTCAGAGGCTCGAAGCTTTCTGTGAAGCCGGGCCGTAAGGCATCCGGTGGAGAGATCGGAAGTGAGAATGTTGACATGAGTAGCGACAAACAGGGTGAGAGACCCTGTCGCCGAAAGTCCAAGGGTTCCTGCTTAAAGCTAATCTGAGCAGGGTGAGCCGGCCCCTAAGGCGAGGCCGAAAGGCGTAGTCGATGGGAACCAGGTTAATAGTCCTGGGCCAGGAGATGGTGACGGATCGCAGGTGTTGTCGGGTCTTATCGGATTGACCCGGCAGCTGAGCGGTCCCTGGAAATAGCCCTCCACATGACCGTACCCTAAACCGACACAGGTGGACTGGTAGAGAATACCAAGGCGCTTGAGAGAACCACATTTAAGGAACTCGGCAAAATACCTCCGTAAGTTCGCGAGAAGGAGGCCCGGTGGGCAGGCAACTGTCGGCCGGGGGCACAAACCAGGGGGTGGCGACTGTTTACTAAAAACACAGGGCTCTGCGAAGTCGCAAGACGACGTATAGGGTCTGACGCCTGCCCGGTGCTGGAAGGTTAAAAGGAGGGGTGCAAGCTCCGAATTGAAGCCCCAGTAAACGGCGGCCGTAACTATAACGGTCCTAAGGTAGCGAAATTCCTTGTCGGGTAAGTTCCGACCTGCACGAATGGCGTAACGACTTCCCCGCTGTCTCAAATGTGGACTCAGCGAAATTGAACTGTGTGTCAAGATGCACACTACCCGCGGTTAGACGGAAAGACCCCATGCACCTTTACTATAGCTTCGCACTGGCATCAGGATTGTGATGTGCAGGATAGGTGGTAGGCTTTGAAACCGGGACGCCAGTTCCGGTGGAGCCAACCTTGAGATACCACCCTTCGCACTCTTGATGTCTAACCGCGGCCCGTTATCCGGGTCCGGGACCCTGCGTGGTGGGTAGTTTGACTGGGGCGGTCGCCTCCCAAAGAGTAACGGAGGCGCGCGATGGTTGGCTCAGAGCGGTCGGAAATCGCTCGTTGAGTGCAATGGCAAAAGCCAGCCTGACTGCAAGTCTGACAAGACGAGCAGAGACGAAAGTCGGTCATAGTGATCCGGTGGTCCCAAGTGGGAGGGCCATCGCTCAACGGATAAAAGGTACGCTGGGGATAACAGGCTGATGATGCCCAAGAGTCCATATCGACGGCATCGTTTGGCACCTCGATGTCGGCTCATCTCATCCTGGGGCTGGAGCAGGTCCCAAGGGTATGGCTGTTCGCCATTTAAAGAGGTACGTGAGCTGGGTTTAGAACGTCGTGAGACAGTTCGGTCCCTATCTGCCGTGGGTGTAGGATACTTGAGAAGAGTTGCCCCTAGTACGAGAGGACCGGGGTGAACGCTCCACTGGTGGACCAGTTGTCGTGCCAACGGCAGTGCTGGGTAGCTATGAGCGGACAGGATAACCGCTGAAGGCATCTAAGCGGGAAGCCCCCTTCAAAACTAGGTATCCCTTGAGGGCCGTGGTAGACCACCACGTCAATAGGCCGGAGATGTAAGCGCGGCAACGCGTTCAGTTGACCGGTACTAATCGCCCGATTGGCTTGATTTGATCCAGTGACAGCTAGACTGCACTCCTCAAATGCATACTTGGACAACATAACGCTGATTGCGCTTCTTTCTCGGTTTGGTGGTCATAGCGCGAGCAAAACACCCGATCCCTTCCCGAACTCGGAAGTTAAGTGCCGCCGCGCCAATGGTACTGCGTCTCAAGACGTGGGAGAGTAGGTCACCGCCAAACCTAGAAAGAAGCATAGCCTCTCAAAAATCTCGCGGGATGGAGCAGCCCGGTAGCTCGTCAGGCTCATAACCTGAAGGTCGT
>NZ_PZKF01000078.1 GCF_003034995.1 Phaeovulum veldkampii DSM 11550 | reverse complement strand
GGAAAGGTGGTCGTTCGCTACGATCCTCGCGATATCTCAATGATCTGGGTCGAACTGGACGATGGCCGGTATGTTGAGGCGCGGTACAGAAACCTGGAAATTCCGCCCGTCTCGCTCTGGGAATATCGCGAAGCGATGAGGAAGGCCCGTGCCCTTGGCAAGTCCGGGTCTAATGAGCTGGTGCTGGCTGAGCTGATCCGACAGCAACGCCAGATCGAAGCTGAAAGCCGGGGCCTGACGAAGGCCGAACGCAGAACCCGTGAAAGAAAAGGGACATTGAAGGGCACGAACTCGGCCGTCTCGACAACCGAAGGGCTGCGCCCGATCGATACGGGTGATACATCGCGCCCATTGTTCAAGGTGGAGAGATGGTGAATTGAGGGCAGGGACAACTGAAGAAGACGGCCGGATCGCCCTCATTCAATCGGATATCTGGATCGGCTTTCCTCGGGCGGAACAGGTGTTGGACCGCTTGCAGGGCATGATCGAAGCGCCACGACAAACCCGTATGCCTGGGCTTCTTGTGCATGGCGCCTCCGGGATCGGAAAGACGATGATTGCCCGAAACCTGTCGCGCAAGTACGCACCAGAATACGATCCGGCGTCGGGCATCACCCGCACACCGCTTCTGCTGTTGCAAGCGCCGCCCGCACCTGATGAACGGCGGTTTTACCTGCACATCCTGGCCGCCGTCGGCGCCCCGGCGACGGCTCTTAGCGCCCGCGCTCAAAATGTGGCTTCCCTCGAAGTCCGTGTCATCGCGCTCTTACGCGACCTTGGCCTGCGGATGATCATGATCGACGAGGTCCACAATCTCTTGGCCGGGACCCACCGCGAACAGCGCCGATTTCTCAATGTCCTGCGGTATCTCAGCAATGAACTCGAGGTGTCACTGGTCTGCCTTGGGGTCAGCGAGGCCGTCGATGCTATTCGCGGTGATATCCAGCTTGCCCGACGGCTGGACGAACATCATCTGCCAAACTGGCGCGACGATGCCGAGTTCTCGGACATGATCCAGACCCTTATTGCTGCCATGCCACTGGAAAAGAAGTCCAACCTGAAGGTCAAATCTCTCAAGCAGGTCTTGGCACTGACCGGTGGGGTGACCTCGCGCATCTTCGCTCTGGTCAAGGATCTTTCCATCGACGCCATTATCACAGGCGAGGAATGCATCACCGATGACGCAATCGCAAAATGGACGCCGGTTTGGTCGCGCCATGCGAACCCCCATCGGCGGCTCCAGAAGTCCCGGGTGTGAAGCCGCACCCGCTGCCCAAGACTGTCGCGCCGCTGCCAGACGAGTTGTTGTCAGGTTGGTTGTCTCGGCTGGCGGCGGCCAACTACTGTGATGATGCGGAACTACTGGCTCATCTCAGAATCGATACCGCGCATGGCACCGCCTTGGACTTCAACGTCGACGCGGCTGCGGCGGCGAAGATTGCCAACGCCGCACGGGTTAACCCAGATGTTGTTCGATCTTTGACCTTTCCGGCAATGACGCCACGAGAAGCCTCGCTGACGGCTCAGATGCCATTCCAGCATTGCATGCAATGCGCCAGAGAGGGTCTTTCGCTCAGGCATTGGAGGCGGGCCTGGGCATTTGACTGCCAAGTTTGCGGGACGAGACTTGTGCAGACCCTTGGCAAACTCCGTGAGGAACAAATATCTGGAAAACTGATATACCGAGCGCGCCGCGGGGCAGAGATGCTTGAGTGCGCCGCGCGCTCGCGCGGCCCCAAGCAACTTCGGCGCGCAATGCGCGCAGTCACCTTTGCCATGTCACTCAAAACCTTCCGCGGGGATCCGTCGTTCGCTGTCCAGAACCCCAGATCGGAAGTTAGGCTGTTCTGCCTCGCCGCAATCGCCGCCGCTCGATCTCATCCCTTGGCTAAGGCAGCCATCGTCAGCAAAAGCATCGACGACTATGCAAGGGTTGCTCTCTTGCGCGCCTTCGAGAAGGAGCCTCGATTGCTTGCCGCGGTTGATCACATCGCGCAAAGGTGCGCGAGAAACAGGGGCCCCATGACAGCCGTATCTCACAATTAAGGGCAAAAATTGTCGCCAAACGCGTCGCGTCTCAGATTAAAGGGCAACGCGACATACGGCTTCAACCTGCCGTGGTGGGACCGGCTGCTCGGGACCTACATCGCTCAGCCCGCCAAGGGGCACGAAGGGATGGAAATCGGTATCGAACAGTTTCGTACACAGCGTGATTTGTGGCTCGACCAGATGCTGGCTCAACCCCTTCGTGGACCAGCGAGCGGCTACGCCCTCGATCCAAATTCCGGGCTGAAGGATCCCGCAGAATGATTTTACGTCTGTCTTCGTCGGGAGTGCCGCGCTGATTGCGCCAGATCGAACTTACGCCTACAGTGGCGGCGTCTGGTGCCCGCCGCTTTTCGTGGCGGGATAATCGGGAACGCAGTGAAATCCTGCGACGTGCCCAACGCTGTAAGGTAGATGGGGCTGCATTTGCCACTGGTCGAATGACCGGGAAGGCGCAGCACCCGCGCGAAGCCAAGTCAGAAGACCGGCCAGACGAAACAGGACGCGCCGAAGGCCGGCGGCGCGCCCGTTTCGACGAAGGGGGACCGTCATGTCCGTTTCTGCCTCTCCGGTCGCGGCCGGAGCCTTCAGCGAAGGCGAGCGCGCTGCCGTCTATCGCGCTATCTTCTCGCGCCGCGACGTGCGCTCGCAGTTTACGGACACACCCGTGGACAAAGATGTTCTGATGCGCATTTTGACGGCTGCCCATCATGCGCCTTCGGTTGGGTTCATGCAGCCGTGGAACTTCATCATTGTCCGGGATGCCGGCGTGAGAGGTCGGGTTCAGGCCGCCTTTGCCGATGCAAACGCCGAAGCCGAAGCGATGTTCGGACCTGACCGCCGTCCGCTCTATTCCAGCCTGAAGCTTGAAGGCATCCTGCAAGCGCCGGTCAGCATCTGCGTCACTTGCGATCGCGCGCGTGGCGGCCCTGTTGTGCTTGGTCGCACCCACGCGCCCGAGATGGACCTTTATTCGACCGTCTGTGCTGTTCAGAACCTCTGGCTGGCGGCTCGGTCGGAAGGGATTGGTGTGGGTTGGGTCAGCATCTTTCGGTCGGGCGCGTTAAGCGAGATCCTTGGCCTGCCCGAAAGCGTTGTTCCGGTGGCCTGGCTTTGCCTCGGCTACGTAGAAGAGCTTTACGACCAGCCCGAATTGGCGGCTAAGGGTTGGGCAAGCCGCCTGCCGCTGGAGCAGTTGATCTTTTGCGACACCTGGGGTCAGTGCGAGGGGGCACGGGATGTCCCGTCAGACGTGACGCCGCCTGCTTGGTAGTATCGCGGCAGGCCGCATGGTGCCCTGTGAAAGGATTGCCTTCCGTCATGCGCGACTGGCCTTTTCCCTTGCCGCCACGACGCTGATCACCACCCAGATCGCCAGGCGCAGCGCCATCGCACCCATCGTCCGCGCCTCGTATGCAGTCCCGTGCCAGACCTCCAAGAGAAACACTGCAAAGATCGCTCCGGTCGCGAGGGTGATGGCGATGGCAAGGCCGGGTGCCCAGCCAGTCCTAAACCAAAGCCCCAGACCCGCGATGATGTAGGCAAACCCTGCTAAGAAATTGAACCACAGAACGAACGGGACGACGGCCCCCATGTCGGCGCCACCAAAAAGGGCGCGGCCTCCAGAAACGATGGTCAGGAGACCGAAAACGATTGCGACAACGGCGACGGCCGTCAGGGGCTTTCTGCGGGCGGGCATGACCATCTCCTTGGTTCAGCTGTCCACGAGACGACCATCGCGCAGGTGGATCAGGCGGTCGAAACGGTCGAAGATCTTTTCATCATGCGTCACGGCGATGATGCAGGCCTTCTGGTCGTTGGCGAGCTTTCGCAGAAGGTCCATCACAAGCTGCGCCCGACCACTGTCCAACGCAGCCGTGGGTTCATCGGCCAGGATGATCCGGGGGCGGTTCGCAAGCGCGCGGGCAATGGCGACGCGTTGCGCTTCGCCCCCGGATAGCAGGGCCGGCTTCACCTTGGCCCGATGCCCGACTTCAAGGTAATCAAGCAGATCGCGTGCCCGTTCGCGGCCTCTTTCGGCAGGCCAGCCCGCAAGGTCCAGCACGACCGAGACGTTCTCTTCGGCGGTCAGGAAGGGCAACAGGTTGTGCGCCTGAAAGATAAAGCCGATCTTGTCCAGGCGCAGCCGTCGCAGATCGCTTCGGAGCCATTTGCCGTCGAACACCGCATCGCCATCCAGTTCGACCCGGCCCGCAGTCGGGGCAAGAATGCAGCCGATCACGTTCAGCAGCGTCGTCTTGCCCGAACCGGACGGGCCCAGCAGCGCGATGACTTCGCCGACATGTACCCGCAGATCCACGGACCGTAAGGCATCGACACGGGTTTCGCCTTCGCCATAATGCTTGGCGACGCCCCGCACATCGACCAGAATGTCGCCCGGTGCCATGGGTCAGCCCCCGAGCGCTGTGGCAGGGTCAACCTTCAGCGCCGCGCGGACACCAAGACCCGAGGCAACAAGGCAGACCATCAGGATGATGCCGGTCAGCACCAGCGCGTTGAACGGCTCAAGCACTACGCGTCGGGGAAAGCTGTCCTTGACCAGAAGGATCAGGGCCAGCCCGATCGCAAGGCCAGAGATGCCAAGGATCAGCGCCTGTTGCACGATCAGGCCCACGATGGTTCGATCCGGGGCGCCGATCAGCTTCAGGGTAGCGATCTGCTTCAGCTTCTCCATGGTCATGGTGTAGATGATGAGCGCGATCACCACGGCGCTGACAGACAGCAGGATCCCCCAGGAACAGACCGATCTGGCGCCGCGCCCGGTCCACCACCGAGGCAAGCAGAAGCTGCTCCTGTTCACTTTGGCTGAGGGCGGAGAGGTGTTTCCATTGCCGAACCGTCGCGGTCAGAAGCGCACATCGGCACCGGGCTGCAGCCGGCAACAACGGCGGCCA
>NZ_PZKF01000077.1 GCF_003034995.1 Phaeovulum veldkampii DSM 11550 | reverse complement strand
CTGCCACGCAGGTATCGCCGCGCCCCACCAGCTTGATCAGACGGCTGGCCTGATGGCTGAGCGAGATCTGCGAAAACCCTTCTTCGGCGGCAATCGCGCCGGCGCGCAGTTCGTGTGCCGGGTTCAGATAGCCGTGCATCAGCGCCACCGCCACCGCGCGGATGCCCCGCCCATGCGCCGCCCGCAGCGCCGTGCGCAGGGTGCCCTCATCCAGCGGCGCGATCTCCGCCCCCTCGGCGTCCAGCCGCCCCGGCACCTCGGCCACCGCCTCATACAGCAGATCGGGGCGGCGGATGTGCAGGTCGAACAGCCGCGGTCGCGTCTGATAGCCGATTCGCAGCAGATCGCCGAACCCTTCGGTGATCAGCAGCAGCACCCGCTCGCCCTTGCGTTCCAGCAGGGCGTTGGTGGCCGCCGTCGTGCCCATCTTGACCGCGCCGATCACCGCCGGCGGGATCGGCTCGCCCGGTGCCAGCCCCAGACAGTCGCGGATGCCCTGCACGGCGGCATCGGCGTATCGTTCCGGATTTTCCGACAGCAGTTTGCGCGTCTCCAGCCCGCCATCAGGGCGGCGCGCCACGATATCGGTAAAGGTGCCGCCACGGTCGATCCAGAAATCCCAGGCCATTGCGCCCCCCCCATTTGCGCCGATCTCGGCGCAGCGGGGCGGCAATGTCAACGCGGTGCATATCCGACCCAAAAGATCGGCATTTACAATCCATAGTGTTTCAGTCAGTCTTTCTGGGTCAGCCAGTCCGCCGCGCGCGACAAGCCCAGACCCAACCAAAGGAGACCGGAATGACTCACCTCGCCTTCCCCGGCCCCGCGCATCGGGCCAACCTTGCCGCGGCAGAGCCCAAGCCCCGCCTGGGCGAGATCATCGCAGTCCTCGCCTCGGGGTTGAAGTGCAATGCCCGCGGGCTGGACCTGATGCTTGACCGGATCGAGGCCACCGCATGACCGCGACCATGATCTTCGCCAATGCGGCGCCCGCCCATGATGCCACCGTGCTGACGCAGGGCGGCAACCAGGCCAACATCTTGCTGAACGGTCAGGTCTATACGCTGCGCATCACGCGGGCGGGCAAGCTGATCCTGACGAAATAGCCGCGCTGGCCCGACGCCGCCCGCGCTGTTATAGCGGGCGGCGGAGGGGCCCATGCAACGTATCTTTATCACCGGAACCGCCGGGTTCATCGGCTATCACCTTGCCCGCCTGCTGCTGGACGAGGGCTTTGTCGTGCATGGCTATGACGGGCTGACCGATTACTACGATGTCACGCTGAAACAGCGCCGCCATGCCATGCTGATGCAGCACGCGGGATTCAGCGCGACCGAGGCGATGCTGGAAGATCAGGCCACCTTCGATGCCGTCGCCGATGCGTTCCGGCCCGATGTGATCATCCACCTGGCCGCGCAGGCGGGCGTGCGCTACAGCCTGGAAAACCCTCGCGCCTATATCGACGCCAACGTGGTTGGCACCTTTACCGTGATGGAGGCTGCTCGCCGCCTGAAGGTGCGGCATCTGATGATGGCCTCGACCTCGTCAGTCTATGGTGCAAACGAGGCGATGCCCTTTGCCGAAACCGACAAGGCCGACACGCCGCTGACGATCTACGCTGCCACGAAAAAGGCAACCGAGGCGATGGGCCATGCCTATGCCCATATTCACGACCTGCCGGTGACGATATTTCGATTCTTCACCGTCTATGGCCCTTGGGGCCGGCCCGATATGGCGCTGTTCAAATTCACCCGCGCGATTTTGGCGGGCGAACCGATCGACATCTACAACCACGGCGAGATGTGGCGCGATTTTACCTATGTGGGCGATCTGGTGCGCGGTATTCGGCTGTTGATGGACGCAGCACCGCTGCGCCCGGTCGTGGCGGCCGATATTGCGCCAGGCGACAGCCTGTCGCCCGTGGCGCCCTATCGCGTGGTGAACATCGGCAATTCGCAAAAGGTGCGGCTGCTGGATTTCGTCGAGGCGCTGGAGGCCGAACTGGGCCGCGCCGCGATCCGCAACCTGATGCCGATGCAGACGGGCGATGTGCCCGCCACCTGGGCCGATGCAAGCCTGCTGCAATCCCTCACTGGCTATCGCCCGCAGACCGAGGTGCGCGAGGGCATCGCCCGCTTTGTCGCATGGTATCGCGACTATTACCGGGTTTGACCGAGGGCAGGGCGCGCAAGAGCGGATCAAAGGCGCCGCTCAGCGTGAAAAGCTGATCGGCAGGGTAAAGCTGTAGCTGGCCGCATCCAGCCCCTTGGGTGCGGCGGCAAAGCGGCCTGCGGCGCGCACCGCGCGCAGCGCCGCCGCATCCAGCGCCGGATGGCCCGACGAGGTGGCGACCGAAACCGATTGCAACGCCCCGGTGCGACTGACCGACAGGCTCAGCAGAACCCGGCCAGAGGCCCGGCCCGCCGCGGGCGGGTAGGATTTGCGCCGTTCCACCTTGGCGCGGATTGCGGCCCCCCAACTGGCCTTGGCCGCGTTGGCCTGTGCGGGCGACAGCGTGCCCGCAGTGGCCCGGCCTGCCTGCCCCGCGCTGGCGCCGCCGCCGCTGCCTGTGGCGCGCTGCGCAGGCTGGCTGACGGCGGCTGGCGCGGTCTTGGGGTTGGGCTTGACGGTTTCGGGCTTTGGGTCTGGCTTCGGTTCGGGTTTGCGCGCCTCTCGCGGGGGGGGCGAGGCTGCAACCTGCGCATCGGGCGGCGCATCGGGCGGCGCGGGCAGGGCGATGCCGGGCATGGGCAGGCGCGGCGGGGCGGCCACCGGTGCGGGCGGCGGCGGGGCAGGGGACGCGATCTGGGGCGGGGTCTGCGGCGGCAGGGCCAGCTCTGGCGCGGGCAGGGCCAGTGGCGGGCGGTCCCATTGCGCCACCAGCGCAACAAGGCCCGCATCGGCGGCCTCGATCGACACCGCCGCAGCGCCGCCTGCACCTGCGGCCACCGCCCCGGCGCTGTCGCCCAGCATCGCAAAAGCCGCCAGATGCAGCCCCAGCGCCAGCCCGGCAAAGAGCGGCACCTCCAGCGCCCGCCTCATGGCCGCACCGTGACCAGATGCACCTCGGCAAAGCCGAGGCGGGCCAGAGCGGGCAGCAGCGCCGCCAGCCGCGCCGCGGGCGCGCCCTGATCGGCGCGCAACAGCAGGCGCGGCGGGGTCGCGGCGCAATCCTGCGCGGCGCAAAATTCGACCCGCGCCGCAGCCAGTGCGGCCAGTGCCGCCACCTCACCGGTCTGATCGCGAAAGCCCAGAGCACCCGCGGCGTTCAGATGCAGCGACAGGGTGCCATCGGCCTCAATCTCGGCCTCGGCCTCGGGCAGGGTGACGGGGAACGGCTCGGGCGGGGCCAGTTGCGCCGAGATCAGAAAGAAGATCAGCAGCAGAAACACCACGTTGATCATCGGCAACAGGTTTTCGGCAGCGCGGCGGCGGGGCGGGTCGGAAAAATCCATCGCTCACTCCACCAGAACCAGCCGGGTAAAGCCTGACGTGTGCAGCCGGTCCATCACCGTGATCAGATCTTGCAGGCTTGCGGCCCCGCGGGCGCGCAGCACGATCGGGTCGGCCGGGGTTTCGGTCAGCCCGGCCAGTGCGCCCGCCAGCGCCTCGGGCGCGATCACCACCCCGTTCAGCGAAACCCCCGTCGGGCCAACATCGACCAACCTCGGCGGGCCCGGCCACGCCTGCCCTGGCGCGGCGCCTGCGGCGTTCAGCGCGATCACCGCATCGCTGCCAAAGCGCGAGGCCAGCATGAAAAACACCAGCAGCAGAAACACCACGTCGATCATGGGGGTGAGGTTGGGCCTGCGCCGGGGCCGGGCGGCGCCAAAGTCAAACATCACTCAGCCGCGGCGGCGCGCAGCAGCGCGGGCGCGCGGGCAGGGCCTTCGGGCTGGGCGGCATGGTCAAGGCCGGGGCGGTTGCCGCGCAAAAAGATCTGGGTGGCGGCGTCTTCCATGTCGTGGCGCAGCCCGTCCACCACGCTGTCGAACCAGGTCAGCGCGACCTGCGCCGGGATCGCCACCGCCATGCCCGCCGCGGTGGTCAAAAGCGCCTCCCAGATGCCGCCCGCCAGCAGCGCGGGATCGGCACGGCTGCCCGCCGCCTGTAGCGTCTGAAACGCCGCGATCATGCCGGTTACAGTGCCCAGAAGGCCCAGAAGCGGCCCCACGGTCGCCGCCAGTTCCAGCCCCCGCAGCCCGCGTCGCGCCTGTGCCAGAAGGCCGCGCGCCACGCGGGCGGTTTCCGCCTCGGCGGCCGCGCGCGGCAGCGTCGGGTCGGCCGCGGCCTGCATCGCCGCACGCACCAGCCGCGCCCGCAATGACCGCCGTTCCGCCACCGCTGCCATCGCCCCCAGCCGGTCGCCCTGCGCCCAAAGCGCCAGCGCACATGCCGCGTGCCGCCCCCCTGACCAGGCGCCGAAGGCCAGCAACTGCGACAGCTTCCACAGGATCAGTGCCAGCGTCGCCACCGACAGCGCCGCAATTGCCCACATCGCCGCCCCGCCCATGTCGATGAACTGAATGGCGCGGCCCAGCAGGCCATCGTGCAGGGGCGTGACAACAGAAGGGTCCGGGATCATGGCAGTGACCTTTCAGAACCAGAGGGGCCCGCCGGGCGCTGTGCAGCAATCTGCCAAGCGTAGATAGGGCCGGTTGCATCAGTCAAGATTGGCCTCCTCCAGCATGGGGAGACGGGTCGGGTTCGGGGCAAAGCCCTGTTCGGCCATCCAGTCCTGCGCGCCCGCCGTCACGGCGGCGTGGACCGCGCGCCCTATCGCTTCGCCCAGCGCGGTGTGCAGCCCGGCATAGCCGCCGCAGCCCACGTCTGCGGCCAATGCGATGCAATCGGTGCCGGTGCCGGTGGCGGGCCCGCCGGGCAGCATCAGCCCGGCCTCGATCACCGCGGCGGTGCGCGCCTCGGCCACGATGGTCATGGCCTCAAGCATTGCGGTGTCGGTCAGGCCGGTTTCGGCCAGAACGGCGATGTTGATCGTGCCATGGCCCGCGCGCGGCGTGGTGCGCCGGGTGCCGATGCGTTCGGCATTGCCCAGCCCGACGGTGGCCACGCAGCCCACGCAGATGCCCGCGACCTTGGTGCGGGCCACCTGATAGCGGCCGATATCGCGCGAGGTCAGCATCGCCACAGCCGCCGAATGCCCATTCTGCCCCAATTCGGCGCTGAACCACGTTTCCACATCAAGTTCGGGCGGCAGATCGGCATTGCGCACCTCGCGCCAGACGATCCGGTCGGCGGTGGCAAAGCCGGGGCGGTGCGGCGCAAACGACAGCACTCGGCGCGGGCGCCCCAGATCGGCCAGCAGCCAGGGGCGGGTCAGATGCACGCTCAGGCTCATGCCAGCACCCCC
>NZ_PZKF01000076.1 GCF_003034995.1 Phaeovulum veldkampii DSM 11550 | reverse complement strand
GCCGGGATCAACGTATGCACCCGCCAGGGGTCGCTGCCGAAAATCGAACCGTCGATGATCTTGCGTGTTTCGAACTTCCCGATATCGACCGGCTCCAGACCGAGCCTTGCCGCGACGCAGACCGAAAGGAACCACAGATCGACCATACGCGGAAACGGGCTTTGGTCGATCACCGCATTGCCGCCGGTCTGGGAATAGCGTGCGAACGCGTCGTGGAATTCGACCGGCACGTGAATGTCGATCGCCTGGAATGGATTAAAGTACCGGTCTGCCATCTTCGTCTCTCCTTACGACACCATCGCCAACTGAACTGCGGCGTCCATCCTACGCTCGCAAAGCTGGCAGACCGACCAGCGCTCCTGGACGTGTTCGGCTTCCTGCAGGATTATCGATATGATCTTTCTGTCGTTTAGTGGCATCCCGTCACTGTCCCCTCACATATACGCAGCATCAACTAGCTCATGGATGACGGCAAGCGGCCCATCATCCCTGCCGGCATTCATGGCGAGTCTTGCAAATTCCTGCGCCCGTTTGAGTTCCGAGCGCACCAACGAGCGCGCATCAGGATCAAGGTCCTTGTCCATGTTGGGCGGGAGCGCCAAGAAATCATGAATCACGCTGTATTTCTTCCCGATGGCGCTGCAAGTGCGGAGTAACCGGCCGCGCCGCTGCACCCATTGCCGTTCGACGGTCGTGCTCGCTAGCACGTAGGCGCGGCAAATCTGGGGGATGTTGACGCCTTCGTCGAGAACCCGCTTGGCGGTAAGAACTTGGATTTCACCCTGCTGAAAGCTCTTGATGATCCGGCTTGTCTTCTTCCTGTCGGCCGTCTCCTCGGCAGTGAGCTGATGGAACAGCAAGGAACGATCCTGCAGGAGCCTGTTCACCTCATCGAGTTGGGCCGGGGCTTTGTCGGTCGCGTAGATCAGCGTGTGCCTGAGGCGCTTTAGGTCTTCCTTGTCCAGAAGCTGCGCAAGCAGCGCGATCTTTCCTTTGGCCGTCTCTAGAAGAGCGCGCCGGTCACGAAGTAGCTTGGCAAGAAAGTCGTCCGGCTTGCCGCCGTCGTCCCGCCAAGCGTTTTGCTTGATCTTTCCCGTCAACTCGAACCACGCGTCCATCTCGGCGGCACTCAGATAGACCGGATGAAGGTAGTACTCGTATTCGACAAGGCATCGTCCGATTGCCTCTTCGAGTGTAAAGCGGAACACCACCGAGCCGAAATAGGCAAAGAGCTTTTCAGTGCCGTCCTCATCGTATTGGCGCACCGGCGTTGCCGACAATCCCAATCGAAAATCATAGCATTCTGGCGGATTGTCGGAGAAAGAAGCACGGCCTAGATTGTGCGCTTCATCGGCGATCAGGAGCCGTGCGCAATCGAACCCGGCGATGATATCGGTGAACTCTTGCGTACACAGCGTATCGTGGCTCACCACAACCACTTCGGCTTCCGATATACCCGTCCTCAGGCGGCGGCGGACCTGCGAAAGCGCGCGCGCGCGCTGGCTTGCGCCGCCGACAGTCGTCAGGTTTACCGGCTTTAGCCCAAAGGGTTCGATTTCCTCGCACCATTGCTCGATCAAAGGCACGTAGGGTGCAGCAACAACGATCAGCAGCGGCTTGCGCGCCTCAAAGAGCCGGTGTGCGCAAATCATTGCGGTGATGGTCTTGCCGGAACCCGTCGCCATCTCCAAGACACCGCCGAAGCCCGCTTCGCACCATGCCTTGACGGCACGCCCTTGATGCTCAAACGTTCCTTCATCGTACTTGAGCCATGATGGAACCGAGAATGCCGTGGGGGTGGGCACAGGAACGGGCTCAGGCGGCGCTGGAAACCCCAGCTCCTGGGCCTTTTTGAATAGCGCCCTGCATTCGTCTTCGGTGGGCGGCTCGTCGCTGCCGTAGGTGCGCAGCAGGCCTTGCGTGATCGCCTCAGGCGCAGAGATGACCTTACAGCTGTCTTCGCGGTTATTCCAGAGCCGCTCAAACTGGTATCCGAGCTTCTCCGTGATGTAGCGTTGGTTCGCGTCCTCCCACGACCTCGAAACCGTAATCTGCTCGAAATTCTTGCGGATACCCGCAGCTGTCAGGTTGCTAGACCCGTGCGCGGCCATGACTTTGCAGTCTCCGGCGAACAGCCAGACTTTAGGATGGAAGAGGGCGTCTTCCATTATGGCGATCCGAATTTCGATCCGGCCCGCCCGGAGCAGGTGAGACAGGCAGCGCAGCGTATGACGCGCCAGCATGTCCTCGGTCACGATCAGATCTTCGAGCCGTTCAGCGGCGACAACCTCAGGCGACTTGGTCCCGTCGTCGATCGCGGCGCGGTCCTCAGGCCGCAGGAACGGGCTGACAATCAGGCGCAGCTTGCTATCGCCGCGGGCCAGGAAAGTCGCAAGCCCCGGGGCAAGTGATCCCAACACCGCGCTTGAAAAGAAGCCCACCATGCAATCGACGCTTCCCGCGGCGCGAAAGCCGGGAATGAGCACTTCTTCGGACAGCGGATCGGCAGGCAGGAAATAGAGGGGCCTGACCCCTTCAAGCGCGGACAACCCCGCCGCGCCGGCAACCTGCACAGGATCGTTCGCAGTTTTCGCCGTCTGTCCCGACGTTAATGCCACCCGCTCAAACTCCTATGCGGCGCGGTCTTCGCCCCGCCGCTCAATCATCAATACGTCGTCCTTGTCATGCCGGGCAACAAACTCGGCCGCCGCACGACGCATCATCCAGGCAACAGACAGTCCGCAGCTTTCCGCCAACTCGCGAAGGGCGCGGTAGTCATTCTCGTCCAATGTGACGGAAAGCCGGACACTGCGCTCGGCGCACTTGGGACGTGCCACCTTCGGGGCTCCCTATCTGTTTTTGCACCACTTATCACCAGATACACAGAATGATGCATATAAATCAAGGATTCTGTTAATCGGCGGCTCGTGGTGCTGTCGGCCGGAGCAGGGCCGCCGCTTGCGCGCCCATCGGCGCGGCACTAGTTCGTACGGCACCATTCTGCCGGCCCCCCTGATCGGGTCCGGAATCGCAAGTCACGCCGCTTTGCGGCTATCGGACTTGATGATGCCACCGAGCTGCCACTGGCAACGGATCAAGTCCTCGCGGGCGAGACGAAAATCGGCGCTGGTGGTTCGGACGGACCGAGCGGTTCTCCGGGCTGAGACTGGCTTACTGCGCCTCGCAAATGCGATGGATTCCGCGGCGATCCCGTGCCGAAGCCATCGACACGGGAGAGAGTTCGGTATTCGTTACACTTCCTCCGCCACTTGCCCCCGCGAAAGCGTTCTCCCGATCCGGTTGCAGCCGGATTTTTTCGTTGTTTTGGAGGGTTATGCGGGAGAGGCTGAGCACTGCTCCTGCTGCCAGGAGGCCCGGAAGCGGTCTCTCAGGGCCGATATTCTCCGGACCTGTTGACTGCGCTCGTTTGGTGAATTTCTTATAAGCCCTTGTAAGATAGCAAAAAAATCCAGCGTCCGAAATTGCTTGGATTGGAGTCGCGTTTGCGTCTGCCGCGACCGGGTTCGGAAACTCTCAGGCCATGGCCCTTTCCAACCTCTGCTTCCGACGCTCCCAATCGGGCATCACCTTGTCGAGCAGCTCGAAGAAGGCAGCACCGTGATGAGGCTCCGCCACATGGCAGAGCTCGTGGGTGATCACGTAGTCAATGGCGTCGACCGGCGCCTGCACGAGGCGGCGGTTCAGCAGCAGGCGTCCGGCCGGCGACATGGATCCCTGGACTTCCTGTCCGATAGCCGACCCGAACAGTTCCGAAATGTCGTCGATCGAGCCGTTGCCGTTGCGGTCCACCGCAAGCAGCCCATCGTCTGGCTTTACCCAGCCCGTCTGTTCGGCGAACCCGTCACCGTCCAAGTCGAAGTAGGCGTTGGAATTCGCACGTGAGACAAGTTCCACCCCGTCGCCGTCAAGGTCGATCACCAGCGGATCGGTGGGACGGGGGTTGAAGAGACCGAGAAGCTGCTCAAAAATACCTTCAAGCCCGACGCTCAAGACCCACCCAAGCCCGACGGCTGCTGCCACACCAACCGCTGCTGCGAGGACTGCGGGCGCCCCAAGGGCAGCCGCAACCCCGGCGCCAATAGCGAACCCGATCTCCGTGCCGATGTAGCCACCCAAAACGGCACCGACGAGACCAGCGACCTGCTGTGAAACGTTTCCGCCGTTGGCTGCTGCGTCAATTACCTCTGGCAACTCAAGAAATGCAGTCAGAGCAGCGTTCACACGGATTAAGCCATGTGAGAGAGCTTTTAGATCAACACCAGGGTACGAACGAGCAACGGCAGATGCGAGTTGATCGTGTAGGTCGTAAACGGAACCGACAATCGAAGAAATGCTGTCGGTAGACGGAAATGTTTCAAAGAAGTCGCTATAGATTTGATTTACGGAGACCGTAAGTTCACTTTGAATTGTTGTCATCTTTCCCTCCGAAACTTGCGTGGTGATTTAGAGCCGCTGGGAACAGCAAGAAGCCGCAAAGAGCAACAAGCACTATCAACAGCGGGCATGCTAGGAACAATGTGCCAATCCAGATCGATTTCCCCCCCAATCGAGGATTCTCATTGAAAACAATCGAAGCGCTATCTGGGACAATGAAGGTGAGCATGACTACGAGCACCAGAAATACTCCTGCCAGAAGTCGAACACTTTCAAGTTCCAGCTTCGGTATTGCCTTGAGTCCGACCAAGATGCGCCGAATGATCAGTGTTAGAAATATCGTCATGGAAATCATGATTTGGAAGAGTATTACCACAAGGAAACTGGCATAAGCATCAGCGAACGGGGCATAGCGAGGCGTAGCAGACATTCTGCCTATCTCAAGCCGCAGCCCACTTGGCAGCACCAAGTCTGCAAACTCTCTTCCAAAAAATATAAATCCAAGATTATGCAGAATGTAGTTTAATACACAGAAAGCCACTACGCACAACGTTACTATTCTCGCACCACGGGAAGCTCTCATCTCAGTGCTCATGGCTATTAGGTTATCGATTCATATAATTTCTTCTACCCGCCCCGGCCGTCGAAGCGAGAATCGAAACGGGCAATTGGAGGTTTATCTCCCATGCGTTTGATTCCGAGCCCAGACCTCGAATAGCCTAGGCACAGCGCAGGCGCCACTGCGCGAAACGAACACCCCGGCACTCAAGACACGAATACCCTTCCGATTGAATTGTGTGATCTGGAGCAACCTTTAGCGGCAGTGTCAAGCTGCCTCGCACCGTTGCAGCGGCACCTGCCAAACAGACCGTCCGACTGCCGTGTTTTCCTCTTCGGGCGGATTTACCCCCACCGCCGTTGCGGCGGATGTGCGGAGCGCGTTGTGGTGGCGTCCACCCCATGACATGGCGTTGGTCCGTCGTAAGCATTCGCCGAGA
>NZ_PZKF01000075.1 GCF_003034995.1 Phaeovulum veldkampii DSM 11550 | reverse complement strand
CGGGCTATGTGCTGCGCAGTAAATCCGATCACCCAATGGTCGCGGCGCACCGCGAACTGGTTCACAAAATCGGCGTGACAGGTAACGGCGTGAAACAACGGATTGCGGGAGCAAGCCTGCAGCCGACCTTTCTGCTGGCGGATGTCGAGGTCGTAGCCACCTATGAACTATTCAACATCAACCGGTCGAAACTTGAGCATTTGATCCACCGGATCTTCGACCCCGCAAGGTTTGATGTTGAGATCATTGATCGCTTTGGCCGTCCCTACGTACCGAAAGAATGGTTCATGGTGCCGCTCTTCGTGATTGCCGAGGCAGTGGACCGGATCAGGGATGGCACGATAGTCGGCTACCGCTATGATCCGGCCTCGGCAACCTTGGTCGAGCGAGAAGAGAAAACCGGGCATGTGAAATAATGCCGAGGCTTGAAGCGACCAGCACGCACTACATTAAGCTCGGCCGAGGTGGAGAATGGGAGGCCGAGGCAATCGGCGAGGGTGTCCTCCGTTTCGGGTATCGCGAGTTGTCCCACGAGCTTTGCGTTGCAGGGGACTGGGAGGGCGCTCGGGAAGCATGGCGCGCGCATCGTGATGGCAATGATGCAGTTCTGACCAGCGACATGAACCAGGCTCGCATCTTCTACACCGCACCAGACACCTCGGTATTCATCACCTTCCATGCCGGGCGCATGTATTGGTGCCGACCGCGTGGCCCTGCGGAACTGCTCGCGGACCGGACCAAACTTCGTAGAACGGTGGACGGCTGGCACGGTCAAACCGTGGGCGGCAACGATCTATTCTACGAACGGCTGTCAGGCCGCCTCCTGAAAGTTCAGGGATTTCGCGGTACGATTTGCGGGGTTGATGCAGAAGATTACCTGCTCCGAAAGCTTGGGGACGAGGTCACACCCCAAGTCGAAGCCGCATTGCGGGCAGAAACGCAGATGATTGCCGCGATTTCCGGGCTGATGAGTCTTCTGACCTGGCAGGACTTCGAGCTGCTGGTTGACCTTGTATTCTCTTCCAGCGGCTGGAAACGGACAGGCGCGACCGGCGGCGTCCAGAACACCGTCGACATCGAGTTGGTCCTTCCCTCCACGCAGGAGAGAGCATTCGTGCAGGTCAAATCGCGGGCGACACCGGCCCAGCTCAATGACTATGTGGGGCGGATGGCCGAAATGGACGGCGTGCATCGCATGTTCTTTGTTTGGCACACGGGCGATGTGGGTGCCGCACCCGAGCAAGGTCGGGTCACTCTTGTTGGTCCTGATCGACTCGCCCGGATGGTCCTCGACGCAGGACTCGCGACGTGGCTGCGACAGAAAGTGAGTTGATCCACCCGCTGTCATGGCGACGCCGCCCCCCCGCGGCATGGTTCCTCCCCGGCCCTGAACGTATGCGGGGGGGCGCAGCCCGGCACTTTTCTAGCGACTGGCTTTTTCACCGGGGAATCCACCTGGAATCCACCTTGGCCGGCCCATGAACGTAAAATGACTCAATATCAGACCCTTAGGTCACAGAAGTCGTGCCGGAGAGGTGGATTTTACTATTTCAGTCAAGAATCCACTTGAGCCAAAATCTGGCCAGAGTGGCCAGCCAGGGAAGCCACCCAGCGGTGGTCAGGTTTGAACTCAGCAGAACCTGCTGATTCAACACGGAAAAAGGGTTTGACATTTCTAGCCCCCTTGACGTACCCCTTGAGCATCGAAGAATTGCGCCCGGAGGATACCCCTCGCGGGCGCTTTTGTTTTTCTGGCATCGCGGACCTTGTGGGCCGCCAGTCCTACCGGCTGGCCATGTGTCCTTGGCCGCCCTGCCCCAGTTCCGAAAGCCCCCCATGGACCTCGTCTTCGCGCCGAGCCAGATTGAATCCTGGCCGATTGCCCGGCTGCGCCCCTATGCCCGCAATGCCAAGATGCACGGCGACGACCAGGTGGCCAAGATCGCCGCCAGCATGGCCAAGTTCGGCTGGACCGTCCCCTGCATGGTGGCCGACGACGGCGAGCTGATCGCAGGCCATGGCCGGGTGCTGGCCGCCACGATGCTCGGACTGACCGAGGTGCCGGTGATCCGGCTCAGCCATCTGGATGAGGCCGAACGCCGGGCCTACCGGATCGCCGACAATAAATTGACGGAACTGGGCGATTGGGACGAGGCCCTGCTGCGCGACGAAATCGCGGGGCTGCTGGCCGAGGATTTCGACCTGACGCTCTTGGGTATCAGTGACGATGACCTCGACGCACTGTTGCGGGATCCCGAGGCGCTGGGCGGCGATGGCCCGGTCGAGGGCGAGGACGATGTGCCGGACCTGCCGGTCACGCCGGTGTCTGTGCCGGGCGACCTGTGGCAACTCGGGGCGCATCGGCTGATCTGCGGCGACAGCACATCGGCTGATGTGGTCGGGCGGCTCTTGGGCGATGTGCGCCCCCTGCTGATGGTCACCGACCCGCCCTATGGTGTGGAATACGATCCCTCCTGGCGCAACCAGGCTGGGGCCGCGAAGACCAAGCGCACTGGTAAGGTTCTGAATGACGACCGGGCTGACTGGCGCGAGGCCTGGGCACTGTTCCCCGGTGACGTCGCCTATGTCTGGCACGGCGCGCTGCATGCCGCGACCGTGGCCGATAGCCTGACGCACGCGGGCTTCGCCATCCGGTCGCAGATCATCTGGGCCAAGGACCGGCTGGTACTCAGCCGCGGGGACTATCACTGGCAGCACGAACCCTGCTGGTATGCGGTACGCGCCAAGGGCAAGGGCCACTGGGCGGGCGACCGCAAGCAGACGACGCTTTGGCAAATCGCCAATCGGGATCAGGACGCGGACACGGTTCACGGGACGCAGAAACCCGTCGAATGCATGCGCCGTCCGATCCTGAACAACTCGAGCCCAGGCCAAGCGGTGTTTGAGCCCTTCATGGGATCCGGCACCACGCTGATCGCGGCCGAGACGACGGGACGAGTTTGCTTCGGGGTGGAGTTGAACCCGGCCTACGTCGATGTCGCCATCGAACGCTGGCAGTCCTTCACCGGCCAAGAAGCGATGTTGGCAGAAACCGGTGAGAGTTTCGCCGCCCTCAAGGCCAAGCGGCTCGCAGCATGACGATCTCTCTGCGCCCGAGCCAGATTGCGTTCTGGCCGCTGGATCGGCTCAAGCCCTATGCCCGCAACGCCAAGACGCACGACGCCAGTCAGGTCACGAAGATTGCCGCCAGCATGGCGGAGTTCGGTTGGACCGTCCCCTGCCTCGTCGCCGCCGACGGGGAGTTGATAGCTGGCCACGGCCGCGTCCTGGCTGCAGCGCAGCTGGGGCTGGCCGAGGCCCCGGTCATCGTACTGGACCATCTGACTGAAGCGCAGCGTCGGGCATACCGGATTGCCGACAACCGTCTGACCGAACTGGGCGGGTGGGACGAGGCGTTGCTGCTCGAGGAACTGCGTGGACTGATGGCCGAGGATTTCGACCTCAGGCTGATCGGGATCCCCGAGGACGAGCTGGACGCGCTGCTGAATGATGCCGACGACCGCACGCCCATCGATGATGACACCGCCGACACCATCCCCGAGGCTCCGGCCGAACCGATCACGCAGGCAGGCGACATCTGGCGGCTTGGGCATCACCGGCTGATCTGTGGCGATGCCACCGACCCGGCCATGGTGGCGCGGCTGATGGACGGGGCACAGGCCTCGCTGATGTTCACCTCACCGCCCTATGCCCAGCAGCGCGACTATGGCGCAGCGAAGGAAAAAGTCGGAGATTGGGACGCGCTGATGCAGGGCGTCTTCGCTGCAGCACCCGTCACCGCCGATGCCCAGCTGCTCGTCAACCTCGGCCTCGTCCATCGCGACGGCGAATGGCTCCCATACTGGGACGGCTGGGTCGACTGGATGCGCGCGCAGGGCTGGCGGCGCTTCGGCTGGTACGTCTGGGACCAGGGGCCAGGTCTTCCTGGCGACTGGAACGGACGACTGGCGCCCTCGCACGAGTTCATTTTCCACTTCAACCGCCATCCCCGCAAACCGAACAAGACTGTGGAGAGCAAGCACGCGGGCGAAACCCTCGGCGGCGGTGGTCTGCGCGGGGCCGACGGCACGGTCCATCGCAAGACCGGCTACGGCAACGCGATCCAGAGCCACCGCATTCCGGACTCTGTGTTCCGGATCATGCGCCACAAGGGCGGGCTGGGTGCTGCCGGATCGCACCCGGCTGTCTTCCCGGTGGCATTGGTCGAGGCGGTGCTGGAGGCATTCTCTGATCCCGGCGACCTGGTGTTCGAGCCGTTCTGCGGCTCAGGCACGCAGTTAGTCGCGGCCGAGCGCACCGGGCGGCGCTGCTGCGCGGTGGAACTGGATCCGGTCTATTGCGACGTCGCCGTGCGGCGCTGGGAGATGGCGACGGGGAAGAAGGCCCAGTTGGAAAGCCGCAACGAGACGACCATCGGCAAGGAGAGAGGACAGAAATGATGATCGACGCCCCGGTCTGGCGAAACGCCGACCTCATTCGGATCATTCCGATCACGCGCGCGGACCTGAACCAGGCCATATCCCGCAACGACTTTCGGCCAGAAAGCTCCCCGAAGCCCGGAAAGGCGCGCTGGTATGGCTGGAGAGACGTGGTGTCGGTTGCGGCGGCACAGGATTTGCGCAAGCTCGGCTTTGGTCCGTCTTTCGCATTCGGGTTGGTGCAGAAACATTTGTCACCGTTTCTCCGGAGTCAGATCGCTACGTCGGACGATTGCGGCGGGCTGCTTTGGCTGATCCGCTCAAGTGCGCACCACCTCGAGATCGACGCCCCGTGCGAGTTCCGGCGCCACACCGAGTACGAAGAACTCCTGATCCCGCCAAACGAGAATGCCTGCATCATCGTGAATGTGGGACGGATTGCGGCGCGCGTGCTCAACGATTTGCAGGCGACCGAGACTGGCAAAGTCATCCGTCAAGAATTCCAGCAAACGGCGACGGTGAGGTGACCCAATCGCGCCGCATGTCGTTGATCGAGGCCATCACCAATGTCGCGATTGGCTATGCGCTGGCGGTGGTCGCGCAGATCGTCGTGTTCCCGTGGTTCGGCCTGCATGCAAGCCTTGGCGACAACCTGGCGCTTGGCCTGGTCTTTACCACCATCTCTTTGACCCGCGGCTACGCTCTGCGCAGATTGTTCACACGGTTCGGCCGGAAATGAAAAAGGACCAGCCGAAGCTGGTCCAGAGTTGAGGCATATTTGCGACGAGCAGATCGCAAATCGAGCAGGTCAACAGGCGGTTAGCCTGAGCGATTTGTCGGCTGTCAGGTATCGATTCGCAAGGCGGGATCAACATATCGACACAGCAAGAGATGCGAGCCCATCATATTGATGCCTCGATGTGATAAATCCGCCCGCGCTGATCATCAGAGGACGTTGCGATCTCAAAGCCGA
>NZ_PZKF01000074.1 GCF_003034995.1 Phaeovulum veldkampii DSM 11550 | reverse complement strand
ATATATCCGGAGATTGACTGGCTTCGCTGATAAAAAGAATCGATTTCGTCGATGAACCACACACTCGGCGCACCAGCCACCGCGCGATCCGCGGAGGCGTTCAGCTCGCGCAAAAAATCACCCTGATGTCCACATCGCTGGCAATCTGAGTAACTCGTTTTGACGAACACGACCCCCGCGCTTCCCGCAAGAGATTGCGCCAGAAGGGTTTTTCCGGTTCCGGGCGGTCCGATCAGCAGGAACGACTTCGTCACCTCACTCCAGTTCAGTCGCCCTGCGCGCCACTCCTGAATATCGCGCACGACCTGCCGGAGCGCGCCGACGGCCTCCGTTTGGCCGTACACGTCGTCCAGCGTCGGGCCGATGGAAACCGTGGGGCGCTTGACCGCTATGCGGCGCAGGTGGGCCGCTGCCTGATCGGGCGTTTCCGCCGCGAAGACGGGCGCAAGGTGGATCAGGGGCACCAAGGCAAGATCCGCATCGTCCAAGGAGATCGGGATCGGTTGGGTCGGGTGCAGGTATTCCAGCATCACCTCGAGCATCCGCTTGCTCACGGGCGGCAGGATGAACCGCGCGCTCTCAAGCGCGAGCAGGTCCGCCGGAATCCGCTCCGGCCGGGACGTCCCGACGATGCTTGGCTTCCCTCGCTCGACCAGCCCCTCGATCCGGTGTGTGAGCTCTTTGACCGACCGTTCCAACGAGGACCCGTCTTCGATGACAACGACGGGCGGCTGTGTTCCCTTGGGTCTTGCGATGGACAGCTCGGGTACGATCTGCGCAAAGCGCTTCCTATCCTCGGCGCCGGAAATGACAACGGTTGATATCAGCCCCGGCTGAGGCCGCAGCGGCTGATCGATGGATGCGACGGCTCCATGGACCCTGAGGATCATCAGGGCGTTCAGGATTTCCGAAGGATCCGGGCGAAACGCCGATTCCGGATCATCGCCTGCGTCCAGGTCCTTGTCGGCCAGATCATCGTCATCGTCCAGTCCGGGCTCCAACTGCCTGACCAGCGCTGGCGGGTTCCCCTTGGCGATGTAGGCGAGGGCCTCATGGAGACCCGGAAGGGGCGGCAGCCCCTTGTGGGCTCCGGGTCGGGCTGGTGGATCCTGTGGGGTGGGCGGTGGCGTCGTCATGGATGTCTCCTAAAGGGTATAGAACACTGGTCGCGCAAATGCGCGTTCCGGTCCGGTTGGGTTGTGGCGGATGGGTCAGGCCGTCAGGATCGGGACCAGATGGTCCGGGCCGAGGCGACCGCGGGACGGATCAGCGTCCGTCAGCAGCGGTGGTTAATGATCTCCTTTTGTTCTCATTTGGTGACCCAAGGGATACACGAGGAAGACGTCCTCGACCAGCCTGATTCTGAGGCGTAAGTACTTCTGCAAAAAAGGAAAAATGACATTTTTTCGCAAGCGATAGCGGTCCTGATTGTTCAAAGAGATCAAGCCAGCCTGCACCGGACTGAGATGTTTTTCGCAGACCTGTTCTGGCGTGACGGGGAAGATTTGATGAAGGCCAAGCCACGTCGTCGGCGAAGTCATCGAGACGCTGCCGATGGGGTGATTCTGTTTTGATCAGTCATGAGGGGATGCTAAAACCGTTCCGGTCATGCCCCGGGGCGCAGACGTCTCGCGTCACCAGTTCTTTCCGCGGCGGCCGGCTCACCCACATCGGCGCTGAGGTCGAGTTCAGGTGAAACTGTTCCGCGCGCTGCTGCAAAGGCGGCCAGGAAAGGGTCCTCCAGTCTCGCGGCAGGCGCAGGATCCTGCACCGGAGCCCCGTTGTCCGGTGCAGGATCCTGTGTCACCCGGGTCGATCCGGGCTCATCTGACTTAGGCATGGGCGCCACTCCTTATGTCTTTCGATGAATGAAAGGGATTCCCCCTCCCCGAAGGCCGCCAAGCTTCAGCCGATCATGAACGCCTCTGTCAGTGACCAAGATTTGCACCGACCAACACCCTGACCCATAGGCGCATCACACATGCCATCACCCATGTTGTCCCGTGTGAAGCGAAACTTTCAGGATGGCCCACCGGTCACAGAATTGACGGACATCGGCCGCCATACGCGGATCCGGATTCACGATGAAGAACGTCCGACAGTTGTAGGCGCGCGCACGGACCGCCAGGCATGGCGCCCCGATCACGGACATCCAATGATCGATCTCCGCGTCATGCCCCCCGGCCCGGCGGGTGTTGTGATGGTAAATAACGGCCGTGCGGCCCTCACTGAGGCGGAGGGCCTCCGAAAGCGGGATCTGTTTTCCGAATTTCGCACGCCCTTGGCGACGATGATCATCATCCGTCATCCCGTTGTCAGGATCAGCGAAGACCAGATCGCATCCATTGAGGTCGTCCATTACCCGCTCGAACCAGCCGGCGCGCCAATTCCGGCGTCTCGTGGCGGGAACGCTGCAAATGTCCAGCGGCTCATCTGAAGACTGCGCATCGCCAAGGACGGTCAGGAGGGACCGAATCGATCTTTCCGTTCGGACCACACTTTTCAGATGCTCAAACAACTCCGGGTCAAGCTGCGCAAGCTTCCGGTCACGATCCTGAAGATACCCAGTGTGGCGGCCGTCGCCGTTATGGGACTCATCTGGATACCGATACCAGGCAACCCCGAGCTTGCGCCCGGGCGAGATGGCGCGCAGCAGCCCCAGTTTGACGAAATCCCCGACATCTCCGGCGTAACGGTCCTGCATCCGTGTTCCTTCTTTTTGGTATGGCCCAGTTTGATGGGCGCGGTTTTTTCACGAAAACTCGCGCGCGAGGACCTCGGCCTGCTGAACGACCTTCTTGATCGCATCTGACTGGAGGTCCGGGGGGAACCCATGCTTGCGCAGAATGCGTCGAATGCTGACGCGCATCTTCTTCCGCACATCGTCGCGGCGCCACCAGTCCACCCGGGCATTCTGACGAACCGTCAGAACCAGCTCGGTCGCGATCACCCGGAGTTCCTCATTCCCCATCAGCTCGACCGCACTAGCGTTTGAAGCCAGCGCGTCATAGAACGCGACCTCTTCAGGCGACAGCCCATCCTCAGGCTCTTCCTGGAGCGCCTTGGCGATCGCGATCATCTCTTGGATGACCTGAAGCGCATCGACGCTCCGGTTATGATACCGGGCCAGCGCCTCGGCCAAGCGCTTGGAGAACGCCTCCTTTTTCGCATTGTTCGTCCGCGTCCGGGTCCGGATTTCCCCGTTCAGGAGTTTTTTCAGGGCCTCGACCGCCAGGCTCTTGTGTGGGTTGTTCTTCAGTCCGAGCAGGAAGTCTTCGCTCAGCACACTGATGTCGGGGCGGTCCATTCCAGCCGCCTTGAGGATGTCCACCACCTCGGTTGACGTCACTGAACGGTTAAGAAGCTGAGAAATCGCGAGGTCTGCCTCATCAACGCTGCGGCCAGACCCGGACCCTGCATCCATCTTCCGGATCGCGGCCTGAACGGCCGTGAAAAACCCGACCTCGTCCTTGACCTCCTCTGCCTCAAGCGTGCCGGAGGCGATCCGGAAGGCCTTCACCAGTCCCGCAACGCCTTTCATGAACCGCTTCTTGGATTCGGTCCGGTCCTTGGGCACCTCCCCATCCACCTTGAGGTTGAGCGCATGTTCAATCGCGATCGGCAGCATCTTGATCCGGTCCTGGGGGGTCCCACGGACTGCTGCCATGTAATCCACGCCGTGGAACATGACACGCATGATGTCGAGCTGGGTCAGGAGGGCGTGAACCGCCTCACCTTGATCGATCCCGGTCTGTTTCCGGTCGGCATTTGAATAATGGTTGAGCGCTGCCTTCAGGTCCGCCGCCAGACCGATGTAATCGACCACAAGGCCCGCAGGTTTCGCGCCGAAGACCCGGTTGATCCGGGTGATCGCCTGCATGAGCCCGTGACCCTTCATCGGCTTGTCCGTGTACATGGTATGCATGCAGGGGGCGTCGAACCCGGTCAGCCACATGTCACGCACGATCACCAGTTTGAAGGGATCAGACGGGTCCCGATACCGGGTCCGGAGTGTCTCTAGGCGCGCCTTTGACCGGATATGGGGCTGGAACTCGGCCGGGTCCTGCGCTGCACCGGTCATGATGACCTTTACCCCTCCGGCCCCGTCTTCGTCCGAATGCCAGTCAGGCCGGGCTGCGACGATCCGGTTGTAAACCTCGACGCAGATCCGGCGGGACATGCAGACGATCATCCCCTTCCCGCCGTCCATCGCCTCCAACCGGGCGCCGAAATGTCTCAGGATATCCTCGACCACCTTGTCCAGCCGAGGCCCGGCTCCGACAAGCGCCTCGACCCGGGCCCATTTCCGGGTCATCGCCTTGCGGGTTTCATCGTCCAGTTCCGCCCCGGCATCTTCCGCGTCCTCAAGGATCTCCTCGTATTCGGCGTCGAGCAGATCGCCTGCCTCCTCACCCAAGGAAATTTTCGCGACGCGGCCCTCGTAGTAGATGGGGACGGTGGCCCCATCCTCGACCGCCTGGGCAATGTCATAAATGTCGATGTAGTTTCCGAACACGGCCTGCGTATCGGCCCCCACGAGAGATATCGGTGTGCCTGTAAAACCCACATGCACCGCGTTTGGTAGCGCCTGGCGCAGGTGGTGCGCGAAACCGTAGCGAGTTTCCCCAGTCTTCGCGTTCACCTTGGCCTCAAACCCGTACTGGCTCCGGTGCGCCTCATCCGCGAACACGATCACGTTTGACCGGTCCGACAGTTCTCCGATGCCCGTTTCGCCCTTCGGGGGGCGGAACTTTTGCATGGTGGCGAAGATCACCCCGCCCACTTTCCGCTGGTCGAGTTTCCGGCGCAGGTCCGGCACGTCCTCAGCCTGCTCCGGGGTCTCCCCGAAGAGCGCGTCACAGCGCGAAAAGGTGGCGTAGAGCTGGTTGTCCAGATCGTTCCGGTCCGTGATCACGACAATGGTCGGGTTCTCAAGCTCCGGGTTCCGCATCAGCCTGCCCGCAAGGAATGCCATCAAGAGGGACTTTCCGGATCCCTGTGTGTGCCACATCACACCGCCGCGGCCGTCAAGGTGCCGGGCCCGGAGAACGGCGCTGACCGCCTTCCGAACCGCGTGGAACTGGTGATACCCGGCGATCTTCTTGATCGGGCCCTTCCCCTCGTCCTCATAGACCATGCAGTACCGGACCAGTTCCAGGATGGTGCCGGGGGCGAGCAGCCCATGGATCAGGGTCTGAAGGGCCAGATCGGTCCCGTCCTCCACCAGGTTCTCCCCGTCGACCGTGCGCCAGCGCATGAACCGGTCCAGGTTCGCGGAAATCGACCCGTACCGGGCCGTCACCCCTTCCGAAATCACCGTGAAGGCGTTCGTCCGAAACAGGGCCGGGACCTGGGCCTTGTATGTCTCGATCTGGTTATAGGCCCCCTTGAGGGTCCCGGTTTCAGTGCCCTTCAGCTCGATCACGATGATCGGCATCCCGTTCAGGAAGATCACGATGTCCGGCCGGCGGGCGGTCTGGCCGACCACCTCAAACTGGTTGACGGCGAGCCAGTCATTTGCCCCGTTCTCCCAGTCCACAAGCCGGGCGATCGCGTTCCGCTCCTCGCCCCCCTCGAACCAGGTGACAGGCACCCCGCCCACCAGAAGTGCGTGGATGCGCCGGTTTTCCGAGATCAGGTCGCCCGCAAACTCCGTGTCCCGGACCCGGTTAAGCACCGTCTGGACGGCCTCAGAGGGCAGGGCGGGGTTAAGGCGCCGGATCGCGGCGTCGAGCCGGGGCAGGAGGAGGGTGTCGTGATAGCTCTGACGGACCGGATCATCCGCCTCGGGGGAGACATCGGCACCATGCAGGTAGGCGAACCCCAGGG
>NZ_PZKF01000073.1 GCF_003034995.1 Phaeovulum veldkampii DSM 11550 | reverse complement strand
AGCCATGGACCATCTCTCCGATCAATCGTGCCAGCCAAGTCGGGAACTGCGGCGCGGCGGACACGAGTTCGGTCTTTGCCGCCTCCGTGAGCTTGGATCGCAGGATTTGCAGGACATTGGGAGCCTCATCCGGCCCGAGCCAGGCAAGAGCCCGAACAACCTGGCCGGAGGCCTTGTTGCCAAGGGCCAACTGCCAGCGCGGCGCATGACGCAGTTCGACCGCTTGCCGGCCAAGGTTCAGCACACGGCTTCGCCCTGAGGTGAGGTAAACCGACTTGACCGGCACCTGTGTCGTGAGGCCCAGAGCGTTTGCTGCAGCAGCACCGCTCGGCACGATCGTCTCGCCCCGCTGCACAGCGAGCGCTTCAATCGCCTGTTCAGCGGACGGACTGCGCGGGCCAAAGCGTGTCTGGACCGGGCGCATGTAGATGCCGCGTCCCGCACGGATCAACTCGCCGCGCGCGGCCAGACGCGACAGCGTCTGATCAACCGCCGCGCGCGAGCCAAGGTGCAAGAGCCCCTTCGCTGCCAAGGGCACCCCCTCCGGCAACGTCGTAGCGACATTCATAATGCTCTCGGCCATGCGCTCCATGATCGCTCCTTTGTCAGAAACATACGCAGTTTTCTGACAGTTTTCAACCGTGCGCCCTTACCCGAAGCGACGCCCGGCTTCCGTGAAGGTGTACTCGTTGACGATGATCCCCTCCTCGATGGCCTCATCCGAGGTCAGGTGGTCGTATTCGGTCTCAAGCTGGCGGTAGAGCCAGCGGGCCAGATCACGCAGCGCCTCGGTCACGATCTCCTCGGCGTCCTCGGTCGGTGGCTGCCAGGTCGGGCTGTCCCGCGTGACGTCAACGGCCATGGTATATTCGTGGTAGTAGCGGCCACGGTGGCTGACCTCGGCGGCGAGCTGGTAGAAGTTCCGCCGCTGGATGGCCTGCAGCCGGTCGGCTATGCCATGCAGCGTCGCGTCCTTGGGCGCGTAGTCCCGGATGCGCGCGGCCGCGCCCTTCGCGTGGGACCAATAGCCCTCGAAGCAAGCACCGTCGCCCTGGCTGCAGAAGCCGGAGAACCAGATGCAGGGTTTGGCCCGCGTCCCGCCGCCCATAAGGCGGACGGGTGTAGTCTTCAGGCGAATGCCGAGGATTTCGCAGACCCGCTCGAAATCCTCGTAGACCGAATCCCACCAATCGTCGTGGGGGCCAAGCTCGCGATACCAGCTGCGCGCCTTTTCCTTGGCGGCATCCGAGAGTTCGGGGAACTGGTAGACCGTGGTACAGATCACCTCAGGCATCGACGTCCTCCCCGTTCAGCGCGGCGGCCAGCCATTCTTGCGTGCTGGTCCAGCCAATGGATTTGCGGGCACCGAGATCGATGACTTGCGCGCCGCCGCCGAAGGCGTCGAGGCGCGGCCGGGAGCAGGTCAGGGCATACTGGAAGCCCCAAAGGCCGATGAGGTCGAGCTCTTCCGCGAGGCGCAGCACGAAGCGGATGACGGCTTCGACATCGCCGTGCTCATCGTCATGGATCCAGAGGGTGCTGCCCTCGGGCGCATCCTGGCGCACGAGTGTGAGGCCCGCGACCTCCGGGTCGTCAGCGTCCTGATCCGCAGCGCGCAGTTCCTGGAACAGCGCGAGCGCGCGGGCGGCCTTGTCGGGGGTGCCAACGTCGAGCAGGCATGGGAAATGGGTGAAATAATCCGCCATGGGGACCTCCTGAATGGGGAAGACCCGGCCGAGAGGCCGGGCGCTGGATTGGGATGAAAGAATGGTTGGGAGCGATCAGCCTGTGGGACTGTCGCCCGCCGCCTGTCGGTCGGCATGCGCGCAGAGCATCTGCCGGTAGAAGCGCTTGCGCGCCGCCCGGAAGCCGCGAACGGCGCGCGTGTCCGGGTGGAGCGCCCGGACCGCTGCCCGCAGGACAGCAAATGGCGAAGCCGTCACTGGCAGGCCCAGGCGCTGATAGGCCGGATCGGTCATCTCAGGTGACCTCGACCACGGGCGAGGCGAAATACCGGTCGACCAGCGCCTCGGTCCGCTCGGCCCGGCCCATCCAGGGCTCGGGACGGATGGCCTTCACCCAATCGGCAAAGCTCGGGATGAAGCCGAGGTCTTCCTTCACATGCTGTTCGCCAACCCAGCGGGTCGGGATGATGCGCCCGGTCGAGAGGGTGAGGGTCGGCCCGAAAATCGTCTCGGCCATGAAGATGCCTTCGGCATGGTGGCGCAGCGCCCGGTGCCGGAAGTCGGCTGTGATCTCCTTGCTCTGGTCGATTATGTGGACAGCATGCCGACGGTGGCGTTTTGCCCTATGCTGGCTGCCACGACCCGCAAAATCAACGAGGCGCAGATGTTTAAACTGAGAAGCGCCGACGGTGGCGCGACCATTCTTGTGACAGATATGGACGGCAACGCAGTCGACCCGATATGCAGTTTTGTCGGCTATTTGGGGGCGAAGGCGTATTCGCCGAACACCGCCCTCGCCTATGCACGCGACCTCATTCATCTCTGGACCTTTCTCTCAACCCAAGGAATTCACTGGACCTCCTTCTCCCCCGAACTCTCGGCCGCATTCCTCGGGTACCTCCGGTCGGTAAACGCCAACCGCATGCGCCGGGATACTTCGATCAGACTGGTGGTGAGCGAGGGGGCTGCCGTTCGGCAGGGCCTTTCAGCCGCCACGATCAATCGCATCCTCGTGGCGGTCGACGCCTTCTATCGCTGGGCGATTTTCACCGGAGCGTTCAGCGGGGCAAACCCGATCGCGATGAAGCAAGATCAAACGTCTTGGCGGGTGAGCGACAGGCATAGGCCGTTTCTGACTGGGATTTTACGGCAGAGGCCTGAAGTCAGAGAATTGCGCCTGAAGACCATGCAGCGGCTTCCAAGACCGATGAACCAGCAACAGGTCGAAGGTTTATTGGCCGCCACGCGCAATCTCCGCGATCGCAGCCTGGTATTGCTGATGCTGAACGGAGGTCTGCGCCCCGGAGAAGTTCTCGGGTTGCATCTCGCCGATATAGGCTACGGGCGCAGACGCATCTTTGTGCGCTGCCGCGATGATCATCCAAAGGGCGCACGATCGAAGTCCCGCGTCGAGCGCGTAGTCGATTTGCATGATGGCGAGACACTGGAAACCCTGAACACATACGTCATGCACGAACGACCGGGTGATGCTGACGTTCCTTTCGTGTTCCTGGTCGGCGGCACAGGCGTAAACCGTCAAGAACCTCTGTCTTATTCTGCGCTGGCGCGACTTTTTGCTCGCGCATGTAATCGCGCCGAGATCCGAGAGCCGTGGATGACCCCGCACGCCCTTCGCCACACCCATGCGACGCGCATGTGGGAGGCAGGGATGCGAGAACTGACATTACAGAAGCGATTGGGTCATGCCTCGCCGGAATCGACCAGAATTTACACAAGGGTTTCCGACGCCGTGGTGGTCGCAGAGTATCGACACGCCTTAGGGCTGGACCGTCCTTCGCAAACAACGGACGGAGAGGCTCTGTGACCCATGTATCGTCAAAATCGGCCGTCGACCGACCTGTCATATTTGAGCACGCAGACGAAGCTGACTATGCGGCATTTCTGACGCGCATCCCGATGGCTGAAAGTTTTCGCCGCAAGCGGTTGATATACCGATCCATGTTCATTGAGAGTTGGCCGGACATCAGGGATTGGTTCGCTGCCCCCCTGCCGATCAGAATTGGCTGCCTAAATGGTGACAAGCAGGCGCATCCGACTTTTCCGGTCAGCTTTCGGGCGCGCAGCTATCTCTATTACGCAGCCATGACCGACCGAATCCGGTTGGACTACGATTTCCTGTTCGCAGTCGGAAACATGCGCGTGGCGGAGACGATGGAGCCATTGAACGCCTATGAAGGGCTCGACGTACTGGTCGCGGACAGTGCGAAGATTGGCTATTCCGCAACCGGCATGCAAGCAGCGCTCCGCGTGGTTTTGCCACGTCTTGCGATGCACACGGGTGTCCGCTCTTTTGGCGATCTTCGCCAACATCACCTTGACGAATTGATCGCAGGTGTCGACGCCTTCGCCGCACGGCACGACACTCATATCTTCCGAAACGAAAAAGAAGACTTCCCGGCAGGCTTTCAGCGCAGCTGGCGGGTCAAAACCCGCGTTCTGCAGCTGCTCCTCTTCCAAAACGGGAACGATGTCATCCGGCCTCAGATTATCCAGGACAAACGCAAGCCGATCGCTTCGCCGAGGCCAGACCTGCAGGAATTGGCAAACCGCTGGCTTGAGAGGAAGCGGGTCAGTCTTGCTCGCCCGACGGTAGATCACATGGCCGTTTCGATGAGGCATTTTGTGACTTACTTGTCTACGCGACAGCCCAGCATTTTGAACTTTGCTGACATCAATCCGGAGCTTTTCAACGACTACCTTCGCCACCTTCAGTTCGACATTGCACCACGCACCGGCGCGCCGCTGTCCATAAATGCTCGTCGAGCAAGGGCAGGGACAGTTGCCAAGTTCCTGTCTGATGGCGCAGCATGGGACTGGCCCAATTTTCCGACCCGACCCATTCTTGATCCGAACGATCTGCCGAAGTTGGCACATCGCGTGCCAAGGTTTATTCCCGAGGACCAGCTGTCGCGCCTTATGGCGCAGCTGCCGAGCCTCGAGTGTGAGTTTCAGAAGGCGGCGCTGCTGATCGCCCGCTGGTCTGGCGCACGGCGGGGAGAGGTCATTCGACTCCGCTTGGACTGCCTGGATCAGTATCCCGACGGGACCTTCAGACTGCGGATACCCGCTGGAAAGACTATGCGGGAACGCCTTGTGCCTTTGCATGACGACGCCGCAACGGTATTGCGCGAAGTCATCCAGCGTCGGCTCGAAGCCAACGACCGCCCGATCCGGGATGACAAGACCGGCGACTTGGTTCGTTATGTCTTCTTTCGCCGCAGCGGGCGGATGTCGGCAGACTATTTGCTGCAATACCCCCTCAATCAGATGTGCAGACTCGCCGGACTGGTCGATCAAGATGGAAAGCCGACAGTTACCAGCCATCGGTTTCGTCATACTGTGGGCACGCAACTCGCCGAACGAGGTGCAAAGTTGCACACCATCATGAGCGTCTTGGGGCATCAGACGCCGCACATGTCCATGGTCTACGCACGGATCAGCGACGCCGAAGTCCTACGTGACTATCGTAGTGTGCTTGGCCCCGGTGAAATGATCGCTGGTCCCGGTGCCGAAGCAATACGCGCGGGAAAGCTGTCATGCGCGGCGATCGACTGGCTTAAGTCGAACTTCATCAAGACCGAGCTCGAACT
Source organism: Phaeovulum veldkampii DSM 11550 (assembly GCF_003034995.1). GTDB lineage: Bacteria > Pseudomonadota > Alphaproteobacteria > Rhodobacterales > Rhodobacteraceae > Phaeovulum > Phaeovulum veldkampii. Next base: position 864 of record NZ_PZKF01000073.1, on the reverse strand, counting down.
TGGCCATTGTCTACGCCTGCCGTCGGAGGGACCTTGCGAATGCGACCTGTATCTCAGCTGCGCCAAGTTCGTCACGACTAAAGCTTACGCTGGTCGGCTGCAAGAGCGGAGAAAACTCGAGTCAGTACTTGCCGAAGATGCGCGCGAGCGGGGATGGTCAAAAGAGGTCGAACGACATCAGAGCACAGCATCGCGCATCGAGCGCCTGTTGAAGGATCTCGGAGAAGCAGTTGACCAATAGAAGTGAGCGAACAACAAACAAGCTATGTTGAGCATCGGATCGCGTCGGCCAAACCGCGCGCTACAGCAAATTCATATTTGGTGTCATGCTCTTCGCGCGGAAGCCCAGACCATCGCTACCCAGAAAGCCGTCCGAAACGTCATCGCGCCGACAGTGCGCGCCTCGAAGGCATCCCCCACAAAAACCCGCCAGCCGAAGACTGCAAAGACCGTTGCGGTCGCGATCAGGATGGTCAGCGCCACGGGCAACGCAAACCGATGCCCGGTCATCATAAGCAGGCCGCCAATGACATAGGCGAAGCCTGCGAGGAAGTTAAACCACAGGACGAAGGGCACGACGGCCCCCATGTCGACCGCTCCGAACAGGGCCGATCCGCCTGATATCAGCGTCAACGATCCAAAGGCTATGGCCGCAACACCGGCGATGTGATGAGTTTTCATTTCTGCCCCTCCCTACAGGCAAACAGGACCAATTGCACCTCCAGCAGGCGCATCCCCTCGGGCACGATGTCAAAGTTGCGCGAGCCAAGGCTCCACCGGATGGCGATACCCTGAACAAGCGAGGTCAGCAGCACGGCGGCATCCTTTGGCTGAACGCCCGCCCCCATCAACCCGGCTTCGGTC
>NZ_PZKF01000072.1 GCF_003034995.1 Phaeovulum veldkampii DSM 11550 | reverse complement strand
GGCCCCAGCGTCGAGGCAGTTGGCGATGGCCCCACGCACTGAAGGCAGCAGGGACAGGGCCTGCTCCTGATCGTGGCGGATGCGGCCCAAGACGGAGGCGATGGAATCTTCATCGGTGCAGCGCCGCGCAAGGGTGGGGAACAGGTCTTCCACCTCATCCCGCAGATGCACGCCAAGCTCTTCGTTCAGAAAACGCAGGATGGTGACGCCTGCCGGGCGGTCGAAGGTCTCGGCGGCGACGAGGCGGTCTATCTCAGCGCAGATCTGGCGTTCGCGCAGATGGTCCTCGCTGATGAAGTCCAGCGGCCGGGCCAAAAGGCCCGGATCGGTGGGGCCTTGGCCGCTGCCACGTCGCGCTGGTTCTGACCGCTTCATGGGACGCTCCTGACCGTGGATCAGATCGGGGCCAGGCTTGCGCCGGTGATCGTAGCCTTCTGGCCAAGCCTGTTCACGAAGTCGCGCGAGGCACGGGCCCAGGCGGCCTTTTCGAGTGCCTCGGCGATCCTTGGCCGCACCGTTTCGAACGGCAGTACCTGCCCTGGGGCGAGTGCATTCAAGCGGATGATGTGCCAGCCATGCCGCGACAGGACCGGGGCCGGGGTCGTCTGGCCTTCGGACAGGCAGCGCAGAGCGGCTTCGAACTCGGGCACTGTATCGCCGGGGCCGATCTGGCCCAAATGGCCCCCTTGTGCCTTTGACCCGCAGTCGCTTTTGCGGGCGGCGTGGGCGAAGTCCTTGGGCCCCTCTCCGAGTCGGGCCAGAAGTGCCTGTGCACGCGCCTCGGCAGCGGCCGTCTCAGTCTGATCGCGGGGGTCGCATGCGCACAGGATATGCGAGACGTCCCAAAGAGGGGCCGAGCGATAACGCGAGGGGTCTCGCGCCCATTCGGCACGGATCGCGTCATCGGTCACCGGATCGGGCAAGACCGCCTCTTCCAGCAAGACGCGGATCAGGGCTTCGTCTTCCGTTTCCCACCGCCCGGGGGCAAGTGCGAGCGGTTCAGCAGCCAGCCCGCGCGCCCGGGCCTCTTGCAGCAGCAGCGCCCGGATCGCCATGGCCTGCGCCGCCTTGCGCCAGGCGATGCCCGGCTTGTCCTTCGGTGCGCTGTGGTTCTGGGCCTCGGCGGCGATTGCCGCCGAGGGGATGGTTTCGCCGTTCACCACGACATCGGGGAAAAGGGACATGTTCATCGCACTCACTCCGCCGGGGTATGGGCTTTGGGTCCCTCAACGCCCTGCCGCCTGTCAAAGGCGCGGCGGCGTTCTTCCAGCGGGCGGCGGCGACGGGACCGCACGATCTGGTAGCCGGAGCGGGCCACAAGATAGCGGAAGGGCGCCGCGAAGCCCGACCAGATGTGCACCAGCCGCGTGAACGGAAAGAGCATGGTGATGATCAGGCCGAGGAAGATGTGCAGCTTGAACAGCCAGTGCACGTCCACCACTGTGACCCAGGCGTTGATGTTCCATGTCACCACGCTTTGCGACCATTCCATGAAGCGGATCATCTCTGCCCCGTCCATGTGCTGAAGGGACTGCGTGATGGTCAGCAGGCCAATGGCAAGCTGAAGCCAGATCAGGATCATGATCAGGATGTCGAGGGTGGTTGAAGTGGCGCGGATACGCGGATCGGTCAGTCGCCGATGGATCAGCATGGTGCCGCCGATCAGCGCCGCAAGACCCGCAGGCCCGCCGATCAGAACTGCCATCCACTGCTTCAGACCATAAGGCACACCCAGGGCATCGAGCACCCAGACAGGTGTGAACAGGCCGACAAGGTGGCCGAAGAACACCGTCAGGATGCCGACATGGAACAGGATCGACCCCCAGATCAGCTGCTTGCGCCGCAAAAGCTGACTGGACGAGGATTTCCAAGTGAAGGGATCACGCTCATAGCGGGCGATCGAGCCCACCAGAAACACGGTCAGCGCGACATAGGGCATGACCCCGAAGATGACGAAGTTGATGTCAAAGCTCTCGAACATGTCATGCACTCCTGTGCTGCGGGGCGGGTTGGTCCATCAGGGCCAGCATGTCGCGGACCTGTGGACAGCCTGCATTGGGGTCGGGGCCGAAGGTAACTTCGGTTTCCTCCCAGACCGCATCCAGCGCCGCCAGATCGGTCGGGTCATCGTCGGGCTGGCCCAGCATTCCGGCCACGGCATCGGCATCTGCATTGCCCCCGGCCAGTGCGGAAAGGGCGGCGAACGCAGCGGCATACCCGCTCTCGCGCCGCTTGAGGCGACCCGAGAGGGCGTCGAGGATATGCGCCGCGTCCGCCAAGGTTTCCTGCGCTTCGCGTGTGGGGCGCGTCGCCAGGAATTCCAGAAGCACCGGAAGGTGGTCGGGCAGTTCCGAGGTGGCGGGTTCAAACCCGCCATCGCGGTAGGTTTCGATCAAACTGACCATCGCGCCGCCCCGCTCGCGGCTTTCGCCGTGGACGTGCTCAAAAAGGTTGAGCGACAGCGTGCGCGACCGGTCGAACAGCATCACATACCGCTCTTGCAGGTCATAGAGGTCGCCTTGCGCCAGATCTGCGGTCAGCTTCCACAGCGCGGTCTGGGTAGCAGGCGCAAGGCGCGGATCAGCGGCCAGGACGGCGCCGATTTCGGGCATGGCCTCCTGCAGCTCAGCCGAGGGATAGCTCAGGATCAGCGACAAGGATTTGAGGGTGCGGTCCATCAGAACGACTCCAGCGGAAGGGCGAAGGACTTTTTCTTGCCGCCGAACAGGCTGGTCTTGCCGCTCTCGCCGTCAGAACAGCCGTTGCCGTCGGTGAAGCCGCAGCCGCCACGGATGTCGGCGCCGGCCTCGTTCTGTTCGCGGTGCGCGGTGGGGATTGCGAAGCGGTCCTCGTAATCCGCAATCGCCATGATCTTGTACATGTCCTCGATCATCCGGCCCGACATTCCCACGCGGGCGGCGATGCCCTCGTCGCGCACGCCGTCCACCGTCAGCGCACGCATGTAGAGGCGCATCGCCGACATGCGCTCCAGCGCCGAAACGATGGGTTCCTCATCCCCCGCCGTCAGCATGTTGGCCAGGTATTTCACCGGAATGCGCAGGGACCGTACGTCGGGCATCTGGTCGCTCATCGCGATCTGCCCCGCCTGTGCAGCGTTCTGGATCGGCGACAGCGGCGGGATGTACCAGACCATCGGCAGGGTCCGGTATTCCGGGTGCAGCGGGAAGGCCACCTTCCAGTCCATCGCCATCTTCCAGACCGGGCTGATCTTGGCGGCCTCGATCCAATCCTCCGGCACGCCATCGCGGCGGGCGGCGGCGATCACCTCGGGATCGTTCGGGTCGAGGAACACGTCCAGCTGCGCACCGTAAAGGTCGGTCTCGCGCTCGGCGCTCGCGGCCGCCTCGATCTTGTCGGCGTCATAGAGGATGACGCCCAGATAGCGGATGCGCCCCACGCAGGTTTCCGAACAGACCGTCGGCTGGCCGCTTTCGATGCGCGGATAACAGAAGGTGCATTTCTCCGACTTGCCGGTGTCCCAGTTGTAATAGACCTTCTTGTAGGGGCAGCCCGAGATGCACATCCGCCAGCCCCGGCATTTTTCCTGGTCGATCAGGACGATGCCATCCTCCTCACGCTTGTAGATCGCACCCGAGGGGCAGGAGGCCGAGCAGGTGGGGTTGAGGCAGTGCTCGCACAGCCTCGGCAAATACATCATGAAGGTGTTTTCGTATTCGCCGTAGATGTCCTTCTGCACCTTGTCGAAGTTGTAATCCGCCGACCGCTTGGCGAATTCGCCACCCAGGATCTCCTCCCAGTTCGGGCCCTTCTCGATCTTCTCCATCCGCTCACCCGTGATCTTTGACCGGGGGCGCGCGGTGGGGAAGGCCGTCATGTCGGGGGCGGATTTCAGGTGGTCATAGTCAAAATCGAAGGGCTCGTAATAGTCGTCGATTTCCGGCATCGAGGGGTTCGCGAAGATATTCGCCAGAATCCGCCATTTGGCCCCCTGCTTCGGCTGAAGCCTGCCCGAGGCGCTGCGGACCCATCCGCCATTCCAGCGTTTCTGGTTCTCCCAGTCGGTGGGATAGCCGGTGCCGGGCTTGGTTTCGACGTTGTTGAACCAGGCGTATTCAACGCCTTCCCGCGTCGTCCAGACGTTCTTGCAGGTGACCGAGCAGGTATGACAGCCGATGCATTTGTCCAGATTCAGGACCTTGCCGATTTGCGCACGAACTTTCATTCCGCTGCCTCCAGACCTTTGGTTGCGGGACGGTCGAGCCAATCGACCTTCTTCATCTTGCGGACGATCACGAATTCGTCTCGGTTACTGCCCACGGTGCCGTAGTAGTTGAACCCGTAGGAAAGCTGCGCGTAGCCGCCGATCATGTGGGTCGGCTTCAGAGTAGCGCGGGTGACCGAGTTGTGGATGCCGCCCCGGTTGCCGGTCTTTTCCGACCCGGGCGTGTTCACGATCTTTTCCTGCGCGTGATACATGAACAGCGTGCCCTGCTTGATCCGCTGGGACACCACCACCCGCGCGGTCAGTGCACCGTTCACGTTGTAGGCCTCGACCCAGTCGTTATCGACAAGGCCTGCCTTCTTCGCGTCCACCTCGGACATCCAGACGACAGGCCCGCCGCGGTTCAGCGTCAGCATCAGGAGGTTGTCGGTGTAGGTGGAATGGATGCCCCATTTCTGGTGCGGCGTGATGAAGTTCAGCACGACATGCGGGTTGCCCTCGGCCGCGTCGTTGTTGACGGCCTTGGTAATGGTCTTCAGGTCCACCGGCGGGCGATAGCTGACGAAACCTTCACCGAAGGCCCGCATCCAGAGGTGATCCTGATAGAGCTGCTGCCGTCCCGTCAGCGTCCGCCACGGGATCAGCTCGTGGACGTTGGTGTAGCCCGCATTGTAGCAGACCGTTTCCGACTCAATCCCGGACCAGGTGGGCGAAGAGATGATCTTGCGCGGTTGCGCCGCGATGTCGCGGAAGCGGATCTTGGTGTGATGCGCACCCTCGGCGAGATGGGTGTGGTGCTGGCCTGTGGGCTTCTCCAGTTCCTCCCAGGCCTTGACCGCGACCTCACCATTGGTCTCAGGCGCCAGCATCAGGATCATTTCTGCCGCGTCGATGGCGGTGTTCAGTCTGGCAAGGCCCTTCGACACGCCCTCGTCCTGCACCACCCCGTTCAGGTCGCGCAGATGGCCGACCTCGACCTTGGTGTCCCAGTTGATCCCCTTGCCACCGTTGCCGAGCTTTTCCAGCAGTGGACCGACCGAGGTGAACTTCTTGTAGAGGTTGGGATAGTCCCGCTCGACCGCGATGTAGTTCGGCGCGGTCTTGCCGGGGATCAGGTCGCATTCGCCCTTTTTCCAGTCCTTCACATGCGCCTGAGCCAGTTCGGCGGCGGTGTCGTGGAGGAGCGGCAGCTGAACGATGTCGGTTTCGACCCCCAGCACTTCAGGGGCCACTTCGCTGAACTTCTTCGCGATGGATTTGAAGATTTCCCAGTCCGACTTCGATTCATAGGCCGGGTCCACCGCCGCCTGCAGCGGATGGATGAAGGGGTGCATGTCGGACGTGTTCAGGTCGTCCTTTTCATACCAGGACGCGGTGGGCAGCACGATGTCGGAATAGACCGCCGTCGTCGACATGCGGAAGTCGATGCAGACCAGCAGGTCCAGCTTGCCCTTCGGTGCCTCGTCATGCCAGACGGCCTCCACGGGCTTGGCATGGCCTTCCTCGCCCAGATCCTTGCCCATGACGCCGTGGTCGGTTCCCAGAAGGTGCTTGAGGAAATACTCATGCCCCTTGCCCGAAGACCCCAGCAGGTTGGACCGCCAGACAAACAGGTTGCGCGGCCAGTTTTCCGGCGCATCCGGGTCCTGGCAGGACATTTCCAGATTGCCGGATTTCAGTTCAGCGGCAACGAACTCCTTGATGTCCTTGCCCGCTGCCTTGGCGGCCTTCGACACCTCCAGCGGGTTGGTCTTCAGCTGCGGGGCCGATGGCAGCCAGCCCATCCGTTCCGCCCGGATGTTGTAGTCAATGAGGCTGATGTCCCAGTCGCCCTTGGGCGCCGTGGGCGACAGGATTTCACCCGCGCGCAACGTCTCATATCGCCACTGGTCGGTATGGGCGTACCAGGCGCTGGTCGAGTTCATGTGGCGCGGCGGGCGGTTCCAGTCGAGCGCGAAGGCCAGCGGCGCCCAGCCGGTCTGGGGCCGCAGTTTTTCCTGCCCCACATAGTGCGACCAGCCGCCGCCTTCCTGCCCGATGCAGCCGCACATCACCAGCATGTTGATGATGCCGCGATAGTTCAT
>NZ_PZKF01000071.1 GCF_003034995.1 Phaeovulum veldkampii DSM 11550 | reverse complement strand
AGGGGCAACTCGGCCCGGTCTGACGCGGGGTTGCGCGCGAGAGCCCGAACGGGATTAGGGGATTGTCAGTCGAAGGGATGGCCCAGAAGCCAGAGATGCGCAGGGAGCCCATGCCAGAACCTGTCACCCGGCCAATCGGGACTGCCTGACCCCAAGCCCAGCATCCCACTCGCGCCGAAAGTGCCGATCACCGGCTCCCGCCCCCTTGCCCCGCCTGCCGGAACGTGCGGCACCTGCCGCGACGGGCTATCGATACCGGGTCGGGACAAGGACCGCAGCCATGTCTGATTTCGATCTCGAGGCACTGTCGCTCGGAGAGCTGAAGAAAATGCAGAAGGACGTCGCCAAGGCGATTTCCACATTCGAGGATCGGCAGAAGGCGGAAGCCCGCGCCAAGGTGGAGGCCTTCGCCCGGGACCTGGGCTACTCCCTGGCCGAACTTGTCGGCACGGAGACGAAATCCTCCCGTGCGGCTGTCGCGGCGAAATACCGGCACCCTGAGAACCCGGCGCTGACTTGGTCGGGCCGGGGTCGCAAACTGCAGCGGTTCGTGGAGGCGTTGGAGGAAGGGACGACCGCAAGCGACCTAACCATAAGTTGAGGGTATGGGCGACGCGATCGGCCCTTAGCGGACACTACGTTCAGTTTGACAACGCGCCGAAAGCTGGCCTTCGCGCTTGCCGCGGCAGCGATGAAGTTGCCAGCAGCAACCTTATCTGGTTTGCTGCCGAGCGCGACCGCGCGCACGTTCGTGCCTTCTTGTGTCGTCATCACGAGGTGCCATTGTGATTAGTGCCGGACCATAATAAAAGGATGCACGACGTAAATAGGTTCACTTCATGCCCTTTAGTGTTCCAACAAACCTTCTGTCTTGATGGGCGTTTGTTTTGTCGAATTCCGCAGATTGCTTTTCGATAGCTTTAGCCAGCAAAGCTTCTGCTTCCATCACAATTCGAAGAAAAACTTTTGGATCGTTTAATTTTAGAAGCGCTGCCTCAGCATATTTCTTATTGGCGATTTCATTGGATAGATTAGGCGGAGTTCCAAAGCTTCTGCGAACCAGAAGTGCGATGATAAATCGAAACTTCCACAAACTCTTCCTTGCACCCCCAACGCATAGTTTCTCTATGCCACGAAGGATCTTGGCTGATATCAGGTATGGCCACATAGAATGCTCATCCCTATACATTCTTGCCGCATACTTTTTCAGAAGGACACCATAGTAATCATTGGCATCAACGGGATCTTCGATATAACAGCTTACGAACGCATTTGTCATCGATGTTAGTGTTATGATATTTTGAGGCGTGTAGGCCGTATCAGCATACTGGCGTTTGCGACGTTCATAGACGACTTTGCTTTCGGGGCGGTCTTCTATGCTGAGAAAAAATCTTTCGAGTTTTTTGTGGAAATCTGATAGAACAACGAATGCTTCGTCCTTGACCTCAGTCTGCCTATTGGTGGCTCTAACGATGTCATTTATGATATCTTTGTCTTCAACTTCAATGATTTTGACTGGAACTGACGTAGTCGGTAGCAGTTTGCTGCGATTTTCAAATATTATATTACTGGTTTGGCATCCATTCACAATCTGATAGTCTGATAGCGTGAATTTCTTCCCAACTAAATTCACCCCCTTTGCAACAATCGTTATTCCATTATTGAGTGCAGCAAGCTTACTTTGCTCTTCTTGTGATGAAATGGTGGCGGAAATTTCATCATTCACGGGGTTGCGGTTCAAAAAATCTCGGACATTCTCATTAAAAATGGCTTTGTGAAGGCGCCCATCAGAGTTTGTAAGCAGCTTCACAAGTTCGGTGCATGGCAATACTCCGATATATGACTGCCTGATCCCAGGGATTGGTGGAAGTGAAGCAAATTCATTCATTTGAATTTCACGTTCAATTCTGAGATTAACCTCTTGATACCTTTCTTGTAGCCGATCGGAGTCAACGAAGTTGAAATTAACTTCTGAGAACATTCCGAAAGATAACAGTTCCGCCTTTCCCGCTTCCACACGTGCGATCACCGTTGCGTCATTCAAAAATCTACCCGCATAACAGTAGTAAATGTTTAGCCTTGGTTTGGATTTAAACTTGACGCTGATCGAAAAAACTTTCTCTGAAAGTGACCTCCTATCTTGTATTTGCTCATTTGCGGGCATGAATTTATCGCCAAAAAACTCCTTCACACCTTGTAGAAAGCTTCCAATCTCGGCTGCATTAAGATTTCGTGAGGTCTTAGACTGAATGAAGCAAAAGTCTGCATCAATGCGCTGACGTGATGCGATTTCATCTACGTGATTGGGAGTGGTAATAAGGATGTCGTTCAGAAAAATCCCAATCGCATCGATTGCAGTATCGTGTCCACCTGCAACGACAACATCCGACAATTCTGTGTGTTCAGAGAAATCTCTAAGCATCACGCAGTAAGCTGAAAAATACTCAAAAGCATCAGACTCCTTAAGCCCTTCCAGGCCTTGGAGTTTTGAGAATTCATTTAAGTAGGATGTCAGAATAGGGTCGTCCATGCAACTAATCCCTGTTAAGCTTTCACCTCCCGATACAGCCAGACTTCGTCTGTTAGGGCAAGGGGATATGAGGCCCGACTTGCAGAGTATTGCCCCCTTTCGTTGACCTCACCTGCGCGAACTCTTCGCGGGCTATTACTTAGTTGTCGCTGTCGAAATGCTGCAGCCCGCACAAAAGGCTGCTTTTGCAGTTTGCTGCAACTGCTCCGCTGCAGTGCCGTGAGTCCGCTTCCCGCCCCCCTCGATCGATCGAAACGATGGATGGATCGGTGCTACACTTCCGGATCGGCGGAGCCGAGGACGTGGTGGGCGTGGCGGAGAGGAGTACTGTCATGACCATTGAAACCTTGCCCGCTCTTCGCCCGTCCCGCGCGCCGTGGAACAAGGGCCGCATCATTGGCCAAAAGCTTCCGCTGCAGCCTAAGCACGTCTGGTCCATCCGCGTTCGATTGGAAATGGCCGACAATTGGCGTGACCTTGCCCTGTTCAACATGGCCGTCGACAGCAAACTCAGGGGCTGCGATCTGGTCGGCCTCAGGGTAAACGACGTTTATGCAGCCGGTCACGTCAAGGAACGTGCGTCGGTGACCCAGAGCAAGACCCGAAAACCCGTCCGCTTCGAGATCACCGAGACCACGCGCCTGGCGCTGGAACGGTGGATCAAGGATCCCGAGATGATCGGCAGCGAGTATCTCTGGCCCAGCCGCGTTCACGCCAGCCCGCACCTGTCGACGCGTCAATATGCCCGGATCATGCGCGACTGGGTTCTTTCGATCGGTCTCGAGCCCAGTGCCTATGGCACGCATTCGATGCGCCGCACGAAAGTTGCGCAGATCTACAAGAAGACCGGAAATCTGCGCGCCGTGCAGCTGCTCCTGGGCCACACCAAGATGGACAGCACCGTTCGGTATCTGGGCGTCGATCTGGAGGATGCGCTGACGTTGTCGGAAGGGATCGATCTGTGACCTTTGCCTGGCCGACGCCTGTCGGCCAGGCATGTCGCGCAGGGCGACAACGCGCTTGACTTTGGCGAGAATGTCGCCTAAAGCTACATCATGAAGCAGATCAGCACCACGAAAGCCGCGATCAAGGCCTTGCGACGGATGCCCTCTAATACCGCTGCGCTGATCCGCGCCAAGATTGAAGCCTATGCGCAAGACGCGAACTCGCAGGCCAATACCATGAAGCCCTTGAAAGGCCGGGAGGGTATCCGGCTGAGGGTGGGGGACTGGCGGGTGATCATGGAGGGTCAGGGCAACGGTCTGGTCCTTCTCGATATCGGGCCGCGCGGCGGCGTCTGCGACGGAAAGGGTTTGAGATGACCGAGATGGTGACGATCCCGCGCGAAGAATACGACCGCCTGCGGGCTGCCGCGGAGGATCTGGCCGACCTGCAAAGCTATGACCGCGCCAAGGCGCGGCTGGCGGCGGGAGAGGACGAATTGATCCCGGCGGACTATGCAAACCGCCTGCTGAATGGCGAAAGCGCCTTGCGCGTTTACCGCGATCTGCGCGGGCTGACCCAAGCTGCGCTGGCCGAAAAATCGGGCGTGAAGCGGGTCACCGTTGCCGAGATCGAGACCGGCCGAAAGCAGGGCTCAATCGCAACATTGCGCGCCCTGGCCGATGCGCTTGGCGTGAGTCTGGATGATCTGACGGAGTAACGTCGGCCCACTCCTGCCATTGGCAGGTGGCTGACTAGCCTCCCCAAAGCCACCCTTTGCTCAAAATTCAGCATTCTGTGCGCTGGAGGCAAGAGAAGCTTCCGCCGTTCAAGTGAGCTTTCTACATTCATCCAGAATTGGAGATTTGTGCGTCGCGGGTGATTGAATAATCGCAATCGCATCTTTACGCATGGAGCGTGTTCCTGCAAAAATGGTTTTTCCCTGTCGTCCGCTCTCCATGAGAAATCCGTGTTTCTTCAACGATGCAATAACATCCGGAGCAATCATTCGCGCCCGATGATCCAAGCCGCGCAACAAGGCGCTTTCTAGTCGAGAAATCCCGGCTTGAGCATATACCTTTCTCAAGGTGACGACCAGAACCTTAACTCCCATGGGCAGTTCGGATCCTAGTATTTCGCTGTTTACCACGTATGAACTAGAGAATTTCCCAATCTCGCAGTTCATGAACGTTTCAGTAGGCAAGTCTCGCTCAGATGCGCGGCCTTCTATATTTCCTATCAGACACTCACTAAAATGAATATGCTCAGGCAGCTTGCCATCCGGAGGCAAGACTAAGCTAGATATAAGGCAGTTTGAGAAGTCGACCTTTATGGGATCCCAAATTTCCTGACAGATATCAAGCTCCTGGATGTCTATTCCCTCGAATGTCATATATCCTTCCGGTTGCCCCAAGAAAATCATAGGAAGGAAAAGATCAAAAGCGAGTTCATGATTTCCGTCCGTCAATTCCTTCGAAATGCACGCACTGAGAAGTCCAGTAGAAATATCTTCCTCTTCTATTGCCGCGCAAATCACATGAGTTCCAACTTGGTTGAGTTGCTGGGTGACGTTTCGAAGATCATCTCTATAGGTTTCTTCGCCATAAGGATGCCTAATGTGTGATAAAACGAGGCTTGCACTTGCGGCGTTCAAAAAGTCGATATCAATAAATGTCCGGCTGGATACACTATCCGGGGAAATGCCCAAGCCAGGCAGACGAAGGAGTAGGCGTCTCTCATCTTCACTTACTGTGTTACCGGTGGCAGCGTAGAAGGCCTCATCCATCTCTGTCGGCGAAAAACTCTTCTGCAAGGCGTTGCCTTGCCTAGCCTTCGTGGCCAAGAGACCCCAGAATTTCAAGATGGACGCTTTATCTACGCCCTCGGATTGCTCGCTCTCACGGCCCGCGATCATCGTCAGGAGCGAAGACCAAGCTGCACCTTCAGGAAACGAACCAAGTGAGGAGACTGTCACGGCTTCCTTAATTAGATCCTTGTTGATTAGATAACTCAAGAAAAGCGGTCGCGTCGGAAGCCACTGTGGTAGCGGATCAGAATATCCCTTCCTGTTCAAGAATTCAGCGGCTTGATCTGTGTCGAATGGCTGTACGATGAGGTGCTCGAACACTCCCTCTGGAGTCCCAAGGGCCTCCCGCATCTCACTGTCAGAGTCAAAGTAAGCGGCACGGCCAGCGATTATGACAGATGACTTTTGGGGCGTTTGCCTGATTAGGTTCTTCACAACAGCGTGCGTGCTGCGTTTGAACTCGCGCAGCTTCCTATGATCCCCGGTCCATCCACGCGTGGATAATTCATCGAACCCATCGATAATCAAGTCAACATATCCAGCGCTCCATGCTGCAACTAACCTTCTAGGGTCCGCTGCGTTATTTCTGGCGTGTCTTTCAAGAAGTTCGACCGGGTCCGATTGTCCCAAGTGCTCTCGAAGGTTGATCGCGACAGGAAATCGGAAAGTTTTGTTCTGCGAGAAATCTTTCAATAAGGAGAAATACATCTCTCGAAGAAGCATGCTCTTACCGATCCCGTATTCCGCTGTAATAATCATCTTTGCGGAATCTTGGGTTCGCAGAGTGATTTCGTTTAGAGACCTAACTTCGCTTGTCGCAGCAAGGACTATCGTAGGCTCAACAAAATCAGAGCGTGGCACTTCAAATGAGTGGGATGCATGATCGTACACAGATCCAAATGGCTTCCCAGAACGTGTTCTTAGATATTCTGCTGCATCAAAGAGTAACGACCTAAGTTCATCGAATGATATTATTCTAGTTGTTTTCTCGTATTTCTTAACTGCAGCCTTCTGGTCGGCTGTTGGCTCGTGCAAAGTAACTAAGAAACCTTGGGCCATATTTCCTTCAGATCGCTTCTTTGTTACTAGTTCATGCGTTTTCTTGGCGTCATAAAGCGCCTTGTCTTTTTTCTTTTCTGTCGTTGCCTCGACGATAGTGAAGAAGCTGCCATTCCAGAAGACACCGTCACGTTCTTGGCCGTCGACTTTTTCGGAACCTTGGCCGATCGAGTTTGAATACAGGCTTCTGCAAATTCTTTTCACCTCATCTTCAAATTCCTCCCCGGTATAATGTCGCATGGAATATTAACCTTTATAGCTGTCATCATCGGTCATCATATCACCTTAGGCTGATTTTTTCGTCAAGCCCATGTTTCGAGTTGTTTTCGGTTGAGCAGCGAATGACCGGTCCCGGCCGTCTCTACGAGCAAGGACGAAGATGCCGAACGACCGCTTCCCGCCCTATGTACGTACCACGATCTGCGCAGATGGCACACAGACGTTCCTCTGATCGGCATCGCCGGTCACACGGTCGGCGATAGGCCCAGAGGCGCACCCGCGCCGCGCCCGGGCCCTCGGGAAGTGAGGCCGAAGCCTCACCCGAAGGGATCGTATTCCGAGACGATCACGACCTCGTCGCCGTCGATTTCA
>NZ_PZKF01000070.1 GCF_003034995.1 Phaeovulum veldkampii DSM 11550 | reverse complement strand
AATGGCGCAAGGTCCATCTGGCCATGGACACCGCCACTTCGGACATTCGAGCGGTGGAATTCACCCCCAGCAGCGATGGTGACAGCCCCGTGCTGCCAGAGTTACTGGACCAGATCCCCGAAGGCGAAGAGATCGGCACGGTGACTGCGGATGGTGCCTACGACACGCGCCGCTGCCACACGGCCATCATAGACCGGCAGGCCACTGCGATCATCCCTATCCGAAAGAATGGACGGCCTTGGAAAGAGGATTGCCCTGCCGCGATCGCGAGAAACGAGACCCTGCGCGCCACACGGCCTATGGCAGGGCGTTCTGGAAGCGCTGGACCGGATACCATGCCCGAAGCCGGATCGAGGCAAAGATGCGGTGCCTCAAAGCCTTCGGTGAGCGCATCGCCGCAAGACACCCCGACAGCCAGACCGCAGAAATCCAGATCCGCGTCGCCCTCATCAACCGCTTCAACGCGCTCGGCACTGCCGAAATCGTCCGCGTGGGCTGAGATCAACAGGGAAAGGGGGAGTCACGCCTCATGAGGGAGTTCTGCAACAACGCCTCGCGTGAACAGAACATGCATGCAGAGTGCGCCTTTCTTTCGGATATTTTCGCTCCACGGGCACTTGGTAGCACCAGCCCTCTGGTGCCCGGTGCTCCTGTGTTCTGATCATGCCAGCAATCGCGAAGAACGCCAATGAACGAGGTGTCACAGGCCCGCCGATAGTGCGACGTCGAAATCGATCTGATTGACACAACCAATTTGACTGCCTAACTCTAGAGGTATGTTGGAACATGCAGATCATTATCGTTTTCTTCTGCTGAACCGCCCGCTTCCCCGGGCGGTCTAGGCGCGTTTACGCCTGCTGCACCCCCGGGGTCTCCTCAAGTTTCAATGATGAGCACGCGGCCACGGTGGCCATGGGGGAAGTCATGTCCAACATCCACGAACATCGGTTTTCTACTTTTGAGAAACGGCTTAACGGTCAAAACGGGCCGCGCGAGTGTTCGCCAGTTCCGGAAGCTGACTATCACAGGCTGAAAGCGTATCAGGAGCAATGCGATGAGTCGCAAGACCGTGCTGAGATTATGCTATCATATATTATTCGGCACAAGTTGATGACACTGAAACCAGTCAAAAACCTTTACGCAGCGCATATCGTAACGAGCGGTCGTCAATTCCAATACGTTATTGACCAAGGTCCCGTTCAGGATGGCCTGCTCGTCCATCGGGCTCGATGGGGGCAGGGCACGGGGGTCATCCCTGCATATTCGATCCTGGGCGTAACCCTCATCGGGATGTTGGTCGGTCAACGTGCGCCCTTGCTGTGCGAAAATGGATCCATTCGATCCGTCACGGTTTCGCGCGTGATCCAGGCAATCTGAAATCTCCTGACAGACCTGACCCAGACCAAAGGGTCCGTCTGCTTCCCGCACACCTGCATTTCTTCACATAAGGAGCGGCCACCATGGCACCGCAAGAACTTACTAAGTCGCGTAGTCGTCGGACACGAAATCCGAAGATCATCATCAATGCCGATGATCTAGACCATCTGGAAGCGCTGGCAGAAGGCGCGATAGCCCGCAATTCCGATCTGGCCGAGCGTTTGCTGGAAGAGCTTGGCCGCGCAAAAATCCTGCCCGCGGCAAAGTTGCCGGCGAATGTGGTCGCGATCGGAAACAGGGTCACGTATCGCGATGAATTCTCTGGGCAGGAAAGAACAGTGATGCTTGTCTATCCCGAGGATGCCGATATCGCGCAAGGCAAGATTTCCGTCATGACGCCGATCGGGGTAGCGCTTCTTGGATTGCCCGAAGGCACATCGTTTCATTGGGACACCCGTGCGGAACAGCGCAGAACGTTAACCGTGATATCAGTTTCGTAACCTCTCGGAAGTAACGAATCCTGCCTGTCGCTCTGTCGTCTACCGCAGTGAGAGAGAGCGTGTGTTTCCCTCTGCACTGAATATGATCCACAAGGAAACCGGATATGTCAAAGGTTTCAACTACACGTGTCGACAAGCTCTTGTCTTCGATGGGCTATGGCACACGCAAGGACATCGCGCAGTTGGCACGCTATGGTGGTATTGTCTTCGATCAGAAAGAGATCTTGGACGCCGCCGTTCGCATCCCTATCAGTGTGGATCTGCCAAGCCGTATGACAGTTGCGGGAAAGGCGCTTGATCCGCTTGCAGGTATGGTCGTGTTGATGAACAAACCTCTGGGGGTGACCTGTTCGCACAAGGAGGCGGGCGCACTTGTCTATGACATCTTGCCCGCACGTTGGCGGCGCCGCGATCCCGCGATTTCAACCATTGGCCGTTTGGACAAACAAACATCAGGACTCCTGCTGCTGACCGATGATGGCAACCTTCTGCACCGAATCAGCAGCCCCAAAAGTCAGATCAGCAAGGCCTATCGCGCCATACTGGCACGTCCACTCGACGGTAAAGAAATCGCTCTGTTTGCGTCGGGTACACTCACGCTCAAGGGCGAAGACAAACCGCTGGCACCGGCGGTGTTGGAAATCATATCGGAAACCGAAGCCCTGATTACCGTGACCGAAGGCCGATACCATCAGGTTCGCCGTATGTTCGCCGCTGCGGGCAATTTCGTCGAGACCCTTCGACGTGAACGTCTTGGCAATCTTTGCCTGCCAGACAGCCTCGACCCGGGGGAGTGGAGGCTGCTCGGCAACGAAGAGATCGCCCTGGTCTTCCGATAGTTCTCCGGATTGGCTCAGATCACCCCAAGCATACGCATCGCTTCGGCAACCCGCACGAAACCGGCGATGTTGGCGCCCAGGACATAGTCGCCGGGCGCGCCATACTCATCGGCAGTTTCAGCACAACGATCATGGATGCTCTTCATGATCTGTGCCAGCCGTTGTTCGGTCTGCTCAAAGCTCCAGCGATCACGGCTGGCGTTTTGCTGCATTTCCAGTGCCGACGTTGCAACGCCCCCCGCGTTTGCAGCTTTGCCAGGCCCGAACAGGATGCCGGCCTCGCGCAGGATGCGGATCGCCTCGGGGGTGCAGGGCATGTTCGCGCCTTCGCCGACAGCCAGCACACCGTTCTTAACCAGTGACTTTGCATCCTTGCCCGTCAATTCGTTCTGGGTGGCCGAGGGCATCGCCACATCACAGGGCAAATCCCAAATTGATCCTTTGTCGGTCGACACAAAATGCGCGCTGTCCCCGCGAAGCCGGGCATATTCCGAAATTCGCTTGCGGCGCAGGGACTTGACTTCCTGAAGCAAAGACAGGTCAATCCCAGCTTCGTCTATGACATAACCGCTGGAATCCGAACAGGCGATGACCGTGCCGCCAAATGACTGCACTTTCTCGATGGTGTGGATGGCCACATTGCCCGCACCGGACACGACCACGCGCTTGCCGTCGAAATCGGTCTGGCGCGTTTCAAGCATGGCCTTGGTAAAATAGGTGTTGCCGAAACCCGTTGCCTCGGTCCGAGCGCGGGATCCACCGTGGGCAATGGCCTTGCCGGTGAATACGCCCGACTCGTATCGGTTTGTCAGGCGCTTATACTGGCCGAACATGTATCCAATTTCGCGCCCGCCTACACCAATATCGCCGGCTGGCACATCGGTCTGCTCGCCCAGATGGCGGTGCAGTTCGGTCATGAGCGATTGGCAGAAACGCATGATCTCGCCATCGGATTTACCCTTGGGATCGAAATCCGAACCGCCCTTGCCGCCACCGATCGGCAGGCCGGTCAGTGCATTTTTGAAGATCTGTTCGAAGCCCAGGAACTTGATGATCCCCAGGTTGACCGAGGGGTGGAAACGCATCCCGCCCTTATAGGGGCCGAGGGCCGAGTTGAACTGGACGCGAAAGCCGCGATTGATCTGGACGTTGCCCTGATCGTCCACCCAGGGAATGCGAAAGATGATCTGACGCTCTGGCTCGCAGATGCGTTCGATGAGCGCTTGTTCAAGATAATCGGGGTTCTTTGCGACCACGCGCCCGAGGCTTTCCATCACCTCGTGGACGGCCTGGTGAAATTCCGGCTCGCCGGCATTGCGCCGCATCACTTCGGCAAGGATCGGTTGCAGCTTTTCATCGATATTGTTCATGTATTTTGTCGCTTTACGGAGGAGTGCTTTAGGAATTGCGGAAAACGTGTGCGTCAGCAACACGAATGCACATTTATCAATCCAGCTATTTGATCCTCAACCGCTGTGCAAGCCGGTCTCGGTCAGGATGAGGTCGAGAGGGATATCGTGGGGTTGCGGGTAGATGGTTTTGAGCTGTGCCGACTGGAAACCAATGCCGATGACAAAAGGTTTCGGGTCAAGCGCCGACAATGTCCGGTCGAAATAGCCCCCGCCATAGCCGAGGCGATAACCATCCGCCGTCCAGCCGACGAGGGGGGCAAGCACGATATCGGGCCGGACGACGGGGGCGTCCGGGGGCGGAACGGGAATGTTCCAATCGCCGCGCACCATGCGGGTTTCGGGCGTCCAGCGGCGAAAGGTGAGCGGGGCCGCCCTGGTTTCGACCAGTGGCAGGGCGACGGATATACCGGCCTTGTGAAGTTCGGCCATCAGCGGGCGCAGGTCGGGTTCGCCCTTGATCGGCCAATAGGCGGAAAAGACCATGCCCACTGCCCCGCCGAAGCGGTCTTGCAACACCTGCCGCAGATACCCGGCCAGTGCCTCGCCGATCTCCTTGCGTTCAGCAACCGACAGTGCCAGACGGGCGGCGCGCAGGCGGGTGCGTTCGGCCTTGCGCCAACGCGCGACATCACGTGCCTGCTCGGGATCGACAGCCAGCGGATCGAAATACTCCAGTGCGATCTCGGCGGCATAGCAGGGCGGTGAGGAAAAGCCGCTTTGGCAGCGGAAGCTCTTGAAGTCGTCGCTCATGACATCGCCGTGAAACCGTTACGCACCGGGCCCTTCAGGATATGCCGGGCCTGCGCGACCATGGTGTTCAGACGTGCGGCCGCAGGTACGACATCGGGGATGTTTCCCGCGCCCTGACCGGCATAGAGCGCCATCGCTTCCAGATCGCCGGTTGTGGTGCGCAAGGGTGAATCCGTGCTGAAGCGCAGGCGGGGCTGATCGTCGTCATGGGCGATGGTCTCGCGCGGCAGGCTGTCCGGGTCGTGACCCAGGTAATTGCCCTTGAGACCCTCCGTCACGCTGTTGCCGATCACCCGCACCGCAGCGCCCTTGGGCCAGTTCAGAACGAACACATCGGTCAGCACCGTATCCTCGCCCGTGGCCTCGACGATGCGAGACTTGTGATAGGAATGCGCAAAGGATTCTTCAGTCGCCAGAAAGGCGGTGCCGCATTGCACGCCGCTGGCCCCGATCGCCAATGCGGCGGCAAGCCCTTCGCCCGTGGCGATCCCGCCCGAGACCACGACCGGCAGGTCGGTCCCGGCCAGTATCCGTTCCGCCAGCCCGAAGGCGGGACTTCGTCCGTGCACATGGCCGCCCGCCTCGATCCCCTGTGCGATGATCACATCCGCCCCGGCAGCTTCGGCCATCCGCGCGGCGGCCTCCGTTCCGACCTGATGCAATACGAGACATCCCGCGTTTTTCACCCGCGCCACCACATCCGGCATCACATCCCAGAAAAAGCAGAAGGCCGTCACACCAAGATCGAGGCAACAGGTGTCGCGTAGCCCTTAATTGTGAGATGGGAAATCCAACGAAATCAACGGCTGAGCTTTGCCCTTAAATATGAGATTTTGCCTTTAATTCTGATATTTTTGCCCTTAAACCTGAGACAGGGTTCACAGACATTTGCGGCAAATATCGATGAATGATGATGGCGAAGACTCCGTTGCCGTTGGTGCTGAAGAGGCGCGCAGGGCCGCGGTGCTGCGCCCTCTTGTTCAGGCATATCTCAATGGGACTGGCAGCCTGGAACGTGGCATCAATGACGCCGTTTGGGAGCTTGGTGTCAGCAGGGCGACGGTCTGGCGTTGGATAAAACGGTTGGCGGAAGAGGGTGGGCGCACCAGCGCTCTGGCTCCGCGGAAACGGGGCCGCCCGACCGGGACGATGTTAATATCCAGCAAAGTCGAAGCGGTAATCGAGGAGCACCTTCGCCGCTATTTCTTGCGCCGGGAGCGTTCGAGCTTGTCGCGCGTCGTGACAGAAATCCGCAGCGCTTGCTGGCAGGAGGGCTTGCAACCGCCGACACGGCGAACGGTTCAGCGTCGTCTGGATGCGATGGATGCCCGCGAAGTTGCGAAGGCACGAGAGGGCGCAAAGGCGGCCCGCCAGAAATTTGCGCCGGTCACAGGTGAGAACAAGGCCAGTATGCCACTGGAGATCGTCCAAATTGATCATACACCGGCGGACATCATTCTTGTCGACGGCTTTGAACGCAAACCAATTGGGCGGCCTTGGGTCACGCTGGCGATCGACGTCGCAACGCGGATGGTGACCGGATATTACACCTCTCTCGAGGCACCTTCGCGTCTGTCAGTGGCGCTTTGCCTGACACAGGCGGTGGCCCTCAAGGAGGAACTTCTTGCGGAATTGGCGTGCGATGTTCCTTGGCCGGCACAGGGCAAACCGCACAGCATCCACGTCGATAACGGTCGCGATTTCCGGTCGCGCGCCTTTCGGTCGGCCTGTGCGGATTGGGGGATCGATCTGGTCTATCGACCGCCAGCAAGTCCTCACTTCGGTGGTCACATCGAACGGTTGATCGGCACCATGATGGGGGCCGTTCACCTGTTGCCGGGAACAACGCAATCCTCGATCGCGGCAAAGGGCGACTATGACGCCGCAAGCAAGGCCACGATGACGTTGAGCGAATTCGATCGCTGGTTTGCTCTGGAAATCTGCCGTTACAACAACAGCATTCATTCAAGTCTTGGCTGCACGCCCGTTGCCAAATGGGAGGCGCTCTCAGAGCAAATGACAGGCGACATCCCCTTCGAGATGGAAGCCTTTCAGGTGAGCTTCCTGCCGAGTGAACTGCGCAAGATCAGGCGTGACGGCATCCATCTGTTCCAG
>NZ_PZKF01000069.1 GCF_003034995.1 Phaeovulum veldkampii DSM 11550 | reverse complement strand
TCCGCTGCACCGCATCAACCAGTTCGTGGTCATGGATGCGGCCATAGTCGGGGCCGGTGACGGCACGCAGTTCGGTGCGACCATCTTCAGTCTCGAAGGTCTTCACCTGCTCGGCGCGGTGGTTGGTCAGGCCGTATTGCAGGTTGATCCCCGCCAGCGGCGCGGGCAGCTGCCGCAGGTATGAGGCCGGCGCGCCGACGATGCTCGCAAGCTGGCCAAAAGCCCAATGCGTGGGCGCCACCGGCTCCTGCGCTTTCGGCAGCATCAGGTGCAACCGTTCGGGGTTATCGCGCGCTGCCTCGGCGCGGATGTCCGCCGTCTGCACCACACGGCTGCGGCTGCGCTCGGAGCGGCCCTTCACATTGGCCCAGAGATCGTCGAGCGACAGATACCGCTCGTCATCGGGCCGGTTGAACCATTCGGACGACACCCGCCCGTTCCGCTCACCCCGGCTCACATCCACTTTCCAGCCATCTGCACGCACCGGTGCGACCGGATCCAGAACTTCCACAACGCCCATCGGCGATCTCCCTCGACGGGCGCCGGAAGCCACTCTCCCAGCCCTCAACCCGTCAGCGCGCCAAGCGCAGCCCTCTAACTCTTTGAAAGGAAAGGAGGTGAAATATAGGGGCGAAGCCACCAACCATCCCGAGGGGTGCGAATCCCCTCGCGCCACACGGTGCAGCGTGGGGCGCGAAGCGAGCGGGTGAGGCCGACCGGGTGCTTCCGGAAGGCCATAAATCAGCAGAACCAGCTAACGCCGGGCGTGAGGGAACTTCCGATCCCGAGACCGGCCCGGCTAGCCAGTCCGCCATGGAGAGGGAAACCGAACCGATGGCCGAAGCCCCGTCAGGAGGTTCCCCACCGACTCGGAAGTGGGTGGGGCAGTCGAAAGACTTGTGGAGCGCCGACGCCCGATTGATGGGCGGGTGTCAGGGACGGCGGGGCAACCCGCCGTCAGCGTCCGGGAAAGCCTGCAAGGCCCGGAGGCCGGAATCCACACGGGGTAGAGTCGGCTCCTGTAGCGGACAAGGGAGAATTGGTGGAACTTGGGAACCCACGCGCGTTTCCGTGCCCAAGGCACGGACGACCGAAGCGACCGGCGATCGCGCGTCGTGGGGGCGGAGCCCGCGTAGTAGTCCGGGGACGGGAAAGCCGTCCACATGGCGAAGGCGGGCAGTGGATGCAAGTTGCAGGCAGGAGATGGACACATGTCCGGCACGGTGAATACCGGGTTCGTTCTCGACATGCAGCGCAAACTGCATCGGTGGAGTGCCGCGGACCCCGACAGGCGGTTCGCGGATCTGTTCAATCTGGTATGCGACCGCAGAACGCTGATCGAGGCGTGGATACGGCTGTCCCGGAACAAGGGCAGCAATACGCCGGGCACCGACGGCGTGACGCGGAAGGCGGTCGAAAGGCGGCTCTCGGGGGCCGTGGGCTATCTGGAGGATATCCGGGCAGACCTGCGGCAAGGAACCTACGAACCCCAGCCTGTCCGGCAACGGTTGATCCCGAAGCCGGGCAAACCGGGAAAGTTCCGCCCCCTGGGCATTCCGACGCTCAGAGACCGTCTGGTCCAAATGGCGCTCAAGCTGGTGCTGGAGCCGATCTTCGAGGCGGACTTCTACCCGACCTCATACGGCTTCCGGCCCGGACGGAGCACCCATGACGCGCTCGCAAGGGTGCGGCACAAGCTGAACCCGACATCCGCCGGCCCATCCCGGGTCCGGTACGTGATCGAGGGGGACATCAAGGGGTGCTTCGACGCCATCGATCACCACGTCCTGATGGAGCGGGTGCGCCGTCGCATCAGGGATCGCAAGGTCCTGCGGCTCGTGCTCGCCTTCCTGAAGGCGGACATCATGATCGAGGGCACGCTTCGCCATCCCGTGACGGGGACCCCGCAAGGGGGCATCATCTCGCCGCTTCTGGCCAACGTCTACCTGACGGGGCTGGACGAGAGATACCGTCGCTGGGTGCCCAATCCGCGCGACAAGACCCGCGAGCGGGCGCAGCAGCGCCTGCAGTCCGACCACAGACGTGGGCGGCCGGGCTTCTACGTGGTGCGCTATGCAGACGACTTCGTGCTGCTGGTGCAGGGGACCCGAAAGGATGCGGAGATCGAGCGTCAGGCGCTGGCGCAGTTCCTCCAGGAGGAACTGCGCATGGAGTTGTCGATGGAGAAGACCAAGATCACCGATGTCCGGGAGGGCTTCGACTTTCTCGGATACCGGGTCGCGCAGAAGAAGATGCCGTCCACCGGGCGGCACGTGGGAATGATCTTCATTCCGAAGGCGAAATCCCAGCTTCTGCGCGACAGGGTCAAGGCCAACGTGAGGGGAACGCCGACCGGCACCACCCTTGCGGCTCTGATCGGCGACCTCAACCCGGTCATCATCGGCTGGCGGAACTACTACCGCTACGCGACGCGGTCGTGGGCGGAGTTCAGCAAGCTCGACTGGTGGCTGTACTGGCGCATCAAGTCCTGGCTCGGGCAGAAACACGGCACGGCTTCCGGCAGGAAGCTGCGTCGGAAATATACCGAGAAAGGACCCCGGGCGCACGGCGGATGGGCATCGGGCGGGAAAACACTCGCGCGGTTCTCGGACGCCAAACGTGTGCGATACCGGGACCGGGGCCTGCGCATACCGAACGGATGGGACGACCCGGACGAAAGCTTCCGACAGGGGGCCGACACGTTCTGGGAAGCGACCCGCACCCTCGCCAAGCTGTGAGGGCCACCCGTGGCCGCGGCCACGCATGGAGAGCCGGATGCGGGGAAACTCGCACGTCCGGTTCGGAGAGGGGGATGGCGAAACCTGACCCGGCAACGGGCCAAGGCGCGTCATCCCTACTCTACCCGGGAAACCAACCCCACTTTGACTCTACGACCGACGGCTGCAGATCGACCGACTGACCTTGCTCATATAGGCCGGTTGCGGCCATCCGGGCTTCCAAGGCGGTCATTGTTCTGTATATGTTCTTATTCTCTTGCCCCTCCGATTCTTCGGTGTCGCCCATGTGCAATCTTTATTCCCAGACCAAGAGTCAGGATGCGATACGGCATGTCTTTGACGACATGTGCGAGGACGACGGAGAGCTGATCGACACCACCGGCAACCTGCCTGCCATGGCCGGCATCTTCCCCGATTACGCCGCGCCGATCATTCGGCACCGAGGGTCACAGGCGGGCTGGGAACTCGTCAAGGCGCGGTGGGGCATGCCGACGCCGCAAGTATTTCTGGAGGGCAAGCGCACCGATCCGGGTGTGACCAATATCCGCAATGTCGCCTCACCGCACTGGAAGCGCTGGCTCGGGGTCGAGAACCGCTGCCTCGTGCCATTCACCAGTTTTTCCGAGATCGACAGCCGCCCCGGCGCACCGCGCAACCATCCGATCTGGTTCGCCCTTGGGCCTGATCGCCCGCTGGCCTTCTTCGCGGGCATCCGCACCGAATGGACCTTGGTGCGCAAACTGAAGGAGGGCGAAGTCACGGCGGAGCTCTTCGGCTTCCTGACCTGCCCGCCCAATGCCGAGGTGGCGCCCGTCCACCCGAAGGCGATGCCGGTCATCCTGACGACGCAAGACGAATGGCGGTGCTGGCTGACTGCACCCACGACCGAAGCCCTGCGCCTGCAAAGGCCTCTGGCCGACGGAATGCTGCAGATCGTGGCGGAAGGGGTGCGTGAGGATGCGGCCTGACCCTGCCGATCCCTTCGATCTGAGCCCACGCCGCGTACACGAGGCCGAGGGCCGCGGCCGCCGCGCCTTCGCGCTGTTTCAGGCGGCGCGGCATCCGGGGCCGCTGGTCTGGATCCTGCCTGCCCACGTGCCGGAACTGCCGATGCTCCGTGGCCTGCCCCGTGGCGTGGGCGAACGGCTGCACCTTTTTCGGCCGGTGGGCGAGACCGACCTCTTGTGGTGCGTGGAGGAAGCCCTGCGCGCAGCCCCGATCAGTCTGGTCATCGCCGAGCCGGAAAAGCCCCTGTCCCTGACCGCTGGTCGCCGGTTGCAACTGGCCGCTGAGGCCGGGCACACCACCGGTCTGGTGCTGATCCGCCAGGACGCGGGCAGCAATGCCACCGAGACGCGGTGGAAGTGTGAGCCCGCGGCCAGCGCGGCTGCGGACTCGACTCTGCATCAATGGGATCTTAATAAGAACAAACAGGGAACTTGCGGAAGATGGATCTTGAACTGGAATGGCGCGGCGGCTGCTGTCGATATGGTTTCCGAGGCTCGCCAGCGACACGAGCCTGCGGACACGGCCCGTTGAGGGGCCCTTTGCCCTGACCCACCGGTCAGGCAATGCCGATCACCTGCACTGTCTGAACACGGCCGCCAGCGCGCGTGGCCTGCATCGCGGCATGGCCTTGGCGGATGCGCGCGCCATTTGTCCCGATCTTGCCACGCGCCCGGCCGACCTTGCGCGCGAGGCTGCCGCGCTTGCAAGCCTGCGGCGTTGGGCCAGTCGCTATGCGCCGATGGTGGCCACCGATGGCGTCGACGGGCTGATGGCCGATATCTCGGGCGTCCCGCATCTTTTCGGCGGTGAGGCCGATCTGCGCGACGATCTGCAGGCGCAGCTGGAGCGCGCGGGGCTGCACGCCGCCAGCGCCATTGCCGGAACCCGTGGGGCGGCACATGCCCTGGCCCGCCATGGCGGCGGCATCGTCGCCGATGGGCGTTTGGCCGAGGGCATCGGGCATCTTCCTGTCACCGCATTGAGGGTGGACCCTGACACCGCCGAAGCGCTGATGCGCGTTGGCTTGTCGCGCATCGCCGATCTGATTCACCTGCCGCGTGCGCCCTTGGCCCGGCGCTTCGGACAAGGTCTGGTGCTGCGGCTGGATCAGGCGCTTGGGGCACAGCCCGAGCCGGTAGCGGCAGAACCTGATCCGCCCCATTTCGGGGTGCGTATGACCCTGCCCGAGCCGATCGGGCAGCAATCGGATGTGATGGCGGGCCTCGCGCGGCTGCTGGACCGGCTTTGCGCCAAACTGGCAGCCACCCATATGGGCGCGCGGCGGGTGCGGCTGGAGTTGCGACGGGTGGATCGCGGCACGGCGCAGGTCGAGATCGGCTTGGCCCGCCCGATGCGCGACCCCGCCCGGATTGCGGCACTGTTCGCCAAGGGCGTAGACAAGATCGATTCCGGCTTTGGTATCGACGCGCTGCGGCTCACGGCCACCGTGACCGAGGCCCTTGCCCCGGAACAGATCGGGGGCAGACCGGCGATCCGCCACGAGGACGCACTGGCGGACCTGCTGTCTTCGGTCGGCAATCGCATCGGCTTTGACCGGGTGCTGCGGCTCTTGCCAGCGACAAGCCTGATCCCGGAACGCAGCTTCCTGCTGGCCCCCGCCGCATATTCGACGCCCGAACCGTCACCGCATCGCACAGGCCTGAAACGGCCGATCACACTTTTCCCGCCAGAGCCGGTGACAGCTGCCTCTGGCACGCCGCCCGCCAGTTTCCGCTGGCGGCGCATGCGATTTACCACCCTGCGCGCGACGGGACCGGAGCGGATCACCCCGGAATGGTGGTTCGACGATCCCGCCTGGCGGTCCGGTCTGCGTGACTACTGGCGGATCGAGACGCAGGAAGGACCGCGTCTCTGGCTGTTCGTGACGCCACAGGCGCAGAGCTGGAACGGACCAGAAGCGCAAGACTGGTATGTCCAGGGGGAGTTCGCATGACCGCGCCCCGCTTCCAGCCCTATGCCGAGTTGTGTGTGACCTCGAACTTCACCTTCCTGGCCGGTGCATCCCATCCCGAGGAACTGGTGACCCGCGCCGCCGAACTGGGTCTTGCGGCCATTGCCATCACCGACCGCAATTCGGTGGCGGGCGTTGTGCGGGCGTTCTCCGCGCTCAAGGAACTGGCGCGGCTGCGAGATGAATCCCGGGCAAATGTCCAGGCCGCACAGGATGGCCCGGCCATCAGGTCGCAGCGCGTCACCGACCACTCCAGCCGCCAGGACGTACCCCATTTCACTGGCGCGACCGGGACGCCCAGTCTGTCCGCCACCGCCCTGCCGAAGCTGATCGCGGGCGCACGGCTGGCGCTGACCGACTCTGCGGTCGAATGGCTTGCGCTACCCACCGGTCTGATGGCCTGGTCCCGCCTGACCCGGCTCTTGTCGTTGGGCAAGCGCCGCGCTCCCAAGGGCGAATGCCACCTGCAACGGGCGGATCTGGCAGAATGGGGACAAGGCATGATCCTGATCGCCCTGTCGCCTGATCCGATGGAGGATGGCAACCCCAAGACCACCCGCAGCGATCTGCTGGCCGTTGCCCGCACTTTTCCCGGCCAGTGCTTCCTCGGGGCCGCCCCCCGCTATGATGGCCGCGATCAGGCCCGCCTCGACCAGCTGGCCATGCTGGCCCAAGGCGTGAACCTGCCGATGGTTGCCGTAGGCGACGTGCTGATGCACCGCGCCGCCCGTCGCCCGCTGGCCGATGTACTGACCTGCCTGCGCATCGGTTGCACCATCGACAACATCGGCGAGCACCGGCTTGCCAATGGCGAACGCCGTCTGAAATCCGGGGCCGAAATGGCGCGGCTCTTTGCCCGCCACCCCGCTGCCCTGCGCCGCACGGTGGAGATTGCCGACCGCTGTGTCTTCCGCCTGAACGACCTGCGCTACCAATACCCGGACGAGGCGCAGGATGGCGAACCGGCGCAAGACCGTCTGGAACGCCTGGCCCGGGCTGGGTTGCACTGGCGCTATCCGTCCGGACCGCCGCCCAGGATCGTCCATCGCGTGGAAAAGGAACTGACCCTGATCCGCGAGGTGGACTACGCGCCCTATTTCCTCACCGTGCATGACATCGTCCAGTTTGCGCGATCGAAGGGCATCCTGTGTCAAGGGCGGGGCTCGGCAGCCAATTCGGTGGTCTGTTACCTCCTAGGCATCACCGAGGTGCCCCCCGAAAGCATCACCCTGATCTTCGAACGGTTCATTTCCAAGGAGCGCGGCGAGCCACCGGACATCGACGTCGATTTCGAACACGAGCGGCGCGATGAGGTGATCCAGTGGATCTATGCCCGCTATGGCCGTGAGCGCGCCGGGCTGACCGCCACGGTGATCC
>NZ_PZKF01000068.1 GCF_003034995.1 Phaeovulum veldkampii DSM 11550 | reverse complement strand
CTGATCTCCCTGTGAGCGATGCATGCCGTATGGCGGTTTTCGACATTGTGCCTTTTCATGAAGGGTTTTCGACCGGCATGACCGAGTTTCGGCAGGAAGACTGGATCGCGCGTTCAGAGATCGATTGAGGGCTTTCGGCAGGCCTGCGGGGGAAAGGCGCAGGGCAGCCCGCGCGCCAGAAGAACTGGACGAAGGGCGTGTGGCCGTGACGGATGGGATACGTCCAGACCACGGACCCGCGCTCCAATCTTCATGCAGCACATACATTTTGGCCTATAAACGACTGTAGTTAATATAAAATAAAGTAACTGTAAGACCTCCGCCTGTCCCGCGGAACCCACCCCCCGCCTTTCGACCGCGGTTCTCGCTGCCGCAGTCCGCAAGACGGATTTCTCGCCCACCCAGTCAGCCGAAACCACTGCCCCTGGGACGCCCAACGCTAAATACGCCCGCCCATCCGCAGCGCATTGCCTTCCACCAGCTCCGCCGTCTGGACCACGTAGCCTTCGGTCGCGCCGGGCAGACGCGTGACCGCCTCTGTCACACCGACACGGTTGGCGACGATCCCATCGATCAGTTCCCGGACCCGCGTGAGCACATCCCTCGGGCGGAAGCCGACGTCCTCGGCGATGGTCGCCCAATGCCTGGCCGCGATCCCCTCGGATGTGCGTTTCTTGCCGGCGATGTTCTGGGCATAGGCCTGCACGACATGGGGCCAGGCCAGCACGGAGGAGACATCGTAGAGCGGGGCGAGACGCGGCGGAGCGGCGATGGGCAGGATCAGGGAATAGTTCTTGGCATGGGCGTCGGTATTGGCGACGAGGATATTGAAGATCACCTGGTCGAGCAGAGCCAGGGCATCTTTCGCACCGACATGTCGCCCCGTTCGCAAGAGGCTGGCGAGGTCGAGCCCGGGCCGCGTGCCGCGTTCGTATTTCCGGCCCGGCGGGAGGCCATTCGCCTGCGCGAAATCCTCCTGATGAAGGCGCTGCACCTCGCCCTGTCGCCCCAGCCTGCGGTCGTAGCGCAGGACGGCGATCGCAGAGCGGCCGCTGGCCCGCAGGATGGTCGCCTCGGCCGCCGGAATGCCGATCGCTGCGGCGAGCCTGAGGCACCAGACCTCGTTCTCGGTCAGGCCGGGCAGGTTCGGATTGTCCGGCTTCACGATCAGGGTCGAGGGGGCGCCGTGCAGGGGAACGGCCAGGACATCGCCCGGTTCCGGCAGACGTAGGACCGGATGGCCCTCCGGGTCCAGCACCGCGAGGGCGGATTTCTTCTGACCGCCGGCCAGCGACTGGCGAACGCCCTCCTCTCCCGCCAGAAAGGGGCGTCGACCGAGATCCTCGAAATGTCGCTCAAGCGCCTCGGCCGGGTCGTCAAGGCCATAAAGCTCGGTCAGCGGCCGCCAGGCCCAGCGGGCGCGATCCGTCGGCGCGCCGAAGGACAGCGCCCCCGCCGTATCCCCGCCGATCTGTTCCAGCAGGGCCAGCACATCTGCCTGGTCGATCCCCAGGGAGCGGGTCAGGATGCGGAGCTGCTCTTCTTCCGGCAGGAGGTTTGCGAGCCAGGGCGCGATCACCTCGGAGGGATGGGGCGCGGCGCGCAGGGGCATCGTGACCGAGAGCGGAAAGGCCCCGTCGGCCAGACGCCAGCGGTCG
Source organism: Phaeovulum veldkampii DSM 11550 (assembly GCF_003034995.1). GTDB lineage: Bacteria > Pseudomonadota > Alphaproteobacteria > Rhodobacterales > Rhodobacteraceae > Phaeovulum > Phaeovulum veldkampii. The sequence goes on along the minus strand of NZ_PZKF01000068.1, from coordinate 5,541 downwards.
CTGTAGCGCAGCGAGAGCGCCCCGTCAGCGGCGACCTCGATATCTGCTACATGGAGCGCGTCGAACCAGATCGGGACCTGCCGCATCACAGGAAGCCCTTCAGGTCGTAGCCCTCACCGACGTCCGGGCTTCCCTCTTCCCGGCCCTCTTTCCCTTCCGCCAGCAGAACCTCCAGGGGCAGGCGCAAGGCCGCCGCGATCCGGGCAAGGGTTGTCAGTCGGACATCCCGCTTTCCGGTCTCAATGAGCGACAGCGCCGGGCCACTGATCCCGCAGAGGCGGGCGAGCTGGTCAAGCGTGAGCCCTTCCGTCCCGCGCCGCGCACGGATCCGCTGCCCCACCTCGGTCAGAAGCCGCGCGTCAGGTTCGGATGTCATGGCCTGCGCCTCCGGAGATGACTTACCGTTTTCGGTAATTCTTAGAGACAATGGGACCGGAACACAAGAAACTTATCGTTTGCAGTAAGATCGCACCGCAAGGCCGACACCCGATGACCAGTTTATCCTATTCGGTAAGATTACTCATTGAGAGCCTTCAGATGAACCACGAAGGGTCGAGCCTGGAGGGGCGACACAGCGTCAGGCAGATCGCTCAAGCCTTCCCCTGTCGCGGCAGCACATGACGTTCCGTGGCCCCCTGTTCGAGCGGAATGCAGGCCGTCTTGCAGCCCATGTCGGCAAGGAAGCTCACCAGGCCCACGATCGTCTTGAACTCGCGTGGCTTGAACAGACTCCGGCTGGTGACCAAAGCCTTGGGCGAACTGCCATCCGGCAGGAGGGCGCGAATGACCCAGCTCCCGTACCAACTGTTGTGGCGCTTCTCGGGACCGTCCTTGCAGACGACCTCCAGCACATAGCCCTCAGCCAGAAGACCACGCAGGGTCTCCTCGGTGACCACATTCGGCGAAACGTCCATCTTACCCCTCTCCCGGTCGCGGATTCCTCCGCAGCGCCGAATTCCTGCAACAAGGCCGCCGTCTTGCTACCGAACCATGCGGATGATCTCAAGGCAGCCTTTTCGTCGGTAGCGCGGCCCCGTGATGAAGCTGGTCCAAGGGGTTTCCCGCAGTAGGCTTGGGCCAAGTTGGGTACCTTTCGGCTGACATGAAGCACCCTCCAGACTTTTCCATCGCTGTCTTGTTGAACGGGTAATGCGTTTGCCTTACCTTGCGTCTACAGAGTGAAGGAGAATCACATGCTGGCTGAACTCAAGGTCGAGTCCACGCTGACGGACAAGTATCAGACCACGATGCCCGGCGTCGTGCGTAAGGCGCTGGGCCTGAAGAAGCGCGATCGGATCTCCTACACCATCCTGCCTGAAGGCGACGTCCTGCTCCGCCGCGCTACGGATGCTGCGGAAGACCCTGCCATCGGCGCGTTTCTCGCGTTTCTGGCAGAGGACATCCGCCAGAATCCCGGCCACGTCCGTGGCCTGGACGCGCCGGTGCGCGCCAAGCTGGCCGAGCTTATCGACGGTGTCGAAGTGGACCTCGATGCGGCGCTGTCGCCCGAAGATGAATGACGGATGCCTTTAACGTGCCGTTGGTCGTGAACGGCTGGACCCTGTTCGCGCACCCTTTGTTTCTTGATCAGGTGGCGGAACTTGCCGAAAAGGTCTCGGCCCTGAAGGCCGCAAACCCAGCTGGCTATCGCAGCAAGAACGCAACCAAGCGCCTTGCTGCGATCAACAAGCTGATCTTCGAGGAAATCCCGACCGACCCCGCCGACCCGAAGTTCCGACAGGGCAATACGCTTGGCGACGAGCACCGGCACTGGTTCCGGGCAAAGTTCTTTCAGCAGTACCGGCTTTTCTTCCGCTTTCACGCCGAAAGCCGCATCATCATCTTCGCCTGGGTGAACGACGACACCACGCTACGCGCCTATAACAGCCGCACGGATGCCTATCGGGTGTTCAAGGGCATGCTCGAGGACGGCAACCCGCCCGACGATTGAAAGGCACTGATGGCAAGCGCTCAGTCTGCGTCCGGACAGCTTGCCGCGTTGATCGAGCAGAAGTGACGCTGCATCCCAAGTCGAAGAACTGCTGAAATGGATGACAAGGAACCGGGCTAAACCAACAGCGTGGCTGCCTTCGGAGCAGCATGAGCGGGTAGGCGATCGGCCGTGGCCAAACGTAGCTCCTCAATCCGGCAGCCGGTTTTCAACGTCCGGAAGAAAGTCTCTATTTTCCAGCGCAGGGCGTACCATTCGAGCTTGTTTACAGCCTCCGCGTGGCACCCGACGGGCAGGTTCGTGATCAACTTCCAGAGTAGGGGTTCCCTGTCTTCCGGCGGATTGAGTTCCTCGGCATGGATGATCTGTAGTTCCTGGTGTCGGTATTTCCGCTGCTTTCCGATCGGCGGACAGACCGTCATCGTGGCATACCGGACCGACAGGACCGCGCACTGCTCCTTGCCCTGCGCATCCCGGAACCGCACCTCGTGGGTGCCGCTCGCCTGCACCTCTGCCATGACTTTGGCGATGGTAGTCCCGCCATCTTCTGCCAAGCGGTTGACGCAGCTCCGGACCAAAAAGCCAGTCCCGAGTTCCTCTATCAAGCAGTACAGCTCGTAGATGTCACTCTCCCTGTCGCCGACATGCACACAACGTTCCGGCGAACCCGCCAACTCGGTTGACAGGCGCAGGTTGTCGAGCCAGCGCATGCTTTCCTTTTGTTCAATGGGCACGCGGGTCGGATTGATCTTGCGCTTGAGCGCGGCGGTGCCTTTGAAGGCGGCGCGGGACCAGAATTTTGCTGCCGTCAACCCGAGCGGCAGACCGTCCGGGGTGATCGCCAGGCTGGCATGCATCTGGAACCCGCAGACCACATGTTTCTTACGCCTGCCATCCTTCAGCTTCTGCCCGGTCGAGACATGGGTGAATCCAATTTTTTCCGGAGACGCGCGCTTAAAGTTGAACTCTGTCGTATCCTGCAGGATAAGAATTGGACCGCTGGTTGCCTGGATGCGCAGGGCAGAAGCCGCAAAATGCCCCTCTAAAATTCTATGTTCGCTGACATTCCCATTGGAAAAGAAACGATAGGCCGCCTTGGTGTTCGACCAGTCCTGAAACGCCGTCGGCAGTGATTTACCCGGTCGCTCCCCGAGGGCCTCGAGTATCGCGCCGAGCCTGCGGTTCAATCGCTCATCCCCTAGGTCGCAACCGGCGGTTTCTGTTTTCACCCAGCTCTGTCCCATGCTTGCACCTCCTATTCGGTGCCACATGACGAATCATGATCGTATCATCATCGCCAAGACCATTTATGGTAGGTGAATCAATTTACCACACCACTTGTGGGTAACTGCAAGCCTCGCCGGATGTTTACAGATCGCAAGCGTCTCTTGCGACAACAAGATCGCGTTGCAGTTCGACGTCATCGCCTTGACGGCGGCAAGGCAGGCAGCGAACGGACGCATGCAGAACAGAACATGATCCTCTCTGCTCTCGCAAAGTATCGTTTTTCGATACTTTGCGAGAGCACATTGCCGGGCAGGCCGGATCGCCTAGCTGACGGACCTCGTTATGGCTGAGGAACTGTCAGGCCAAAACTGAAACGACACTCCATGACAGCGGTCCGCCGCTGTCTGCCACCGACCGATAACATCAGCCTGCACAAAAAGGTAGCAACAGCAACAGCGCTCGATGCACTTGCGCAAGGTATCATTTTTCGATACTTTTCGCATGTGAAAAGCGAAAAACGTCATGCTCGAGACTACGTCACCGAACTCGCCAGCGGCGGGCGCCTTAGCTTTACGACCACTGAAGCCCAGGCATGGCTCCAAGTTTCCTCTGACGCCACCAAGCTGGCGCTGAACCGACTGCTGAAGAAAGGTCTTGTCGCAAGCCCCGCGCGTGGCTTTTACGTCGTTGTTCCTGCTGAGTACCGTTCGCTTGGCTGCTTGCCGGCTGACCAGTTTATCCCGGCGCTGATGGCGCGCCTTGGACTTCCCTACTATGCGGGCATTCTGACCGCGGCGCAGTACTACGGCGCGGCACACCAACGCCCACAGACCTTTCAGGTCTGCCTTGAAAAGAACCGAAGGCCAATCGCATGTGGGTCAGTCCGCGTCACCTACATCGCGCGCAAGGCGATCAGGCAGGTTCCAGTTCGGACGTTCAATACGCCCCGCGGAGTGATCCAAGTCTCGACGCCGGAAGCAACAGCAATAGACTTGGCAGGCTATCCCGACCACGCGGGTGGTCTAGACCAGGTCGCAACCGTTCTCTCAGAATTGTCCGAAGCGCTTTTGCCTGAGCTCCTCGTCAAGGCGGCTGAAACGGCACCAACGCCCTGGGCGCAACGCCTTGGCTACCTGCTGACCCTCGGAGACGGGGTGAACCTGACGAAGCCGCTCGAGGATTACGTGCAGGCGCGGGCAAAGAAACATGTGCTCTTGGCACCGAACAACCCAAGCGAGGGTTGGCGGGACGATCGCTGGAAACTCGTCGTGAACGAGCAGGTGGAGCCGGAGTTTTGATTCCACGCGACTTCATTACCGAATGGCGCAGCCAAGCACCCTGGGTGCAGGACTTTCAGGTCGAGCAGGACCTCGTCATCAGCAAGGCGCTTGTCGACATTTTCAAACATCCGGTCCTCAATGGGGCGCTCGCTTTCCGCGGTGGCACCGCCCTATACAAACTGTTCCTGAAGCCTCCCGCGCGATACTCGGAGGATATCGACCTTGTTCAGGTGTCAGCTGAGCCTGCCGGTAATGTCATGGATGCGCTGCACGAGGTGCTCGATCCTTGGCTTGGGAGGCCCCGATACAAGCAAACCGACGGCCGCGTGACCTTCAGCTATCGATTTGCATCGGAGGAGAGCCCGCCGATCCTGCTCAAGTTGAAGGTCGAAATCAACACACGCGAGCACTTTTCGATCTATGGCGTGCAGCCGGTGCCCTTCTCCGTCGCATCACGTTGGTTCCAAGGCGCCTGCGACATCCCCAGCTATGGGCTCGAAGAACTTCTAGGCACCAAGTTGCGCGCTCTTTACCAGAGGCGAAAGGGACGCGACCTGTTCGATCTCGCCGTTGCGTTGACAAAGGCAGCGCCGGATGAAGAACGGATCGTCGGCGCCTTTCGCGCCTACATGGATCACGGCGGCCATCACGTGACTCGAAGGCAGTACATCGAGAACCTGACCGCCAAGATGCAGAACCACGAATTTCGCTCCGATATCGGCCCTCTCCTCGCCGGCGGAGTGGCCTGGGACATCGAACCCATGGCGGAGCTGGTTTCACAAACCCTGATAGCGCGGCTTCCCGAAGTCTGAGCGGACATCGCGTGTCGCATGCCTACGGCTCGAGCCTGACGTTCGTCGTCGTGTTTGAGCCCAGAAGTCCTTCTCGACCTTCGTACCACAATCCTGGCAGCGCGCATCGAAGCGACGACGGACCCAGTCCAAACCCACCCCAAAACGCCGGTCGGTCCAGTCATCCAAAGGACCTACTCTGGCCTACGCCAGAGCGCGAAAATCTGCGATCAAAACAGGAACATCCAGTGCACACACCGTCTTGCAAGGCATTGTTTTTTATATGAAATAT
>NZ_PZKF01000067.1 GCF_003034995.1 Phaeovulum veldkampii DSM 11550 | reverse complement strand
TGCCCATTGCAAGACCGAACGCCTGCCAGACTGCCATCTTGGCCTGCTCATGTTACAACAAAAAGCGACATTGGTAAAAGTTGCACTTTATAATATTATTGATAATGCAAGATTATGAAGAACCTACGATGACGACCGCCCCAAGGGCGTTGACGCGGGTTTGGGTCGCCCCGCCTGACGGCACTTGTGCGACGATGACCCAGGCAGGATCGAGAGATATGAGCATCTCGAAGTCGTCTCCCGCAGACCGTCGGTCCGCAGGCCTTGCCGAAGCCAAGGCGGCACAAGCGGCGCTTGGCCGGACAAGATGGTGCACTTGCAGGGCGACGGTGTCCTGCAGGCACTGCTGGACGCGCGCAACCTGATCACCGCCCGCGCCAAAGACCTGATCTCCTTTGCTGCACATTACGTGATCAAAGGAGCGGCACAAAACCGCGACAAGACCGAACCTCCGCCCGCGCCTCGGCCGTCAGCCCCGTAGGCGCTGCCCCTGACAGGCGCGGCATGTCGACGGGCGTAGCCAGGGCCTCGGCCTCGATTGCGTTGAGCGAAACGCCGGCGGGCGCGAAGGGCATGGACGAGAAGGTGCAGGCCGACGCCCCGAACCGGATCTGGGCCGACTGAGTCGCCCGTTCCAAAACCGCCACACCCAAAGTGGACCTGCGCCGGTTTCGTTCCGGTCTTTTGAGCGCAATACTCGCCATCAAGGAAGCGGGAACAGAACCGGTTCAGCGCGGCACCGTGGCTGTTCGCCCTCAAGCTGTTGCCTGATGCGGGTGAGGTCTGGATCAGGACCATGCAAAAGCTCAAGGCGCCAAAGATCAGGCGTCTGCTCGCGGACCCGGCCGCCAGTGTCCTGAGGGAATGACGCCCGGATGGTCGGAACCCCATCACGGCACATGACCGGCTCTCCGAATGGCTCGGGCGTCATGGTCAATCTAGCGATTTGCGCGCCGATTATCAACCCGGCCCCGTCGCCCCGGCCTGCAATCGGCCAGCCCTCAATCGTGACGATCCTCATCAGGAGACTGAAACGAACCCCGACGTGCTCAAGGCCCCAGGCCTCGCCGAGGGCGCCACCGCAGCCTTAACCGCCTTTGTTATCGGTCACGGGGATCGCGTGACGCTGCACATCGCACTCAATACACACCGCGACACACGCAAAAGGCGCCCCCGAAAGGGCGCCTTCGCAAGCCTTGGTGCAGGGCGCGCCGGCAGGCGCACCCCACCTGCCGGTCAGCAGGAATAATACATCTGATACTCGATCGGATGCGGGGTGTGTTCGTAGGCATAGACCTCTTCCCACTTCAGGGCGATGTAGCCATCGAGCTGGTCGCGGGTGAACACGTCGCCGGCCAGCAGGAAGTCGTGATCTTTTTCCAGCTCTTCCAGCGCCTCGCGCAGCGACCCGCAAACGGTCGGGATCGAGGCGAGTTCTTCGGCCGGCAGATCATACAGATCCTTGTCCGACGCCGGACCCGGATCAATCTTGTTCTTGATCCCGTCAAGCCCGGCCATCAGCAGCGCAGCAAAGGCCAGATAGGGGTTCGCCGAGGGGTCCGGGAAACGGGCTTCGACGCGCTTGGCTTTCGGGCTTTCGGTCCACGGAATACGCACGCAGCCCGAGCGGTTGCGAGCCGAATAGGCGCGCAGCACCGGGGCTTCAAAACCGGGAATCAGACGTTTGTAGCTGTTGGTCGCCGGGTTGGTCAGCGCGTTCAGCGCCTTGGCATGTTTCAGGATGCCGCCGATGAAATACAGCGCCTCTTGCGACAGGTCGGCATAACGGTCACCCGCGAACAGCGGCTTGCCGTCTTTCCAGATCGACATGTTGACATGCATCCCCGAGCCGTTGTCGCCCTTCATGGGTTTCGGCATGAAGGTGACGGTCTTGCCATAGGCATGGGCCACGTTGTGGATGACGTATTTGTATTTCTGGATGTTGTCGGCCTGTTCGACCAGCCCGCCAAAGATCATGCCCAGTTCGTGCTGGCAGGTCGCCACCTCGTGGTGGTGCTTGTCAACCTTAATCCCCATGCGCTTCATGGTGCTCAGCATTTCGCCGCGGATGTCTTGCGCCTCATCGACCGGGTTCACCGGGAAATAGCCGCCCTTGTGTCCCGCACGATGGCCATAGTTGCCACCTTCGGTTTCGGTGTCGGTGTTCCAGGCCGCCGCCTCGGCGTTGATCTGATAGGCTACCTTGCCCGGCGTCACCGAATAGCGCACGTCGTCGAAAAGGAAGAATTCGGCTTCCGGCCCGAAATAGGCCACGTCACCGATGCCCGACGCCTTCAGATAGGCTTCGGCTTTGGTGGCGGTGCCGCGCGGGTCGCGCGAATAAGGCTCGCCGGTGTCGGGTTCGACCACGTTGCAATGCACGCACATGGTTTTTTCGGCGTAGAACGGGTCGATGTAGACCGAGCCCGCATCGGGGATCAGTTTCATGTCGGACTGGTCGATCGACTTCCAGCCGGCAATCGACGAGCCGTCGAACATGAAGCCTTCTTCGAAGAAATCTTCATCGACCAGATCGGCCACCAGCGTCACGTGCTGGAGCTTGCCTTTCGGGTCGGTGAAGCGGATGTCGACATATTCGACCTCCTCGTCCTTCATCAGTTTCAGAGCGTCGTTGACCTTGCTCATTGTGGTGTCACCCTTTCGTTGGAGCGTTTTCGGGCGGCGGGCCGCCCTGAGGGGGAAGCGGCTCAGACGGCGTCGTCGCCGGTTTCGCCGGTGCGGATGCGGATCGCCTGTTCGACCGGCGACACGAAAATCTTGCCGTCACCGATCTTTTCGGTGCGGGCGGCGGCGATGATCGCCTCAATGGCGGCATCGACCTGATCATCAGGCAGAACCATCTCGATCTTCACCTTGGGCAGGAAATCGACGACATATTCGGCGCCACGATACAGTTCGGTATGGCCCTTCTGGCGCCCGAACCCCTTCACCTCGATCACGCTCAGGCCCTGGATGCCCACTTCCTGAAGCGCCTCTTTGACCTCATCGAGCTTGAAGGGTTTGATCACCGCCTCGATCTTCTTCATGCCACCGACTCCCCGATAACCTGTGTCGGCTTGACTGACCATTTTCGCGGCATTGGGGCAATCGGGCAGCGGGCGCCGGGCCGGTCCCGCCGGGGGATTTCGCCATATTAGCCTATTTTTTAGGCATTACGCCGCGCGGATTGGCGATTTACAAACTTTCCAGTCAAGGGTTGGGCGCCCTGCCCGCATCTGCCCAATTACGCGCCATCACCGCCCAAGGCCCGGCGCCGCGCGCGTGGTTTGAACGCGCCCCCAAGAGCAGCTATCACGAGACGGCAGCGGGGGAACACTCCGCGACCGCCCCAAGGGAGAGATGTCGTGCACGACCCCAGCAAATGCCCCGCCCTGCCCGATCTGCGGCCGCGACTGGCCAAGCGCGAGGGGGCGCACAAATACCACCACGGCCATGCTGTTGTGCTGGCGGGCGGGCCGGGGCGCGGCGGCGCGGGACGGCTGGCGGCGCGCGCGGCGCTGCGGGTGGGCGCGGGGCTGGTCACGCTGGCCTGCCCGCCCGAGGCGCTGGCCGAAAACGCCGCCCGGCTGGATGCGATCATGCTACGGCCGCTGGCCGATGCCATCGCGCTGGCGGCGCTGCTGGAGGATGACCGCATCACCGCGCTGTGCCTTGGCCCCGGCCTGGGGCTGGGCGCGGCGACCCGCGATCTGGCGCTGACGGCGCTGGCGGCGGATCAGGCCACGGTGCTGGATGCCGATGCGCTGACCGTCTTTGCCGCCGACCCCGAGGCGCTGTTTGACCGCGCCCGTGCCAATGGCCGCGCGGTGCTGACCCCCCATGGCGGCGAATTTGCCCGCCTGTTTCCCGATCTGGCCTGCCGGATGGCCGAGGAACCGATGGACAGCCCGGCGTTTTCCAAGGTCGATGCCACCCGCGCCGCCGCCGCCCGCGCCGGCGCTGTGGTGCTGTTCAAAGGCCCCGACACGGTGATCGCCGCGCCCGACGGGCAACTGGTTCTGGATCCACACCACCGCGAACGCGGCGCACCGTGGCTGGCCACCGCCGGGTCGGGCGATGTGCTGGCGGGGCTGATCGCGGGGCTGGCCGCGCGCGGCTTTGCCCCGTTCGAGGCGGCTCAGATCGGCACGATCCTGCATGTCGAGGCGGCCCGCCGCTTTGGCCCCGGCCTGATCGCCGAAGACCTGCCCGAACAGATCCCCGCGGTGTTCCGCGATCTGGGTCTGTAACCCCGGCAGTCCCGGTTTCGCTGCACGCTTTTTCGCTCGCATAGCGCCCACAGTCTTGCTAGAAGGGCGCGGATTTGGGGGCGGGGCCGCAAGGCACCGGCTCTGAGGTATTGCGGGTGTGGCGAAACTGGCAGACGCACCAGATTTAGGTTCTGGCGCCCGAAAGGCGTGGGGGTTCAAGTCCCTTCACCCGCACCACGAGGAAAAGGACATAGGAATGCAGGTCACCGAGACCCTGAACGAAGGCCTCAAGCGCGGCTACACGATCACCGTCACCGCCGCGGAGCTTGACGCGACGGTTACCGAGAAGCTGAACGAGGTCGCCCCTCAGGTCGAGATCAAGGGCTTCCGCAAGGGCAAGGTGCCGATGGCGCTGCTGCGCAAGCAATTCGGCCAGCGTGTTCTGGGCGATGCCATGCAAGAGGCGATCGACAAGGCGATGGAGGGGCATTTCGCGTCCACCGGCGACCGCCCCGCGATGCAGCCGAAAATCGAGATGCAGGGCGGCGAGACGTGGAAAGAGGGTGACGACGTGATCGTGACCGTCACCTACGAGGCTCTGCCCACGATCCCGGAACTTGACGCCACCACGATCACGCTGGAGCGTCTGGTCGTGAAGGCCGAAGATGCCGCGGTGACCGAGGCGCTGGAAAACCTCGCCAAATCGGCGCAGAACTTCGAAGACCGCCGCAAGGGCTCCAAGGCGAAAGACGGCGATCAGGTCGAGATCGACTTTGTCGGCAAGGTCGATGGCGAAGCCTTCGAGGGCGGCTCGGCCGAGGATTACCCGCTGGTTCTGGGCTCCGGCTCGTTCATTCCGGGCTTTGAAGAGCAACTCGTCGGCGCGAAAGCGGGCGACGAGGTGGCCGTGACCGTGACCTTCCCGACCGAATACGGCGCCGCCCATCTGGCCGGCAAGGAAGCCACCTTCGATTGCACCGTGAAAGCGGTGAAGGCGCCGAAACCGGCCGAGATCGACGACGAACTGGCCAAACGCTTTGGCGCCGAAGATCTGGCCGCGCTGAAGGTGCAGATCGCCGAACGTCTGGAAGCCGAATACAAGGGCGCCGCCCGCGCCCTGATGAAGCGCGCCCTGCTGGACCAGTTGGATGCGCAGGTGAAATTCGACCTGCCGCCCTCGCTGGTCGAGGCCGAGGCGCACCAGATCGCGCATCAACTGTGGCACGAAGAGCACCCCGAGGTGCACGACCACAACCACGGCTCGATCGAACCGACGGACGAGCACAACAAACTGGCCGAGCGCCGGGTGCGTCTGGGCCTGCTTCTGGCCGAGGTTGGCCGCAAGCAGAAGATCGACGTGACCGATTCCGAAATGACGCAGGCCGTGATGGCCGCCGCCCGTCAGTATCCGGGCCAGGAACGCGCCTTCTTTGACTTTGTGAAGGGCAACATGCAGATGCAGCAGCAACTGCGCGCCCCGATCTTTGAAGACAAGGTGGTGGATTTCATCGTTGCGGGCGCGACCGTGACCGAAAAGGAAATCTCGAAAGACGATCTGCAAAAGGCGCTTGAGACGCTGGAAGAGATGTAAGACTGCCCCCCGCGGGACAGTCAGGGCCGCCCCTCGGGGCGGCCTTTTTCATGCCGGGTGCAACAGGTTCGGCGGCACCCGCCCCTCGGCGAGTGCGGTCAGGTTGTCCACCGCCATCATCCCCATCGCCTCGCGCACCTCCAGCGCGGCGGTGCCCAGATGCGGCAGCAGCGTGACACGATCCAGCGCCAGCAGGGCCTCGGGCACCACGGGTTCGCGTTCATAGACATCCAGCCCCGCGCCCGCGATCCGGCCCTGTTGCAGGGCCTCGATCAGCGCGGCCTCATCCACCACATCGCCGCGGGCAATGTTGATCAGGAACGCGCCGGGGCGCATCGCCGCCAGTGCCTCAGCCCCGATCAGATGGCGCGTGGCTGGCCCGCCCGGCACCGCGACCACGACGAAATCGGCCCCCATCGCAGCCGTCAGGTTGACCTGTTCGGCAGGCAAGCCGGGGTCGGCCAGCACCGAGCGGTTGAAAAACCGCACCGCCATGCCAAAACCGAAATGGCAGCGCCGCGCCACCGCCCGGCCGATCCGGCCCATGCCGATCAAACCCAGGCTCTTGCCACTGACATGGGTGCCCAGCATCTGCGTGGGTTGCCAGCCGGTCCAGCGGCCCGCGCGCAGCATCCGCTCGCCCGCGCCCGCCCGGCGCGCGGTCATCAGCATCAGCGTCACCGCGATATCGGCAGTGGCATCGGTGACGGCACCGGGGGTGTTGGTCACGGCCACCCCCTTGGCCGCCGCCGCAGCCACGTCGATATGGTCGTAACCCACGCCAAAATTGGCCAGTATCCGCGCCCGCACCGGCCCGGCAAACGACGGCGCGCGAAAGGCATCGCCCAGCGTCGGCAAGATCGCATCATAACCCGCCAGCGCCGCCTGCGCCTGATCGACGCTCAGCGGTGCCGTCTCGCGCCGGAAGGTCACGTCAAAGCGCGCAGCCAGCGCCGCCTCGACCCGGTCGGGCAGCGCCCGACTGACCAGCACCCGCATCAGAACAGACGCCCGCCCAGCGGCACATCCTGCCCAGGCCCGATCAGCACCACCTCGCCCTTGTCATCGGGCACGCCCAGCGTCAGCACCTCGGAGCGCATCGGGCCGATCTGGCGCGGCGGAAAGTTGACCACCGCCAGAACCTGCCGCCCCACCAGGTCCTCGCAGGTATAATGCGTGGTGATCTGCGCCGAAGACCGTTTCTCGCCAATTTCAGGGCCAAAGTCGATCAGCAGCTTGTAGGCGGGTTTGCGCGCCTCGGGGAACGGGTCGGCGCGAATGATCCGGCCCACGCGGATATCGACCCTGGCGAAATCGTCATAGGTGATGGTCATTGGCCCAGCTCCCGCCCGCGGTCGGCGGCGGCCTTGACCGCGCGGCGCAACAGCGGGGCAAAACCCGTGTCCGGGTCCATCAGCACCTTCAGCCCGGCCTGCGTGGTGCCGCCGGGCGAGGTGACGTTTTCGCGCAGCTTTGCGGGCGGCTCGTCTGCCACCTCGGCCAGCGCGCCCGCGCCTGCGACGGTGGCCTTGGCCAGGGTCATCGCCATGTCGGCAGGCAGCCCCTCGGCCTGCCCCGCGGCCGCCAGCGCCTCGATCAGGTGAAACACATAGCCGGGCCCAGACCCCGACAGCGCGGTGACAGCATCCATCTGATGCTCGCCCTCCAGCCGCACCACCTGCCCCAGAACGGCCAAAAGCCCCTCGGCCGTGTCCAGATCGCCCGCCCCTGCGGCGGCATTGCCGCAGATTGCGGTGATACCCTTGCCGATTGCGGCCGGCGTGTTGGGCATCGCGCGCACGACCGGGGTGGCCGCGCCCAAAATCCGTTCATAGGTGGCAATCGTGGTGCCCGCAGCCACCGTGATGAACAGCGTATCCCCCCCGCCCATCGCCGCC
>NZ_PZKF01000066.1 GCF_003034995.1 Phaeovulum veldkampii DSM 11550 | reverse complement strand
CTTCTTGATCGCGCTTCTGCTTGCCACAACAAAACGCGATCGGAGTTCATTTTGGATGCAAGCCGCGAGGCCGCCGAGGCTGTAGTGTCTGACCGTCATGCCTTCCGGTCGGACGCTGCGAGATCCAGGTCCTTCATGGACATCTTCGACGCGGAACCCCGACAGACCGAACGTTTGCGGCGGCTCATCGTCAGCAGGGCGCCTTGGGATGAACAACAGTGAGATCGTTTTGGACTTCTGAAATGAAACAACCTGATCGCGGATTTGACCCGTCATGTGGCGGTGGGTGCGGATGCGAGCAACCTGAGGCTCGCGGGCAACCCTGATCAATGCTATCCTGAAATCTGCGCCATGGTGGTGGTGGAGGCGCGACCGTCCAACCTTTTGTGCGGAGCCACCACCATGATCTTTCTCGGAATCCTCGTTTCTCTGGCGGCCATCGGCACGATGTGCTGGCTGCTGTTCAATCTCGCCGTCTTCGCGCTGCCGTTCTTTGCAGGCCTCACCGTTGGCACCTGGGCCTATGAGACCGGTGCCGGGTGGCTGGGCGCGACCGTCATCGGCTTGGCTGGCGCAGGGCTTGTTCTGGCGCTTGGTCAGGGCCTTCTGATGGTCGTCCGTCCGCTTTGGGCGCGGCTTCTGATCGCGCTGGCCTTCGTCGCCCCAGCTGGTGTGGCCGGGTTCCACGCTACGTTGGGGATCACCCGGCTAATGATGCCGTCGGAGGCCTGGCAGGTCGTCTTTGCCGTCATCGGCGCGGTCGCGGTGGGCATCACGGCCTTTCTGCGGGTCGCAGGCATGGCGGCCCCCGGCGATGCGGGCGGGAGCCTGGTCCGCGGCTGAAGGCGGGCAGGCAGGTGGGGCGACCAGAGCAAGAAAGCCCTGCCTACCTGTCTCGTCGGATTGCGGGGCTGGCTCGGGTGCGTAGCTTCGGATCGTCGCTAGGCCCTGTTCTTGTCCCGTCCAGAGCACGGGACGGGCAAGGCCGTATCGGCGGGCCGTCATCGATCCCGTCAGGGGGGGCGCTGCCGGTGGCATGGTTCGGGTTGGACAATGCGCAAGGCCTGGAGGGGGGAGGCGGATCGCGTGTGTGGCCCCGTCCTGTCTGCCTTGGCGGGGGCCTGTCGCCAGTGTCTCCGTCTGCTCCCCGTGTCCAGACCGCTCCATACGGCCTCTTCAATGGCCTGATCTGGCCGAAGACCGGCTTCGCCTCGACCGCTTCGGCGCAACAGCGTCGTCACAACTTTCTTCCCCTGCCGGCCTGAAGGCCGCCATTCCTCGCGGGACCAAGAAAGTTCCTCCTGTGCTGTCAGGCCCCCGCTGGGCGGGGGTGCGCCAGCGGTCGTCTCCGTCCTATCGATCGCCATCGAGGCCGCAATGGTGCGGGCTCGGAAACGAAAAACGGAGACTTACCATGGCGACCATCGGCACCTTCAAGAAGACCGGCACGAACGAATTCACCGGCGATATCGTCACCCTCAGCGTCCAGGCCAAGGGCGTGCGTATCGTCCCCGACCAGCGCGCCACCGGCGAGAACGCCCCCAGCCACCGGGTCCTGGTCGGCCGCGCCGAGATCGGCGCCGCCTGGTCCAAGCGCTCGAACGAGGGCCGCGACTATCTGGGCCTCAAGCTCGACGATCCGAGCTTCACCGCCCCGATCTACGCCAACCTCTTCGACGACGAAGACGGCGAAGGCTTCTCTCTGATCTGGTCCCGCCCCAACGGCCGCCGCGCCGACTGACGCGGACCACAAGGCCCCGGTCGCAAGACCGGGGCCTTTTCCATGCCCGCCGCGAAAGGCGATGCCCACCGCGACCGCGCCGGGGCCACAGCGTGACCTGCAGGGACCGGCGCGGCTGGGCGACGCCGCAAGTGGAGCCGGTGCTGGCGGCGAATCGCGGGATTACACAACGGCATAGGCCGCGCTGCGAAACCGCAGTTTCCAGTGGCGGATTGGACGAAAGCGACTAAAATAGTCGTAGTTCTGGAATGCGCGCCGGTCGCGATGGGAGGTGATCATGCATGATCACCGCTCGACAGTCGCGGGCCGCACGCGCGTTGCTGGGTTGGACGCAGGAGACGCTCGCTGACAAGGCCCGAATATCCCTGACTGCCCTGAAACGCCTCGAGTCCGAGAATCGGCTTGAGGTGTATGAATCGACACGGGATCAGGTTCGCCGGGCACTCGAGGCCGCAGGGATCGTCATCCTGTCTGACAAGCGCGGGCAGGGAGTGATGCTGGAGCATGGCCGAGACGAGAAGACCCACTGACGCGACAGGGCGGTGTGACAGACGGCGAACTATGCCGATGCTCCCGGGGACCGCGCCATGAAGCCCACGACCCCGGCCTTCGACGAGCTCGCCCCCACCAGCGCGGACATCACCGATTACGACCGCAGGCACATCAAGCTCTACATGCGTCTTCTCGATGCGACAGCCGATGGCGCGGATTGGACCGAGGCCGTCGAGGTCCTGTTCGGGATCGACCCTGTCCGTGAACCCGATCGCGCGCGGCGTGTGCACGATAGCCATCTGGCGCGGGCGCGCTGGATGACGCAGAGTGGCTATCGGCAGCTTCTGGGGCCGCGTTCCGGCACTCCGTGACCTCCTGCGCGCGGTGATGCTGCAGCGGCATCATCTGCTGCATCCTTCCGTGCCTTTTCCCAGCTTCCTTGCGCTGGAATCTTTTCGCCTCATACGTGTGTTTACTCTGTCGAGGGTTGAGAGATGGGGCCAGATACATCGAAGTGGCGGAACCACGACTCCTATGACTTCTTTGATGAGCTTTCGGTTGAAGGCATCGCCTGGGAATGCCTGCGCCGCGATCTCGACTATCAGGCGCGCTTCGCTGACATCGTGACACAAATGGCCGAGCGTGCCCCGTTCGAGGAGGAAGCCCAGCATCGCTGGGGCCTGCGATTTTCCGGCCGACCCGAGGCTTTCCATCCTCGACCAGCCCGTAATCTGGTCACCTCACGCCAATCCGGGCACCGTACTTTTGGGCGAGGTCCCAGGTTTCCGGCCACCTTTGCCGCGGCCCATTGCGCCTGATCTGCCGACGCAGGCGGAAGCAGAGGAGGGGCGCTACGGCGTCTTGGGCACGGATGGCTCCGTGCCATTTCTGAATATGGCAGGGCGTACCGACGCCGGGTCCATGGCCATCCTGCTTCCGCTCGACGATGACCTGCCAGGTCGGATCGAAGCGATCGAGCGGTTCTGGCAGATGCTGAAGGCGCGCCCGGTCCCGCGCGACACCCGGATGACCCCGTATCAGCGTCAGCGGTTCCGCATGATGATGCAGGCCGCCGATGGGCGCGCCGCAGGCGCGAGCTACCGCGAGATCAGCATCGTGCTTTTCGGTGAACGGCGCGTGTCGTCCGAACCCTGGAAGACATCCCCGCTGCGAGCCGCCGTCATCGCGCTCGCGCGCAATGCGTCTGCGTTGATCAGCGGCGGGTATCTCGGCCTCTTGCGGCACCGCCGTAAGCCGTAGAGTGCACCTTGCCCAGTCTAGGGGTGCATACGACCGTTGGGAGCCCAAACCGACCGAAACCGAACAGACGGAATTCGCGCGTGCAGCGCGGAGCGCCTCGTCAAGGACGGCCGAGGCTGTGTCAAAACCCTTTGGCATGCTAGGATTCCTTGGTAGCGGGAGATCAGCATGGCCGGTTTCATCGAAGGCGTTCAGCGCAGCCAGACGGTGCTTTTTCCGGAGCGGCTGGAGGACTGGATAGGTGAGGATGATCTTGTTCGCGTCATTGACCTGTTCGTCGATGAGCTTGATCTGGCAACCCTCGGTTTCGTGCGCTCGACCTCGGCACGCACCGGTCGGCCGGGGTATCATCCCGCCATTCTGCTGAAGCTGTTCATCCATGGCTATCTGAACCGGATCCCGTCGAGCCGTCGGCTGGAACGCGAAGCGGGGCGCAATGTCGAGGTGATGTGGCTGATCGGGAGGCTGGTGCCGGATCACAAGACCATCGCCGAATTCCGCCGCACGAATGGCCGCGCATGCTGCGCGACAATCTGGATGAGACACCATCCAGATTGTCGCGCCATACGCGCAATCCGCAAGACCTGCGCGCAGTTCGTGGAGCTGTGCCGCCGGATCGGCGTGCTGAAGGGCGATTGCGTCGCCATCGACGGGAGCAAGTTCAAAGCCGTCAACAACCGTGACAGGAATTTCACGAAGAACAAGATCGCCAGCCGCCTCGCCCATCTGGAAGCCGATGTTGAGAGTTATATCACCGAGATGGTCCGCATCGACCGGCAGGAAGAGGGCGAGGCCCGGGCCGGGAAAGTGTCTCACCTGGCCCGCCGCTACGGCCGTATCCGGCAGGAGATTGCGCGGCTGAAGACAATGGAGCAGGCCTTGGCCGCCGCGCCGGACGGGCAGATTTCCCTGACCGACCCCGATGCCCGCGCCATGGCGACCAGCGCCCGACACAGCGGCATGGTTGGTTACAACGTCCAGACCGCCGTCGATACCGAGAGCCACATCATCGTCACCTACGAAGTCACCAACCAGGGCTTCGACCGCGACCAGCTCAGCCCGATGGCGATTGCGGCGAAAGACGCGCTCCAGCGCGATGATCTGCACGCCATCGCCGACAAGGGATATTTCAGCGGCCCCGAGATCCTCGCCTGTCATGAGGCGGGCATCACCACCACCGTGCCGCGCCCGGCCACCTCGGGCAATGCGGCCAAGGGCATGTATGTGAAGGCCGATTTTGTCTATGATGCAGAGCGCGACGTCTATATCTGCCCGGCAGGGGAAGAACTTATCTACCGCTACACCACTGAGGAGCGCGGTATTCGGGTCCGGCGATACTGGATCAACGAATGCCAGACCTGCCCGTTGCAAAGCCGATGCACCACCGGCGCCGAGCGCCGGATCACCCGATGGGAACACGAGCATCTGATTGACGCGATGCGCGAAAGGCTGAGCCGGGACACGGATCCGATGACCCTGCGTCGCTGCACGGTCGAACACCCCTTCGGCACCATCAAGGCCTGGATGGGGCACACCCATTTCCTGACCCGCAGGCTGAAGAACGTCCGCACCGAAATGGCGCTGAACGTCCTAGCCTATAACATCAAACGGGTGATCTCCCTGATCGGCATCCGACGCCTGATGAAGGCCATTACGGCCTGATCAGCGCTTAGCCCCCACCTCCGGCGTCGCACTTCGTATGGCAAGGCCTACCAGATCGCCTTGCGCGCTGAAGGACGATCCGACGCGGGTAGAAAGGGGCCACGCCCAAAGCCATCAGCAGACCGCCCCCGTCAGCGGGTTTTGACACACCCTCGGCCCTTAGCAGCCGGTCGCAGCACGCTCATAGTGCACAGGAAATCTTCTAGAAACGAGCTCTGAAAACGGGGCCTTCGAACATACTGACGAAAGCAAGTTGATTTCACTCTGTGACTAAGAAAATTCGGCATACTCACGGAAGAGCGAGAGCTCTTCTGTATCCGGAACGGGGTCGAGATCTTCTGGGCTACTCACAACAATTTTAGTTACATCAAGCGCCGCTATCAGATCGTGGTTACTGATCCAGCTATTGTTCCAGAGTTGTGCCGCTTCACCATTGACTATTCTGCAGATTGGCTCGTCGCTTGCAAACGTGAGTCCAACCCCCTTCGCCTTTGTGACTCGCTGCAGCCAAATTTCGAGATGTCCATTGTGCGGTATCCGCTTCATCTTTTCCACCACTCTTCCCCATAATTCTTCGCGTTCCGCTTCCGGTGCGAGCGAAATCAACTTAGCAAGAATTCCAGACAGAGCGGGAAAAGCACTTGGAGAAACCACTGCGATATCGCAAACAATAGACACTTGAACGCCTAAATCTTCGGGCGCCCTATCAATTCTCGATATCTTTTGGAATGCACTATCCGCTAGCCGCTTGATTGCACCCGTGTTGGGGTAAAGACGAGAGAATGCGTGTAATCTCAGAAGCTGCTTTTGAATTGTCTTAGCATGCGAGATATCCATGTCCTCGAGTTGAACACCTGCCAGCTTTTCAGGCTTAATGGCGCCCTCAATGATGTTGTTATTAATAGAAGTTTTTCCCGCCCCGAGTTGCATGCCAACTTTCCTGAGGCAGTCACTAATGACCCGAACGATTTCAGACGCTCGCTGATCACTCAGCGTAAAGATACTATAGTCGTCACGATACCTGAGGATGTGAAAATCCTTCTTCTCCTGGAGCTTATCGGTGATCAGGTGATCTACATATGCCAATACTAGTTCAGCGACAATATCCATCAGAACAGAACCCTGAGTAATTCCATTCGTCTGACCGTATCGACTACTCCGAATGTGGAAATCAATCTGATTTCCAAGCAGGCCCTTATCACCCTGCGCTGCTTTAGCGGCGTCGTACCCGTGTAAAGCCCATGCAATGCTGTGTGTGTACAGCGAGCCGTAGCAGTTGGACACATCCGTTTTCAATAAATGGGTGTATTCCATTGATAGCTCTAGAGAACGTTGCTCGTATCGCAACCACCAATTTCGCACTTGAACAGCATCATGTTTCTCTTTTCCGTCAGATACCATCGGGAAGCTAGTACACTCGACCACGCCCAAATGCAGTTCTTTAAAACGTCCTTGAAGCAACTTCCAGTTAGCGTCTTCGCAAAGTATCTTGACTAGCGTCATATAAATTGCAGGATGAATAAGCTCAAACGGTCGCCACGCAAAGCGCCCATCTTTCGTACTCAGAAGCTCATAGTTGACACTAGGCATATCAACCGCGCGCTCAGGCTTTGGCTTTTGGAAGGCAAGGTATGTACCTGCCCCCAATACTGCCGAAGTGTCTTTCAAAATAGACTCGAAACTGATGTATGGGGGGAAATCTGAGCGAAAGTAGCATTCTGGCTTTTCGAGATAAGCTTTTGCCAAGGCAGCGTCTAGGTCAATTATTCGTGTCAAGGTGCTACTCCGCGATCCAGTTAGGAAGACGTTTTGGCTTTAGCCAAGCATTCAGAAGATGATTGAAGCGTAGCGAAGAAAAGCCAAGGCCGCTAGGGTCAGGACTCACAACCAGAACATGACGGTCGCTGCAATGCAGATGGCGGAGAGGAAGAGCTCGGCGCATCTGTCATAGCGGGTGGCGATCCGGCGCCAGTCCTTGAGACGGGCGAAGAGGTTCTCGATCCGGTGACGTTGCTTGTAGAATTTCCGGTCGTGGCTGGCGGGGTTCTTGCGCCCGCGCCGGGCCGGGATGCAGGCGGCAATCCCCTTGTCATCAAGGGCTTCGCGGAACCAGTCAGCGTCGTAGCCCTTGTCGCCGAGGAGCATCTTTGCGGGCGGCAGGGCATCCAGCAGGACCAACGCGCCCTTCGCGTCGCTCATCTGGCCGGGCGACAGGAAGAAGGTCAGGGGACGACCCAGCCCGTCGCACACCATGTGCAGCTTGGAGTTCAGCCCGCCTTTGGTCCGTCCGATGGCCCGCGGGCGAGTCCCCCTTTTGAGAGGCTTGCCGCCGTGCGGTGCGCCTTGAGGTGGGTGCTGTCGATCATGATCGTTTCGCCATCCGGTCCCGGCTGGGCGAGCTCGGCGAAGATCCTGGCGAACACGCCCATGCGCGACCAGCGCACGAACCGGTTGTAGAGCGTCTTCGGCGGCCCATACACGGCCGGCACGCCCTTCCACTGCAACCCGTTCTTCTGAACGTAGATTATCCCGCTCAGCACCCGACGGTCATCCACCCGCGGCTTGCCTCTCGACTTCGGAAAGAACGGCCGCAGCCGCTCCATCTGCGCGTCGCTCAACCAGAAATGCCCGCTCATCA
>NZ_PZKF01000065.1 GCF_003034995.1 Phaeovulum veldkampii DSM 11550 | reverse complement strand
GAACACCCGTGGCGGACAAGCTGGCAGCCGTCATCCGTGAAGATGCTGCTGGAGCGGGCGGAGAGGTTGGGTCTGCTTGAGTAGCCTAACAACCTTGCGAATCCTCCATGACATGGAAGGATTACAAGACTTTGGCAGACGCCAAGCTCAGAAACTGTCCGCTCGCGCAAAGGGGTTGATGATGCGAAGTTGGCCTTCCACCAGCAAGCCATCTTGCATGTCCTCGCTCCACAGCGTGGTGCAGCCTGCAACCAAAGCGCTGGCCACGATCATCGCGTCGTAGATCGAGAAGCCGTAGCGTTCCGCCAAGGCGCGGCCGACGTCATGGGTCTGAAGGGTCAGGTCTTCGACGGGACACAAGGCGCGCACGCCTTCGAGAAACGCCCCTGCTTCCTCCCAACTCAGGCCAGCCTTGCGGCGACAGTTGACCAGCGTCTCGTTCAGGACTTGAACGCTGATCCGGGGCCCCTCCCCCAAGATGACCTCGGCGCGATCGGCCTTCGGGCCGTCGTCGAGCAGGTAAAGAACGACATTCGTATCCGCGAACTCAGCGCTCATGCGCGTCATCGCGGCTCAGGCGCTCTGCAGCGGGCAGCTTGCCCCGGAACCGGCGCAGACCCGTCAGCACCTCATCCGCGCGCGCCAGACGACGGACTCTGACCTGGCCGTCGTCCTTGACCAGGTCGATCTGATCGCCTTCCTTGAGGCCAAGCTCCCGAACAAGCTCGGCGGGCAGGCGGACGGCAAGTGAGTTGCCCCATTTCGCGACCTGCATTTTGGCCTCCTGCGTGGATATACGATCAGTAATGTATATCAAACTAGCTACATGGGCAAGCCTGTCCGCGAGCTTGGGCTACTCTTGTGCGTCACGCAGTGGCTGACACCAGATTTAGAAAGTGCTTGCGCGAATCTGATCGGTCAGGCAATAGTCTCGAAAAATAACGCGCGGTCACATAAAAATCGCGCCCACGGATCGAGCGGGGCATGACCGAGATAGACAAAGACCTGGACGTCGCCATTGGTCACTACGCCGAACTCTTGGCTTCGAACCTGCATGCACAACGTGCAGCGCACTTCCCACCCGATGCGAAGAAGGTGATGCGCAGCTTGACGAGCGGTGAGGCGGCCGAGTTGCTCGGTGTCGATCATACCTACCTTCGCAAACTTCATCGGGAAGGCAAGATCACCGACGTTGAAACGACGGCCGGTAGCCATCGCCGCTACACCCTCGACGATGTCTGGGAGATCAGACAAAGCCTTGAGGCCAACGCCAAGAAGCCGGGAACGTACGTGCCGGGCCGTCGTAAGGGCGACGAGCTACAAGTCATTTCCGTTGTGAATTTCAAGGGTGGAAGCGGCAAGACCACCACATCAGCGCACCTTGCGCAGAGACTCGCGTTCAAGGGTTATCGTGTGCTGGCCATTGATCTGGATCCGCAGGCGTCGTTGTCCGCCTTGCACGGGATCCAGCCTGAACTGGACCTCATGGAAGGCGGGACGCTGTACGACGCAGTCCGGTATGACGACCCTGTTCCGGTTTCCGAGGTCATCAGGAAGACCTACATCCGTGGCCTGGATCTCATTCCGGGCAATCTCGAGCTCATGGAGTTCGAGCACGAGACCCCGGCCGCGATCCAGCGTGGCGGCGCCCGCGCTTTCTTCGCGAGAGTCCGAGACGCCCTCGACAGCGTCGAAAGTGACTACGATGTCGTCGTGATCGACTGCCCTCCGCAACTGGGCTTCCTGACCATGTCTGCCCTTTCCGCGTCCTCGGGCGTCCTGGTGACGGTCCACCCGCAGATGCTTGACCTCATGTCCATGTCGCAGTTCCTGCGGATGACGGCCGACCTGCTGGGCGTGATCCGCGATGCAGGCGCCAACCTGCGGTTCGATTGGCTCCGGTTCCTGCCGACCCGCTACAAGGTGGGCGACGCCCCGCAAACCGAGGTGATCGCCTTCATCCGCGGGCTCTTCGGGCGTTCGGTGCTGACCAACCACATGGTCGAGTCGACGGCGATATCGGATGCCGGGCTGACCAAGCAGACCTTGTATGAGGCGGACAAAAAGGACTTCACGCGCCAGACCTTCGACCGCGCCATCGAGTCCATGAATGCCGTCAACGACGAGATCGCTGCGATCATCCAAAGCACGTGGGGACGCAATGGCAAGAAAGCCTAAACTGGGACTGCCCTTGCAGACCTTGCGCAATGCCCCCGACGCTCTTGAGGGGCGCAGGCTGCGGGGCGGCGTGTTCGAGATCGAGCCTGACCATGTCGAGACCGTGGGCAGGCTGGATGACCGTCTTCAAATCGAGATTGCGGGGCTGAAGGCATCGATCTCCAGAAGTGGCCAACGGGTGCCGATCCTCGTGCGACCTCTCGAAGGGGATCGCTACAGCCTGATCTACGGGCGGCGTCGGCTTGAAGCCTGCCGGGATCTCGGGATCAAGGTCCGTGCGATCATCACCGAAATGGACGGGGATCAGGCGCTTCGGGATCAGCTGCTCGAGAACCAAGAACGCCGCGACCTGAGCTTCATCGAACGTGCCTTGGTGGCGGCAGCCTTGCTCAATGGCGATCACCTGGGAGAGGCGGAACGCACCAACAAGGGCGTGGCAGAGGTTCTAGGTCTTACCGAAGCTGGTGTGTCGCAGCTGTTAAGCGTCGTCCGCGCGGTTGGCGAGAGCCTCGTCCTAGCGATAGGTGCTGCGCCAGGTATCGGCCGGCCTCGTTGGGAGGAACTCAAGAAGTCACTGGGCGATGCATCTGTGGACCGCGAGAACCTCGCTGCACTAGCGGCAGAGACCAGGTCCTCTCACTCCGGTGGACCTGACGAAAAGTCGGACGCCGCGTTCCTGGCCGTCCTCTCCGCAGTGGTGCAGGCAGAGCGGCCGACCCGCCCATCAAGTCCCCGAGGGGCACCCATTGTGGCCATTCCGGGTGTCGGGGCTGCAACCATCGCGACAGGGCGCCGCGGCCGACAGTTCAAGCTCGAGCTGAAGGCCGAGGATAGAGATTTTGTCAGCTGGCTTGAGGGCAAGGCCCCGCAGCTGATCGCCGAGCTTCACGAGCGCTGGAAGCGCAAGGAAGACTGAGGAAGAGCAACAACCAAAAAGGAGGCACGAGACAGGCAGAAAAGAAAAAGGCCCCGAGAAGCAAGCTTCACGAGACCTTTCTTAGGTTTCGCACGGGACCAGCCCGCTACAAAACTCAGTTTTCGCACCTCTGAATGTAGCGATCTGGCCCCTTTCCCGCAAGCGCAAAGCGATTCGCGGGCCAGGGAAATTTTGCCTTCGTGAATGACATCATGGAGTACACACCGATTTCGCCGTTTATGCGGCCGATCTCGCACGCCCATCTGCGCGTGGTCGAGCAGCCTGAGGCGTCTGTTCCGGGCAAGCCCGTCAACAAGTGGGAGCTCCTTCGCGAGCTGTCCAAGGCGCAGGCCGCCTTTAGGATTTCCGAGCGCGATCTGACTGTTCTGCAGGGGCTTCTCAGCTTCTTTCCGGATGATGCGCTTGGCGGGAACGCCGAGATGGTTGTCTTCCCGTCCAACAAGGCAATCTGCGAGCGGCTGAACGGTATGCCTTGCTCCACGATGCGCAGGCACATTGCCCGCCTGGTCGAGGCAGGCTTGCTGATGCGCCGCGATAGCCCCAACGGGAAGAGGTATGTCCGCAAGCATGGCGAAGAGCGCGTGGCTTTTGGCTTTGATCTCTCGCCGCTCTACTGCCGGGCCGAGGAGATTGCACGGGCCGCAGAGGCCGTGCGTGAGGCCGAGGACCGTGTGCGGCGACTGCGGGAGGTCGTGAGCCTCATGCGGCGCGATCTTGCTGCCCTGGCGGAGTTTGGAGAGGAGATCCAGCCGGGCCTTGGCCTCTGGGACCAGCTGCGTGACAAGGCTGTTCTCACTGCTCGCGCCCTGCGCCGCAAGCTCGTGCTAGAGGAGCTCTCGGCATACCGAGCCGAGCTCGAAGCTCTTCTCGATCATGCACGCAACGTCATTGATGGTCCTGAAACAGAAGAAATGAACACCAATGATGCCAGCTTTGAGCGTCACCATCATAATTCAAATACAGAATCTATAGATCTTGAACCTGCCTTAGAAAAAGGCGGGGCGGCGGCCGGCGCGCCAGATGTTGAAACGGATGCACTTGGCGCTGACGTGGAAGAAGCGGATACAAGACGCGTGCCAAAGATCCCGCTCCATCTGGTGATCGCGGGCTGCCCGTCGCTCAAGACCTTCTACCAGGGAGATATCCGCCACTGGCATCAGCTTTTCGACGCAGCTTGCCATGTGCGGCCGGCCATGGGGATCAGTGCGTCCGCTTGGGAAGAAGCGCAACGGTTCATGGGCCCCGAGCAGGCATCGATCGTTGTTGTCGCCATGCTGGAACGCTTCGCCGACATCCGATCGCCCGGTGGCTATCTCCGTGCGCTGACATCGAAGGCGGCGGCGGGCGAGTTCTCCTGCGGGCCGATGGTCATGGCACTGATGTCCCGGCGAAATGCTGCATAACAGCTGTTAAGTCTCTTGGAGCGATCATCAAGTTCGGCGCGACTTTACAGCTGTTAAGTCACGCAGCGATGCGTCGATAGCCGAAGAGAGGAAAAGGTTGGGGGTTTGAGGGGTGACGGGAAGTGAGATCGGGAGAGTGGCTTCCGGCGCCCGTCGCGGAGAAGATCTGATGGCGAAAGCAGCCCAGAAAGTCACCCTGTCCCCCTCGCGGGACATTCCCTTCAACAAGCTCGCGCTGAGCCAGTCCAACGTGCGGCGCATCAAGGCAGGCGTCTCGGTCGAGGAACTGGCCGAAGACATCGCGCGGCGTGGGCTCTTGCAGGGGTTGAACGTCCGGCCCATGCTCGATGCCGAGGGCGTTGAGACCGGGATGTTCGAGATCCCGGCCGGTGGTCGTCGCTTCCAGGCGCTGTCGCTGCTGGTGAAGCAGAAGCGGCTGGCGAAGACCGCGCCGATCCCCTGCATCGTGCGGGATGCCGCGTCGGAGATCCTGGCCGAGGACGACTCGCTGGCGGAGAACATGCAGCGCGTTGCGCTTCACCCGCTCGACCAGTTCCGCGCTTTCCAAGCCCTGCGCGAAAAGGGTCAGGGCGAGGAAGCGATCGCGGCGGCCTTCTTCGTCACGCCGCAGATCGTCAAGCAGCGCCTGAAAATCGCCTGCGTGGCCCCTGCCCTGCTCGAGGTCTATGCCGAGGATGGGATGACGCTGGAACAGCTGATGGCGTTCACGGTGAACCCGGATCATGCGCGTCAGGTCCAGGTCTGGGATGCGGTCAAGAACTCCTGGAATAAGGAGCCCTATGCCATCCGGCGCATGCTGACCGAGACCTCGGTTCGGGCCTCGGACCGCCGCGCGATCTTCGTCGGTGTCGATGCCTATGAGGCGGCGGGTGGTGTCGTGCTGCGTGATCTCTTTCAGGGTGATGACGGTGGCTGGCTCGAGGACCCTGCCCTTCTTGATCGGCTTGTCGCTGAGAAGCTTCAGGCGGAAGCCGATTCGCTCGCTTCCGAAGGCTGGAAGTGGATCGAAGTCGCGACCGACCTGCCCTATGGCTACAGCCACGGTCTGCGGCGCCTGGCCGGTGACCCGGCACCGATGACCGACGAGGAAAGCGCGGCCCACGCTGTGCTCCTCGCCGAGTACCGGGCGCTAGAGGAAGAATACTCCGGCCAGGACGAATACCCCGAGGAGATCGACGCGCGGCTCGGTCAGCTCGAGATGGCGATGGAAGCGATTGAGCAGCGGCCGCTGATTTACGATGAGGCCGAGATCGCGCGCGCGGGTGTCTTCATGACGCTGGATCGGGACGGCAGCCTTGCGGTCTATCGCGGTTATGTCCGGCCCGAGGATGAGCCGCGCGAGGAGACCGCGGTCCAGGATGGTGATGGAGCAGATCCCATGGGGCAGGGGGGTGATGTCGGTGATTCCGGATGGAATCCTTCGTCCATCTCTGCCGTAGGTACTGTCATCACCTCGGGTGGTAAGTTGATCGGTGCTGAGCCGTCTGTCGAGGAGGACGACGGGGCGCTGAAGCCGTTGCCCGAGCGGTTGGTCATGGAACTGACCGCCCACCGGACGTTGGCGCTGCGCGAGGCCATCGGGCGGTCGCCCGACGTGGCGCTGACGCTGCTGCTCCTGAAGCTGGTGACGGATACCTTCCGCACCTCCCATGCCTCGGGCAGCTGCCTCGAAGCTTCGGTTCGCCACGTCTACATGTCGGCACAGGCACCCGATCTCAAGGACAGCGTGGTGGCCAAGCTGGTCGATGAGCGTCACGCGGCCTGGGAGGCCGATCTGCCCCTCGGCGATGATGCGGCGCTCTGGGACTATCTGACGGTCCTCGACCAGGGCAGCCGTCTAGCGCTCCTGGCGCATTGCCTCAGCTTCGGGATCAACGCGCTCCATGAGAAGGTGAACCCCTACGGTGCAGGCATCTCGGCCAGCGGCCTGACCCGCCGCATGGCCCATGCCGATCTCGTGGCCCGCGCGGTGGATCTCGACATGGTCGAAGCGGGTTGGGAGCCGAGGGTCGACGGCTATCTCAACCGCGTGCCCAAGGCCCGGATCCTCGATGCCGTGCGCGAGGCAAAGGGGGAGGGCACCGCGCAGCTGCTCGACCATCTGAAGAAGGGTGAGATGGCAACGGAAGCCGAGCGGCTCCTCAAAGGCAGCGGCTGGTTGCCCGAGGTCCTGCGCCGGGTCGATCTGGCGGTACGCGATGGTGAGGCGATCGCGGAAGGGCAGGGGGAGGACGCGGGCGAGCCCGAGGATGTCGATCTCCCGGCCTTCCTTACGGCCGACCTGCCGGACAGCGCTGCGTCGATGATGGCTGCAGAGTGATCTGAGCCATCCGGGGGCGGGGCAACCCGCTCTCACTCTCACAATATTCAACAATATCAATACGATGAATGCATAAGCTCGCATTCGGGACGAGGAATCATGTCTGCAACCACCATCATCGATACAGCCCCACTCGGGGCGCTGATCCGCTATACCGACGGCAGTCCCAAGCCGCCGGCACGTTTCACGAAGAAGCTCGCGGCCTGGGAGCGCTCGAACGGCGTGGGCCGTCTCGTGAAGAAGGAACCGCCCCGGGCCTATCCGACCTGGACAGCGCCAGCCTCCTTCACGCTGCATGAAGGGAACTTCTCCTCGGACGGGGTCATTCTCGTCACCATCATGCGCAGCCATTCGGCGGACAGCCGTCTAATCTTCGAGGTGGCCGAGGAACCGAAGCCCGGGCAGGTGCTTGTGCTTCTGGACTTCGGCGGGAATACCGAACTGCTGCATCTGGCGGAGTCCATCGCCGCGGCGGACCTCTGGATCGCGCGGGAAGGTTATCGCAACGCGCGGCTTGAAATCGTCGGTGCCGAGGACGGCGATAGGGCAGGGGGCGCGGATCAGGCCGCCTGAGCCCTGACATGGCGTGAGGGGCCTGCCGACGGGCGGGCCTCTCACCGATCACACTATCGTCCCGCGATGTCGCGGGGCGTCGAAGGTTCCATCCCCCAATATGGAGGTCTTCAACCAAGAGCCTGCCCCGGGAGGCTCGCGGCGTTCCAAGCATCAGCGGGACAACCGGCTCCTGACGTTAGGGCACCATCCCCCGCTCGCCACTCCCTTCCTTGCCCCGAATCCTGTCTTCGAGATCAACCCTCAAGGGGTCGGACTACGGGCGAGCCCGTGCCGCCGGGTGGATTCGGGCGAGCCGAACGCACCCGGTGATGTCAGCCAGTCTTCGGGCCTGCGGGGTCCTGTCGCGCGGGGGATGGTCCCCCGCCTCCCAGACAGGAGCCAAACAGATGTCCCGCAAAGATGCTCACGCTTTCGCCGCCTCCCTCGCCGCCACGCTCATGGTTTCGATCGTGG
>NZ_PZKF01000064.1 GCF_003034995.1 Phaeovulum veldkampii DSM 11550 | reverse complement strand
ATCTGTCCTGAGAATACAGTTTTGTTATCTTTATCTCTAGATAGTGATGTGTCGCCTGTGCCTGACTCAACATCCTGATCATCCCCCTCTGCGTCAAAGGCCGCAAAACGGAAGAGCCAGGGCGCGAACTTGCCGTTTGGCTTCTCTCGCCTCAGCTCCAGTTCGGACGCCTCGAGTTCCGCCAGCAGTTCGGTCAGGTACTGGCGCGAGATGTTCATCTTGCACGCGAGATCCGCGAGCGTGAATGCGGCCGTCCCACGCGATAGCCCGTTGAAGCCCTCCTTCCACGCGATGGCGTCGAGGATGACGGTTGCCAGCTTGTGGGCGGATACGGACAGCTCTGTTTGTGTGATCCGTCGAAGGATCAGGCCGGTTGTGGGTTCCATGGTCGGTGTCTCCTCGAGAGACGACCCCATGCCGAGAGCAAACAACATTCTTGCCAGCAAAACAACTTTGCTGGTTGCAGAGGTTCGGACAGTGCGCTAGAAGATCCTTGTTCACGGGTTCTTCTAGCACGGCGTCAGGCTTTTCGGTCTGGCGTCGTTTCCCTTTTCGGGTTCGGTGCACAGTCTCCAGTGCAAGGTGAGTTAGTGGCGGGCCTGCCCGATGGGGGCCCGGCCGGGTTCAGTAGCGGACCTCTTCGAAGCCGTAGTTGCCTTCATGATCGCGCCAGTCGACGAAGACCGAGCGGTAGTTGACTTGTCCGCATCCGCTTGGGCGGGGAAGGTCAGATG
This sequence comes from Phaeovulum veldkampii DSM 11550, assembly GCF_003034995.1. GTDB lineage: Bacteria > Pseudomonadota > Alphaproteobacteria > Rhodobacterales > Rhodobacteraceae > Phaeovulum > Phaeovulum veldkampii. Next base: position 7,478 of record NZ_PZKF01000064.1, on the reverse strand, counting down.
CTGTAGGCACGGCGGCTACGCTCGAACCTCGCCAGTGGTAATCACCTTGTGTGCCGTAGGAACCAAGACGTGTGCCGTCGGATCGGATGCAATCGCCATCTCGATTCTGGCGCTGGCTGAACTGGATGTGAAACACGCGGATGCTCCGAACGAAGTCGAAAGCATCGCCCGAAATGTCGATATCAGCGCGCTCGTCAGACTGGACCTGGACCAAGGGCAAGGGATCTTGCGGCACGCTGACCTGATGCGCATCCCGGAAGGCGATGTCGTACAACCGTTCCATTGGCGACTCCACGGCAGGGGCGCTGAACGACGCACCCATTGGGCACCGCCAGATCTGCAAGGGCGGCTCAATCGGCCAGGGCGTGATCCTGCGAATGAAGACCGCCCTTGCATGGGCACAAGGCGCCGATGCCGGCCAGCCGCCCGCCAGACAGAGCAAGATGGCGCAGTCGACCTGATAGGCGTGCGCCGGCTCGACCAAGCCGACGAGGCTCGATACTGTGATGGCTACGGCAGTCGCCGCAGTTCGGACCCTGTGCTTCATGACGCCGACTCCCACTATAATGGTTCCCCGATACGAAACAACACTAACGATAGCAAGGATATTTCATCGCGGGAGTTGCGGTGTGACCCCCCAAGTGCTGGTCGCAGATGACGGTCTGACGCGTGACGTGGCTGCAGGGCACCGATTGCGCCATGGGATCCCTAAGCCAAGCGAAAGTGGACAGCAAACCGGCCAAATCACCGGACGTGATCTCCGTAGCCTGTAGCTCACTACTATGATAAATATCCATTTTGTGGAGAATGCGTACGGCCAAGAAAGCGGCCAGAGGGAAGGTCATGTGATGGTCCGTGATGACGGCGAGACGATAGGCTTGTTCGAGCCCCTCATGGTCTCGGAGGGCTCTCCTGCCCGCGCGGGGTTAAATGATCTTGTGCTTGAGCTGGCGGAGAAGTCCGCAGCATTCCGCAGCAGCTTGCCCGCCTCGATAGCGGAGGCGCTTGCCGATCTCGTGCGGGCGATGAACTGCTACTACAGCAACCTCATCGAGGGCCATGACACCCATCCCATCGACATCGAACGTGCGATGCGGAACGATTACAGCGCCGATCCGAAAAAACGAAACCTTCAGCTTGAAGCCAAGGCGCATGTCGCCGTTCAGAAATGGATCGACGAAGATGGCATGGTGGAACCACCGACCGCGCCTGCGTCAATCATCGAACTGCATCGCCGGTTTTGTGAACTCTTGCCGCCCGAGCTTCTCTTCGTCGAGAACCCAAAGACAGGCGAGAAAATCCCGGTTGTGCCCGGGGAACTGCGCACACGATACGTTGAAGTCGGACGGCATATCGCCGTCAGCCCTGGTGCCGTCCCCCGCTTCCTCGACCGAATGCACAAAGCCTATAGCCTTCCCGGCAGGATCGAACCGATCCTTGCCGCGGCTTGCGCCCATCACCGGCTTCTCTGGGTGCACCCCTTCCTTGATGGGAATGGGCGCGTTGCACGTCTCATGTCCTACGCCATGCTGCGCAAGACCCTGGACACGCGCGGCCTTTGGTCAGTGGCGCGCGGGCTTGCGCGGCAGGAGGCAGCCTACAAGGAACACCTCGCCGCCTGTGATGGGCCGCGCCGTGGCGACCGTGACGGCCGCGGTACGCTCAGCGAGGCTGCGCTAGCCTCCTTCGCGCAGTTCTTTCTGCGCATCTGTATCGACCAGGTGGAGTTCATGGCAGGGCTCATGCGGCCGGACCGGTTGCGGGACCGCATTTTGATCTGGGCGGAAGAGGAGATGCGTGTTGGAGCGCTGCCACCGAAAGCAGATACCGTGCTGAAAGCTGTGCTCTATCAGGGACAGATCGAGCGGGGCGAGGTCGAGTCCATCCTGGGTACGAGCGACCGCACGGCTCGACGCGTGACCTCCGCGCTTCTCGAGGCTGGCGCGCTTTACTCAGTATCGACACGTGCCCCCCTAAAGCTGGCGTTCCCCGCCAAATATGCAGGTCGATGGATGCCGGGGCTCTTTCCTGACCGGGAAGACTGAGGACTGAATGCTCGTTTGAAACAGGCAGGGCATGAGCTGGTTCGCCGTTTCAGGGTTTCAGGACCGGGCGGGGACCACTACTCCACTGCCTCGATAAACCGTCCGTACTCCTCGCTCACTTCCCTGGCCTCGACAAAGGCCCGCGCGCGTTCATCGTCGATGCAGCGGAAATACTCCTGCACATCGGCGATGTAAGCCTCGAAATCCCCCCGGATTAGATCCGCGTAGGCGCGCATGTCTTCGCGTGACGTGGGCAGAAACGGCCGCTCCGGCGGGGTGCAGGCATGGACTGGGCCTGCTGGAACGAACACGGTGATCAGCAGCGCAAGAGTGATGTTGCGCGCACAGTTCATGTGCAGGACAAAACTCCTTTGCCGCCTTTAAGATCACAATTTTGTCAGCTATCACTGTTATCGGAGCAAGGCGATCTTCGTCAAGTCGTTTTAATTGTCTTGCTATCGTTCATGTTGTCTTGTATCGCCCGCGGTGTTGCGACCCCGTGGGCCCGAGACTGCACCTCAAGCAGAAAAAGGACCCGAGGGAAGGCCATGATAGAAGAAGCCCCGAATGTGGTTACAGAAGACGGACTGCGCGGCCTCCTTGCCGAAGGCTACCTTATCGAGGTGGTCTGCAAGGAAGGGGCCGAGAAGCGCCACAACAGTTGGTACGGCGCCTGGGTCATCCGGGCCGTTGCCCCGGATGGGCGCGACGACAAGATGCTCGTCACCAGCCGCAGCGTCCTCAAGCTGCGCGATTTCAAGACCATCGTCGGCCTTGTCAGCTTCCTTGCCGACATGGGCTGCACGACCGCCAGCATCCCTCTCGTGGAAGGCGCCCGCGAACGTCACGCAGCACCCGGACGCACGTCCGAACCGAGGATCGGCCCGGTTCTGGTCAAGGACAACTGACCGCGCGTTTGCGCTCGTCGTTGCATTGGGTACAGGCGTTTGTTCCGCGCCCTTGGCCCTTGCCGATGGTTTCATCTTCCAGGTCAGCCCTGATGGCCGACTGATCGACACCGCCGAGACTGCGAGCACCTTGCGCTCGTTCACTGGTGAAGAAGATGCCCAGAATGGGCCCCTTCCAGATCGTCTCTTTCTCTTTGCCGCACCGCAGTCCCGTGGGGATGATGCTCCCCTGAGCGATGTGACAGCTGCCGCAACGATCGCCCCGCGCGCCGTCCGCGCCTCCCCCGAAATTCTCCACGCCATCGAGACTACGGCGCTACGCTACAGCAGCCATGACGCCCTGCGTCAGGCGGGCCTGTCGGTCAGTGATTGGGCGCACTTCTACCGCGCAAATATCGAGGTCGAGAGCGCCTACAATCCTGGCGCTCTGAGCCCGGTCGGGGCCATCGGGCTCGGCCAGCTGATGCCCGACACCGCGCGCGATCTCGGCGTCGACCCCCATGACATCGCCCAGAACCTCGACGGCTCGGCCCGTTACCTGCTGATGATGCTTGAGCAGTTCGGCGATCCCGCGCTGGCGCTTGCTGCCTACAATGCCGGTCCCCATGCGGTCACCCGCCATGGCGGCATTCCCCCATTTCGAGAAACCCAAGGCCATGTGGCCCGTGTGACAGCCGTGTTCCAGCGGCTGAGAGGAGACCTTTCGTGACGTCCAAACCTTCTTTTGTTGCGCTCGGCGCGATGGCCCTCATCGTGCTGGCGGGCCCGGCGCTGGCCCAAAGCATCGACCTCTCGCCCGTGCAGACGCTGCTGCAAGGCATCGTTGACGCGATCACCGGCCCGTTGGGCATCGTGATCGGCACGCTCGCGCTGATCGGCGTATTCCTCTCCTGGCTCTTCGGAATCTTGGATTTCCGTCAGGCGCTCTGGGTCGTGGTCGCGATCGCGGGCATTGCCGCAGCACCCACCATCGTCGCCGCCATCTGGACGACTTGAGCAAGTCTGGAGTTCTTGGCGATGTCCGACCAGTCCCGCGTGTTCATCGGCCTTCTCAGGCCGCCCAAGCTGATGGGCTTGCCGATCATGTACGCCATGGTCTGGCTCTTCGGCTCGACGCTCCTTTTCCTCTGGGTGCAAAGCTGGGTGGTGGCTGTGTTCGCGGGGCTGGCCTGGCCGGCGCTTTGGAAAGCCGCAGACTGGGATCCGAACTTTCTCGATGTCCTGGTGATCACCTTGCAGGAAACCCCGCCCACGACAAACCGCAAGATCCACGGGGGCGACAGCTATGCCCCGTGATGGAGTTGCCCGTGACGTGGAAGGCGCCCTCGATCCGCTGACTACGCTGCCTGCATGGGTCAAGGGCGAAAAGCGGCTCTCGTCCATGCTGCCCTATGTGAGCCTTGTCACCGACCGGACGATCCGGACGCGCGGCAACGAGTTGATGCAATGCATCCGGCTCGAAGGGGTCAACAGCACCACGAGCGAGGATGCCCATCTGGACCGGATCGGCGGGCTTCTCGCCGGGATCGTCGCGCAGGTCGGAACGGAGTTCTCTTTCTACCTGCACAAGGTCTCGAAAGCGGTCGATGTGACCCTGCCGCCCATTCTGGGCGAGGGGTTTGCTGCCGCCGTCGACAAACGATGGCACGCGAATCTCGGTCGCGCGGGCTTGCGCGACAAGACGCTGACCCTGACCGTGCTGAAGCGCCCCGAGGCGGGCAGCCGTCTGCCCTTCGGCCTGGGCGCTTCCCGCGCCAGGCATGCTGCCGACACAACCCGGCGCTTGCGCAAGCTCGACGAGGTCGTGGGGTTTCTGCTGTCGTCCTTCGATGAACTGAAACCCCGGCTGCTTGCCGCCAGCAGTGGCGAACTTCTGGGCTTCCTCGGATCTCTGAACACCGGTGAGGAGCACCCGCTCTACCCGCGGTCGCGCCTCGGCGTGATCGCCGAGGATGTCGCCAATACCCGCGTCACCTTCCGCGGCACGACCATCGCGCTCTCCGACGGCGCTGTGGGCGACAAGCTCGGGGCGATCTTCGCGGTGAAGAACTATCCCGCCAAGACCGACAGCCTGATGCTCGATGAGCTGAACCTGCCCGTCGACATGGTGGTCACCCATTCCTTTGTGCCGATCAACGCCAACATCATGGCAGGTCGGATCAAGCGGCAGCTGCGCCTCATGCAAGCGGCCAATGACGGGGCCGTCAGTCTCGCGCAGGAACTGGAACTCGCCCAGGACGATCTGGAATCAAAACGCCTGATTTTCGGCGAGCATCACATGACGGTAGCTGTCTATGCGCGCAGCCAAGCCGCGCTCGACGACATCGCAGCCGAAATCCGCAACATCTCCGCGACCTCCGGGATCAACCTGATCTCGGAAGCCTTCGGGGCGCGGGCGCATTTCATGGCGCAGCATCCGGGGAACACAGGAGCGCGCAGCCGCAAGGCCGCGATCACGAACCACAACTTCGCCGATCTCGCCACCTTCCACCGCACACCCCTTGGCAAGACCGGCGGGGAAGTGCCTTGGGGCGTTCCAATCACGCTTTTCCCGACGCCCGAGCGCAGTGGCTTTCGCTTCAACTTCCACGAACAGGGTGCACCGGACCGTGAACCCACTGGCGGGCACACCCTGATCCTCGGCCGCCCCGGCTCGGGCAAATCCGTGCTGGCGGCTTTCCTGATGACCATGGCCCGGCGCGCTGGTGCGCGGGTCTTCGTCTTCGACTATCGCGCGGGTATGGAAATGGCCGTCCGCGCGCTTGGCGGCAGTTATTCGACCGTGCGGGCAGGGCGACCCACGGGGCTCAATCCCCTGCAGACCGAGATAGATGCCCGCGGTCAGGCGTGGTTGGCCGATTGGCTGGCAAGCCTCCTCGAGCGCCGCGACCGGCCGCTGACCCCAGTGCAGACCAACCGCCTGCAAGAGGTCGTGCGCCAGAACGCGAGTGCCGGAAACGCAGGCCTGCGGAACTGGTCGGATTTCGCTTCGCTCCTCGTCTCCACCGATGACGAGGGCGATCTTTTCGAGCGAATGCAGGAATGGACGGCCGAGGGCCGCTATGGCTGGATCTTCGGGGCCAATGCCGAGGACAGCTTCAGCATCGACGGGGACGTCGCTGGCTTCGATCTGACCGGCATCCTCGATTCCGAGAGCGAGCGGGAACGCATGGCGGTCCTGTCGTACCTGTTCCGACGGGTCGAGCGCGTGATCGAGGATCGCAAGCCCACGATCATCGTCATCGACGAGGCCTGGAAGGCGCTCGACAACGCCTACTTCGCGGAGCGGCTCTCGAACTGGCTGGTGACCGCGCGCAAGCAGAACGCCGTCGTCGTGATGATGACCCAATATGCCAGCCAGCTCGAACGTACCCGGACCGGCAAGACCATCGTGGAAGCCGTGCCGACGCAGGTGCTCTTGCCCAACATCCGCGCCTCGGCTGCCGATTACGCGATGCTCGGCCTCAGCGAGAAAGAACTCGACGTTCTTCTGGGCGTCGGCTCCGCCTCGCGCCTGGCTCTCGTGCGCGATGACCGGGGTTCCGTCGTGATCGACGCTGATCTCAGCGCCCTCGGCCCGCTCGTGACCATCCTTGGCGGCATGGAGAAAGGCGAGGCCCTCGTTGGCTCTGACTACCGGGACCGCCCTGATTTCTGGAGAGTGACATGACCCGTACCATCATCCGCAGCGCTGTGCTGCTCGGCCTCGGCCTGACCCTGACGGCTTGCGCGCAGCATAACCCCGCGCAAGCCAACTGCTTCAACTTCCGCGATGCGCCCGCACGAGGTGCAACCGCCACGACGACGATCTCGACCATGGGGGCCGCCGTTACGCGCCGCGACACGGCCTGCGATTTCGTGATGCTGGGGGCTAGCGGCTAAGCCCATGCGGAACTGGCTTTCCCTCTCGATGGTCAGCCTTGCGCTGGCTGGTCCCACGGCGGGGCCAGCGGCCGCCCAAGGCGTGCCGACCTTCGATCTGCGCCTGTTTGCCGAACGACAGGCAATCCTCGAACAGACAGATCGCGACGTGGCACTTCAGCAGGACCGGCTAAGCCGGGAGGAGGAACTGGCCGAGATCGAGCGCCAGCAACTCGCCTCGCTCGAAGGGCTCATGGATGCCATGTCCCTCGGCTCGGGCGATGTCGCAGGCACCGTGGCCGGGCTTGAGGCGGGGCAGGGGGTGGTTGACGAGGTCGAAAGCGCAGCCGCCAGCCTCTATGCGCCCGAGGACAACAACCCGGCCGCAGCCCGGATGTTCAGCGATGCCCGGGAAGGGGTGGAGGAGCTGATCATCCGAGCGGCGCGCCACACCCATGGCCTGCCCGGCGTGAGCCGTGCTGGCCTGTCGCTCGTCCAGTGGCGCTGCCTGCTGCAGGCGCTGATCTGGCAGGAAAGCCGATTTCAGATCGGCGCGCGCTCCCCCGTGGGGGCCTTCGGGCTCACCCAGATCATGCCCGGCACGGCGGGCGATCTCGGGATCTACCCGGCCTACTATGACGATCCCTGGCTGCAGGTGACGGGG
>NZ_PZKF01000063.1 GCF_003034995.1 Phaeovulum veldkampii DSM 11550 | reverse complement strand
TAGCTGAACAGCACCAGCGGGTTAGCTTGACGGCGCAAACTTCCACGGCAGAAGGTCGTCAATGCGGCTTTGCGGGTGACCGTTGGCGATCGCTGTCAGCGTTGCCTTGAGGTAGGCGAACGGTTCGACGCCGTTGATCTTGCAGGTCTCGATCAGCGAGGCGATGCGGCCCCAGGCGATGCCGCCCTCGTCGTGACCCGCAAAGAGCGCGTTCTTGCGATTTAGAGTGATGGGGCGGATCAGGTTTTCGACGCGGTTGTTGTCGATCTCGACGCGCCCGTCGGTCAGGAAGGTTTGCAAACCGTCCCAGTGATTGTGGATGTAGGTCAGCTTTTCGCCCAAGCGGGATTTGGCCGAGATCTTGCGGCGTTGGGCCTGCAGCCAGTCGCCGAAGGCCGCGACCAGCGGGACGCTGCGGGTTTGACGGGCAGACAGACGCTGGCCGGACGAGACGCCACGGATATCGGCTTCAACGGTATAGATTTCGGCGATGCGGCGCAGGCCCTCGGCGGCGATCTCTGAGCCATCGCGGTCAAAGACTTCCTTCAGCTTGCGGCGCGCGTGTGCCCAGCAATGGGCCACCCGAATGGGGGCACCGCCCTTGCGGGTCAGTTTGGTCAGCCGGTTGTAGCCCTGGTATCCGTCGATCTGCAGGATGCCGTCAAAGCCTGTCAGGAATGTTTCGGCATTCTCGCCCGCCCGACCGGGTGCATAGAAGTAGACCACACCGGGCGGATCTTCACCGCCCCATGGCCGGTCATCGCGGGCCAGGGCCCAGAGATAGCCAGTTTTGGTTTTACCGCGACCCGGATCCAGCACCGGGGCCGTGGTTTCGTCCATGAACAGCTTGCCGGATCGTTTCAGATGTTCGGCGAGCCGGTCGACGACGGGCTTGAGGTGGAACGCTGCCTTGCCGACCCAATCCGCCAGCACGGCACGGTGCAGATCAAGGCCTGCGCGCGCCAGGATCTGGCTTTGGCGGTATAATGGCAGGTGGTCAGCGTATTTGCTGACCAACACATGGGCGATGCTGGCCTCAGTTGGCAACCCACCCATGATCAGGTGCGCTGGTGCTGGAGCTTGGGTCACACCGTCGGTGCAGGTCCGGCAGGCGTATTTGGGCCGGACGGTGACAATCACACGCAACTGGGCCGGCACGATGTCGAGCCGCTCGCTGCGATCTTCGCCGATCTTGTGCATGACGCCGCAGCCACAAGGGCAGATCAGACTGTCGGGTTCGATAACCTCTTCGATGCGCGGCAGTGCGGCGGGCAGGTTGCCGATGGTGCGCTTTGGCGCAGGTTTGGCTGCCGTCTTGTCGCCTGTCTTGGCGGCCAGATGGTCCTTCTGCACCTCGACCTCAGCCAGTGCGATGGACAGATCCTCGAACGCCAGCTGCCGTTCATCCTCAGTCAGCTTTTCCGACCGTTTGCCATGCAGGGCGTGGTTCAGCTCGGCAATCAGGTGCTGTTGGCGTTGGGTAATATCCTGAAGCGCTGCGATCGTTTCCATCAAGGTCGCAACCACCGCGCGCTGCGCGGCAGGGATAGTGGAAAGGTCAATGACAGGCGTCTCAATCATGCCGCGAGACTACGATAAAACCACAGTAAAAACACGCAAAAGACAGCAGTTGATTCATTCTGCCGCAGCAGGTGGGCGCATCTCCAGCGCCTTGACCTTACGCCAGTCCAGTCCGGCAAACAGGGCCTCGAATTGGGCATGGTTCAGCGCCATCATCCCGTCCTTGATAGCCGGCCAGGTGAACGTCGTATCTTCCAGTCGCTTGTAAGCCATCACCAGTCCGGTGCCATCCCAGTAGAGCAGCTTCAGCCTGTCAGCACGGCGCGAGCGGAACACAAACACCGTCCCCGTGAACGGATCCTTGCGCAGCACCGATGACACGATTGCCGCCAACCCATCATGACCTTTGCGAAAGTCCACAGGCTGCGTCGAGACCAGAACCCGCATGCGGTTTGACGGGAACATCATGGCCGCGCCCCGATTGCCCGCACGATCTCGGCAATCCGGTCAGAACTGGTGGTGCCATCAAGCCGGATTGTCACTTGGCCGATCTCAATCTCAATGGGTTTACAGGACAACCCGTCAGACTTTGTGGGCTGCCCGGCGACAGCCGGCACATCCGCACCGCCAACGCCATCCGACACGACAATCGGCGCAAAACAAAAGTCGTCCTCTTCAACTGCGGGTAAAACCAACCTGCCGTCACGCGCCCGACTGCGCCATTCCGACAGATGGTTTGCCCGAAGCCCATAACGCGCAGCAACCGCATTCACCGTCGCGCCCGGCTTCAAGCTCTCAGCCACGATCCGCGCCTTGACCTCATCCGGCCAGCGTCGCTGACCATTGGTCCGTATGTCCACCCCGTAGCCTCTGAGAAACTCCACCGTAGTCGCCATCGCGAAACTCCTGCCCTAATCTCCGTCAGGTGCGAAATCTCAGGTCAGGTGAGAATTGGGAAGGTGCGGGCCAGGAAACGCTTACGATTGTGCCGTAATCAAGCACCTTCACTCTGCACTTGAGGATCAAGGCCAAGAAGGATTCGCTACCGTCAGAGGGCTGTTTACTGAAGGTGGTGAGCTCTTCCCCGGCAGTGGTTTCAAAAAGAAGACACATGTTCAAATTGCAGTGCGGAGTAATGAGTGCATCAAAGGCTTTTTCCGTGTTGAGAAAGCGTAGAGAGTCACGGCAGCTTGAATCGCCGTCGATGGCTCGCTGCGAGGCCCAGTTGAACCGGATGACCTTCGAACTCAGTTCCGTATTAATGATTACAATGGCTTAAGGGGTGGAGAGGGTCTGATCCGAGTCGCGTCCCCTCCCAAACCGCCATAGGCCGACATGAACCGACACTGGCCGACATGGAGTAAATTAATCGAGCCAAGACCCGCTGTGCTGGACTCCGCAATAATATATTATTTACAATGACTTAAATGAATTTTCCGTAAGCGTCCGGGCTGACTGCTCTGCCGGGAGTGCTGCGTAGAGGATAGTGTCCACTATCGGATAATGGACACTATCGGGGTTGCTTGTGACGAAGCGTCGGAAGCGTCGGGTTTGGTCTGACGAAGAGAAGCGGATGATCTGCGGGCAGACGCGTGTGCCCGGTGTGTCGGTGAGCCAGGTCGCCCGGCGGTATGACGTGAACGCCAATTTGGTCTTTGCCTGGTTGCGCGATCCCCGGTTTGCTGATGCCGACGCGGCCGATGTCGCGCGCTTTCTGCCGGTGGAGATCGTCGCGGAGGTGAAGGCGCCTGTGGCGATGCCCGCCGCAGTGAACCACATTGAGATCGAACTGGCGGGCGGGCACCGGATGCGGATCAGCGGCGAGTATGATCCCGAGGCGCTGGTGCGACTGATACGGGGTCTGACGGCGTGATCCCGGTTCCGGCCAATACGCAGGTCTGGCTGGCGGCGGGTGTCACTGACATGCGCAAGGGCTTTGCGGCCTTGGCCGCTCAGGCCGAGTCTGTGCTGAAGCAAGACCCGTTTGCCGGGCATCTGTTTGTGTTCCGTGGCCGTCGGGGCGATCTGGTCAAGGTGATCTGGTGGGATGGTCAAGGTGCCTGCATGTTCATGAAGCGGCTGGAGAAGGGGCGGTTTGTCTGGCCCTCGGCCAAGGACGGGAAGGTCGCGCTGTCGCCTGCCCAGCTGTCGATGCTGCTGGAAGGCATTGACTGGCGGGCGCCGCAGCGGACGTGGCGGCCCTTGGCAGCGGGATAATCTGCCTACTCTACAATCTATGATTCCCACAACGAATACAGTGGGATAAACTCTTTATATGCTGGATCAGAACCTGACCTTGCCGGAAGACCCCGAGGAGTTGCGCAGCTTCACCGCGCGGCTTCTGGCCGAGGTGAAGGCGCAGGCGATCCTGATCGAGAAGCTGCGGCACCAGTTGGCCGGGCACCGGGCACACAGGTTTGGCGCGTCGTCCGAGACGGCAGAACAGCTTCAGTTGGCTCTGGAGACAAGCGAGATTGCCGCCTCCGCGATGACCGCGCGGATGTGTCTGCCGGACATCGAAGAGAAGGACAAACCGAAGCGCCGCCCGATCCCGGATCATGTCCCGCGGATGGAAGTTGAGTTGACGCCCAGTGCCGAGGCCTGCGCTGACTGCGGCGGCCGCCTGCGCCGTATCGGCGAAGATGTGACCGAAGAACTGGAATACGTCCCCGGGCGCTTCATCGTGAACCGGATTGTCCGGCCCCGGCTGACATGCGCCTGCTGTGAACGGTTCTTCCAGGCGCCGCTGCCGTCGCGCCCCATCGAACGCGGCCGCCCCGGTCCCGGTCTCTTGGCCCATGTTCTGGTCAGCAAGTATGCCGATCACCTTCCGCTCTATCGCCAAAGTCAGATCTTCGACCGCGAAGGCATTGATCTTGACCGTTCCACCCTTGCTGACTGGGTCGGCAAGACCACCGCCCTTCTGGAACCGCTGGCCGATGCCATCGGGCGTCATGTCCTGTCGGCCGAGGCGATCTTCGCGGACGACACGCCGATCAGCATGCTCGCCCCTGGCACCGGCAAGACCCAGACCGCAAGGCTCTGGACCTATGCCCGCGACGAACGCCCTTGGGGCGGCGATGCCCCACCCGCAGCCTGGTATCGGTTCTCGGGGGACCGCAAAGGTCAGCATCCCAAGGACCATCTCGCCCGCTACCGCGGCTGGATGCACGCCGATGGTTATGCAGGCTTCGAGGATCTCTATCGGTCCGGCACCATCCGCGAGGTCGCCTGCATGGCCCATGTCCGACGCAAGTTCGTCGACATCCACCGGTCACAGGGCTCCCCCATCGCCGAGGAGGCCATCGGCCGGATCGCGCAACTCTATGCCGTCGAGAAGGAAGCCAGAGGGTCGCCACCGGATGTCCGCCTCGCGCTTCGCAAGGCACATGCGGCCCCAGTCTTCGATGCTCTCGAAGTATGGCTGGCCATGCAACTCACCACGATCTCGGGCAAATCCCCGCTCGCAGCGGCCATCCGCTATGCCCTGACCCGCATGGAACGCCTGCGCCCCTATCTCGACCACGGCATCCTGGAGTTGGATAACAACGCCGCAGAACGCGGCGTGCGCGCCATAGCCCTCGGGCGGAAGAACTACCTTTTCGTCGGATCAGAAGCAGGCGGAAAGGCCGCCTCCATCGCCTACACCCTGGTCGAAACCGCCAAACTCAACGCCGTCGATCCACACGCCTGGCTCGCAGACACACTCGCCCGCATCCCGGATTACAAGATCACAAAGGTCGATGACCTGCTCCCATGGCGCTGGAACGGATAGCGGTCAGGCCGGACGGTTACAATTTTCCGCTGATTTCAAGTCGTTGATAGAATGTTGCAATGCCCGGGTAGAGAATGTTTGCATCCCGTCTGCCTGTTTTGAGCAAATCAGGCGTGCGAGAGGCATTTAAGCGATTGGAGTACATTTTGACAGATTGCCGCGAAGGACGTCAAAGCATTGTTTCTACTCATAAATACGCATTGACCGCCATGAGCCGACATCGGGGGTAGAGAGGGTTCGCTGCGTGTGACTCCCTATCCTCGGACGCCCCTGGCAGCGAACTTTTTCGCTGCAACATTTTGCGACGAGCGCCTTGTAGTCAGAGCTGTGCCGTAACATGCTGAATTATTGAAGAAAATAAGGGGATCCTGATTACTGTTTTTCCGCTGAATTCCGTTGCAGAGATGGTTTGCTCCGAGTCCCATGTTAAGGGCGGATGCGACTGAAACAGGACTTTTCTCTGGAACGGAATTTGCCAACGAGCATGTCTGCTGCATGTTTTTTTAAGCTTTTGTTTTTGCGAAATAAAAAACGCAGCGATGGTCATCGCCTTTCCGCAGAATTCTGTAGCGCAGAATTTTCGTCACGAAACTCGAGCGCAGACTTAGAGATGCGATGTGCCTGAAAAATAACTGACTATCTGCCGTGAACCGGCGCGCGTGATCAAGATGGCGTTCGAAGGTGGCTCGATTCTCCGCGCAGTTCTGGGTGCTGGTCACGCGGTGCCCCAAATACACCTGCTGTCGCTGCTCGCAAGCCGTTGCGCAAGCACAGCCATACTTCAAACGCCGCGGATGGAAGGCCCTAGCAGACCAGTGCCGAATGACACGCGACGTGTCGATCTGGGCGAAACGCGAAGTTATCGCTTGGTATTTGTTGTGTGAACTTGAAGACGATATTCGGCATGCAGCCGATCTGCCTCAGCTTGAACAGCCGCTCGGCGTTCCGGCTTGAGCGCGTCCAGCTGATCTTTCAGGGTTCGTGGTGTGGATGTCCGCATGTTGGGCACGTCACTGGTCTCGAGCATCGAACAGGTCATCCATGTCAATCTTCAGCGCGGTGGCCAGTTTCTTGAGCGTGGCGGCAGACCCGGTTTTGCGACCCGCTTCGATGTCGATGATCTGGATACGGTTGACACCTGACTGGCGCGCCAATTCAGCTTGAGACAACCCGCGGTGTTCGCGCCAAACGGTCAGGGGCGCATCACCGGCCAGTAAGCGATCGACGACAGCGGACGGGATCAACTCCTCTGTTCCGGCTTTGATCCGGGCCAAGACTTCGGCTGCACTACTCAGATCAGCCATATCCTCCTCGATCGCCTTAAGGCGGAGGTATTCGTCTTTGGGGATGGTCACCATTTCATTCATTTCGCTCACTCCTTGTAAGCATTGCCGCGCGCCTTGATGTCCAGGATCTCAAGCACAACGCCGTCGCATAACACAATCCGCCAATCTCCCACCCGAAGCCGCAGCATCCCGTCCATGCCCTGCAGCGCCTTGACATTATTCGCCTGTGAAGCTGGGTCGTCGGCATAGGCGCTGATCTTGTCGCGAATTCGAATGGCCCAGTTCCGCGGCATTCGCATGAGCGCCTTCTGGGCGGTTTTCGAGTAGGCGATTTCTTTCATGACTACCTGTAGCTTGTAGCGACTATGTAGTCAATGGTTACACGTGGCCTGGTTTCGACGGTGATGCTGCGAGCTGTAGGTGAGCGCCGCTGCCGGGGCGTTCCGTCTGCAGTGCTACCTCATGGAAAGCGTTATGTTCAATATCGGATCAAATATTGACATCTGTATATTATGTAAACATATTGGCGTTGGAGGTACCGACCATGCCATCAACGACGACTGTTAAGGCAACAAGCCGCAAGGACCTGACGGGTCCGGCGTTGCGCACGTTCTTCCGGATTGCAGAGGCCTGGAAGCTGCAGGAGCAGGAGCAAATGCGCTTGCTTGGGCTTGAGAGCCGATCAACATTCCAGTCTTGGAAGCGGGGCAGTGTATCAACGATCCCAAAGGATGCGTTGGAGCGCATCTCTTACGTTTTGGGGATCTACAAGGGCTTGCACATCCTTCTTCCGCAGACCGCTGACGACTGGGTGCGAAAGCCCAACGCCGCCAAAACGTTCAGTGGTCGTTCTGCCTTGGACCGGATGATGTCAGGTAACGTTGCTGACCTCTTTGTCGTTCGGCAATACGTCGATGCGCAACGCGGATGATTGACGAAATCCAAACGAGCAACATTGCATGGCAGCCTTGCTTTCGCATCGTGCCAAGCCGCTTCCCGCCAATCAGCCTTTTTGAGGCCGTTGCCGATCCGGCAGACCTTGACGCGGTTTACGAAATCGAAGCGATGACCAATGATAGGCTGCGCGAAGAGGTCGGCGACATTGCTTTAGTCCAGCCGGAGGACCGAGTGTCTGGTCCGGGCTCTTCACCAATCATGGCTGCATTCACACATCTCAATCCTGAGGGTGATCGCTTCACAAACGGAACCTACGGCGTGTTTTATGCTGGCAAGTCGATCGAGACAGCCGTTGCGGAAACCAAGTATCACCGTATCAAATTCCTTCAGGCAACCAACGAGCCTGCGCAGGAGCTTGATATGCGCGTCTACGCAGTTGATCTGAATGCTGCGCTTCGTGACATCCGAGGAATGCGGTCCAGCCAACCTGCGTACTATCACCCAACAAGCTATGGTATGTCACAGGATTTGGCGCTGCGGCTTCGTGAGAGAGGGGCAGACGGGATCGTCTACATGAGCGTTAGGGACGAGGGTGGTGAATGTGCTGCCGTGTTCCGGCCTCGGCTTCTGTCCAACTGCCGCCAGGAGCGCCACCTCTGTTACGTCTGGAATGGACAAACAATCTCGACCATCTACGAGAAAAAATCGTTCAGCTGAGGTTGATGAAATTGGGGTTCGCTCCCAGTCTTATTAAAGCCGGTTAGCTCGCGAACTCTCACTTACATAAATAAATACAATGACTTAAAG
>NZ_PZKF01000062.1 GCF_003034995.1 Phaeovulum veldkampii DSM 11550 | reverse complement strand
GGCTCGAAATCGAGATCATGGATCGCTTTGGACGGCCTGTGGTCCCGCGAGAATGGTTCCTCGTACCTCTCTTTGTCATAAACGACGCTGTGGAAAAGATCAGGGACGGCACAATAACCAGCTATCGCTATGATCCCCACGCTGCCGAACTCAAACAGATTTCGGGGTAGGTTGGGCGATGGATCGGGACAGTCACACTCGTCGAGGGAAATGGTCAGAGGCAGGCGTCCCGAAAAAAGGCTGGACCTGTGTCGGCTTCGAAGACTTGGAAGAGCCCAGCCAACTCTGCGAGATGTGTGACAGCGCCGAAATCCGGTATGCCCATATTATGGAGCATCCAGACTATCCCGGTTCGCTTCAGGTCGGCTGTGTTTGTGCTGAGCACATGGAAGAGGACTACAAGCGGCCCCGGGAGCGGGAGAAGCGTCTCAGAAATTCCGCACGCCGCCGCGCTGCTTGGCCTTCTCGAAAATGGCGCACGTCCAGACAAGGCAACCTCTACATCAACACGGACGGGTTCAATCTCACAGTTTATCGGGCCGGAGCCGGATGGTCGGTGCGTGTCCTGAGACGGGCATCGGGAGCTGTGCAGGCAGGTAGCAAGGTCTATTCAGCCGAAACCGATGCAAAGCTTGCCGCGTTCAATGCGCTTCTTTGGGCGAAGGATCACCTATAGCCATGCCCTTCCCGCTATCGCCCCAGAGCATCGACGCCATCGCCGACATTATCAGCGGCGGCGGGGGCCATGACACGACGCCTCCCATCGGCATCTATCGCAGCGGGCCGAAGATCGAGAAGTTCATGCGCGCCTGCAATGTGGCCTTCACGGTGAATGGCTCCCGCGTACCGTCGCTGGTGCAGTGCCTTATCAATCTCAACAACGGCTTCGATGCTGAGCAAGTGCTGTCGAAGATTATCGAGGGAGCCGCTGACCCCCGCGATTTCATCCATGAGCCCAAGCGTCATGTCGCCGTGCTCGACCATCTCAACCGCGCGCTGCGCTTCGACGGCTTCGAGGTTCAGCAGCAGGGCGGGCGGATGCGGCTTGTCGAGGCGGGCAAGAATGTCCCTGTCCTGACTGAGCTGGCGGGGCTGTCCGAGGTGATCGACTTCGACACGGTGAGCCGCGATCTCGACCGCGCTCTCGCCAGCAGCCAGACCGACCCCGAAGATGCCGTCACCGCCGCGTGCAGCACGGTCGAGAGCGTGTGCCGGTCTATCCTCATCGAGCTGGGGCAGCCGCTCCCTGCCAAGAAGGACGTAGAGGGGCTCTACAATGCCGTGAAGCAGCCGCTTGGTCTGTCCCCTGACCGCTCAGACATCGACCCCTTGATAGCGAATGACGTGCGGCAAATCCTTTCCGGCCTGGCCACGGTCATCGGAGGGGTAGGGGCTCTGCGCACTCACGGCGGCGACGCCCACGGCCGCGAGAAGGGCTTTGCCCGTGTTGACGCGCGGATTGCCCGTTTGTCGATCCATGCCGCGAGCACGGCAGCGCTGTTTCTCATCGAGACATGGCAACGGAAATTTCCTGCCCGCCCGCTTCCCAAAGCAGACGATCCGGCAGGGTAACGGCTAGTTTCATCCTGTCAGTAGCGCCGGTCTTGGCCGGTCATCTCTCCTTCGTCGTTGAAGGGGGCTGAAACTCCCCGCGCCCATGCCCAACCTTGAGCCCCAAGCGATAGCGGCCGAATAGGCCGCCCCTTTACCCCACCCCCGGCCCGAGGGAGGGGGTTTTTGCCCCGATCACAGCGAGCACCGCGAGGACGCGTGAGGACCGTGATGACGCCGAGTACCGCCAGAACCGCCTATCACGTTGGTTTTCCGGCGATTTCTTGATAGGCTTGCGCCAACTCAAATGTCGAGCTTGCGCAAAGTCTTCCATCCGCGCCTTCCAGATTGGCTGGAGGAGCGGCTTCAGATGCCGAGGCACTCGAACTAAGTACTTGAAAAACAACAAGTTTCTAGGCATATTAGCCCTGTTGCCGATGAGAGGATGAACATCGGAGCGAGCGTCCAAACCTCGCGCCGCCGCACTCACCGCCGATAGGGCTGAAGGTCCACACTTCAGCCCGTCCCCTTTAGCACATGAGGCTCCTATGGTCAGGACACCCAAGAAGAAAATCGCCAAGAAAATTACAGACCTTCGCGCGAAGCTCTGGCCTGATCTGTCTCCGGACGATCTTTGGCACCGCAGCGTCTATGACGGCTTCACGTCCGTGCCGCGCACGATGCCGCTGATCATGAACATCATCGACGACCTGGCTCCGGGCAGCAAACGCACCTCGATGACCTATCTTGCCCTCTGGGGGCAGGCGTTCGACGAGATGTATGTCAGTTTGCAGAACGCTGATGAGCTGGCTTTCTACTCGGGCTACACTGGCCAGCGAGCAGTACGCTCCTGGAAGGAGCGGATGAGGGAGCTTGCCAATCTCGGCTTCATCCGCATCGCATCGGGCACGGCAGGGGAATTTTCTCATGCCGTCATCCTCAACCCGCATTTTGCCATTCGCCGCCTTCATGCGGCCAAGACGCCGGGGCTGACCGTCCCCGCATATAACGCACTTGTCGAGCGTGCCATCGCCATCGGTGCCGAGGACATGAATGTACCTCTGCCCGAGGAGAAGCACGAAGAGGCGGCGGAATAGGCCTACGCGGGACGTCCAGAGAGACGTGCACCCGGCGGCGCTCGATCAGGCTCAAGATGAGGCGCAGATTGGCGCGCGCGATGCCGCGCTCCCAGCAGCCGCAGGGCAGCTCTTCGAGCAGGGCTTGGGTTTCATCAAACAGCGCCCAGAGGGCTTCGTCGGATAGGTTGTGCGGGTTGTCTAGGGTTATGGCGTGGGTAATGCCAAGTCTCCTTCTCTTGGGGGGTTGAATTCACGGGAAGAAGGGCAGACCAGCCTTCATGCGGCGCTTAAGGCACTGCGCGCCACAGGCTTCGCCTGAGCAAGGCCGCAATCAGCATGGCAGGAGGCGCACCGCAAGCGCCTTACCTTCAGCGTCCGGTGATCTGCAGACGGTAGGATCAGGAATTGAACACCAGGGGCAAGGGAAGAGCCCCGTCCAATGGAAGACTCCAAATTGCCCTGAAATCATGCTATATATGGGGCTAGAGCGAACGGTACGCCACAAGATGTTCTGAGGTTGCGAGATGTTTGAAGAGACACAACGATTTTTGCGGAGCATCGAAGGCGGCGGCGAAGTCTCGATCCTGATTGAGGACGACGAGGAAGGCTACTTCGACCGTGAATGCCCATCGGATGAATGCCTTTTCCAGTTCAAGATGCTCAGCGAAGATTGGCATAAGACCAAGGAAGCAGAGCGGCTTCACTGTCCCGCCTGCGGCCATACCGATCACAGCCACCGTTGGTGGACACAGCAACAGGTCGAGCACATGCACGCGGCTGCCCGCGCGCTCGCACTCGCGGGGTTTGGCCGTTTCATAAACGGGGCTTCGTCTCCCCCTTCCGCATCTGTCTTCTGGTCTAGTCCGCTGTTCTGACAGGGCGCGCCCTTGTCGCAAGGGGTGCCCGCACCACTCGGGGCTTGCCCCGACCATGTTACCCCTGTGCGCCATCTGGCTCTTACGCCCTGTCTGCTTCTTTCGTGTCCGAGAGGACGAGAAATCGAAACGAAAGAGGAGACGATCCCTATGAAACTGTTCCCACAACCCATCATCGAGAAGCTTGCCGAATTGCTACGCCTTCAAAGGAGTCGCAGGTACTGCGGCTTGGTAGGTCGGACAGAGGCGATGAAAGAAAAAATTGGGCCTTTCGGATCGGGTTCGGTGCCAACGTATGAGGTATAGAATTTCATTCTATACCTCATGATGCGCAGAATTCGGCGCGGCCTGCTGTGGGCCCGCACTCCGCACCACCCTAGATCGCCGCGCCCGCGGTCAGATCACGTGTGTCAGGCGGCGTCGTTTATTGGTTCGTAGCGAACCTCGGCCAAAGCATCGTCCAGCCACGCGGGCTGCAGATCGCCATTGTTCCATTGGTAGAGGAAGCCCACCAGAGTGTCGGTCTTCTTGCAGAGGATGCGCATGATCGGTTCGCCGGTGAGGCGGGGTTTTGGGGTCATGACGCGCTCCTGCTTTCTGGACCTCATAACTGGTTAAAGGGAGGTCAAAAATTTCTTGTCGGCGGTGTTAACGACAGGTTTCTGCAACTGCAAGGTGTGGGCGGTAGCTTCGGCAAAAACCCACCGACAAAAGGACAAGTTGTCTTTATAGTCAGGTTGTTGACGTATCATTTTCTGTATTCTGCGCCGCAGCGCGAACGGCAATCTCGTCCAGAAGTATGTCGATCTCCACCCAGACGCGCGGCTCGATCTGGCCGCGGATCAAGGCCCACTTGCTGAGCACATCGAGGGGGTCATGGGCGTGCAGGATGGAAGTCAGCGCATTGGCATCGACAGCCAGAGATGTCCGCGCGCGCCATTCGGTGATCCGCGTTCTCTGCTCTTCGGATGGTGGGACGAACTCTGGCCCCAGCTGCCAGGTCTTCACGGCACGGCGTAGAGCGGCGCGGATGACGTGGGCGGGGTCGACGCCGCAGTCGACGAGGGCTTCTTCCTGCCGTTCCAGCGCGTTCACCCGGATATCGATCTTGCGGGTGGCCGGAATGCGTCGGACCCTGGGCTGCGACGCCGTGGGCGCCGTTATGATCTCTGCTGTTGTCTCCGGGCTTGCTTGCGGCGAAGGCACGGCAGGCCTGCTTGGCACCGACGCTTGATCTTCATCCGCCACGTCTGCCGTCATGCTCATCGGCATCAGGACGGTCTCTTCCCGATCCGCCTCTTCCCTTCCCGGGTCTTTCTCCTCCTCCGGCCGAAGGGACGCGGCATAGGCTGGGTCGGGCCGGGTGATGGTTGGAATCTTCTTTCTCAACGCCCTGTCCTCACGCGGCCAAGATGTTGTTGAGGATGTCGGTGGCCTCCTCAAGGGCCTCGACGACATGACGGACATGCGGGCGCATAAGTGGGTTTGGGTCGGCCTGCTTTTGCAGCGCGATGGCGTGGAGCAGGCCTTTCTCGTCCATCTCCTTGTAGACGTTGCGGCGCATCATCACCGTCTCAACCACGGGAAACCGAGCGATCGCCACTTCGATCAAGGCGGCATCCGCGCGCGTGGCTTTCGGGTCAACCATGTTCAGAACGACATGGTGGCGCGGCAAGCTCGCCGGGTCATCGACGCGCGCGCGCAACCTTTCGTACCAGTCGGCGGTCTGCGCACCCACATCGAGATCCGAGGTCGAGAGCATGACTGGCGTCACAATGTGATCGGCGAGAACCGCGATCCCGTCCGACCATTCCGCGCCGACGCCTGCCGTGTCGATGAAGACGAAATCCGCCGAGTCCGCATCATAGACCTGCTCGATCTTGCGATCGACGGCCCCGACACTCTCGACCGAGATTGACCGCAGCAGAGGCGACCCCAGACCCGCCGCTTCAGCTCGTTCGTGCCAGGCGCCAAGCACTCCGGTGCTATCAGTGTCGATCAGCAGAACCCGACGCCCGGCAGCCACGGCAGCGCTGATCAGGGCGCGCGAGAGCGTGGTTTTGCCGCTCCCCCCTTTCGGGCCATCGCGGCGATGACCACGAGATTGTCGTTGGGCATGGGGGGTGGACCTCCTGCAAGAATAGTGAATCGCTACAAAGATGCAATAATGTCGCTAACCTCTTGGTGCATCGGCGTCAAGCGGAAGGCGGGATGCACGATGCGGTGGGCATGATGCATTCGCCGTTGCGCGTTTTACGGCGAGCAGACAGCGGGGCGCAGGGGACAGACGCCGCGATCCAGGTTGCGCGATGCTTTTGCCAAAAGACGTGCTGCATTCGGCATCCACCAAAGCACGTGAAGCGCGGAACGCGACGCGAGGTGCACGCGACGCCGTGCATTGTGCGAGGCGCGCGATGCGGGCTGCAATCGACACGTCCCACTTGCCCGAAGACGCGCTGCAGAGCGCAAAAGACACCGTGCATAAGACGTGATGCGCGGTGCAGGGAACGCGGGACGCGTTGCATTGAGCGCGTTGCGCGCTGCATTTGCCAAAGGACGTCAAATCGGCCCGTGAGGCCGATTTTCTACATTGAGTACAAGCCCTTGCTGCCTTCTCCGCTTGTGCTGGGAGAAGGCGGGCTTGTACGAAGTTGGCAAGAAATAGGAACGTTAACTTCAAAATGTCACGCGGCCGAAGACTGACCGAAACAGACCGTCTGAGCATCGCCAAAGAGCGTGCACAGGGCGTCGCCGCTGCTGATCTGGCCCAGCGGTATGGGGTGAGCCTGAAGACGATCTACAACGCCGTGAACCACGCGCTGGACCGACAAAACGCGAATGGCAGCCGGCCGATCGTCATTGGTCTGCGGGTCAGCCGACGTGAGTTGGCCGCATTTGATGCCGCACTTGCCCGTCATGGCATCACCAATCGTACAGATGCCTTGCGCCATTTGGTGTTGGCCGCCGATGAAATCCTGGAGCCCGATCACGCGTTGACTGAGGCCCTTTCTGCACGGGCGGCCGACATCAGCCGTATCGGCAACAACATCAATCAGGTGGCACGGCGGCTGAACGAAGCCAGGCTAAAGGGCCAGCCTTTGTCCTACACTGCGGAAAGCCACGGGCATATTCGCGAATTCGCAGGACTGATCCTCGATCTGACTGATCGCTTGCAGGCGCTTCTCTTGAAGCGCCGTGCCGATCTGGCGCTCAAGGTCACAAAGGCATGGGCCCCGCTCATCCCGGATCGGCTAAGGCGTGGGTAAGCGCCTTGCCCACGGTGTCGGGCCCGCCCTCTTCGATCGCGACTGGAGCCGGGTCTCCGGCAGCTGGCAGGGGCTGGCCAAGAAGGCGCAGATGGTCCGAGCAGCGCGCGGCTACTCGCCGGCCATCTTCAAGCCGATCTCGAAAGGCGGGTGCCACACGGGCGCCCAACTCAAGGCCCAGCTCACGTATCTTACCACCAAGTCGAGCCACATCCTCGACAGCCGCGGCACCCATGACGGCAAGAAGACCCTGACAGAGGCCGAGATTGATCGGGTCGTGCGGCGCTTCGAGAACCAATGGGGCGAGCGGCACAGCCCGAAGCTCGGGCATACCTCGCATCTTCTGATGGCTTTTCCCGTCGGCACCAGCGGCGAAGAGGTCCGCGCGATCACGGAATCCATCTGTGAGCGGTTCTTTCAAGGTGAGGGGTCGCAATTCGACTATATTGCTGCAATACACCAAGATCGCGCGCATCCACATGCGCATATCGTTCTGAACCGCCGCAGCAAGGATGGCGAAATGTTCTTTCTCGGGAAGGATCACCACTTCAACTACGACGCCTTTCGGGCGGCGATGGTTGACGCGGCGCAGGTCCACGGGATCCGGCTCGAGGCGACACGGCGTCTTGACCGGGGGGTCACGACCTACCGCGCCGAGATTGATGAGGTCTACAAGGCCCGTGACGAAGGCCGGCCCCCCGTCGAGCGGCAACGCACGGGGACTGACCTGGCCGCAGCCCTGCAGACGGTGGCGCGCAACGCGCTGACCTATCGGGGTCTGGCTGCCGAGGCGTCCCGGTCGAACTTCGATGACGTGGCCGAGGCCCTTGAGCGGGCCAGCACCATCCTTGCCAGTGGCGGTCAGGTCCAATCTGACGGAGCCATCTATATGTCCCAAGACGAAACGGCGTTTGACACGCTGATCACCGAGTTTTCCCATAACATCCGCCAGATCGAGGCCGCGATCGACCGCGCACCTGCGTCCGAGCGGCCGGAAATCGAGCGCAAGCTGACCGATGTCCTGGCTTCCGTCGCGCATCTGAACCCTCTCGGGGATCGCTCGGCCGCGCTGCTTGATGCGCCGTCCCGCGATGGGGTCTACGCGCGGGCGAATATGCGCGAGGACCAGATGATGCGTCTCGACGACGGGGATGTGAAGGCACGGCTTACGGAGGCGCTGCAGGGCACGGGCATCGATCCGGAGGCCGTCGCGGCCCGCATGCGGGAGGGTGCTGGCAATGCAGCCCTCGAACGGCAGTGGCTGGCACAGGATCTGCGCGCCATCGCCACGGCGGGCGACCTCGATCTGGAGAAGGGCGAGGATCGCGAGGAAGCGCTGGACCGGCTGGAAGCCGTTCACGTCCGCCTGGGCGATACTCTGACCGATGCGCGCATCTTGCGGGCGGTCGACGATGTCGATGAGGCGGAGGATGCCGAGGTCTCGCTCGCCGAACGTCTGACGCCACTGGGCCGCGATCTCGACGACGCGGGACCGGACGCCTTCGCCCCGTCCGAGCGGCAGGACTTCCAGCAGCTGGTCGCCCAGTTCCGACGGACAGATTTCACCTACCCGTTCTCAGACGACCCTTCCGTGCGCAGGGCCGGTGCTGTCGAAGTGGAAGAAGCCCGCGCCGCCTTCAACGCCTATGCACAGCGTTCGCCCGATCATGCCGAATTGGCCTCGATGGCATGGGACAAAATCACCGACAGCCGCAAGCCACAGGAGTTCGCCGTCGAAGAAAAGGATCGCAGGCTCCACGCGGGCGACATGGACCTTGCTCTGCGCGATCCTTCGCAACATCTCGGTCCGATCACCGAAGATGACCGCACCCTCGCGCGCTACCGCGCGGAAATGCCCGATGAAGAGTTCGGTACCGCGGTGCAGGATGAGATCAACCGGCTGCGCGCCATGGGGGCCTCACGCGCCTTTATCAGTGAGCGTAGCTTCGACATCGAGGACCAAGCGCGGCAAGACTATGCCGAGCGGCGCTTCATGGCCGAGACCGCCCCTGATGTGATGACCTTCCTCCAGCGGGCCGAGGCCGAGAATGGCACAGCTCTCTCCGAAACAGCCGGGCAGCGCCTGATCGAGCAGGTCGACAGAAACCTCACGCCAAACGCGGTTACCGCCCTGCGCGCGGGCCATACTGATGTGTTGGACAAGTTCACCGAACATCCGCTGCGGCAGCTGGAGCTTGCGAAGGCCTATCTGGAAAGCAGTGAGGTGACTGCCCACGGCCCGGCCATGGAGCGGGTTCTGGATGCCTTGGCTGAGGAACAGATCGAGGCACAGCGCGCGCGTCACGCCGC
>NZ_PZKF01000061.1 GCF_003034995.1 Phaeovulum veldkampii DSM 11550 | reverse complement strand
ACTAGGGAGGCTCGAGCCATATGGCGGGTGGATGTAATTAACAATACCTCGGAAACTTCAGGAGAACTTTGCAGCCAACACTCGGACTCGATCGCATTCTCCAAGGTAGAGAGTGCGCCATCGGCGAGAATAATCTGGCCATTAGCCAAGGCTGACCTCTGTCTAATCGTCAAGTTAAACTGATCAGAAAATCTCGCTTGATGAATACCAGATTTCGGGTTGGCACCACTCACGAGTAAGCGATCAATGGCACCATCTTCAATCAATTGAAGACCGACTTCTATCCGGTCAAACTGCCCAGAGAACACGATCGCCGTGCGTGGATAAGAATTTGGATCAGCCGTCGCCTGCGAGCGTTCTTTAAAATCAAGACCTTGTGAAATTGTGAGCGCGACCACGAGGGCAAGTGCTATCAGCATTGGCAAGAGATATCGGATGAACATCAGCTGACGCTTTTGGGTTGAGGCGCGCTAGCTCGCATCGGTTTCGTAACTAACGGCATCACCAGGGAAGCCTTAGATTGGCACGATAAGAAACATCCTTCCCAAAAAGTTCAAGATTTCCAGATGGCTGTTGGGGTTCTGCCCCCCATCTCAGGGGCGAAACCGAGCAGGTGACACACGACAACGGCCAGATTTTTCCGATTTCTGTGACCCGGAGTTCAGCCGCTGGGCAAGTCTGGACAGACTGATCAAGTTGCACTGAAACATTCGCAAGTTTTAAGTATGCCATCAATCGACCCATCTTTGCATTTTCGCTGAAAGCCTTGCCTCATTCCCGAGCTGTACCGGCGTTGGCATCGAACGCACGCTGGCTCCACTGATGGATAAACTCGCTGATTGAGTCGAGGTCTTCGGCAGGCGCAGCAGCCTCAAGCCGCAGGGCCTCGATCGCATTCCGAGCCTTGGTCAGCGTCATCCAATCTGTTTCCGGCGCTTCGCCAGAAGACCATTTCTCGCGAAGATACGCATTAAAGCGCGACGTTTCCTCAGTGTTCAGAAGCGCTGGGCTGTGAAACGCCACCAGCCGTCGACCAAGCTGTCGCAAACGGGGATCTGCAAGGCTGGCGGTTATTTCCTGGCGCCGCGGCCAAGGGGCATGCTGAAACTCTTGAAGGAGCAGTTTGTCGGCGTGAGAATAGAACTGTCCGTAGATCTGGCGTTCCACCGGTTTCGGAGGGGCGTCAGGATCCTCGACAAACCGTGCCGCCATCGCAGCACCTACGCGCCTGCGAAACTCCGGTGCCCCTGCGATGATAGACGCGCGGTGCAGGTGGTCCGCGCTGGGCTGTCGCAGCTCCAAGAGCGTCGGCGCCTTGTTGGTGGACACGCCCCGGATGATCTTGGGCGTGGCATCGACGGCAGCAAACAGCGCGTCGTCAGGGGCCTCCAGCAGATCAGCAGGATTGGCAGCGTCGAGATCGAAGAAAGCCGCCTGCGCGCTGTTGCCCAGAGAATATCCGCAGAAGCAGCCCACGAACGATCGCGGCTCGCCACCGCCGAAGCGCGTCACCAGTTCATAGGGCCGGAAGCTTTCCAGCTTGGCCTCGACGCGCGCCTTGTGCGCATTGTCGAGCATCTCTGACCAGAGCGCAGGGTTCCGGGTCGAAATCAGGCGCGCGAGGTGGATTGTGGCTTCGACGTCACCAAGTGCGTCATGGGCATTATGCGCGTTGAAGCCGTTCGTCGGCGCCAATCGGTCCAATTTGAAACTCAGCCTGCCGGTCGCATCCGTGCACCAGGCCAGGAGCTCGGGGGCACGGACATAGGCGGCATAGATCGCGGGCAGGATGTCGAAGCGCGTGTTGCCGTTGAATTGGGTGGCATAAACGTTGGGCGAAAGGTTCTGATAGAAGGTCTGGCGCAGCACCTCCTCATCGAACTTCATCGTGTTGTAGCCAACCCAGATTGCGGGCGCCCAACGCTCAGTCAATGCCCCGACCTGCTGTGAGAATTCGAAAAGCGACGGCAAACTTGGATCGGTCAAGTGCTCCGGCGTGACCCGGGTGACGACCAGCGCCTGCGGCGACGGCAGGATGTGCGGCGCGAGCCGGCAACGGATGTTGACGCGCTCTTTTTCCACGAAATTCCCGTCGGTCCAGATCGCCGCAAACTGCAGCGGCTGGTCGAACTCCGGCGAAATACCAGTGGTCTCAAGATCGTAGAAAACAAAGTTCATTGGTTCAGCCTAACGATTGCCGGGCAACACGTCATCCCGGAAACACCCCACGGGGACATGGGACATCTGCCCACTGGGAAGCCAGATGTCATCTCCGCTCACTGCACCCTCACGGGCCGCAGCATCTCGTCGGTATCGAGGATCAGCGCGCTGCGCCAGAGCGGAGTCTTGAATACGTGGCTAACACGCTTGCCTGCATCGTCCTCCTGGCTTTCCATCAGTAACCCGGACCATTCCAGCGGACGCAGCACACAACAAGAGAACGCGGCCATTTCGCGCCATCCCGCAGTATGCCAGTCCTTTGCCTCCCCGTAGAAAGCTTCGAACAATCCTGCTTCCGTCGCACCATGGTCAGCCTCGACGTTGATGACGTTCATCCAGACGTCCCATTTTCCAAAGGGGGCTTCGTCAAAACGCGCGTAAGATGCGTGATCGACCCGCAGCACGAAGTAGGGGATCAGCTCTGCAAACAGGCGCCCGGGACACTGGGCCAATTCAGCACCTTTCTTGGTCAGCCGGAACTCGCCTTTTAAGTGCCGTGCCAGGCGCAGGGAGATCAGCAGGAAGTGCAGAACTTCGAGGGGCGGGAACTCGAATTCATTTATGACTTTGTTATAGCGAAACATCTCTTCGGCGCTCTTGCCCGGCCAGTCAAAATGCTCGACGGCCCAATGGACGAACACGCGCTTGAAAGATTTGGTCTTTGTCAGCCCGATTGATCCGTGCTCCTGCGCGTATTTGAGCGTCAGGATCGCGCCTCGCAGCAAGGGCGAGTACGAAAGGTCCGGGTGGTCATCGGGCAGTGCTCGGAATTCGATCATGGCGCGATGCTGCCACAGGCCGCGCGTCATTTCCATGCAGCCCGCGCACGTTGCCGGTGACAAGGAGTTTGGATCATCTTGGGCGCAGACCGGAGAGCCGACCTGTCCAGCCGGGCGATGACCGGCGGGACCGAAACGGTCAGGTTCGCTCTACGTGGACTGATAGGGGAGCCTACCTTGATGTCTGCTGGCTGACGTCAACGGCGATTGGCGGCAAAAAAAGCGCCCATTCCGTTGTCAACGCACTTTGCTGCCTCTACGCTGTCGTCAAATCATGTTGACGACAGAATCGGCGAAGTGATGGCCATCAAACCCTACGACCTGACAGACGCCGTAAGCTACCATCACGGGGCGTTCCCCCCTGCGAGCCTCGATTACGAGGTTCTGCTCGGCCCACTGGAGGAAGCAGCTGCGTCGCTCGCACGATACGATGCCAAGATGTCGGGCATGGTGAACAGCGAGCTGTTCCTTGCGCCCTTGCGCCGCCAGGATGCCGTAACATCTTCGCGTATGGAAGGAACGATCTCGACCATCGAGGAGTTGTACCGTCTTGAAGCAGAAGAAGACGCTGGCTCCGCAGACCCTTATCGCGAAGCGCGCAACGACGATGTGGAGACGCTTCTTTATTCTCGCGCGCTGAGGAATGCCCAGCAGGCGCTCGCCGAGGGTGCGCCGCTTGGCGAACACCTGATCCGGACAGCGCACCAGCAGTTGCTGTCCTTTGGTCGTGGCGCCCGAAAGCGGCCGGGCAGCTACAAGGTCGAGCAGAACTACATCGGGGACGAGCGCCGCGGGAAGATCCAATACGTTCCCATTTCGCCAGAGCATCTGGGCCCGGCAATGGGCACGCTTGTGCGCTACATCAACGAAAGCACGATGCGGCCACTGATCCGGACAG
The DNA here is from genome assembly GCF_003034995.1 of Phaeovulum veldkampii DSM 11550. GTDB lineage: Bacteria > Pseudomonadota > Alphaproteobacteria > Rhodobacterales > Rhodobacteraceae > Phaeovulum > Phaeovulum veldkampii. The sequence goes on along the minus strand of NZ_PZKF01000061.1, from coordinate 5,558 downwards.
CGATCGCACATGTCGAGTTCGAGGCCCTACACCCATTCGAAGACGGCAACGGCCGGATCGGCCGCATGCTCATCACTCTGATGCTGTGGAAGCTTGGCGTCCTGCATCAGCCGAACTTCTTCGTTTCTGGGTATTTCGAGGCCAACAAGGACGCTTACATCGAACGGATGCGCGCGGTTTCAGCGAACGGAGACTGGACCGGCTGGGTCGCCTTCTTTCTTGAGGCCATGCATGCCCAGGCAACAGTCAACATCCAGACGGCGGACGCAATCTTCCGCCTGCATGGAGAGATGAGGGAGCGCTTCCGCGAGGTCCTCAACTCGCAGTTTCATGATCAGGCGCTGGACTTCGTCTTCGCAAGCCCAGTGTTTCGCAATGATCGCTTCGTGGACAGGTCGGGCATTCCGCCAACCTCTGCACGCGCGCTGTCCCGTCGGCTGGTTGATGCCGGTCTACTGCGAACCCTGCAGCCTGCAGCTGGACGCAGGGCAGCGCTCTATGCCTTTGACCCATTGTTGGACCTGTTGAAGGTCTGAGCGAGCATGTTGAAGGTGATCGCCCTCATCGCAACCCTTCTGACCGCAGTTCCGGCCGCGGCGAATGATCTGATTGGCGTCGCCAGCGTGATCGATGGCGACACGCTCGAGATCCGTGGCGTTCGGATACGCCTGCATGGGATCGATGCTCCTGAAAGCGGTCAGGTCTGCAACCGCCCCTCCGGCGCCGCATGGCGCTGCGGTCAGCAAGCGGCGCTGGTGCTCTCCGATCGGATTGGTCGAGGCACGGTCGCCTGCTCTGTCCGCGACATCGACCGGTACGACCGCGCTGTCGCAGTATGCATACACAGCGATGAAGATCTGAACCGGTGGATGGTGAGCGAAGGCTGGGCTGTCGCTTACCGTCGCTACTCGCGGGACTACATCGCTGACGAAGACCAGGCACGCCGCGCTGGGCGCAACATCTGGGCCGGAACCTTCGTGATGCCTTGGGATTGGCGGCGAGGTCAGCGGATCCCATGAAGCCACCAACCGAGAGCACGTCGGAGATCCTTGCCGGCCTGGTGGAGCGGGTAACGTTCCACAGCCAGGAAAGCGGCTTCTGCGTGCTTCGGGTGAAGGCACGGGGCCACCGGGATTTGGTGACGACCGTTGGGCACGCTGCGATGATTTCTGCGGGCGAGTGGATCACAGCCTCTGGGGTCTGGCTGAATGACCGTAACCACGGTCTGCAGTTCAAAGCGCATTTTCTGAAGACCTCTGCTCCGTCGACAGTTGATGGGATCGAGAAATACCTCGGCTCGGGGATGATCCGCGGGATCGGGCCGGTCTATGCCAAGCGTCTGGTGAAGGCGTTCGGGAAAGACGTCTTTGACATCATCGAGGCCGCGCCCGAGCGGCTGCGCGAAGTCACAGGCATTGGCCCGATGCGCGCGGCCAAGATCATTGCCGGGTGGGCGGATCAGAAGGTGATCCGCGAGATCATGGTCTTCCTGCACCAGCACGGCGTGGGCACAGCACGTGCAGTACGGATCTTCAAGACTTACGGCACGGACGCCGTGCAGGTGATGAGCGAGAACCCCTACCGTCTGGCCAAGGACATCCGAGGGATCGGGTTCCGCACTGCCGACCTGATCGCCGAAAAGCTGGGCATCGAGAAGACAGCGATGATCCGTGTGCGGGCGGGGATTTCGTTCGCGTTGAGTGAAGCTATGGGGGATGGGCATTGCGGGCTGCCCCGGGCAGATCTGATCGGTTTGGCGGGCAAGCTACTGGAAGTGGTCCAACCCCTGATCGAGAGCGCGCTGCTGGAGGAACTCGCTGAGGAAACCGTCACAGCGGACCGGGTGGGCGATGCAGACTGCATCTTCCTGACCGGGCTCTATCTTGCGGAGCGTGGCATCGCCGAACAGATCAAACGAATTCGCGCCGGCGCCCTGCCCTGGCCAGATATCGACGCGAGTAAGGCGCTGCCCTGGATTGAGGGGAAGACCGGTCTCACTCTGGCTGCCAGCCAGGCTGAGGCGATCCGCACAGCCCTACGCTCAAAGGCCATGGTGATCACCGGCGGTCCTGGGGTTGGCAAGACCACGATTGTGAATTCGATCCTCCGCATCCTGGCTGCGAAAGGCGTGAAGCTTCTTCTTTGCGCGCCCACGGGCCGCGCGGCCAAGCGCATGACTGAGGCCACCGGCATGGAGGCCAAGACCATCCACCGGCTGTTGGAGTTCGATCCCAAAGCCTTCGGCTTCAAACGCAACGATGAAAACCCCCTCGACTGCGATCTGCTGGTCATCGACGAGAGCTCGATGGTCGATGTGCTGTTGATGCAGTCGCTGATGAAGGCGGTACCAAGTGGCGCGGCACTCCTGATCGTCGGCGACATCGACCAGCTGCCCTCGGTGGGCCCCGGCCAGGTGCTGGCCGATATCATCGGCTCTGGCGCTGTTCCAGTAATGCGGTTGACGGAGGTGTTCAGACAAGCCGCGCAAAGCAAGATCATCACCACTGCGCATGCGATCAATGCCGGGCATCTGCCCGATCTTGGCAAGCCTGAGGGCGATGCCGATTTCTACTTCGTGTCGGCTGCAGATCCAGAACAAGCCGTGAAGCGCATCGTCGAGCTTGTCGCCAAGCGCATCCCCCAACGTTTCGGCTTCGATCCGATCAAGGACATCCAGGTCCTCTGCCCGATGAATCGCGGAGGCGTCGGGGCGCGCTCGCTCAATATCGAGTTGCAGGCCGTACTGAACCCAGCCGGGGAGAAGAAGGTCGAGCGCTTCGGCTGGACCTTCGCCCCCGGCGACAAGGTCATGCAGATCGAGAATGATTACGACAAGGACGTCTACAACGGCGACATCGGCATGATCGAAGATGTCGACATCGACGAGGCTGAGTTGGCGGTGAATTTCGACGGAAGAAGCGTGAGCTTCCCCTTTGGCGAACTCGACACCCTGGTGCCGGCTTATGCCGCCACCATTCACAAGAGCCAGGGGTCGGAATACCCTGCGGTAGTCATCCCGGTCATGACCCAGCACTACGCCATGTTGCAGCGCAACCTGATCTATACCGGGGTCACGCGGGGCAAGAAGCTCGTGGTGCTGGTCGGCCAGAAGAAGGCCGTGGCGATCGCGGTGAAGAACGTTTCAGGCCGCAGGCGCTGGTCAAAGCTCGATGAGTGGCTGATATCTGAACCGAAGATCTTTACCTGATTAGCGCAGCTTACTTGTTGGGCATGGTACGCCGAAGAAAATGAGCGGTACCGCAAGAGTGACCATGCACGTCAGGAGGAATTGGCAGGTAACGTGGCGACCGCAAAGAAAGCACCGAGGCTTTTGTGCCAAAGGAGCACGCATGTGATTGGCTGTGAGACGAGGAAAGAGACGAGACCGGCCGTGCGTTCTGCGAGGCTCAAGCTGACAGCCAGAAGGAGAGACGGATGACGCCCCGACCCAGAACGATGACGCTGGAGATCGATGAGAAACTGCGCGAGTTCCTGACGTTGATGGTGAGCGAAGCAGGTCCCTGTCAATCCGTCAGCGCCTATCTGGAAGAGCTGATCCGGCGCGACATGGCGGGCCAGAAGGTCGCGGGTTTTACGCAGCTGCCGGCAGAACTTGCCGCTGGGTTCAGCGCGCCGGAATCCACCTATCATCCGTCCTCTGCAGCGGAGGTGATCGCGCGTAACCGCCTTTGACGGTTCAGCCTCTTCTCGTGATCCGGATGCCATCTGGTTCAAGGGTCATCGAACCGCAAGATCCCGCTGCGGGGCAGTCGTGCGGAGAATGTCGGCTCTAATCTCCGCACAACCTGCAGCGCACGATCATGATGACATGGTCGGATGCGGGTCTGTTCAGATTGCTTGAATCTGCCCTATGTGTTACAAAACCTAGGACAGAATGAACTTGTGTCCGAGGTTTTGTAACTATGCTTGTGACGGATCAGGGCCAGCGTGCCCGCATGATCGACTACATGGAAGTTCATGCGCCAGCCCGTTCAAGGGATTTGGCGTCCATCGGCGTGAACAGAACCACCATCGCGAGGGCTGTGACAGATGGCGTGGTGGTGCGGATCGGGCGGGGACTGTATCAGCTGCCCGACAGCGAACCCGACCTCAATGCTGGGCTCATCGAGATCGCCAAACTCGCACCCAAGGCCGTCATCTGCCTGACGTCGGCACTGTCCTTTCATCAACTGACCGACCAACTTCCACGCCGAGTATGGATCGCCATCGGCGCAAAGGACTGGGCACCGAAGATCGAATATCCTCGCATCCGCATCGTGCGCTTCCGTGAGCCCTACCTGACCAATGGCACCGAGGTCCATCGCATCGGGGACGCGGAGGTTCGGGTCTATTCCATCGCCAAGACGATTGCAGACGCATTCCGGAACCCGAAGCTGGTGGACCGATCCGTCACCATCGAGGCGATGAAGGCGGCGCTGGGCGCGAAGAAGGCGACGGCCGGTCAGCTCGCGACAGCCGCGCGCGAGAACGGAGCGTGGAACCAGATGCGTCCCTATCTGGAGGCCCTGACGTCAAATGGCTAAGCAACCCAAGGACATCGCGGCCTCCGTGCGTCAGCGTCTGCTGAACCTTGCCCGTGCCGAAGGGCAGCTGTTCGACGTTGTCCTGGTGGCCTTCGGTCTCGAACGACTGGTGTACCGGCTGTCGGTCTCCGAATATCGCGACCGCTTCGTCCTGAAGGGTGGCATGCTCGTCACATTGTGGACGACTGATACCGGCCGCTTTACCCGGGACATCGACTTCCTGGCGTTCGGGTCGGACGAGGAGGCTGAACTGAAGACTGCCTTCTCCCATATACTCGCCATAGATGGCGATGACGGGCTGGTCTATGACATTGAAAGCCTGACGGCCGTCGCCATTCGCGAGGACCAGATCTATGGCGGGATGCGGCTACGGACTGAAGCCCGCTTGGGCAACACGCGCATACCGATCACCGTGGACCTCGGCTTTGGTGATGCCTTGGCGGATCCGCAATTCGAGATCGAGTACGGATCCCTGCTCGACTTCCCTGCTGCATCGATCCGCGCCTACTCACCGGCAACCGTCATCGCTGAGAAGTTCCAGGCCGTAGTGGCGCTGGGCTTGGCGAACAGCCGGATGAAAGACCTGTATGATCTGTGGACGCTGCCGAAATCCATCGACATCGACATGGGCGACCTCGCGGCTGCGATCCGAGGAACTTTCGCTCGACGCGGTACGATTGTTCCAGCCTCCTGCCCAGTCGGCCTGTCCGAGGAGTTCTCGATCGATCCGGCGAAGATGACGCAGTGGCAGGCCTACTCGGAGGGCACGCTTCTCGAAGGACAGCCGCTCTCCGAGGTTACCGCTCAGATCTGGGCTTGGCTTGAATCGGCATGCAGAGCAGCTGCGTGAAGGTTGAAGACCACAGCGATCATTTTTGGCTTCGCATGGGCGGCTCGCAAAACGTTGACCAGGTGTTGACCAGAATTCCAAAAGCAAAAACCCGACGGTTTACGTCGGGTTCTAAGTATTTGTTTTATTTCAGGATTTTGGTTGCGGGAGTAGGATTTGAACCT
>NZ_PZKF01000060.1 GCF_003034995.1 Phaeovulum veldkampii DSM 11550 | reverse complement strand
TATGACGCTCGGATCATCGCAGACCGGATTGGAAACCGCACAGGAACCAGCTTCCAACTGGGCTTCGAGCGCCGGTTCTGATCAGGGATGTTCAGGAAATGCAGGGGCGGCCACGGGCCGCCCCTGCTTCGAATGAGATTTCAGGCAGCCCGATATCGCGCCAAACAGTGTTGAAATCCTGCCCCCGCAACCACCGTCACTTGCCTCACGCCCGTAGCTCTGCTGCGGGCGTTGGCATTTGTGCCCAAGCCCTCGTTACACAACGACAAAATCGCACCAAGCTCGCCCCGGAGTTCGATCAAGTGCCCGTTCGGCGCGTCCGGGTCCGGCGTCAGCGTCACTCTCTCGATCAGCCCGCGCAGCAGCTCAGCCGCTTCCGGCCGGGCCTCCGGATCGTTCAGGGCTTCTGCAAGGTCCGCGACTTTGCGGGCGTAGGTCTCGGCGAGGCCGGGGTGGATGGCCACGGGTTCCGGTTCGGGCAGGGCGGCCAGCTTCGCCTCCAGCTCTGCCCGTTCCGCTTCCAGCGCGTCCATCTTCGCCTTCATGCTCGGGTGAAACATCCCCTCGGTGATCGCCGTCACGATGTTCTCGATATCGCGCAGCACCTTCGCGAGGCGCCGTTCCTGCTCGCCCGGGTGGCCAGGGTCTCCCGCCGCTCCGCCTGCATCTCCTGCTGCCAGGTCGTGGTGTACTCCCGGATCAGCTCCGGGTGCATCAGCCGGGACTGCAACCCGTTCAGGACGCGGGGCTCCACGTCCTCCCGCGCGATCGTCTTCCTGTTGGCGCAGGTGCCCCGATTCCGGGCGGCCGAGCAGCCATAGCGCGTGTCGCTGATCATGATGTAACCGGCCCCGCAACAGCCGCAGGTCAAAAGGCCCGACAGCAGGTAGCGCGGGCGGTGGCCGCGTTCGATCTTCGGCGCGCCGGGGTCTTCCGCCCGTTCCGTCAGGATATCCTCCCGGATCGCGCCTTGCCGCTGTTTGACCCGGGTCCACAAGGCATCGTCGATGATCCGCAGGTGCGGGACCTCTTCGGTGATCCAGTCGGAGGCCGGGTTCATCCGGGCCTGCCGTTTGCCGCTGTCCGGATCCTTCACGAAATGCTGCCGGTTCCAGACCAGGCGACCCCGGTACAGGTCATTGTTTAGGATCCCCGTCCCGCGCTGCCAGTTCCCCGAGATCGTCGAGAAGCTCCACGTCCCGGATCCCTTGCCGCCCGAGCGGGGCGGGGCGATGCCGTCCCGGTTCAGCCCGATCGCGATCGACCGTGCGCTCAGGCCCCGGTCATATTCCGTGAAAATCCGCCGCACGACTGCCGCCTCGACAGGGTCGATCACCCGGTCCCCGGTCGTATGCGTTCCATCCGGCAGCGGCTGGCGGTCCAGCCGATAGCCGTAGCTGATCCCGCCAGCGGACTTGCCCTGCTTGACCCGGCCTTCAAGGCCGCGGTGCGTCTTCTCCGCGAGGTTGCGCAGGAAAAGGGCGGACATCGTACCGCCCAGCCCGATGTGCATCTCGCTGATCGCGCCCTCCGCCTTCGTGAAAATCTCCACCCCGAGAAAGCGCATCCGCTTGTGCAGGCCCGCGATGTGTTCCTGATCCCGGCTCAGGCGGTCCAGCGCTTCGGCCACCAGCACGTCGAACCGGCCCGTCATCGCCGCCTGCTGCATCGCCTGAAATCCGGGGCGCAGGTGCGTGGCCCCGCTGATCGCCTCATCCGCGAAGACCTCCACCACCTGCCAGCCCCGCTCCTCGGCCAACCTGCGGCAGATCCGCACCTGGTCGGTGATCGAGGCCGCCGACTGCATGTCCGACGAATAGCGCGCGTAGATCGCCGCGCGCAGTGCCATCTTCTCTCTCATCACCGCGTCCCTCTCTCTTCCGACCGTGCCCGCCGCGCATCCGCCCGCGCCAGCAGCCGCACCAACTCAACCAGCGCCGGGTGCGGCGGGGGCAGCGGCGCTCCCGGTCCCGGTGCTTCATGCACAGGCCCAGGCGTCGTCGCCTCAGCCCCGGGGACCTTCGTCTTCGGGGCAGGGCACGCCCCGCGCCCGGTCCCGTCTTCCGTCTCTCCCGTCCGGGCCAAGCCCGGCTCATGCTGCCTCCGCGCAGCTCCTTTCCGCGTCATTCATCATGGTCCCGCCCCTCCTGCGCCGCTTTCTTGGGCGCCATCGAGAACAAGATTGGCTGGAGCTTCTGCTCCACAGGCCCCACGGGCCCGTGACGCAAGATTACCCCAGACCCGCCCCCTCCGTCCCGCACCGAATACGGCCACCCGAAACGTTTATGTGGACAACCGGGAGGGCAGGGGGCTTTGGGCCCGCTTACGCGGGCCCAAAGAGGTCGCGCTGGCGGTCATCGGGCTGCGGGGTCTTCCGCTTCCTCCGCGACCCGATGAACAGGATCACGAGCAGGGTGACCCACCCCGATCCTGCCTGATTGCCCGCGTTCGTCTCGGGCTCGTGACCCTCGCACAGGCGCTTCGCGTAGCGCTTCAACGCCTCCGCGCGTGACGCGGGCACCCAGGCTGACACCCGGGTCATTCCCATCGCCTTTTTGCGATCCGCCGACGCCGCGCTGTACGCGCGGTGCGACGCCCGATAGTCCGCCCCACTCTTCTTGCCGATCCCCGGCCCCTTCTTGTCCTTGGCCATGCTGGCCCCCGCCGATCTGGTGAAACCCGAGCCGGCCTTCTGCCGCTCAACCGCGCAGTCTGCGCTTGACCGGAAATGTAAGGCCCGAAACGCCGTCGCGCTACGCCGCCGAAGCCCGCGCCCCGCGAAACATGTGGATACGCGGCAGCAGCTCGACACGATTGACGCCGCAGAAATCCAGCCGCACCGCCTCAGCACTCAGGTTTGCGCTGATGTGGGCGCTTAGGTCGGTGCTTGGGTCAGCGCTCAGGTCAGCACTGACCTCTGCGCTCAGGTCGGCGATGTCCTCAGGTCTGACCTCGGCGCTGACTGACAAAGGGGGGGGAGGGCAGACGCAAGCGGCCGCCATGACGCCGCCCCGCCCCCCGGATCACCGCACCGGTACATGCCGGCCGCGCGAACGGTCGCGCGGCACGGCCGAAAATTGACCGCAAAACCGGATCTTTTGGGGCGGGGGCGCTGTCCGGCGATGTGTCGGCCGGTGGAACAGGTTCCGATCTCGCCGCAGGCGGCGGTAGAACCGGGTGATCATCGGCAGATGACGTGTGCTCTCGGGCATGACTGTCTCCTTATACATAGTGTCTCGGGTAAGGGGCCTGGTCCCCGAACGGCGCGCCCCGCCCTCGGCACAGGGCGCGCCGCTTGCCGGGGCCGTCAGGCCGCAAAGGGCTGGGTAATGTCCGGGTCCGGTGCCCCGTTGTTGTTGTCGGCTCGGTCCTGACGGGTCCGCAGGTCGCGCGCCGACGGTGCATGCGGCTGTTCCGGCGCGAGGGTGAGAAGGGCGGCACCCCGGTGCCCGACCTGACCTGCGGAGGGGCTGACGATGCCGTCCTGATCGATGGGGTCCACAGTCACATGCCCCGATCCGGCCGCCGGCTCCGGCACGACCTTTGCGACCAGAGCCTCCAGTGCGGGTCCCGTGAGCAGGCTCGTCCGGACCAGCGCCGTAGCCATCTCTTCCAGGACGCTGCGGTTGGCCTCAACAATCCGCAGAGCGCGGGCTTGGGCCTCCTGGAGGCGGGCTTCAACCCGCGCCCTCAGGAACGGCTCGACGCGCAGGCGGGTCAGCACCGTCTCCGGATCTCCCAGCCAGAGGAGCTGCTCGCCCAGACCCAACGACAGCTCCAGCGTCGCCGCCGTCTGGGTTGCGCGAGCGAGGTCGCTGGTGCTGTCCCCACCGGCCCCACCCGACGGCTGGCCGAACACGACAAGTTCCGCCGCTCTTCCCCCCAGATCGATCGCGAGCGCGTCGATCAGGTCTCCCCGGCGTTGGCCGCGGCGCTCGAGGGACTGGCGGGTCACCCCTCCACCCCCCTGGATCGCAAGCATCTGCGGGCGGGCGACAGCGGTGGCGGCCCCGGTGACGGCATGGCCCGCCTCGTGCACCGCGATCTGCCAGCGCAGGGCGTCCGGCATCTGCGGGCGCAACTCGTTCAGGGCGGTCTCGAGGTGCTCCACGCCAAGCGGGCGCCACTCACGCCGGGCCAGCGCCCGGGCGGACCGGACCCAGGCTGCGATGTCTGCCCCGCTCATCCCCACAGCGCGGGCGGCGAGGCCGGTCAGGTCGATATCCGCCAGATCAGGCCACGCCTGCCACCGGATCGCGGCGGGGATCAGCTCGTGTGTCGGGTATCCAAGGCTGAGAACCTTGTCGAAGCGCCCGGGCCGACGGATCGCGCGGTCGATCCGCTCCGGATGATTCGTCGCGCCCATGAGGACCACTCCCTCGAGGCCGTCATATCCGTCCATTGCGGCCAAAAGGGCCGTCACCACATACTCGGTCCAGGTGCGATTGTTGTCCCCCACGCGGTCGCGGTCGCCGACCGCATCCAGTTCGTCAACAAAAAGGATCGAAGGGGCGTTGGCCGCAGCCTTGGCGAAGGCCTCGCGCATGGCCTTGACCACCTCCGACCCGCGGCCGCCTTCCGCGCTCCAGTCGGCGATCGAGCCGGAAATCACGTTGATGCCCGCGGACTTGGCGATGAGGCGCGGGACTTCCGTTTTGCCGCAGCCCGGCGGGCCGGCGAGGAGGAGGCCACGAGAGACGTCCTTCCACGGAAGCTCCCCGGCCTGCCAAGCGCGCAAGTCGGCGACCATTTGCTCGACCGGTTCGCGCACCTCCCGCGGCAGCGGGAAATCGGCCAGTCCCGGCCCCTCAGGGGTGCCGGGCGTCGTGGCCGCGACCAGGGCCGCGATCGCGCCGACCAAAGTCGGGCTGCGGAGCGCAAGGACCAGGTCCTCTGCCCCGATCCCCTTGCACAGAGCGTCTTCTGGCAGAAGGTCGACCCCGACCGTGCCACCCTCAAAGTCGCCCCCCGTATCGGGGTAAGCGTCAGTCAGGAGCCACGCCAGCATGGACCGGTCGAGGGGAGCGAGGTGGATCACCTGCGGCTTCAACGCGCGCAGCGCCGAGGGCAGGGTCCCGGCGGCCAGCGCCACCGCGACGATCGCGCGTCGCGTCTCCAATGTCGTCCGGAACATGGAAACCATCTGACCGACCGGGCCCACGCCGGACTTGCGGGCGTCCTTGGACAGTACCGTCTCTTCCGCGCGCATGGCGAGGGGAAGGGGTGCATCATCCGGCCAGAAGGGGGCGCGGGCGAGGAGATGCTCGAGCAGCTTGTAGACGGTCTCATCCAGACCGGGGCAGTTCACCGCGAGTACCGCTAGCGAACCGGGCGCGCTCAGGGCATGATAAAGCGCAGCGGGGCTGGGAAAGGTCGCGGCGAGCCGTGCCACCGCCAGCGCCGCCGATGGCCGCAGGGTATGGACCGGCGCCTCCTTGCCCGCCCCGTCAGCAAGAGGCGGCAGGGCATCCGCCAGCAGCTCGGCGGCGGCCTGGGCCGCCTCCGCCTCGACGAAATCCAAAATATCATCGAGGTCGGTCCGGGGCGCGGCGTGAGCAGTCTTGGCCGGGTTGGTCGGGGTCGCGGCCGGGGGCATGGCGGGCTTCGCCTGTTGCGTCCGTCCACCCAAAGAGGCCCGCGCGTCGGGGGCTGCCTTATGCGGCGGGTGGGTCGTGATGACGCCGGAGACCGTTGCCCATCCGGGATGCTCATGAACCAGGCTCTCGCGGATCGCTGCGGCGAAATCGCGCCACGCGGGCACGGCGGCCGTGTCGCCGTTGTTCGAGACGGTCGGGGCGATGGTCGGCGTGGTGGACTGCGGCATGGGAAGCCTCCAAAAAAGGTGACAAAGGGGAACCGGTCCGCCGCAACGGCGGGCCGAGGGTGTTCGCTGTTCCGGGAGTGAAGTCGGACCGGCGGAGCCGGTCAGGCGGCGAGGTCCAGGTCGTCGATCCAGTTGCCGGGAATGGCGTCGGTATGGCCCAGCCGCGCAAGCGCCGCGTCAAGGCTGCGGCGGGGATGCCGCCGAAGTTCCGGGATCTCGGAGGCATGGATGATCTGCCGAAGGTGCCAGTCCGCCGTGAACCTCACGACCCCCTCTGACAAGACCACCATGGCGAGAATGTCGAAGTCGCAGCTGTCATATGGACCGCGCCCTGTCGCGCCCCGTTCGCTGCGCTGCCTCAGGTTGAACACATAGTCACCGCAGGCCGTTACCGAATGACGGGTCTTGACCTGGATGCGGATCGGGGCGCGATCCGGGAGGATCAGCGCTCGATCGCAGCGCTCATGTTCCGGCATGGGAAAGACACGTTCCCCAAAGCGCATGAACAACGAGTCAACGAGAAGTTCAGCCGAAGCGCCCAAAAATTTTGCGTACCTGCACAGGTCCTCGGTCGTGATGTCCGGGTAACGGGCCAACGCGACACGGGCGTCACGGGTCTCAGTGGGGCGGGGCGGCATAGTCAGGCCGGGAAGAAAAGGCTGCATGAGCGTGCACCTTCATTAAAGGGAAGAAAACGCGAGGGGGCCGGGCCCCCTCGGAATGGCGCGCGGGGTCGGCCCGATCAGGCGGCCAGCGCCGGTCCGCAGGCGCCGTCGCCATCCGGGCCGGGTCCGCCGAAGTCCTGCATGGACATCAGAACGACGCAGCTGCGGAAGAAGTGCTGCTGTACGCGGCGCACCGCCCGCATCGTGGGGTGGGCTCCCTGAACCTCGAGAAGCTGGGCGTTCTGCATCAACGCGTCGGCCAGGTACACCCGGTCCTCGTCACACTCGATGGAAAGCAGCGTCTTCAGCGCCATAGCCATGAGGCGCAGCGCGCGGTCCGAAGGGCGCTCTTCGTGAAGGTCGATCACCGTGCTCAGGCTGGCGAGGAGAGCGTCGCGGGCCTGCTCCGCCTCGGCCAGCGCCGTGTCGAAGTTGGGGGCGAAGATGTCGGCGACCCCGCGCTGGAGAGGGCGCTCAGCCGCAATGCAGGCATCGAGCGAGCGCAGCAGCTCGGCAAAGCCGTAGCTGACTGCCGTCTGGGCGACGGTGATCCCTTCATTCGGGCGGCGGGGGGTGATACGGTCGGACTTGGTCATTGCGGTCTCCCTATAGATCGCGGTGGCAAGAGCGGTGGACAGGAAGGTGAGAGTTCTTGCCCCCGCTCGTCTTATATGTGATAATGCCATTATGATGTCAACATCAAAATGGTAAAATTCAATGGCGCCCCCTAAAAAAGATACAGAAGCCCTTACCCTGAGACTGGGCAGGGAGATGATCGAGGCGATCGACGCACTCAGACGCGACCAGCCCGATATTCCTACCCGCCCGGAAATGGTTCGACGGATCCTCCAAGCCTGGATCGAGCAGCACCCACCTAAGGTGTGAAATCGGTGTGGATCTGACTTTCGCCACCACGCGGATGCGCGCAGCACCCGCAAGGGGAGCGCAGCATCTGGCGCGGCCCGATCTCGTGCCGTTGGCCAGGCCGAACGAAGTGGGGACCCGTCGGCTTAGCTGGCCCCCGCTTGCGTGCTTCGATAAACGCAAGCATACTCGCCTTATAGGAGAGAGAAAATGGCCAAAGATCTATTAGGTTGGGCCGCAGAACAGCCCGACTGGGTGAAGGACAGCCTGCGACGGATCGCCATCTCGGCGGATTATTTAGTAGAGCAGGTGGATGCCGACTGCATCCTCGACAACGTGCGTGCCGCGGCTCGTGCTGACTCCTCCGTTCACCCAATGATTTCCATCGATGCCTCACATCTCGGCGGCGGATTTGGGGAGGCGAGGCGAACCGTGCTGGTGCAGCTCGGTCCGGTGCAGAACATCGACCGGCTCGCCGGTGGCCAGAAGCTGCGCATGGCTGCAGTGGGTATCACACTGGTGTATGGGGAGAACGGGAGCGGGAAGAGCGGATACACACGCATTGCCAAGCGGCTGTGCCGCAGCCTCACCGCGGACCAGCTGCGGGGGAACGTCTTCGATGCCACCGGCGGGCCGATGCGGGTGCAGGTGCGCTACAAGATCGGCGACGATGCGGTGACCGACATCGAGTGGGATCCCGCGACCCCCGCACCCTCACAGCTCCGCCAGATCTCAGTTTTTGACAGTCACAATGCCCGACTCTACGTCGATGGCGAGAACAGGATCGCCTACCTCCCCCGCGAAATCGCAATCCTCGAGCACCATGGCGAACTTTGCCAGAGGATGGCCGCGAAGTTCTCCGAGGAAGAGAAGGACCTCGCATCGCGGCTGCGCGTCCCGCTGCCCGCGGGCTACACCTCAGGTAGTACTGTCTCGTTGACGCTCGCCAAACTTGATCCAAAGGATTCTTCGCTGCCGACCGAGGATGAACTTCGCAAGCTATCTGAACTTTCCACGACGGAAATGGAGGAACTCGACCGACTGGAGGCAGAACTCGCCGCCGATCCTGTCGCCTTGGCGGCGACGCGCCGCCGCGCCGTCGCAGTGCTGAAGCGTGTGTGCGAAGTGCTGGGTGGCCTTCGAAATGGGCTTTCTGAAACTGTTGGCGCGGCGATCGCATCCACACGGCGGGAGCTCGTCCAGGCTGAAGAGGCTGAGAAGATCGCAGCATCCGCCACCTTTGCGGACGAACCCGTCGCGAATGTTGGCAGCCAAGCGTGGCGCATCCTGTTCGAGGCGGCGCGCAAGTTCGCGGCCGCTGGAATGGAGTCAGCGCCCGAGCGTCTACCGGAGACGACCGGCGACCTCTGCCTCCTGTGTCTCGAGCCGCTCACCTCGTCTGGCGCCGCTCGACTAGCGCGCTTCAACGACTTCGTGAGTGGTGAGGCCACAAAGCGCGCCGACGCTGCGCGCAAAGCCCTTCAGGAGCTTCTTGCGCAAGTCGAGCAGGTCAAAGTGCCCGACGTTGTGATCGTCGAAGAGAGCCTAGCCGCCTACGGCCAACTCAACGCCACGCGTGCGGACACCGTAGTCGAGATCATTAGGATCTTGCGCGAATTCGAGACGAGGCGAACCACTCTGCTGAACGAAACTGCGAACCCGGCGCCCGCTCCGGATGTCGCCGCGATCATCACGACGGCATCTGCCGAAGTCGCCTGCCTAGAGGAGGAGGCCGTGTCGCTCCAGCAAAGCGCCTCCCACACCGAAGCGCTGGATGCCATGCGGGCGCGGCTCGCTGAACTCAAGGACCGTGTAAAGCTCGCGAACGACCTCGAGACGGTCCTTCAGCGTCTTTGGGACGTCGTGGAGAAAAGATCGCTGGCGAGCTGCCAGACACAAGTGGCGACACGTTCGATCTCGACGCAAATCACCGCCCTGCGCAAACAGCTCGTGACCGAGGAGTTGGAACGTCGAATAGCCGAGGAGATCGGCTCGCTTGACCTCAACCACCTTCCGTTCAAGGTCAGCGACTCGAGTTCGGGCGGCAAGAGCCTGTTCTCGGTGGGTCTTCAAGGTGCCGGTGCCGTGAAGAACAACCAGGTCCTTTCTGAGGGTGAGCAGCGAGCGCTGGCGCTCGCCTGCTTCCTAGCCGAGATCGGAGGCTATGACCCGCGCTATGGTATCATCATCGACGACCCAGTGTCCTCGCTCGATCACCTGCGCTTACGCAAGGTCGCCCAGCGTCTGGTCGCCGAGGCGAAGAAAGGGCGTCAGGTCATTATCTTCACGCACAACC
>NZ_PZKF01000059.1 GCF_003034995.1 Phaeovulum veldkampii DSM 11550 | reverse complement strand
TGGGCGGCCTCCAGCGCAACGCGCGCATCCTCGGCCGCAGCGACCTGCTCACGAAGGCCGTCGGCCTCGGCGGTCACGGTGTCGAACTGCCCCTCCATCTCGGCCAGCGCGCGCTCTTGAGCCTCCTCCAGCGCAAGGCGCTCGCCATCCTTATCGACGATTTCCGCACGCAAATCGACCACAAGCATCCGCGCATCAAACAACTCGCTCTGAACCTGAGCGAGCTTTCGCGCACGCAGATCATAGGCTGAGTTCAGATCTTTAAGCGCTCCTTCGGCAGTGTCGCAGGCTGCCCGCGCATCTGCAGCACGCTGCTCGGCCTTCTTTCGTGCGGTGACGGCATCTGCCCCACGCACAGACGCAAGAAGCCCCTGCCCTACTCGTCGAAAGACCCTCTCAACCTCAGGGGGCAACGCCGTTTCTTCTGTGGCTGTGACCAGGGCTTCGAGCCGCGTCGGCACATCGCCATCGAACACAACGAGCAATAGGCCCATTTCATCGTCAAACCGCACACAACGTTGCGAATTCAGGAGGCGCTTAATGGCAGCACCATCTGCGCTGTTTTCCGCGATAGCCCTTATGCCATGCACGAACATCACGCCCGATCGCTTTACGGAGCGCGCAAACAGATCCGCTCTTTGACCCAATCCGCCGGGCGAAGCGGCAAGATCCAGCCACAACAAATCCAGCGCGTTCTGCGCCAACCCATCTGCGATGGCATCAGGATCACGGCTCGGAATAAAGCGTGATATTTCCTCGTATAGCATCTCCTGATGTCGCGCCAGATCAGCAGGCACCATGGTTGCAACCCCCTCAGAAGTCGCATCTTTCCAAAAACCGTAACCTGTGCATCGACCTTGGCCGTCCAACTTTTCCATCGCCTGGCAAAGCGCGAAATGAACCACGCCGTCTCCGACCCCAACAACGGTCGCCTGTCGCGGCCGAAGCGCGGCACAGACCCAAAACAACAACGGAAGATGCGCCAACGCGCGCGAGTCCATAAAATGCCGTGGCCGCCAGAAAAGGAACTCGAAAGCCGCTGGCGAAAATACATCGGTCGCCAGACGCGCCACCGCAGAATTCTCTGACATTGCCTTAGTCATGGACACGGCCCCCATGCGAACCTGCTTCCGATTGCTGCGTCAGCGGCGCTTCGTACCGGCCGGATTTCTGGCCGTGATAAGTCGCCCTGAAGAAGTGATCCATCAAGGCCGGTGCCTCCGTGGCATCCCAGGTCCGGGGCGCCACCTCGAAAACCGCCATCCGCCCGACAATTTCCGATGGCGTTAGAAAATCTTCCACCGAGTGATAGGCGGGGCGGGTAGTGTAATCGTCAAACAGCACCGTGACCGGTTTACGCGTGCGCAGCAGAACCGCCATGAAGCACGCGGGGCGGAATCGACCGTCGATCAGAACGACATCGGGTTGGCGGAAGAACGGTTCGTCCCAGATCGCCAGCGGATAACGGTGAAAGCGCGTCCAGGCGTCCGGGCTGACTGGCCTGCCCCATTCGCCGGTCGGACCGATATCGACATGATAGAGATGGGCCGGCGAGAGCAGATCGCGGGCGTCGATTTCAGCCTGAAGGCGGATGGCCCAGTTGCGGTCGGATTCGACGCTGAAAACCAGCTTGCCGGGTTGTTCCGAGGCGAGGATCGATGAGCCGCCGGAGCCGTATTCGAGGATGACATGTGCGCTTGTATAAGCCTTACGCAGAAATAAGCTTTCCCCTTCAGGAAAGCATAAATCTACCGTGAAGGTATTCTCAGAATAGTCTGTTTTCATAATTTTATTCCTCTGGTCTTATGCTTATCTGATGGCCGCGGCTCTAGCTCTTTCTATACGGGCAACCATCTCGACATAGACTGAATAGATGTCCATTATAAGATGCTTCAAAACCCGAAAACTGCTCCTTCCAACAGGACTTTGCCAGCCCGCCAGCTGGTTGGCTGGAATATCACACAGATTATCCAAAGTATGAGCGGTCGAAATACTACTGGGATTAATCGGCCGTTCGAATGTCGAAGCCAGCGATGGCAGCGTCCGGGCAAACCAAGAGTGAACAGTGCCCATCGGTACTGGGTCTGTGTAGGTAATATCGGCAAGATGCGATTTCTGGGGCCAGACATGTGGATCCAGCTTGCTGAAAGATGCACTAGTCAAATAATTTACAAAATCACGGAAACTCGCAGTGACCGGATCCCGAGAAGTTATTATGGAAAAATTCGAAAATATGTCCTCATTGCCTTTGCGATCAACAAACTTATTGAAATAAGTTGATACGGTCCGATCGAAGGGATCACGATAGATGAACAACGAATGGTCCCAACTGTCTGTGTTTGGATCGACTCTAAACTCAAATTCGCCCCTCGGACCCGAAGCATTACTCCGTTGCCGCATTAAGAGCTTAAATGCTGAGCATGCGTTCTTGCGTATATATGTATAGAAAACCTTCTTTCCGTCGTCATTAGGTATGGAAAAATGAAGTTGGTTACAGTAGAACTCATCTTCCTCATAGATCGGACGATAACTCATAATATGTCGTTCCTCATCACGGATTTATCGTATATATTCGAGATAAAATTGTGCCGCATGACAATCAGCTGGCAAGCAAAAGCCATGATTTTGACAGCTTTGAATTGCAGCACCATCGACTTGTAACAGTAACTATACAGAATGCCGCTCATGCTTTTGGGTATTCGCATTCTACTTTGCCGAGTCCGGCAAAGCATTATTGCTTGTGGTGAAAGCATTTGGCCTCTACTTCGACAGGTGCTGTTAATATCTATCATTTTTATACCTCGCTTTTGGTGCCTTCGCCTTCAACCATTTGAGCCTCTCAATTTTATGAGGCTTACCAAACCGCGCCAACGTCCCCGTACTATGCTTGCGGGTGTATCGATAGATAGGTTCGTCTATAAAGATCACCTCATGCGAACGGCACTGATCCATCAGCGGATACATCAACGCAACGTCGGTGCAAGTTTCCAGCCAGTTGCCCTCGTGGTCCAGCAGATCGGACACCTCGACAGCATCATAGAGGCGGCGCCGGAAGGTGCGCAGATGGGTTGCGTTGAAAAGCTCGATCTCGCGGGTGCGCTGATTGTCGATCTCCTCGGCGGTGTAGAACGTCTGCGGGTTGAGCTTGCCGTCCTGATCGTGCCAGTTGCCGATGGTCAGCAGACATTCCTGATTGTCGCGATAGCATTTTGCGACGGTGCGCAGGGCATGCGGCTCCAGCGCGTCGTCCATGTCGAGCAGCACAACGATAGTGTCGGGATCCTCGATAGCGCTGATGCCGACATGGCGGGCATGGGCGGGGCCGGTGTTGTCTGTGAGCCGGATCAGTCGAGCGTGTGGCAGAATGGCCGTACGGGTCAGATCCTCGTAGGTGCCATCGGTGGAATGGTCGTCGATCAGCGTGACGTCAAAGTTGTAATCCGCCGGCAGCTGCTGTGCGATCGAGCGTAGGCAGGTCGTCAGATACTCACGGCAGTTCCAGCCGTTGACGACGATATGGAAATGCAGATCCTCCTGTGCAAAGGTTGGGTCTGATCGCTTGTCTGAAGTGGGCAGCGGCGCAAGATGTATCACAGGGCGCCGCGCCGCGGTGATATCATCCGCCGCCTTCGCAACGTTTTCCGGCATTGCGATGCCGGCAGCCGCCAACGTGTCTTTGTCATAGCACCGGCCCAGATGCGCAGCCATTTTTCGCCGCAGCCGGCCCTTTTGCAAAACCGGGGCAATCGAGCTATTATAAGTCTTGAAATAATCGTCCGGGCAGGTCAGTGCTTCGCGATAAAGGCTTTTCTCGTGACGGATGTGTTCCGTCAACCAGTCTTGGCCGCGCGCAATGGAGAAAAAAGGCACGCCGCACTTTGCCGCTGCCGCCGCAAACCAAAGGTCGCACTGACCTTTTGTGGCGAACTCATCCAGAGATGGCCGAAAAATTGAACTATGCCAAGCTGCGGTACCAGTGCCAAGCAAGTCCACGAAATGCCCGGTAAATTGTTTTTTGAAAGCGAATACCTTGCGCTCGTCCAGCTGTGCAAACCTATCACGTGGAAAAATCACCCCATGCACGCCGACCACGCAAGCGCGCCCGAACATTTCAATCTGGTGGATCATGCGCGCAACATAGTCGTCGGGATATTTCAGATCATCGTCTAGTGTAAAAATATAAGAGTTGTCGTCTATGGGCAGATCGTGAAACTTTCCATTGTCGCGCAAATCCCCTTCAGCATCCTTGCCCAAGGTGACACGGATTTTCGGATCGTGCGCAAAATCTGGGATTTCGTCGTAATCATTCAGGTAAAGCCGCAGCTCATCAAGCTGCGGTAGAATCTTTGCCAATACTGCCCTTAGACTTTCGCGGCGTGCCGGAAAACTGGCCATCGCGCCGACACGCCTTTGCTTCAACGACGGTGATGCATTTTGCTTTTCAGCTCCCAGCTTGAATTGGCGAGACATCTGCGGAAAAGGTATATGCAAATTATACCTATTCTTTTTTTGCCACGCGCTGAAATTATCAGCATAAGCTTTTCTTTGTGGCGAGAGCGTGACCGTCAACTTACCATCTTGATAGGTAAACACCCGGCTGTGTTTGTTAGTCGTTAGAGACCCGTCGACTGTCCTTGTAAAATAAAGCTCATCCGGAATTTTAACAACCGCTTCAAGGCCATAGGTTCGTTGCAACCTCATCCGGAACTCACCATCGCCACTATACCGCACGGTATCATACCAACCGATACGCTCAATAACTTCGCGTCGCCAGATTAGGCTGTTCTCGCCGTGCTTCAAATCACTGACAGGCATTGCGAAATCGGGTGTCCAGCGTCGCTGTTGACACCGGCAAGCCATCGCATCCGGCACCACCTTCAACGCGTCCAGTTGCCGCGCAATCCGGTCAGGGGCCATGATATCATCGGAGTCTAGAATGGTGATGAAAGCCCCCTTAGAGTTCATCACGCCGATGTTGCGCGCATAATAGCAACCAAAATTACGCAAGAGTGAGATGACCTTGAGGTTGGGCATTGTTTGTGCAATCTGCCGAGCCAGCCTAACCGAACCATCGGTCGATCCGTCGTCGATCAGAATGACTTCGACCTCGACACCCTGCTGGGATAGCGCAGCGTGGATCGCACGCGTCAGCCATTGCTCATTATTGTGGCTGGGCATCAAAATCGAGACAAGCTCAGGGTGCCGTATGGGCTCGGATTTGGACAAAATGCCCTGTCCATACATTAAATCAAGTCGGGCTGGGTCGACCTCTTCAGCGAAATGCTTCGGCAGAGCGTAGTCAACTTTATCACTTTTTGAGACAAAGGATGATCGAGCTGGTCGATTTAGGATTTTTCCATAGGTCTGATAGTGCTCTGCTGGATCCATGCCAAGTAATGTTACGTCCGGATATGCACTCCGATACCAATCGGCATCAAACTCGTCTTTCGAATCCAGTGATCCGTTTTCCCATCCATTTTTTGATTTCATGGTCACAACCTCAAATCGCTATCTGCAATGTCAAATGCGGCCTTCATGTCGAACAACACCCCGCCGGGGCGGAGCAGGCCACGCAAGCGCCCCGCCCCCTGGGCCACGATGTTGGTATGCGGAACCGCCAGGATCACGGCGTCATAGGTCTGGGCAGCGTCCGGCAGGCTGGCTCCGACCGGCAGCCCGTATTCCTCCAATACTTCGCCTTGATCGGCCCAGGGATCGACAATCTCGGGTTCCATGCCCCAAGCGCGGATGTGCGAGACGAGTTCCACGACCTTGGTGTTCCGCGTATCCGGGCAGTTCTCCTTGAAGTTGAACCCGACCACGAGGACCCGCGCGCCCTTTACCGGCATGTTTCGCGCCACCATCGCCGTGACCAAGCGGACGACCGCGTTGCGCGCCATGCCGTCGTTGATCTCTCGGGCTGTCCGGATCATGTCAGGAATGAAACCCGTCGCCATGGATTTGTGCACGAGGTAGTAGGGATCAACCCCAATGCAGTGCCCGCCTACGAGACCGGGTCGAAGGCGAATGAAGTTCCATTTTGTGGCCGCCGCATCCAGGACCTCGTTCGTATCAATCCCGAGGTTGCTAAAGACGATCGACAGCTCGTTGATGAGCGCGATGTTCACGTCGCGCTGGGTATTCTCAATGATCTTAGAGGCTTCGGCCACGCGGATTGAGCTGGCCTTGAACGTGCCGGCCTCGATGATCCGGCCATAGAGTTCATCTACGAAGTCCGCGACTTCGGGGGTAGACCCAGATGTCACCTTGACGATCTTGCTGATCGGGCGATCCTTATCCCCGGGGTTGATGCGTTCTGGGCTGTAGCCCGCAAAAAAGTCGATGTTGTACCGGAGACCAGAGATCCGCTCGATGACCGGAATGCAATCCTCCTCGGTCGCTCCGGGATAAACCGTTGACTCATAAATTACGATCCCACCTTTGCGGATACAGCGGCCAACGACCTCGGATGCCGACAAAAGCGGCTGCAGATCCGGTGTGCGCGATTTCGTGATTGGGGTCGGCACTGCGACAATTAGGACGTCACACTCCAGCAGATCCCTTTCGGATGCAGAAAACCGAAGTCGCTCAGCTTGCTTTAGAGAATCGCAATCAAGCTCGCCGGTAATATCTAAACCAGAAGAAAGCTGCTCAACCCGAACAATGTTTATGTCAAAACCAATTGTTGCAATTTTCTTGCCGAACGCGGCGGCCAACGGAAGGCCAACATATCCCAAACCTATAACGCCAACGGTCAGATTGCCAACAGCGGGCAACTGCACAGCATCTGAGAATATTCGTGTGTCTTGTATTCTGTTCATTGGTCAGTTTCCCAAAGAACTTACGCTGCGTGCCGCGCCTAGAAGCGGCGACAGCATGATCGACACAAAGCGATTGAAATCAGCCGCTTCGGCCGAGGCTACATATGTTATGTCAGTGGGCATAAGCCTGAACGCGCTTGCGAGAAGAATTGCGTCGGGACGCGAGAAGTCCAACTGATAAGCTGTTGCCAAGCCGGCATCTGCAGAAGGGCGAAACACGAATACCGACCGTGTCTGCGCCACTCGATCATTGAGGCCGCCAACTTCTGCAAGAAGATAAGCGAGATGCGCGTCTTCCACGGGAATTTCGATATTGGCTGGCCGGCTCACGCCTCCGTACACTGCGAAGCGTCGCGGCTCATGTGAGACATGAACCGTGTCACCAGGCAGAATAACGATGTTGGTCGTCGAGCCACTGGCGATAGCTGACAGTAGAAGTGATGCCGAGGTTGCTCCGCGTTGTACTGAAACCGTGACTTCCCAAGGGGCTTGGGACACACCTCCGGTGCTCGCAAGAAGATCAAGCAGCCGAATGCCGCGCGGAGGTATTGCGATACGCCCTGGGCTCCGGACGTTACCCAGGACAGTAGCTGATCTGGCTTCCGTCGACGTGATCGCTACGGCGATTTCAGGTTCTACGGCCTGTCCTTGGTAGCGGGCCAGCAACTCGCTGCGGAGCTCAGCAGTCGTCAGACCCCGCGCCGCAATGGTGTCTGCATAAGGAACGCTGATGTTGCCGGAGTTCGAAACGCGCACGTTGAGAACGGTCTCGCGATTGCCTGCGGAGGCGAACAAACCGTCCTCCGCGACCTCCCAAATACGGATCTCTAGTTGGTCCCCAACTCCGACGACTTCATCTGACCCGCGAAACCCTTGAGTTCGAAACGATACCGGAAAGCTGGCATGTGCCTCTGACACAATTGGCAGGGTGGCAGCGGTGATTTCGACCACATGAAATGGCAGCGCGTCTTCATCGACGACAGCGCCTTCAGCAGTTACGCCTGTGATGGCACTCGCATCCGGGCCGAATGCAGGCATTGCCGAGCAGCTGGCGAGCAGAGACGACAGCGTGACCCAATACGCCACCCCCTTGTAAGCACGAGCCTTATTCATCCACGTGCCTCTTCTTGACCGCGAGGCGCGCGTTGCTGTTGCTTCAGCTTGCCCACGATGCCTGCGATTGCGATCTGCCGACCGCGCGACACATAGAAGTCGCCTGGGATGACGCTCTGCGACTTAAGCTCCGCGATAAACTCATCGACCAATAGGCGCGATTTCGCGTGCCTGATCTTGAAAAACGCAGAAATGTCCGCTTCGGTTTCGCCCAGGGTGACGATTGCATCATGACGGAATATAGCGTCGCCCAGGACCAGAACTGGGACGCCATGGTGCAGCGCAGAAAAGGCGGACGTCGAGTTGATGACAACCATGCCGCTCGACTGCTTGGTCAATTCTCCCATGCGACCCGAATGCAAGATTCTTATCCGATGACTAGAAATGCCAATTTCGGCCGCTCTACGAAGGATGAGGCGCTTAATTCCAGCACTTCCACGCTCCAGAGGGTGTAACTTGAATATGATCAAGGGAGCGTGCGGATTGGCTCGGAGCGCCATCAGGCTTGCTTCAATCAGCCGTGAAGTGGACCAGCCACGCGCGGCAGAAAGGATTTGGCTGTCGCTTGAAACCTGCAGCGGGATGAGCAGATTATCGCGCCGACGGCTCAGCGCTTGTCTAGTCGGGAACTCTATGATCCGTGCAGTGGACCTGCGGAGCAAGTGCATGGCCCAACTCAGGGCCAAGGGCAGGATCCTTTCTCGCTTTCTATGAAAAAGAAGCGCATCTGAGGGCTTCGACGCGAAATCTCGTACCAGATAGTAGGCTGCTGCCCAAAAACTCATGGTGGTAAAGGACGACGGTTGCGCGCCCGCAGCGGGGGCTGCATCTGATCGGCCACCCCGCGTCAGCAGCTTAGGGCGCCACTTCACCATCGGCGAATGCTGATTATTACCGCCCCGTTCGCAGCTTACATAGCCTGATCGAAGATAGCCTTCTTCCAGACTGAGCAACTCAATCCCGAAAAGATCCGCAAGACGGCGCGCGACCTTGTGCACTGGTCGGTTCGAGCCGAACAGGACGATGGCATCTGGTGCATTCTGCGCCAACTCAAAGCGCAGCCAAGTTTCCCATTCGCACAGGGTTCCGGTAAAATATGCGCAGTTTCGTTGAGGTGCGAAGAATTTGTCGCCGGCATTGAATACAACGCGGCGGGTTGCAAAATCAGCAACCGATAGGGCTTCCTGTAACTCAGCGAAGAACGGTCCCACGGGCCCCTGCAAGAGAAGAATGGAATTCTTCGGCTTTGACTGAACGAATGCAAGACTGCTCTGTGGCTTCACTGGCTCAACAAGCCCGCTAATGCGCCCGCCACTAAATGACCTTACGGCGTTCATGATCTCCCCCCCAATCACCACAAAAGAGGCGCTGAAAGAAAATCTGCCGTAAGATTGCGGCTCGCGGACACTGCGAGTAGGCAACCATTTCCCGGTGTGTGTGTTGGGGGGGGGGTCATTCTTGCAAACCACCGTAGTGCCTAGCAGCAAGAACAGGGTAAATATCCCGCATTAATTTCTCGGATGGAATGAGACAAACCTGAGACTTCTTCGCTCCGGGCTTCTCATCGAGAAGACCCAAGCGGCGAAGGGTCTTCAGCCGATTGATTATGCCTGCCGGACCAGAAAATGGCGTACGTACATTCGCAACAGCCTGATAGACCGGTAAGCCATGTTCACCATTCTGAATAATGATTAGCAGCGCTTCAAAGGCGCCCAGGTTAGCACT
>NZ_PZKF01000058.1 GCF_003034995.1 Phaeovulum veldkampii DSM 11550 | reverse complement strand
TTATCAGAAGCAGGCCGCCAATGACATAGGCGCAGCCTGCGAGGAAGTTGAACCACAGGACGAAGGGCACGACGGCCCCCATGTCGACCGCTCCGAACAGGGCCGATCCGCCCGATATCAGAGTCAACGATCCAAAGGCTATGGCCGCAACACCGGCGACGTGATGAGTTTTCATTTTTGCCCCTCGTTCCCGGCCAACAGAACCAATTGTACCTCCAGCAGGCGCAACCCTTCGGGCACGATGTCAAAGCTGCGCGAGCCAAGGCTCCACCTTATGGCGATGCCCTGAACAAGCGAGGTCAGAAGCACGGCGGCATCCTTTGGCTGAACGCCCGCCCCCATCATTCCGGCTTCGGCCATGGCCTGCAGGTTTACCACCAGATACGCCTGATACTGCATCAGAACCCCGCGAAACCGGTCGCGCAGGGCGGCATTATCAACGTTCAATTCGCGGGAATGCAGAATGGCCGGAAGCGCGGGGGTTTCCCCGATCTGCTGCAACTGTGCGGCGATCAGCGCCCTTAGCCGTGCCTGCGGGCTTTCGCTGCTATTCACGGCATGCCGCCACGCGCATTCCAGCCGATCCGCGATAGCGTCCCCGACCGCGCTCCAAAGCTCCGCCTTTGTCGGGAAATGCCGGAATATCGCGGCTTGGGTCACGCCGACCTCTTGCGCGATGTCATTGGTCGTCAGCCGGTCCGGGCCGATACGGTCGGCCAGGTCCAGAACGGCGGCAATGATTTCGGTCTTGCGATCCTCGGCTGATTTGCGACGTAACATTGAGCACCTCTTGTAAGTAAGTAATCACTAACATAATCTGCAAGGCAAGCAAGCTGATTCGCCAGAGCGAGAGGACCGCCATGCCAAGCCCCAAAGGATACACCCGTCTTCAGATTGCATTGCACTGGGCTGCGGCCCTGCTGATCGTGCAGCAATACCTGTTCAAAGATGCCATTGCAGCCGCGTGGGACGCGACGACGAAAGGTCTGGAAACCGCCTTCAATCCGCTGGTTCTGGCCCATGTCGCAGGCGGGGCGCTGGTCATGCTGTTTGCGCTGTGGCGGCTGTCGATCCGGGCGCGGCGCGGCGCGCCTGCCGTGGTCGGCGACAATGCCGCTCAGCGCGCCTTGGCAAAGGCCGCCCATGTCGGCCTTTACGCGCTGATGATCCTGATGCCACTCAGCGGGTCGATGGCCTGGTTCGGCGGTGTCGATCTGGCTGCACAAGGGCACAACGTGCTGAAGATCGTGCTGCTGGCGCTGGTGGCGCTGCATGTTGTGGGGGCGCTCTATCACCACTTCGTGCTGAAAGACGGCCTGATCAACCGCATGCGCCGGGCCGAGGGCTGAGCGATGCGCAGAAGCTGGATCCTTGGCGCGGTTGCGCTGGTTGGGCTGGCGGCGGCTGGTTGGTTTCTGACCGAACGGCCCCTGACTGTGACGGTTGTCGCGGCTGAAACCGGGGTGCCTTTGCGCCTTTACGGCCTGGGTTCCGTCGAGGCCCGCGTTCTGTCGCGCGTCGGGTTCGAAGTTGGCGCGGCATTGGTGTCGGTATCGGCAGATGCAGGGGATGCGGTCAAGGCCGGACAAGAGTTGGCCGCGTTGCATCCGGCCGAGCAGAAAACGCGCGTTGCGCGGGCGCAGGCAGCGGTTGCGGCAAATGCCGCCGGTCAAGCCAAGGCCGATGCAGCGGTGGCGCGGGCACAGGCAGTTCTGGCACAGCGCATTGCCGCGAACGATCGACAGAAGGAACTAGCGCGGCAGGACATCTCTTCTATCCAGCGGGCCGAGGAGGCGCAGCGCGACGAGGATGTGGCGCGAGCCGAATTTGCATTGGCCGAGGCCGATCTTGCCGTGATCCGCGCGCAAGGCGCGGATGTGGCGGCAGCCCTGCAACTGGAAGAAACCTTGCTCTCCCATCACCGGCTGGTCGCACCTTATGATGCGGTTGTCGTTGCCCGCCATGTCGAGCCGGGCACGGTGGTCAAGGCCGGTGATCCGATCTTCACCCTGATTGATCCGGCAACGATTTGGGTTCAGGCCTTTATCGACGAAGAACGCGCCGGCCAACTGGCGCTTGGACAAGAGGGTGTCATCCGGCTTCGCTCGCAGCCCACCGCTGAGTTTCACGGCACCGTCGCCCGGATCGGCCTTGAAAGTGATCGCGTGAACGAAGAGCGCCGCGTTTGGTTGACGTGCACCGATTGCCCCGCCAGGATGTTTCTGGGCGAACAGGCCGAAGTGCGCATTCTGACCGGTTTGCGTGAAAGCGCCCTGATGGTGCCAGAGGTGGCAATCACCGGCTTTGACGGCTTTCGCGGCACGGTCTGGACCGTGCAGGATGGCCGGTTGCAGCGCGCCGAACTGACATTTGGCGCGCGCGACGACAAGGGCCGGGCCGAGGTGACAGGCGGCCTGCCCGACGGCTCTGCGATTGTCGCCATGCCACCAAAAGGCGCCGACGAAGGCAGGCTGGCCCGGATCGGGGATGCGCAATGAATCTGGCGCTTAAAGACATCCGCCATGGTCTGTTCCGCTTTGTGCTGACCTGCTTTGGCTTGGGCCTGCTGATGACGGTCGTTCTGGCGATGATCGGCATCTACAACGGCCTTGTGGCTGATGCTTTGGCGGTGGTCGAGGCGCCGGCAGCGGATGTTTGGGTGGTCGAGGCGGGCACCAAGGGGCCTTTCGCCGAAGCCTCCTCCATTCCCGCCGACAGCCGCGATACCGTGGCGCGCATGCCCGGCGTGGCCGAAGCGGGTGCCATCAATTACCAGACCGTGGAGGCCCCGTTTCTTGACCGGACCTTGCGGCTCTACGTCGTTGGGTATGAGCCGGGGCGACCGGGTGGCCCGCAGATCATCGCCGAAGGGCGGGGCATCGGCACCAGCCATTTCGAACTGGTGGCCGACCGCAAGACCGGCCTTTTGGTGGGGGATACCATCCTTCTCGGCCGCAGCCGCTTTACCGTTGTCGGATTGGTCGAAGGGGCAATGAACTCGGGCGGCGATCCGGCTGTGTATATGACGCTGGCCGATGCAATGGCGTTGCAAACGGAACTTGCCCCGGCCGATCAGCGGGTGCAGGCCGCACGCGGGGCGGGGGCGGTCAAGTCGGCCTCGGTCGCGGCGGTCATCGTACGCATCACCCCCGGCGCGGATGTCGATCTGCTGACCGCAACCCTGCGTCAGTGGAAGCATCTGGCGGCCCTTAGCCAGATCGAGCAGGAAAATATCCTGCTGGCCTCGGTCGTGGACAAGGCGCGGCGTCAGATCGGGCTGTTTCTGGGTATCCTGCTGGCGGTGTCCGCCGTGGTGATCGCATTGATCATCTACACGATGACCATGGAAAAGCTAAAGCAGATCGCCACGCTTAAGCTGATTGGCGCCCCCGACCGCACGATCATCGGCCTGATCGTGCAGCAATCGCTGATCCTTGGGACCGCAGGTTGGGGCATCGGTCTAACCCTGATCCTGCTGGTCAAAGATGTCTTTCCGCGGCGTGTCGTGCTGGAGCCGTTCAACGTGGCCGTCCTGGCCGGGATCATCGTTGTTGTCTGTCTGGCCGCAAGCGGGCTCGGCGTGCGTGCCGCAATGAAGGTGGACCCCGCCACCGCCTTGGGGGGTTAAGTCATGGCAATCGGTGACATTTTGGTCGATGTGCAGGCCGTGGCCAAGCACTATGGCGACGGAGAGACCCGCGTCGATGCGCTGCGTCAGGTTGACCTGCAGGTGCGCGCAGGCGAGGTGATCGCGCTTTTGGGGCCCTCGGGGTCTGGCAAGACGACGCTTTTGAACATCATCGGCTGCATCCTTGACCCGTCCTCGGGCCGGGTGGTGCTGGACGGTGATCCGGTCTATGACGGCAAATGGCTGCGCAGCGACTTGCGCCGCCTGCGGCTCGACAAGATCGGCTTCATCTTTCAGGCCCACAACCTGCTACCTTTTCTGACGGCGGCAGAAAATGTATCCCTCGTCCTCGACCTTGCCGGTTGGGCGCCCGAAAAGGGAAAGGAGCGGGCAAAAGAACTTCTCGATTATCTCGAGGTCGGCCACCGCGCCCCGGTCAAGCCCGCGCTACTGTCAGGGGGCGAGGCACAGCGGGTTGCCATCGCACGCGCGCTGGCGAACCGCCCGCGGATCATCCTTGCGGACGAGCCGACCGCTGCCCTGGACAGCAAACGCGCACAACTGGTCATGGACCTGCTGCGAAAGCTTGCCTCCGAGCAGGAAGCCTGCATCCTGACCGTGACCCATGACGAGAAAATCTTCGACCGCTTCGATCGGCTTATCCATCTGCGCGACGGGCGGCTGACCGATGACTAGCTCCGCCAAGCCTGCAACCTCGCCTGCATCGCGCGAAGCCGTCGCGTTATCTCGTATCCAGCGCCACGCTTGGGACCATCAATTCAGCGGTTTCGTCCTACGACCGATCAGCATGCGAAGTGCGGATCAGTCGAGCGTCCCTTGGCAATCGTCATACGCCAGAGCTAGAATTGACCATAGCGTGGTGCCGCCACGGCTATACTCCGCCGCCACAAAACGCAAAAAGTCCCCGCTTTTCAGGGGGACTCATCAAACGTTGACTCAGCGTTGACAAGAATTGCGCGGGCTTATACGCGAGCGAAACACTCGGGTCCCAAGTCTTTGTTATCCAACGGTATTTTGGTTGCGGGGGCGCACAACCGCCGTCATTTGCCCGCCCCGTTCTGCTTGGTCTGAAGTTGCCCTACAGCCTTCGCATTTAGAAGATCGTCTACGAACTCCGAAACCGGGGAGACTCCCGTAATCAGCAGGTGATCCCTAGCCCTCGTGCAAGCGACGTACAGAAGGTGCCGTTCGGTGTTGTAGACTTCCTCAAGGTCCGCGTCGTCGGCCACAGATTCGATTCGTTCTGTTTGCGGGATCACCTCGTCGTCGCAGGCCATGACCAACACCGACCGGAACTCCAGCCCTTTGGCGAAGTGCATCGTGCTGATGGCGACTGCCCCGTCCTCCACTTCGACCTTTTCGCTCAACTCGACCGCGCGAACCCCCGCAGTTTTCGCGGCAGCACGAGCACGTTTCAGTTCCGCGTCAGACCGTACGAAGATCCCCACTTCGCGCGGTAACCCTTCGCGGTGGGCCGTCTTATTGGGCAGAGACTTTCTGTTTAGGTCCGACGTTATGTCCGACCATAGATACAGACCCGAAGTAGAGATCCTATCTGTCACTGACACCGGTCGCCGTCGGCGCTGGACGGATGCGCAGAAGGTTTGCATAGTTGAGGAAAGTTTTGGCCTGCGCGGGAGCATTGCCGAGACTGCGCGTCGCCACGACATCGGGCGCACATTGCTGGTGCGGTGGCGGCGTCAATATCGCAAGGGAGAGTTATCGGGTGGTTCGGCGCCGCTTCGGTTCACGCCGGTGACGCTCGCGCCCCCTGAAACCCCAGCGGGACCAATTGCAGTAGAACCGGAAGTAGTGCCGGCTTCGTGCGACCGCGCCGAGATCACGCTTGTGAATGGCAGGCGTCTTTCGGTTGCGGCGATGATCGATCCGGTCGTGCTGGCGCGCCTCGTTCAGGCGTTGGATCCGTCATGATCGCGTTTCCTGCAGGGACGAAGGTGTGGATCGCGGGTGGGGTGACGGACATGCGGTGTGGGATGAACACCTTGGCGCTGGCGGTCCAGCAGGGCCTTGGGCGCGACCCACATGCGGGGGAAATCTTCTGCTTCCGGGGACGCAAAGGTGATCTTGTGAAGCTGCTTTGGCATGATGGTGTCGGCATGTCGCTGTATTTGAAACGGCTTGAGGCGGGGAAGTTCATCTGGCCTGTGAGCCAGGGCGGGACGGCTGTGGCGATATCCGCAGCGCAGCTCGGCTATCTTCTCGAAGGCATTGACTGGCGCAATCCGCGCTGGACGCAAAGGCCTCAAACGGCTGGATAATTTATAAGAAAAGCTCTGATTTTATTGGCTCTTTGAGGTGTCCATGGTATGGATTGGCCATGTCAGATGCCGCTTCCGAAATCGTCAGATTGCGTGCCGCTCTTGCTGCGGAAACGGCGCGCGCACGGGCAGCGGAAGCCGAATTGGCGCAGGCCCGTGCCTTGGCCTCCTGCACGGACGCGATGATTCAGGAATTGAAGCTCGAGATCGCCAAGCTGCGACGCGACAAATACGGCGTCTCTTCCGAGCGCCGCGCACGGCTGATCGACCAGCTGGAATTGCAGCTTGAGGAATTGGAGGCTGCCGCCGCGGAGGATGCGCTTGCGGCTGAGCAGGTCGCTGGTGCGGACGCCACCAGCAACGTGCGCGCCTTCACGCGGCGCAAACCTGTGCGCAAACCCTTTCCCGAGCATCTGCCGCGTGAGCGTGTAGTGGTCGAGGCCCCGACCCGTTGTGCCTGCTGCGGCTCCGACCGGATCGTAAAGATGGGGGAGGACGTCACCGAGACACTCGAAGTGATCCCTCGCCAGTGGAAGGTGATCCAGACCGTCCGCGAAAAGTTCACGTGCCGCGCTTGTGAAAAGATCAGCCAGCCACCTGCTCCCTTCCACGCCATTCCGCGCGGTTGGGCAGGGCCGCAGCTGATCGCGATGATCGCCTTTGACAAATATGGACAGCACCAGCCATTGAACCGCCAGTCCGAACGCATTGCGCGGGAGGGGATTGAGCTTAGCCTGTCCACTCTGGCCGATCTGATCGGTCATGCCTGTGTGGCGCTGGCTCCTATCCATGCGCTGATCGAGCGTCACGTGCTGGACGCGGGTCGTTTGCATGGCGATGACACAACCGTGCCGCTGCTGGCCCGCGGCGGCACGAAGACGGCGCGGCTCTGGACCTATGTGCGCGATGACCGTCCTTGGGATGGGGGTGCGCCACCTGCCGCCCTCTTCAAGTTCTCGACAGATCGTCGCAAGGAGCATCCGACCCGACATCTGGCTGGATGGAATGGCGTGCTGCAATCGGACGTCTATGGCGGTTACAATGACCTTTATTTGGCAGATCGCAGTCCAGGTCCGGTGCGTTCTGCGCTGTGTTGGAGCCATGCCAGACGCAAGTTCTTTGAACTGGCTGACATCAAAGCCATCGCCCGCAAGGGCAAAAAGATTGCAGAAGAAATCTCGCCTATCGCGTTGGACGCTGTAATGCGGATCGACGCAATCTTTGCTGTCGAGCGCGAGATCAATGGCCTGTCCGCCGCAGCGCGTCACGAGGTCCGCCAGCAGCGGGTCGCACCTTTGGTCCATGATCTGCATGACTGGATGCGGGCTGAGCGGGCCCGGATGTCCAAGCACAACCCTGTCACCAAGGCGATCAATTACATGCTGGACGGAAAAGGTCGCTGGGAAGCCTTCACCACCTTCCTTGAGGACGGCCGCCTCTGCCTGACGAACAATGCCGCCGAACGGGCCCTGCGCGGCATCGCATTGGGCAGAAAGTCGTGGCTTTTTGCAGGATCTGAACGCGGCGGTGACAGGGCGGCCTTCATGTATACCCTCATCGTCTCGGCAAAGATGAACGACATCGATCCCCAGGCATGGATGGCCGATGTGCTCGCACGTCTGCCGGACATGCCCATGTCACGGGTGCATGAATTGCTCCCATGGCATTGGAAAGCCGCACCCGAATTGAAGAGGATCGCCGCATGACATTGGTCGCGCGCCTCAAGGTCACATTGTCCGATGTCGAGCCTGAGGTGCTCCGACGCTTCGATGTGCCCTTGAAGATCAAGCTGAGCCGCTTGCACGACGTGATCCAGGCCGCCATGGGATGGACCGACACGCACCTCTATGAGTTCAGGGCCGGTGGTGTCGGCTGGGGCGTGCCACTTCCTGAATACGACAACGATGGTCCGCTACCCGCCAGCAAAACCAGCCTGCTGGATGTGCTCGAAGACGTGGGCACCAAGACCATCCATTACATCTACGATTTTGGCGACAACTGGCACCATGTGATCAAGGTCGAGAAAATCGATGATGCCATTCTGGGGGCCGAATACCCGCGCCTTGTCAGAGCAATCGGGGCCTGTCCCCCAGAGGATGTCGGTGGCTTTCCCGGCTACGCTGACTTCCTCGAAGCCATGGCCGACCCCAACCATGAAGACCATGCTCGAATGCTCGAATGGCACGGCGGAAAGTTCGATCCATATGAGGCCGACATCGGCCGCATCCTCGACAAATTCGAGCGCCTCGCCAAAAAATGGGCCCCAAAGCCGCGCAAACCAAAGGCAGCCAATCAATAGCTAACGCACGCGGCCTCCGGCGAATGCTTACTTCGCGCGGCGCGCAACCCTCCTTCAGTCGATCAGTGATCCAGCCTGCAACCGTGCGGCATTCGTGATCCTCATCATTGCAGGCCAAGACCATGGGCGGAGGCCCATCGAACATGGAAACCGTGCCGCGCCGCCCTTCCGTGTTTCCGTCGACATCCGAAACGGTTGACGGCAGGAGCCGATCGGCATGCGTGCGGATCTGGTGCGATGTGCGGTAATTGATGCGCAGCGTGAAAGAGCGGCCGCGGACATCAAGGCCAAGCGCCTTCCAGGAAAAGGGCTGTTGAAAGATGCGCTGGCCAAGATCCCCGGCGAAGAAGAGGCCGTCGCTGCGCACTGCTGCCATAGCGGCGAAGAACCGGGCCTCGGCCACACCCAGATCCTGCGCCTCGTCAATCACGGCGAAGTCGTAGGGGCGAGTACTGCCTTGGCCGAGTCCATCCGCCAGACGGCCGAAGACGTCCGACCATGTCACAACGCCGCGTTCCCGCAACCCAGCGCGGACGCGCTCAAAGATGGTCCACAAGGTTTCGCGTTGCTTGCCGCCAATCCGGGTCTTCCGCCCGAGGCGCGACACGTCGCGGTAATCCTCCCAAGACCGAAGCTGCCAGGCGTCCACGACGTCGTTCCACTCTCCGATCAGGAACTGGGTCGAGAACCTGTGTCCTTCGACTTCAGCTGCTGCTTTCGCGATCAGCGACTTGACCAATGCAGCAGGTGCGATCTGCGGCTGCCCAAACCGCTCGGAATAAAGGTCATACCCAACTGCCGAGACCGCCTTCACGACAATCCGCGCCGAAACCAAGGGCTCATTGCCCACGAGGCTGGCCAACTTGCTGCGCAGGGCATTCGCCAGCGGCTTGGAGAACGTCGTCAGCAAGACCTTGGCAGAAGGATTGGCGCGGGCAAGATGGACCGCACGATGCAGCGCCACGATGGTTTTTCCTGTCCCGGCCGAACCCGAAACCCGGGTCGGACCGGAGAAGGATCGCTCGACAAGGTCAGCCTGGGCCGGATGCAGAAAGACCGCCCACTTGTCCCACGGATAGTCGAGCGCCTGCTTCAGTTCTTCTGCGTTGGCCAGAACGCGGAAGCGGCGCTGGGCGTCCGGGTGAGCAAACGGATCGGCTTCGACCGGAGCAGGTTCGGGCGGTTGCGGTTTCTCGCCCACAGCCAGTTTCAGCAGAGCTTCCTGCGCCTCTTGCGGCAAGTGCTCGATGATGTCGAACAATGTGTCCTCGGTGACCGCCCGGACGTCATTCACCCATTCCTCGGGCACGCCAAAGGCCATCAGTTCGAACTTGCGCAGATTGTCGAAAAGGCGGATCGCGGGCTTTGTGACAGGCGCCGGTGTAGCGGCCACCTCTTTGGGCTTGAAAATTTCCACCTCTTCAACCCGCTCGCGCACCTCGACAAGCTGCATGGCGCCCGTGGTCGGGTGGCGTTCAATCTTGCGGCGTTCGGCCCATTTGTAGGCGTCGTCGTGGTGGTCGACATAGACCAGCAGGATGCTAGCCCG
>NZ_PZKF01000057.1 GCF_003034995.1 Phaeovulum veldkampii DSM 11550 | reverse complement strand
ATAAATTGCTCACGTGTATTTATGCACGAGGTGAAAAATAATGACGAAAATGGTTTTGGAAGAAATTAAGCAAGAATTAATTGCTGCGAATGCTGTGAAAGGTGAAGAGGAGTTTTGTGTTGGTTGGCTTGGAAAGAACGCAAGTTATATGCGCACGTTAAGGTTTCAGCAGTTGCAGCCAAGCGCTGATGCGTTGGTAGTCTGTGCAAGTAAATTGAATTATTATCGTACAAAACTGGAGCGCAGCAGTGAAGCACGACATAGGGCTTGGGCAGAGCGTTTTGCTGCGCTACACGAAAAATGTACAGTTGCACTGAATGAACAAGCAGAAGCAAAGTGGCGTGTTGCAGAACGAATGGGCGCTGCTTGAAATGGGTTTTGTGCGTAGAAAAATTGCGCTGCAGTTTTTGGTAGGGAAGTACTTACAGTCCTGGGGTGGTGATTTTGCACCTATATGGCTGCTGTGATGAGTGCTTTGGCTGATGTGCAACGTGCGCTGAATTTGATTAGACAGATAACGAGTGAGGAACGTGCAGCAGTTCGGCTGGAAGTGTTGCGTTTGATGGCAAGTGCGATTGCTGACGAAGCACGAGACATAGAACAAAGTGCAGCACCAAAGCAAAAGCAGCGTCGTGCAGTGCGTTCTGTGCCTATGCCCAAGTCGCCAAACGCACCCAAATTCCCCCAAGTTGCACCAAAGCAGCCTAAACAGCAGCAACAGCAGCAGCCCAACACGCAGCCAATCCAACGCATCAAGCCCATTGCGTCCAAGTAGTGCTTACATCGGAAAACGATGCAATGATGAGGGTGCAGTGGTTGCGCACAGCGTGTGTAGCAAGCGTACAGTGGGGGTGAGGGCAGTTTGCTGCTGTTGGATGCTACACGCTGCGAGGGCGCTGTGTGTGCGTTTTTGGCGTGAAATGTGGCGATTTGTATGGTAGCGAGAGTGCAGTTGCGCAAGGGGCAGACTGGCATAGTGAGGCTTGGAATAAATGATAGTTAATGATTTAAAGTTACGGCGTGCAGACAAGTTAGACAGTAAAGACATTTTTCTATGGCGTAATGATGCCGAAACAAGAAAAATGTCGCGCAATCAAAGTGTAGTTTTGCGTGAGCAGCACGATGCGTGGTTTGCGGCTACACTTCTAAATGAAGAGCGTATTTTATATATAGCTGAAACTGACATTGAAGGTGTTGCTGAAAAAGTTGCTATGGTGCGTTTTGACTTGGATAAAACCAATGCGAGCGCAGAAATATCAATCAATTTCAATCCAGTTTTTCGCGGCTTTAGGTTAAGTGGTGATGTGATAAATATTGGGATAAAAGCGATATTAACTGTTTGGGTTGATATTAATGACGTAGTTGCTGAAATAAAAATTGAGAACAAGCCAAGCATAAAGACGTTCTTGAATTGTGGGTTTGAGGAGAAAGAAGAGCATACTGACAGAGATTTAAAGGTTTTCAGAAAGCGTGTAAGCTAAGCTCTGTATGCAATATTCTAACGCAAGAAGCGAATGTTATTGGTGTTTTTTGCGGACGCTTTGGATGACTTGCGCAGAATGTACTTGTTGAAATTTTATATAGCAGAATGTTAGCATAACCCAATTTTACTCTGTAAGTATCTGTATTCAAACAATAATTAATGGTTCTGAATAGCCAAGCGTTGAAAATTCAAACGCTACGAATTTTCTAAGTACTTGGAAAAGCGCAGTTTTTACTGCGCTTTTTCTTTTACACGCTTACGACAAAAGTTTCACACCAGCATCTGCGCTAGACAGAAAAAGACTGTGAACTTACACTTTGTTTACAAGGAAAAGTGACAGGGCGAAGGCTGCGCAGGGGTAGGCGAAGTGAGCAAGGCATACTTGAACAAGGTCGAGTTGAAAGACGGGCAAATTTTGCTTTTTCATCGTACTGCCAACAGCAAACGGCCCATTTATCACATGCGCATACACGTACGCGGGATGCGCGACGTACACGGCAGCAAGGTTACTTACTGGCAAAGCACGACGAACGAGAGCGACTTGGAGGAAGCGAAGCGTGTTGCGCTGAACAAGTACGATGAACTGCGCTTGCTTGTTAAAGACAATAGGCCGGTAATCGAACTGACATGGCGGGACTTGTACGCGCTGTGGTGGCAGCAGAAGCGCGTGAAGCTGGATGCACGTTTTGCAGCAAAAGGACGTGTTGGGCAGACACAGCGCGTTGACTGGTTTGAGAAGCAGAGCAGGCGCTACTGGCTGGCATATTTTGGCGACAAGAAGCTGGGTGAACTGACGCAGAGCTATGTTGAGGGCTACTGGACGTGGCGCATTGCTTATTGGAGCTTGGCGACTGAGGCGGAACGACAAAAACATGCTAATCATGCACAGCGACCGAGCAAGAAGACGCTGGACATGGAACAGAGTGCGCTGCGTGAAATTTTTGGCTGGGGTAACGCACACAAGCTTGTGCTGGCTATGCCAATTATTGAAAATCCATACGCAAAGCAGGGTATTGCTGCAAAGCGGCGCGCTAGCTTTGATGCTGCTGAATTTGAACAGCTATGCGAGTACATGGATAGATGGGTTGAAGGGAAGGGCGACAATGACAAGCGCGTAAATGCACGGCATTTTTATCAGCGTAAGCTGCTACAGATCTACATTTACTGGCTGGCATACACGGGTATGCGCACTGGTGAAGTGCTGCAACTGAAACATGGCAACATTGGTTACGGACTTACTGAAGTTGAGCAAACGCCAGTGCTGCGCATTGATGTGCCAAAAGCAACGAAGACAGGCGAGCGAACAGTTACGTCACAGCCCGAGTTGTTGTTTTGGTATGACGCGCTGATCGAGCACACAGAGACAGACAAGAAGGACGATTGGCTGTTTGTGAACAAGGACGGCACGCGCAACACGGGATTTTTCAAAACGATTACGGCGCTGTTTAATGAAGCAGGCGTGTTGTACGACAGCGACGGAGAAAAGCGGACAGCGTACAGCTTGCGACACTACTACGCGGAGCAAAGGTTGATTGAGCTGGGCACGAACGCACGTGCGTTTGACATTATCGGCAAGAACATGGGCACGGGGCGACAGTACTTGGAGACGCATTACGTGCGCAAAGGCATCATGCACGACGAGGATGCGCTGGTGAGTGCGGGTAAGGAACGGCGGCTGAACAGCACAGGCAAGCGTGAGATGGAAAGGGCGTTGCGTGGCTTGAAGGGCTAGCGGCGGCGTACACTGCGCTGCGGCGTGGCTACAGTGCAGGATGGGTGCTTTGGCTGGGCTGGATAGCGGACGTGGGCTGCGGACGCTGTAAGGGCGGTTGTACGCGCTGCACGGGCGAAAGACGCGAAAGACAGAAAAGGGCGAACGACAGCGATGGTTGGGCTTGTTGCTGCGTAGGCGTGGACGAAACGTGCAGTTGGGTGGCGCAGCGTACAGCGCGTTGGGCCAGGTGCTGCTGTCAGCTTGCGCGCTGTGGCAGAGCGGGCGCTGCAGGGCGTTTGTACGCGTGCTGCTAGGCATTGAATTATCCATAAAGTGCGAAAAAGGTATCGAAAGTATATTCTGAGCTGGTCAAGTGCAGTGACTGCGGCAAGGAACGACTTGGCAGGCAATGGCTGCTTGGGCTATGCGGAGTGTAGAATTGAGACTTGGGTGAGTTATGCAGTACAGACGAGAGATTGACGGACTACGTGCAGTAGCTGTTTTGCCAGTTATCCTTTTTCATGCTGGCTTTAGCGTGTTTAGTGGCGGCTATGTTGGTGTTGATGTATTTTTCGTAATTAGCGGCTATCTAATCACTAGCATACTGATTGCAGAGCTTGAGCAAGGCAATTTTTCGATCGCGCGCTTTTACGAACGCAGAGCGCGACGAATTTTGCCTGCGTTGTTTGTTGTCATGTTTGCGTGTTTGCCGTTCGCGTACATGTGGATGTTGCCGTCGCAGCTTAAGGACTTTGCGCAAAGCTTGGTTGCGGTAGTGTTTTTTGCGTCGAACGTGCTGTTTTGGCGTGAAGATGGATACTTTGCTGCTGCTGCTGAGCTGAAGCCATTGCTGCATACGTGGAGCTTGGCTGTAGAAGAGCAATATTATTTGCTGTTTCCCATTTTCCTACTCGTGCTGTGGCGGTTTGGACGGCAGCGTGTGTTTTGGAGTGTGGTTGCAGTAGCTGTGCTGAGCTTGCTTCTTGCTGAGTGGGGCTGGAGAAACAAGCCGAGTGCTAACTTTTACTTGGCGCCAACGCGTGCTTGGGAATTGTTGGCTGGGTCAATTTGCGCATTTATGACAGTTGGTCGAGCGCAGAGATCCAGCAATGTGCTGAGCGCACTTGGCTTGGCGCTGATTGTGTTTGCGATCTTCGCGTACAATGACAGCACGCCTTTTCCAAGCGTCTACACACTTGTGCCGGTAGTAGGTACAGCACTGGTGATACTTTTTGCGGCGCAGGATACGTGGGTAGCACGGCTACTGAGCTTGCGCGGCTTTGTTGGCATAGGGTTGATTTCTTACAGCGCGTACTTGTGGCACCAACCATTGTTCGCGTTTGCACGTCTGCGCAGCTTAACCGAACCAAGTCATGTGCTGATGGCTGCGCTTGCTGCGGCGTCTTTGCTACTGGCTTGGGCGACATGGTATTGGGTTGAACAGGCGTTTAGGAAACGTGCAAATCCTTTGCTTGTGACACGGCGTAGTGTGTTTGCTGCGAGTGGGGCGATAGGCGCTGTGTTTGTTGCTGTTGGGTTGGTTGGACATGTTGGGAAGGGGTTTGAGTGGCGCCTTACTGGCGAACAGCAAGCGATTTTACTTCGTGGTCAGCCCGTAAGCTATGGTTGCGAGCAGATGCGTGGCTGCATGATGGGTGATGCAAACGGTGATTTTTCAGGCATCGCGTTCGTCGGCGATAGTCACATGGGTAGATATGCATACTTGTTGAACGAACAAATGGCGGAGCAGAATTTGAATGCCATGCTAGTTTCAAAGGGATGGTGTGCTCCGTTGCTATACTGGCGCTCATCAGTGATTGAAAGGTGTGGAGGAGAGAATGCAGAGGAATTTGAACGTGCCTTTGAGGAGTTGCTCAGTGATAAGGACGTAAAGATTGTCGTGTTAGCTGCTGAGTGGGGGATGTATACGACTGGATATAGACACGGAAGTGAAGCCATTGCATACGATTTTACTTTCGACGAAATGAAGAACGCATCTGTTTCTGAAAATCCGCGTCAATTTAATCTCGCTTTAGCGCGAACAATAACAGACCTGCGTGAGGCGGGAAAAGAAATAATAATTGTTGGGCCAGTGCCTGAATATAAATTTGATGTACCTTATGCTGCTTTGCGTTTGTCAATGCTTGGCTCGCATGATTTTACAAACTATCTGCAACAGCGTGAAGAGTATGAGCGACGTAATGCCGATGTTTTTAAGGCTTTTGAAGTCAGTGATGTGGGCGATCGGTACATAGATGTTTGGTCAATTATGTGCGGATCGCAGACATGCTCGCCGTTTACTGTTGACGGATTTCCACTTTATAACGATGACAACCATCTTGTAAGAGAAGGAATGCAGCATGTGGTTGATGAGATTATGCGCAGGTTGATGTGAAGCTAAAGCAGTGGCTTGGTGGAGAAAATGGACGAATACGAAAATAACAGCGGCAAGTTTAGGCAGGCGCTGGACACACTGAATGACAGGTTTAGGCTGCGTTGGAAAAACTGGTGGAGCGTTGAACTGTGGCAAAAGCTAAAGGCTTTGGCTGATACAGAGAGGTGGCTGCGAAAATCTGAACAGCCGGGATAAGTGGATTTTCCGCGTAACGGCAGCATGATGCTGCGAGCGAGGAGAAGACCATGGCAAGACGACCGCGCCGGAACCACAGCCCGGCATTCAAGGCGAAAGTGGCGGTAGCAGCGATCAAGGGCGAGAAGACCATGATCGAGCTGTCGCAGGATTTCGACGTTCATCAGAACCAGATCAAGCAGTGGCGAGACCAGCTTCTTGAGGGGGCGACCGGGGTGTTCGGTGAAGCCCCGAAAGCCGAGCCGGAGCCGACCATCGATGTGAAGACCCTACATGCGAAGATCGGAGAGCTGACGCTGGAGAACGATTTTTTGTCCGGCGCGCTCGGCAAGGCGGGTCTGTTGCCGAGCGCAAGAAAATGATCGATCCCACCGCCAAGCTGAGCGTCAGCCGCCAGGCCATCGTGCTGGGGATCAGCCGGGGCAGCGTGTATTACAAGCCCCGCCCGGTGTCTGACGCAGATCTGAAGCTGATGCATCGGATCGACAAGCTGCACATGGAATTCCCGTTCGCGGGCAGCCGGATGCTGCAGGGATTGCTGGTTCAGGAAGGGTTCAAGGTCGGGCGGCTGCATGTTGCCACGCTGATGAAGCGCATGGGTATCGAAGCCCTCTATCGACGGCCAAACACCTCGAAACCAGCACCAGGGCACAAGATCTACCCCTATCTGCTGAGAAAGCTGCCCATCACTCGGCCCAATCAGGTCTGGGCGATGGACATCACCTACATTCCCATGGCCCGGGGGTTCATCTACCTCGCCGCCGTGCTGGACTGGTTCACCCGGCGCGTCCTGGCATGGCGGGTATCGATCACGCTGGAGGCTGATTTTTGCATAGAAGCTGTGGAGGAGGCGTTGGCACGTCACGGCACGCCCGAAATCTTCAACACGGATCAGGGCAGCCAATTCACGTCGACCGACTTCATCAAGGTGCTGGCCGCCCGCGAGGTCAAGATCAGCATGGATGGCAAGGGGGCGTGGCGGGACAATGTCTTCGTCGAGCGCTTGTGGCGGACCATCAAATATGAAGAGGTCTACCTGCGCGCCTATGCCAGCGTGTCCGAAGCCCGGGCCGGGATCGGCCGGTATCTGACCTTCTACAATGGCCGCCGCCCGCATTCATCGC
The DNA here is from genome assembly GCF_003034995.1 of Phaeovulum veldkampii DSM 11550. Classification (GTDB taxonomy): domain Bacteria; phylum Pseudomonadota; class Alphaproteobacteria; order Rhodobacterales; family Rhodobacteraceae; genus Phaeovulum; species Phaeovulum veldkampii. The sequence continues at coordinate 3,802 of NZ_PZKF01000057.1, read as the reverse complement.
TTGACGGGAAAACCCCCGATCAGGCCTACTTCAACCAGCCGATGCCCGAAGCGGTGGCGGCGTAACCGAGGCGGAAAACCACTTAGAAAACGCCCAGAACCTGTTCAGATCGACCGAACCACCTCTCAGGGCGTGCAGATGAAGGCTTGCAGCACTTGCCGAACAACGCGCCAAATCTAAAGCTAGTGTCGTACGCTGCTTTCAATCCAATGTTGCTACTGAACGAAGACGACGTAGAGGACGATGATTTTTGGGAAACGCCTGATGCAGTGGAGCAGAAGGGCAAGCGAGCACTGAGCTTGACGTATGCTTGGGACGTAGGCGGGGCTGTTTTGAAGCTGACAGTGTACACGGAGAACGGCGCTGTGCTGGACGTGGCTGTTGACGATGACGCTGTGCTTGAGACGCTGGTGTTGGACGATGCAGCACTGGTTGGGCAGCTAGCGCACAGTGCACGGGTACTGCTGCCGTAGTGCGATGATGCCAGATGCAGCAAGGAGGCAGGCGAAGCTTAGAAGACTGTTGGAACGCTTGCAGGCTGGGCAGCATGTGCAGAACAGGGATTTGCAGACTTGGCTGACTGCGCGTGCTTGGGCTGAATACGAAGACGAGCAGAGAACGCAGCAGGAGCTGCGCAGCGACGTACAGAACAAGCCCGATAGCGTGCGGGAGTACGAACGGCGTGTGGCAGAGGCACACTTTGCGCACAGCAGGGCAGAGGGCTACAGCGCAGGTGGCAGGCATGACCTGGCAAAGAAGTTTTACGACAAGACGGACACGCTGTGCGAACGGGCGATGGAGTACTTGCAGGAGATTATACAGGGTGACGGTGGGCTGCGGATTTGGTTTGACAGGGATACAAGCTGGACAGCAGACAGCGAAGCAGGCGCTGACATTGAGCTATTGCCACGCGTTGTGACGAGCAGGAGCTTGAACAACAGGGGCGGGGGAATATTGGGGCAGCTACGCAGCAAGCGCGACGTGAAGATATGGGCTGTGGAGCAGGCGCTGGCTGAGCTTGCAGAAGACGCAAAAGACGCGAAATACAAAGAAGAAGAAAGAAGAAGGACGAGCGAAAGGCTGCAACGTTTTCTTGCGCTGCGTGACGACGAATAGGCGGAAGAAAAGCGTGCATAAATACTGCTGCTGAAATGGGGTCTGCAACGTGCTGCACATGCTGCGCAGTTGAAAGTGCAGAAGTACTTACAGAATTGAGGTGGTGATCGTGCAGGTGTGGGAAGTTGTGGCTGGGCAGGCTGCGAAGAAAAAGACAACAGGGAAGACAGCGCAGGGCAAACGAGCGGCTACTGGCTTTGTGGCAAATGCAGCACGTTTGCGCAGCAAGGAACGCGCTCTAAATGCACGCAGTCCCGTCCCACCAGTCAAGCACAGACCTTAGCTTTTTGCACATATGACGATAGATCGTGCAGATCGAAGTGCGCGACATGTTGGCTTGACAGAAAAGCAGACAGGCTATGCTAAATTGTTAGTAGTTAATCATCTCCACAGCAGCGCGTAGCTTGTTCTCGTTTACGTCAATGTAACGCTGTGTGGTGTTAAGGTGCTTGTGACGAGCAAGTGCTTGCACGACACGGGCGTTGATGCCTTTGTCCGCAAGCGTCGTAATGTACTGCCGTCTACCGCTGTGCGAACTTGCACCTGTAATAGCTGCTGCGCTGTACAAGCTGCGAAACAAGTTCACAATCGTCTGCGCACTAAAGCCGTTGCGCTTGGCCGAGTATAGCAGCTTGCGCTGACGCTGTGCTACGTGCTGAGGATATGCAGCAGCGTAGCGTTGCAGTGCTTGCCTAAGCCGCTTGTTCACCAGTACCGTGTTGCCTTCGTCGCCCTTCGTCTGTGCAGCGCGCAAGTAAATCGTGTCTAGCACAGCGCCAGTTTCATCGTACACGTCGCCCACTAGCAGTTCTGCCATTTCACAAGCACGCAGGCCAGCGTAAAAGCTAAGTGCGACCATTGTGTGATTTCTAGTGCTGTGGCGCTTGCTGTCGATTACAGCAGCAAGTCGCTTGCGTTCTGCATCTGTCAACAGCTTCGCCTGCTTTGCCATTGTCGTTGCCCCAAATGTGCAATTTTCCTACGTCTAGTAGTAAATCCACACATTTGTTTGCGCGACCGAAAATTGCAGACGAAGCTGTGACTTGAAATTACAGAGAAAAAGCTGAAACGTTAGAGATTATGTATTCTATAACGTTCTGCTTTGCCGCTACTTACCCCTGCTGCTTTGGTTTGCGTCCACGCTTTTTGCGGACACTGCCATCTGCGTTGAGCGTAGGTTCAGCACTTGAACGCGGCTTGCGCAGCACAGGGAAGGAACTTGCAAGCTCGGTACGTGTAATCGCGTAGCGTTTAATCTTCGCCTTAACGTCCGCAACCGCTGCATCCCTGTTTGCTGCGCGTACAGCAGCAAGCTCGTTTTTAAGCGCCTGCATCTGCGCTTCCAGTTCTTGTTCCTTGCGCAAGCTGTCGTCCATGTCGTCCATGTGCCTGTCTCCAAAAGCCTGCGCGTATCATCCCCTAAATGCCCTTTGTGTCAATAGTACAGCCCTAGCATACATCAGCCACAGCGTGTCGTTGTCGCAAGTGCCCAAGCAGTACAGCAGAAGCAGCTTCAAGTGCTGCCTTCTGCGTGCTGTCCAGCGTTGCTGCCTGTAGCTGGTCACGTATTGTGCGCAAGCATTGTATTGCCGCTGCTGCGCACATGTCTCGCCCTGCATGCTTCTGCCATGCATACCAGTTTCTGTTTCTACCCAAGTACTGCCTGCTAAAGCCTGCTGTGCTGCGCACTAGCCCTGCGCTGTGTAGTTGCCTGTATGTCTGTTCAAGTAGTGTCATCGTCGTCTCCCTGTTGTATTTACTCCCTGTGTGCGTTGTTCATTGTGTTTCACTGTGTGCCTATGTTTGCCTGTGTGTGTCTGTCTTTGTTGTTTGGACATAAGTAAGATATGCAGCGCCTGCGCAGTACGCTGCTTATCTCGTAAACGTTTACTGTTTGCGCCACACCGTAGCATCGCCCTGTCGTGTGTTTTTGCGCTGTGCCTATTCTGTATCTTCTGTTGCCTTAAGCAGTCGCCTTACTAGTCGTATGTTCTTTTCAATGCCTGTGTCTGCTGCCTGTTCTGCGTGTGACAGTGTGTCAATAAATGTGCGTTCGCCTAATGTGCCGTATTCGTGTAGTGAGTAAATGCTGGTGCCTTTGCGTGATTTAATGGCTGTAATTTGCGTTGTTGCTGCACATGTCTCTGTAAAGCTGCGTGACCATATGCTATGCGCAATACTGCAAAATGTTGGAACAAGACCGACAGCAGTGAATGCAACGTGGTAATGCGTGTTTTGCTGGCTTCGTCCTTTATGCAAGTAAACAAAGCGTTCGACGCGCTTGCCTTGTCGAAGCTGTTGCTTTGTGTAGTAGGTGCGATCAAGCTTGTTGAGAAAGATTTGTAGTACGCGCTGTGCTTGCTGCTCGCCTATATCGAAGCCGTTCCTAAATTTTAGTGTTGCATAAACGTTAGCACTTGAGCTGTTTATCCAGTCAATGTGTGCTTGCCGTAAGTTCCATGTGTTCGTGTGCTTTGTCATCAAAGTATTTATGCGCGATCGACAAGCTAAGCCGCAAAACTGATAGGATATTTTTCGGTCGTTTTACTGATTATTTGACCATACGCTTATGTCGTAACGGCAGGCTATGGAGACTGACATGAGCGTACTGGCGAAGCTGAATTTGAAGACTGTGCAGCGCAACACGGTAAAGGATCCCATTGTTGCACGGCGTGACAAGCTGATT
>NZ_PZKF01000056.1 GCF_003034995.1 Phaeovulum veldkampii DSM 11550 | reverse complement strand
TAAGCGCGCGCTGGCCGAGGTCGAAACCTCAAGAAGGTCGCTTCAGGCGTCGTTGGAGTCTGAACGAGCAACACGCTTTTCTGAAACCGCTGCCCTGACACGCATGGCCGAGGATTTGCGGGAAGAAGTGGCGAAGCTTACATCGCACAATAGAGAGCTTGCCGCAAAACTTGACGCGGCTGAAACACGCATCAAACAGAAAGAGGAAAAATCCAAGACCGAGATCACCAGTGAGCGTCAACTCCGTTTCAAAGAAACCGCCGCGCTTACGAGAATGCTTGAAGACCTTAAAGCGGAAGGTGAAAGAAAAAAAAGACCTTTTGAAAAATGGTTGGTTGAGAACCTGGTGCGCAGCGAGAGGAAGCGCAGAAAATACTCGCGAAACCGGTTTGCATATTTTTCGGACTCAAAGTCGACTATGGCAAGGGTTTATTTTCGATTGCGTCCGGGCTCGTGATGGTTTTCAGCCGCTCAATTCTCCCGGATCGTGTCCGACGAGCCCTTGGGGCTCACGCAGCATTGCGTCGGCATGATTTTCTTGATGTCCTTCGACAATGTGGTCCGTCGGTTTCTGCAGGAAATTCTGCCTGCATATACGCTTGGTATCGGTTGGGGTGTTACCAAATTGTGGTCGCTCAGGCTGAGAAGTATGTTCCCAGAACTGTTCGGGATCTTGTTGCGATCTCTGTCTCGCTGGCCGTGGCAGGGCGCATTCAGAGTTGCGAAGGTTTCGTCGAAAAGCATCTGGCCACGCTTCGCAGAAAGCCACGATATGCAATCGAGGCGGCGCGGGGTATAGTCAGATTTAATCCGTCCTTGGCGCTTAAGCTTCTTGCGGGTCTGCCAGCTACGGCTGATTTTCACGCCGCAATTTATCTTGCGCTGAAACAGCAGGTTTTGGCGCAAAAGTCTTTTCGAGAGATTGCACGCCCAGCACGACCAGATATCGTGGCAGGGCATTTCTTTCTAAAGGCAAATTTGACTACGAACATTGGAGAGAAGGTGGCGGCGGTGAACCGACAGCTTTTCGAATTCGGCCTGTCAGCGGTCCATCTTGCTGATGGCGCATCATTCTTTCGACTAGATATGTTGCGCAGTGAGAACGAGCATACTTCTCATAACGGCCCTCTCGTTTCGATTATCGTGCCGACCTTTAATGCTGAGGCCACCCTCAGGAACAGCGTGTCTTCGTTACTCAAGCAAAGTTATCGCAACCTGGAGATCATTATTGTCAATGATGGTTCCAGCGACAGCACCCAGCGGATAGCCAATGAGCTTGTGATGGAGGATCCACGTGTTCGTGTGCTGGATTCTGCCCTCAACAGGGGAGCCTATGCCGCGCGAAATGCTGGTTTGAAGGAAGCTGTCGGGCAATTTGTGACAGTTCATGACGCGGATGATTTTGCGCATGCTCAGAAAATTGAGCGGCAACTATTTCCGTTGTTGCAAGATGAGCGTCTTGTGTTTTCGATTTCCGACATGGTGAGAGTTTCGGATAATGGTATTTTTGCGCGCAGGGAAATTTATCCATTGCAGCGCCTCAACACCAGTTCGCTCTTGTTTCGTCGTGTGTTGGTGCTTCGTGAGTGTGGTTATTGGGAGGAAGAGAGATATGGTGCCGATAGCGAATACCTCTTTCGCCTCCGCAACAGCTTTCCCAAGGATCGGCGGATTCGTTTGCGGCTCCCCCTCAGCTTTGCGGCCGATCGTTCCGGATCTTTGACGGCCTCTGTTTCGATAGGTGGGCTTGGGGAGCCAACCGATCCTCGTCGAATTGCCTACACCGAAGCCTACACGCGGCGATGGCTGCAACGATCGGGCGGTCAATCGCATGTCTGATGTAATGCCACGCCTTTCGATCCTGTCGGCAAAATGGCGGGCCCGCCTTGTGTCAGCGCCGTCTTGGTGCCGGCAGTGCTTCCGGACGGCGATGGCATCGCAGACGGCCGGCTATGCATGCACCAGCCTGCTTTTGGCGCGATCCCAGACACTATCGACCGTTCTAAGGGACCGCCCTGTCTTCTACAGTCGGCTCCTGCCATTGAAGGGAAACACAGTTCTGGGTTGGGGACGGAAGTGGTCCGGCAGACGCGCCATGGCCTTGGCTGCGCATCAAGGGCGCGCTTTTCGCCTTGTCGAGGATGGTTTTCTGCGCTCCGTCGGACGTGACGATCTGGCCCTATCCCTCGTGCTCGACGGCAACGGCATCTATTATGACTGCACCGAGCTCTCCGATCTTGAGATCTTCGCCCAAGAGTCGCTTTCGCGAGCCGAGATCGCGCAAGCGCGCAACATTATCGCGATGTGGCGTGCAGAGCGTCTCTCCAAGTATAACGCGGAACGTGATGTCTCAGGGTCTTTGCCGGACCGCTACATCCTCGTATGTGATCAGACATTTGGCGATGCCTCCATCCTCCATGGCGGCGCCAACGCCGAGAGCTTTACGCGTATGCTGCAGGCAGCCCTCACCGAATATCCCGAGTATGCCATCATTCTGAAAACCCATCCCGATGTGGTCACGAACGGCAAGAAGGGGCATTTCGGCCTCGCGGCAATGGCAGCGAACAAACGCGTCCGGATTGTGGCGGACCCTGTTCACCCGTCGAGGCTGATCGAGCACGCCGATGCCGTTTACACCGTGACATCGCAGATGGGGTTTGAGGCGCTTATCTGGGGCAAGCGTGTGCGCTGCTTCGGGATGCCCTTCTATGCCGGCTGGGGTTTGACAGATGACGAACTGCCTGCACCGGAGCGGCGAAAGCCCGTGACCCTCGCGCAGCTCGTCCATGCGGCATTAGTCAAATATCCCCGCTACATCGACCCCGTGACCATGATCCCCTGCGAACCCGAGTGCAGCTTTGCGCATGCCGGATTGCAGCGCCGGAAACGACAGGAATTTCCTGAACAGATTGTGGCCCTCGGCTTCTCGCGTTGGAAACGCCCTTTCATTCGGCGCTTCCTTCAAGGCTCTCATGTGGTGTTCGAGAAAACACCCTCAGCCGTGTCGCCATCGCAATCTTCGTCCACGATTGCCCTATGGGGCAGCGCCGAGGCTCAAGCACTCCCGTCGAACGCGACCATCTTGCGGATTGAAGACGGCTTTCTGCGTTCCTCCGGTCTTGGTGCCGATCTCGTGCGGCCGCTGTCGCTGGTCATCGACGATGTCGGGATTTATTATGACGCCACGCGCCCGTCGCGGTTGGAGCACATTCTCGAAACGCAGGTGCTGGACGGAGCGGCGGTAGGGCGTGCTGATGAACTCCGCAACAGGTTGATTGAGCACGACCTGACAAAATACAACTTGGGTAGTGAGGCTTGGGATCGGCCCAATGCACTAAACCCCGTAATTCTCGTCGTCGGCCAGGTCGCAACCGACGCCTCGATCCGGCTCGGCTCGCCAGAGGTCAGGTCCAATGCTGAGCTTCTCAGGCGCGTCAGGCAGGAAAACCCAGCTGCTTATATCGTCTACAAGCCGCACCCCGATGTTTTGGCTGGCCTCCGCCGCCAAGGTGACGGAGAGCGGGATGCGCTGGCCTTTGCCGATGAAGTCTTGGCGCGACCAGTGTCTCTAGGCCAGCTTATGGGACAGGTCGATGAAGTTCATACGATGACTTCGCTGTTGGGCTTCGAGGCGCTGATCCGGGGCGTGAAGGTCGTCTGCCACGGTCTGCCATTCTATGCGGGCTGGGGGTTGACGGAAGACCGGGTGGCATGCGCCCGCCGGACGCGGCGATTGACGGTAGGCGAATTGGTTCATGCGGCTCTGATTTCTTACCCTCGATATTTCAACTATGAGCGGGACTGCTTCGTCGAGCCCGAGCAGGCAGTAGAACAACTTGCTGAATTGGCAAACGACGGCCCTCAGCATCGGAGTCTGCATCGCAAGATCTTGCGGGTCGCCATTCTGACCTGGCTGAAGCTTAAGGGAAACACGCGATGACCAGTGCAATGAACGACGAGCGGTCGGTGTCAAAGGGCAAGGTGCTCACGCTCGGTAACTCGGCGGCGATCGATCCGAGCGATTGGCAGGAGAAACGCCGACCCAGCAGATTACTGGTGTCGTTCCTCCTGTGCGTGGTGCTGCCGTTCATTGCCGCTACGATCTATTTCGCGACCTTGGCCACCGATCGTTATGCGGCCCGCGCTGGTTTCTCGATCCGCGGCATCGACACGAACGCCGGGATCGATGGGATAGGCGCCTTGACCGGCCTTGCCAGCACCGGATCGACCACGTCCGACTCCTACATCGTGCTCAGCTACCTCGCCAGTCGTGAGCTTCTGGAGGCCGTGGACCGGCAACTGGATCTGCGCGGCGTCTATTCTTCGCCCGACGTTGATCCGCTGTCGCGGCTGGCTCCCGAGGCGACGGTCGAGGAGTTTCTGAAGTACTGGAACAGACGGATCCACACCCAATTCGATCCGGCCTCGGGGATCATCGAGTTTGAGGTGCAATCCTTCACCCCGGAGCATGCGCGCGAGATCGCAGCGGTGGTTCTGCGCCTGACGCAGACATTGGTCAACGAACTCTCAGCCAACGCCCGCAGCGACGCGCTCAGGTTTGCTCGCGAAGAAGTGGAGCTTCAGGAGGCCCGATTGCGACAGGCGCTCGGCGCGATCCGCGATTTCCGCGCCTCCGAGCAATCCGTCGACCCCTCTGCAAGTGCCGCGCTCGAGATCGAGCTGATCGCCAGCCTCGAGGCGCGTCTCATCGACGTGAATGCCCGCATTGCCGCCTTGCGCCAGACCCTCGATGAAAACGCGCCCAGTCTCACCGCGCTGCGACGCAATGCGGATGCTCTGGCCGCCCAGATCGTTGAACGTCGAGAGGCGATCGGCAGCGATATCCTTGGTGAAAGCGGTGTCAGCGCTGTCAGCCAGCAGCTTGCCCTGTACGAAGAACTCGAAGTCGAACGAAGTCTGGCGCAACAGGCCTATGCATCGGCCCTTGCCTCGCTGGAGCAGGCGCGCAGGGATGCCGACCGACAGCAACGCTATCTGGCCATCCATTTGCGGCCCCAGGCCCCTGAATCCGCGCAATACCCGCGCAGCCTGCGAAACCTCATGATCCTGGGCTTCGCATTGGTCGCCGCGTGGGGCATCGGGGCGCTGATCACCTATTCCGTGCGGGACCATCTGACATGAAGCTGGTGAGCACGCCCGAGCTTCTGTCTTTGCAGCTGCGCGTGATTGCCAGCCTTGTTCTGCGCGAAACCCGCGCGACCTTTGGGACATCGCCATTCGGCTATGTCTGGGCGATCATCACGCCGACCGTCGGCGTCGGCCTGATGGTGTTCCTATTCAGCATCATCGGTCGCCAGCCCCCCTTCGGATCGAGCTTGGCCCTGTTTTTCGCAACGGGTGTCCTCACCCTTCAGTTCTTCAACCAGCTATCGAACAAGCTCATGACGGTCTTTGATGCCAACCGGGCCCTGCTCACATATCCGATCATCAAGGATGTTGACACGTTGATCGCCCGGGCCGTGCTGGTGGCCGCCACCTATGTGGTGATCATGGTCGTCTTCTACACCGCGCTGATCGCCCTGAAACTTGCCTCACTCCCCGCGCATCCCGAGCATGTTGTTTTGGCCTTCCTCGCCACCTTTCTGCTGGGCCTCGGCTTTGGCACGCTCAACGCCGTGATTGCCTCTCTCTGGGACACCTGGACCCAGATCGAAAAAATCCTGACCCGGCCTTTGTTCTTCGTCTCAGGGATCTTCTACGTCCCGAGCCAGTTGCCCCCACAGGCACGCGATCTGCTGCAATGGAACCCCGTGCTGCATTTGGTCGAATGGTTCCGCCACGGCTTCTATCCAAACTACAACTCGATGCTTCTCGATGTCTGGTATCCCGTAAGCGTCGGGGCAGGGATGCTGCTGGTGGGGTTGGCCGGCGAGCGTCTGTTCCGGCAGGCGAGGTACTAGATGCTCGTCTTCGACAGGGTCAGCAAATACTACCGGGTCGGGGGTGTGAAAAAGACGATCCTGTCCGATTTTTCCTTTGCGTTTCCGCCGGATCGCAATGTCGGGATCATGGGCAAGAATGGGGCCGGAAAATCCACGATGATGCGCCTGATGGCCGGCATCGAACCGCCGACCCTCGGCAATATTTTTCGCACGTCACGCGTGTCATGGCCGCTGGGGTTTTCCGGCGGCTTCAACGGTAGCATGACTGGCATCGAGAACATCCGCTTCGTGTCGCGCATCTACGGGCAGGATCCGGCGCGCGTCATCTCCTACGTAACCGAATTCGCGGAGTTGGGGCCGTCCCTGCGCCTGCCGATCAAGACCTATTCGAGCGGCATGAAGGCCCGCCTGGCCTTTGGCCTGAGTATGGCGATCGACTTCGATGTCTATCTGATCGACGAGGTCACGGCTGTCGGCGATGAAGATTTCAAGAAAAAGAGCAAGGCCGTCTTTAAGGACAAGCTCGCCCGAAGCCAGATCATAATGATTTCGCACTCGCCTAGCACAATCGCCCAATATTGCGACTGCGGGTTACTGCTGGAGGGAAGCCGCATTCGGTTCTTCGATCGGACCGATGACCTTCTTCTCGCCTACAAGGAGCTCAACGCGTGATGATCAGTGAAACCCGGTCAGTCATGCGCCAGATCTGCGCATCGATGGTGTTCGTCATCCATGTCGTTATCGCGACCTTTGGTGTTGTGGTGGCTCCACCTGCCCATGCCGAAGGGTGGCGGGTCGGAATCTATTCCGGGCAATGGGCGGATACACGGCTCCCATACCTGCCCTATAACGCGGCAACGGGACGGCTGACCTTCAGCGACAGCTATCTGACCTCGGTCATCATGTCCCGTCATCTGCTTACACGGGATCTTTTCATTCCCTATACGTCCATCGGGTTCTCGGACGCGCGCATCGAATTCGAGGGAACCGCGAGTCTTCACCGCGGGCTCCAAACCCATGAGGAAGTGACCCTCGGGGTGATGCTGCGGACGCGCGATTACGATCTTGCGTCCTTCGGGACCATTAACTTCGGCTGGGCCAACGGCTTTTCTTATGCTTTGTCGTCGCCTGCCCACGAATACGGAACAAATCTTGTGCGTGGACAAGATACTGTTCAATTCCAGTACTATATGGGTTTTGAGGCAGAATATGCCCATGCGTCATGGGATCGGTTAAGCGTCTTTACCCGACTGCACCACCGCTCGGGGATCTATGGTATCATCTCCCCATCTCGGACCGGTTCGAACATCATCGGTCTGGGCCTAAGGCTGAGTCTTGGCGCGAAGTAAGTTTACAGCACTTTGGTGTGCGGATGAATTTCGAAGTGAGGCCCGCTTGAGCCGAATGGCTTACGAACCTCACCAGAGTTAAATAATTACAATGTCTTAGGCGCCGGAGAGCGTTGGATACCAGACCCATTCGCTCCGCCACTTGCACATTGCAAACCCGAGATAAGGTCCCTGACGGGGCCTTTTTTCTTTTTGTTTCAAAGGGGTTTAGCGAGGCCATCCGACTTTCGGAGACTGGCGATTTGGCCAGAATCGGTCTCAGAACGCCCCGCGTCTCTTTCCACCCGCCCTTCACCCAAATCGAGACGGATTAAAAAAGTTACGCCTTTTCATCATGTTGTCGAGAATGAACTACGCCGCAGTTGCAGGGAGATCATCTGCTCTCGGTGCAAACAGAGACACCCAATGGCGGCGTTTCACAGCGCAAAACCTCGTAAGACTGCGTGAAGCCCTTGGTAACTAAAAGCCTTTCGTCTAATTGGAGGTAACAGGGCTTGCGACCGGCAGCCGTGGAGTTTGGAGACGCGATGATGGCACCCCGAGGAAATGCCCGTGGCCTGGTTGAATGGTCTCGCCGCGATCCTTGGCGCGAGCGCATGGCCGAAATGGTCGAGCGACACATCCGACGTGCCTGTGACCTGAACGACATCGACATCTACGACCTGCCAGACGTGATCGGCGAACATGCCATGGTGGCGATGGACTGTGCTTTCGAGGATTGCTGTACAGCGACCTGGGAGGATGGGAGTAACCTCGCCAACGATTACCTCAAGCGGCGAGGCTGGAAAGAGACAGTGATCAATCGCTCCTACATCGAGGCACTTCGGGATTCGGTGGTCAGCCTCTATGAAGTCAGCGACGTTCGCCCCGGAGAGAGCTTTCTGGCGCGTGACCTTTTCCGGGGCGGCGATCCGATCCGAGTCACTGAACGGACAGCCACAAAGACGCTGGTGCAATGGGACGTCATCGCGACCCGAATTATCACCGTGCGGGGCGTTGTGCAGATGGCTGCCGCGGTGCTCGCTGTAGAACGAGAGCTTGCTGACGAGATGCTCGCACTCATGCGGCGCACACAGAGCCGTGCGCCCGAGGCGGCGGCTGAAATCGCAGATCCAGAATTCCGAACTCGGCTCGAGACCGAACTGGTCAATGACGAGACGCTGCTATCTATCGCAGCGCCTGCGATTACGACGCTCTGGCTGAATGACACGATCCGGCGCTACCACGCACCCTTGCCCGAACTGGCCAATACCGACGGCGAGAAGTTGGAGTTCATGACGCTGCATTATCGTCTGTTGCCCGGCATCACAGTGGCAAAAGTCGCGGAGGCTCTCGCTGGCACACCTGACATTCGTGATGAAGATGACGGGAAGCATTGGATATGGTTCGCGCCGGAGAAGCCTGGCCGCAAGGGACGCACGAGCGCGCAGGCTGATCATGAAGACACTGGACGCACCATTTACGGGCATCTGACGCTTGGCCCGTCAAAGCTTGAGGTCATGGTCAACTCTGAGGACCGCGCGACGCGCATCAGGAATATTCTGGCGCCAATTCTTGATGGTCTGGTCCAGCCGCCGCTCACTGAACGAATTACACCTGAGCAGGCAATGGCCGAGAGGGGCGGCGCCCGAGCACCTGCACCCAGAAGTTTGCCGGAAGGCATGAGCCCGGAGGATATGCGCGAGGCCGTGCATCAATTTCTCGATCGCCAATATCGTAATGTCCTCCGTCAGAAGGTACCCGCGCTGGGGGACAAAACACCGCGGCAGGCTGTGCGGAGTGCGAAAGGTCGGCAAGCCGTCGCTAATTGGTTGAAAGGCTTGGAGCAAAACAATGCCCGCCTTCCAACCGATGACCCTATGCATGATTACGACTTCAGCTGGATGTGGGAGGAACTCGGCATTACTGACCTGCGGTCGTGACCGGGTTTCAGTCGAAGGCTCGCCTCTTCTGCTCCCCCCAACCCTCCCCCGCCAGAAAGCAAAGATCGTATAAGCTAACCGCCGACGCCTCTCGCCCACAGGTCAGCCGCTTCAGCACCTCCGGCGCGAGATAGGCCAACCGCAGCTGCCTACTGACATGGCGCTCGGCCAGCCCAACGGCCTCAGCCAGTTCTTGAATGGTGGCAAACTCACCGGCATCAATGCGTCGTCGCCAGCCCCATGCCCGGCCGATGGCACGCAGGATATGCGGATCCTGCGCTTGATCTTCGCTGGGCCGGTAGTCGGTGGGCGGCAAGATCTTCGGCCGCCCGTTCTTCTTGCGCACCGTCAGGGGGATCAGCACGCGGATTGAGCTGCTCCCCGAAAATCGGACAGTGACGTAAGCTACGATCTGACGTCTGCTGAAGGGCTACCGCAACGGGCATCGCGAGCGCCAGCTCGTTGGCACCTTCGGCACCGAAACGGTCAGCGTGCCGCGCGCCCGGATCGAGAACGAAGAGGGTAAAATCACCGAATGGCGGTCCAAGGCGCTGCCGCGCTATCAGCGGCTGACGAAGAAGGCAGAAGCCCTGATCGCCTCGGTCTATCTGGCCGGAACGAACACGCGGCGGGTCAAACGCGCGCTCTACGGCCTGTTTCAGGGGGCAGTCGGCAAGGACGTGGTCAGCCGGGCCTGGCGCAAGGTGAAGGTGGACTGGGACGCGTGGTGCGCCCGCAATCTGGCCGACGAAGATATCGTCCGTCTCATTCTGGACGGCACCGTCATCAAGACCCGACTCGACCGCAAGGCCACGAACATCTCGGTGCTGGCGGCCATCGGTGTGCGCCGGGATGGCCAGAAGGTTCTGTTATCCATCATGAATATGGGTGGAGAGAGCAAGGCCGCCTGGGGCCAGTTCCTCGCCGATCTCGATGCGCGCGGGCTGAAGCGGCCCGAGTTCGTCATCATCGACGGCGCCCCTGGTCTTGAGGCCGCACTTGTCGCGCTCTGGGGCGAGGACTTGGCCGTCCAGCGCTGCACGGTCCACAAGCATCGCAACCTTCTCGGCCATGCCCCGAAGACGATGCACGACGAGCTGACCGAGGACTACCGCGACATGATCTACGCCGACACCGCGGTCGAGGTCGAGAAACGCCGCAAGGCATTCCTGCGCAAATGGCGGCTGAAATGCAAGGCCGTCGCCGACAGCCTCGAGGAGGCAGGCGACCGGCTGTTCACCTTCACGCGGCTCGACCCGTCACAATGGAAATCGGCGCGGACAACGAACGCGATCGAGCGGCTGAACGAGGAATTCCGCCGCCGCGTCAAGACCCAGACCGTGCTGCCCTGCGCCGAAACCGTGCCGATGCTGCTCTGGGCCCTGATGGCCTCCGGCCAGATCCAGATGCGCAAGGTCGATGGCTGGGAAACCCTAGATCAGCCAATCGAACCAATCACCCTTGACCTCGTCGCCTGATCAGGTCCAAATCCCAATGCTCGGAGATCGGCGCCAGAGAATTTCCACCACATTCGAGACACGACCAGCCAGCCAGCGAAGGGGCACAAGACCTATCCCTATCTGCTCGGCGGACTGCGGGTCGATCGGCCCAATCAGGTCTGGTGCGCCGACATCACCTACATCCCGATGCGCCGCGGCTTCCTCTATCTGGTCGCCATCATGGACTGGTATACCCGGAAGGTGCTGGCCTGGCGGATATCCAACACTCTGGAGGCTGACTTCTGCGTCGAAGCGTTGAACGAGGCGATCCACAAGTTCGGCCCGCCCGAGATCATGAACACCGATCAAGGGTCGCAGTTCACGTCCTTCGCCTGGACCGACCGGCTGAAACGGGTCGGCAGCCGGATCTCGATGGACGGCAAAGGGCGCTGCATCGACAACATCTTCATTGAGCGTCTCTGGCGGTCCTTGAAGTATGAATGCGTTTATCTGCACGCCTGGGAAACCGGGTCGCAGGCTCGGCTCGGCATTGGGCGCTGGATCACCTTCTACAACCACCAACGCCCTCACACTGCCCATGGCGGACAACCGCCCGCCGTGGTCTACTTTACCCGCATTGAAACCGATCAGCAGGTGCAGGCAGTAGCTTAAATTACCCGGAAATCTGTCCAAGAGATGGGGAGTAGCTCATGGCTGAACATGGTCGAACGCTTCTTCGCCGAGATCACCAACCGGCGCATCCGCCGGGGAAGTTTCGACAGCGTCGATGATCTGGAGGAGGCGATCTATGACTACCTGCTGTTCCACAACGCCAAGGCCAAGCCCTTCGTCTGGACCAAATCCGCCGAAAATATCCTCACCAGAGAACGCCGTGCACTGGACGCACTCGATGAAATCCGTGGAAACAGGTAGCAACCGTCAGACTCGGAACACTAGCGTCTGGTGTACTTCCAGCTGCTTAGCCTTCTTAAGATCCCTGTGCAGGAGAA
>NZ_PZKF01000055.1 GCF_003034995.1 Phaeovulum veldkampii DSM 11550 | reverse complement strand
GGGGAGAAGTTGTCCAGCATGTCAAAATTCAGGCTATCCGTACCGCTGCCACCCGAGCTGACCGAATGGCTCAACGATGTTTATCCAGCCTGGCTGCAACTGCCGCAGAGCACGTTCGCCAACCTGGTGCCATTCAACGCGGCACAATCGCCTCTGACTCTCAACTATGCTGAAAGCGCAGCGGATATTGCCGCTTCACCCATTTTCTCAAATCTCCGCATTTTCTTGACCCTGATAGGAGAGGGGCGGATCACGTTGCTGGAGGATGGCACGATGGCATCCGACAGTCTCGATCTGCTTCTTGAGACAACGAGCTGGCCAAACGCCGATTTGACTCTGACAAAGCACATGAGGCGCCCCCTCGACCAAGAAAACATTGGTGCACTCGATTTCCTGATTGGCCTGGCGGTTGCAAGCGGCGTTGCCGAGGTGGCGGATGGGCAGATCAAGGTGACTGACGCCGGGCGTCGGGTTCGCGACAATCTGATCGACGCAAGGATGGTGCGGTCCGTATTCGAAGCGGCATTTCTAGAGGTCAATCCGAGAACTCTGACCAAACTGGCTTACCCATGGGTTCTTGAGCAAGCTGGGATCATTTTCTGGGGCCTGTCGATCACTGCTGACACGCCCAGAACGGTATCAGAATTTGCGCGTTACTGCTTTGTGCCCCCGAAGAAGCTCCTGGACGAAAAGCTCAACGTTTTCGACGTCTTCATGCGGGCCGTTTATCTCACTCCGCTGACATGGTTTGGTCTGATGACGGCGACCTCCCGAGAGGGCGGCGAGGTACATGTCTACGACCGCCTTTACCAGAAGACCCCCCTTTTCGACCGTTTTATGAACTTCGACCTTGAACGTGCTCGGCCGGCCGAGCGACCGAACTGATCTCCATTATTATCCATCAGCTTGGGCAAAGCAGCTAGGGTCCAGACTCATTGATCGTCACAGCCAGAACATGACGGTGGCCGCGAGAGCGACGGCGGAGAGGAAGGTCTTGGCGCATCTGTCATAGCGGGTTGCGACCCTGCGCCAGTCCTTCAGGCGACCGAACATGATCTCGATGCGGTTGCGGCGGCGATAGCGGCGCTTGTCGTAGCGGACAGCTTTGCCGCGCGACTTCCGACCGGGAATGCAGGGGCGTATCCCCTTGTCTTTCAACGCTTCTCGGAACCAGTCAGCGTCGTAACCCCGGTCTGCGATCATCCACTCGGCGGCGGGCAGACTGCCCAGCAGGGCGGCGGCTCCAGTATAGTCACTGACCTGGCCTGCGGTCATGAAGAACTTCAGGGGCCGTCCCTTGGCGTCGGTGACGGCATGCAGCTTGGTGTTCAGTCCACCTTTCGTGCGGCCTATCAGGCGCCCGCGCTGGTCGTCGGGCCCCCCTTTTTCGCCCGCAGGCTCGAAGCCGTGCGGTGCGCTTTCAGGTACGTCGCGTCGATCATAATGGTCTTCCGGTCGCCGCTCTCGGAGGCCAGTCCCTCCATCATCCGGGCAAAAACCCCCATGTCGCCCCACCGCTTCCAACGGTTGTAGAGCGTCTTCGGCGGCCCATACTCACGCGGGGCGTCACACCACCGCAAACCATTGCGATTGATGAAGATTATGCCGCTCAGCACCCGCCGATCATCGACACGCGGCTTGCCATGGCTCTTCGGAAAGAAAGGCCTCAACCGCTCCATCTGCTCGTCGGTCAGCCAGAAAAGGTTGCTCATCTTCACCCCCGTCAGTTCGGGAGCTTGAATCACGCAGGAAGGGCAGCCTCAAGCCGATTAATGGGTCCTGACCCTAGAAGCGGCCGTCAACCCAGTTTGCCACAATCCGCCCTGGCACGGCGTCATGCGCCCGCTCCGCATCCCGCGCCAGATCCAAGCGCTTCGGCAGCTTCACCTGCGGCACCAGCAGGAAGATCGGCGCGGTGACGAGGCCGCGGCCGGTTTTCGAGCGCGACGCCACCGCGCGGCCCTTGGTATTAAACCGCCCCTCTGCCACCAGAAGGCTCGGCCCTCTGCGGCGATAGACGAACCGCAGCCGCAGACCGGTGCGCCGTTCCCATTCGCCGGGGCTGATCCGGCCACCGCGCGTGGACTTACCAGCCGCAGCGGTCGGGATGGCCAGCCAGAAGCCGGATTTCGATCGGATCAGCGGGCCGGTATCATGGGCGCCGACGATCACGGGGGCGTTCGACCAGATCACGGCAGCTGCGTTGAGGCTGGGTTTTGCCTTCGGGAACTGCTCGGACCGGATGGTGCGCGCCAGCCGCGCGCCGAGGCCAGCACCGGTGATCTGCGCGCGCCACGCGGTCTTGAGACCGGTGCCAGCCTCGCGGATCGCCGCGGAGACCGCGCGCTCGCCTGCGGCGATTTCCGCCTGCATCATGGCGACAATGTCGGGATCAATATCGAGCTTGAGCTTCATCGCAGGTCACGCCGGTCGCAAGTTGACGGTCCAGACAAGCCGCTCGCGGTCGCGGATGGGCTCGCCCTGGATCAGGAACGCCTCGCCGTCGATCTCGATGCGGTCGCCGGGACGCGGCGTGGGGACCTCGGCCACGCGCAGATCAATGCGCGTGGTTTCTGACCAAAGCCGTGCTTCGCCGAACGTGGTGACCTCATCTGCGCGGCGCATCACCACGCGGATGAGGCGCGGGGCCCCGCCTTCAGCAACAAAGACCGCGTCGCGGGCGATGTTGCCATCAGTAAAGAGCAGATCGAGCGCGATGGCGAAGGCCGTCATGGCTCAGTGTCCTCAGTTCGAACTGAAGATCCGGACCGCAAGCCGCGGTCGCTTGTTGACCGGCAGGATCGAGGTTTCGGTCATCAGATCGATCCAGCGCCCCTTCGTGTCCATCATTTGCCGCGCATAGAGCGGCAGGCCGACGGAGTTGGCGGTCTCCAACAGGTTCGCGGGCCCGCCATAGGTCGTGAAGGTGTCAAACGTGCCAAGCGGGAAGGCGATGCCTTCGCCCGCGGGGATCAGGCGTTCCGAGGTGCCATTTGAGAGGGTGACCGAGCCGTTGTATTCCTCAAAGAGGATGCCTGCGAAGGGGAAGGCTCGGCGCATATCCTCGCGCAAAGGCTGGCCACCGGTCGCGGAGAAGAATTTGTAGGCTTCCTCGGTCTTGGGGTGGCTGATCAGCTTGTCGAAGAATTCGGAACTGACGAGTGCATGCGCCGTGGTCATGGTCTCGCCTAGAAGGCTGTCCTCGATCCCGCGCAAGGTCGTGCGAACCTTGCCCTGCACATTGGTGCCAGCCGTGCCGAAGACGAAGTCGACCGAGATCTGCTCGATCCCGAACTCGGTGAAATAGTTGTAAAGGGTGGTGCCCGCTCCGTCCTTTACGATACCGCGAAGCGCATTCATTTCCATGTATTCGCGGGTTTGGGCATGCTTGCGGCGCATCAGCGTCAGCTTGCGGTTCATCACCTCGACGAGGGGATCGGCCGCGTCTGACAGGCCCAGCGCGGGCATGCCCTGGATATCGGCCGGCAGGATCACATCGTCATGTGGGATCCAAGGGAGGGCAAAGCTGCGCATCGACCGTGCCTCGCGATTGCCGACCGTGGCGGGCGCACCCAGCGGCACTGAGGGCAGGAGGCTCAAGACCCCTTGGCGCTGTTCGATCACGATCGAGCGCTGGGTGACCCCTTCAAAGCGGAAGAGGCCGATCTGGCCCAGGCGGGTGTAAAGGTTGGGCAGGATGTTGATGGCCTGCGTCATATCGGCGAGCGAATAGCCGCCCGCGTCAAACGGGTTGCGGGTGATGGTCATGTGAGAACTCCGGGCAAAGAGGGGCAGGGATGAGGGGCGCGCTGTGTCTGCGGTGCGATCAGGCGGTATCGCGCGGGATGATGCCGAGTGCGGTCAGCTGGGCATGCTTTGCGGCTGTCTTAGCGGCATCATCGACACTGGCGTCAAAGACCAAGGCCGCCTTTGAGACGATCGCTGGGCCGCGGACGATCACCACCACGCTCTGATCTGCCGCCGTAGCATCGGTCGCGTAAACCAGGACGGCAGCCGCGTTCTGCGCGCCATCGGTGCCGGTGGCAGTGCTGAGTTTCATCTTGCCGCTTGCGGTGATGCGGCCAAGCACGGCGCCAACGGGGTAGTTCGTGCCCGCCAGCAGCGTGACGGTCTCGCGGGTGAAGTTGGGGTTCAGCTCGTATTTGAGAACATCGCCCATGGTGGGCGTTTGGGTCAGCACGGGCATGGGGCATCTCCGAGGTTGAGGGGGCCAAAAAGAAATCCCCCGCCGGGGAGGAGCGGCGGGGGATCAGGTGGGCGGTCAGGTGTGTAGGGGGTGAGCGGTTCAGCCCCTGCTGCCCGCCGAGGCAGCCTTCTTTGCGGCCGCCACAATCGGGCTTTCCGCGGATTTGGGCAGGATAGGCGAAGGTGGGGCCGCAACGATGTCGCGGGCATCTGCCGCTGCGGCTGCCCGCTGCAGGACAAGCTTGCGCAGGGCCTCCGGGGCCGTGCCCTGACGGAGCGCCTTGGCGGCATCAATCGCGATGCCGAGCCGGCCTGCTTGCGCCGCGATCTCGGCGATCTCCGCTGCCGACTCCCGCAACTGCGCCGAGAGCTCTGCGAGATTACTGGGCGCTGGGGCAGCAGCCACCGGTGGCTGAGACGCAGCGGGTGATGAAGCGGGCGCAGTGGGCTGGGCATCATTGGCATCCGTTTCATCGTCTCCGACGTCCATCACCGTGGTCTCAGAGTCCTGCGTACTGTTTTCAGGGTCGTTCTGGGTGGCCATGACTGCCTCCTGTTTGGGTTTAGGGAGAGATGCGCACAGTCTGCGCGCCGGTGAGAAGTGTGAGGTTTGCGACACAGACTGCCGAAAGGCCGCAAAGCCTCGGGTCAGATCGATGACCTCGTCGGCAAGGCCCCCGCCCACTGCATCCGCCCCGCGATAGGTTGCAGCCTCGGTCGCCAGCGCTGCCTCTTGGCTTAAGCGCCCAGCCCGACCAGCGGCGACAGTTTCGGCGAAGAGAAAGCGCAGCACATCGATCTCGCGCTGGATGTCATTGCGGACCGCTTCAGGCAGCGGTTCGTAAGGATTGCCATCGACCTTGTGGGTACCGGAATGGATCAACGTCACGCGCACGCCGTCCTGATCCAATTGGCCGCTGAGGTCGGCATGCATGACCACGACCCCGATGCTGCCCACGGCACCGGTGCGCGGCAGAAGGATGCGGTCGGCCTGGGATGCCAGCGCATAGCCTGCAGAGAAGGCGTGCTCGGCGACGAAAGCCCAGACGGGCTTGGTCGCCCGGACGGCCCGGATCCGATCTGCCAGGTCAAAGACGCCCGCCACTTCGCCGCCAAAGCTGTCTATTTCCAAAGCAAGGCCGTGTACGGACGGATCGCTACTGGCCGCCTCGATCTGCGCCGCGATCCCCTCATAGCTGGTCTGGCCTGAGGATTGCCCGATCCAGCTGCCCCGATGGATCAGCACGCCCGAGATCTCGATGACGGCGACGCCGTCGACAACTGGGTAGGGTGCATCGCCATGGTGCTGGATGCGTTCCGCCAGGTTTCCGGCGAGAATGCTCGCGCGGGCGGGCAGGGCGGAGGTACCAGCTGGTGCCTCGTCACTATCCGCCACAGCGACGCGCCGCCCCAGAATGCGCGGCCCAAGCCCCGACAGGAACGCCATGGCCTTGGAAGGTTCGACCAGCAGCGGCGTGTTGAAAGCGCGCGCGGCAATCCGTGCGTGGAGCATCAGGGCTGGTCCTCGTCTGTGCTCGGGCGGTCTTCCGCGTCATCGGTTTCATCTTCGGTCTCTGGTTGCTCTTCCTCGGCCGGCACCGCTTGCACGCCTTGTGCGGGCGAGCCCGGCCTGCGGAAATCAAGCCCCAGCGCCCGCTCGCGTTCCCGCTCAGCCGCAATCTCACGATCAACTTGCTCGGCGTCATAGCCGCGCTCGGCGATGGCCTGCGTTCGTGATTTCAGCCCCGCTTCGATCTGGGCGATCTCGGCATTGGCGTCTTTAAGCGGATCGACCCAGTCCCATTTCGTGGGGAGCCAATCGGCGGCCAGCATCCGCGGGCGATCCGCCTCATAGCCGGGCAGGGGCAGCGTGCCAGAGAGCACGGCCAGATCCAGCCAGCGCGCATAGACCGGTCGGCAGAGTTGGTAGACCATCACCGAATGCTGCCAAGCCGAGACGCGGCGGCGGAACTCGATCAGCGCAAGGCGCGAGTTCGAGAAGTTCCCCTTAACCATATCGTTGGCGAGGTAGGGGTAGGGGATGCCAAGTGCGGCCGAGATTTGTAGCAGGGTCCGGTACTGGAAGGGCTCATAGGTTCCGCCGCTATCGGCCGGTTGGCCCACGGTCACATCCTCACCAGGATCCAGCCGCACGATCTGGCCTGGGCTGATTTCGACACCCGCTGGTAACTCTTCATCATCAAGCGGTGCGAGCGGGTTCTCTGGTGCAGGCGAGGTGACGAACATCGCGTACATTGCAGCGACCTTTTTGCGGTCGAGCTCGGCATCGTCATATTGGTCGAGCAGGAACAGCTTCACGATGGCTGGGGCCAGTTTCGACACGCCGCGCAGCTGACCACCCTCGACTGGGTCGATGACGTGGATCACCTCCGAGGCGGGCACGCGGACAATTTCTCCAGACAGTCCAGGATCGGTGCCGTCACCCGGGTGACGGCGGAAGAAGTGATAGGCGACACGCCGTCCGATCCGGTCGAACTCGATCCCCTGGCGGATCGCGTTACCATTCCGCGCCACCCCGGTCTCATGCAGTGGCAACATTTCCGAGGGCAGCATCTGCAGCTGGAGGGGAACCGTGAGGCCGTCCTCCACCCGCCGCGGCCGGATCCGGACAAAGACCTCACCCGCCAGAAACACCTCGCGCGCGGCGCGGCGCTGCAGCCCGTAGAAATCTGTCAGCCCTTCGGCATCGGCCTCATCGGTCCAGGCGAGCCACAGGCGCTGCAACTCTTCCTTCCGCGCGGCATCTGCGAGTTTCGAGATCGGCTTGATCCCGTCACCCACGGTGTTGGCAGCCCAGCTTTCCACCGCATTTACGGCATAGCCGTTGTTGCGCACGAGCCAGCGCGCGCGGGCGGTGATGTCGGGTCCGGATGCTGCGATCAGCGCATTCACATGAGCCCGCGTGGCCTGGAAGCCGCGCAGGCGTCGGTGATGCTGTCCCGCGTCAAACCCGCCGATGAAGGCGCCAAGGCGCTGCCGCCAGTTCATCAGAGGTCTTTCACTGCATAGGGACGCAGAACGCGACCAGCCCCGCGCTCGAGTTTGGCAATCCGCCGTTCGACATCACCGATCGCGGCCGCGAGTTCCGCGTCGGTGCCATAGGTCACGGTCTTTCCGTCATAGCTGACCGACCGGGTGCCGCTGTAGCGCGCGGCCAAGAGCGCGCTGTGGCGAAGCTTCAACTCGTCGAGGGTCATTCGTCATTCCATGTACTTGGGAGTGCTGATCTTCCAGCCCCGCGGCCTCGGGGCGGTGATGCGTCCGGCCTCAGGCGAAGTCGGTTTTTCTGTCTCGGCCGTCTGCGCGATCGGCGTCGTTTCTACCCCGGCCTGCTTTTCGAGCTGCCGCCACATCCGCTCGTCAAAACGATCGGCCCCGAGGATCCAGGCTGCGGCGCGCGCATAGATGCGAGTGTCCAACGCCTCGTTGCGCTCGCGCATCTTCTGCCATTCCTGCCGGGCATAGCCGCGCTTGTTGCGGATCGTGACCAGCTGCTCGGCCACAAGCTGCTTGAGCCATTCGCTGTCCGCCCAGTCCGGCAGGTGGATCGTGCCTGCCGGCGTGGCCACGCCCAGCGCGGTGTCTTCGTCCGCTGGCCGCTCGATGCGCAGATACCGATAGGTCTCTGCCTTGAAGGTGGCCGTGGCGACCGTCCATAGCCGGGCACCGCGCTTGAGCTTCCTCCCGTTCACCGTGGCATCCACGAACGTTGGCCCTGACACTGGCGTTGCCCGGTTGAAGCCCTCCAAACCCTTAATGGGCGCGACCTGCGCGATCCCCTGCGCCCGCGCCCAAGCGTAGACGGCCGCCGACTCGTAGCCGGTGTCGATGGCGAGCTTCGCCAGCGTCATGAATGCGCCGTTTTCGTGCTCCCATGTCTGACCCAGAAGGGCGGTCAACTTGTCCCAGCAGGCTGGATCGTCCGGTCCGCCCGGGATGACGATGTGATCAACCAGCCAGCTTTCCAGACCTCGGCCCCAGGCCCAGACGTCGACCTCGATCCGGTCCTTCTGCACATCGGCCCCGGCAGTCAGGAACAACCCACCCATCGGCACCTGCGCTGCAAGGGCCTCGCGCCGATCTGCCAGCCGCTGCCAATCCGGCGCCTCGCCGCTCTCGACCCAGGTTTCGCCAAGAAGCGTGTTGCGCGCCGCGCGCAGCATCTCGTCGGAGCCTTGGGCCGCCAGCCATTCGCGGGCGATCTGTTCCCAGCTTTTCCAGCCGATCGGCGAATAGAGGGCCGAGAGGTGGAACCCGATGGACGTAGGGTTGTCCGACAGCGCCGTCGCCCGCCATTCGCCCCGCGCCAGCATGTCCGTCTTGTGGTGCTCAGCGATGGGCCGCTCGCAGCCCGCGCAATGATAGGCCGCCGTCTCAGGGCGTCCCTTGTCCCAGCGCAGGCGTTCGAACTGCAGCCATTGCCTGTGGCCACAATGGGGGCAGGGCACGAAATACCGCCGCTGATCACTGGCCTCGAACTCGCGCTCGATCCGGCTCAGCCCCCGGATCGTGGGCGTCGAGACCATGAAGACCTTCCGTCGATGGGCGAAGGTGGTGGTGCGCGTTTCGGCCAGCGTGACTGGGTCGCCCTCTTCATCGGCCGAGGCTGGATAAGCGTCGACCTCATCCAGAAACACATATCGGGCCGGCATGGACCGCAGGCCCGTGGCCGAGTTTGCACCCGTCAGCACCAGAATGCCGCCGGGGAACTCCTTGGACAGCATCGAATTGCCCGCATCACGTGAGCGCGCCGGCTGCACGCGTTCCTTCAGCGCCGGGCTGTCCTCAATCAGCGGATCAATCCGACCCCGCGAGGTGCGCTTGGCCATCTCCACGGTGGGCAGCACGGCCAGCATAGGTCCCGGTGCATGGTGGATGACAAAGCCGATCCAGTTGTTTCCGGCCTCGGTCGCGCCGACCTGCGCCGCCTTCATGAAGCTGATCCGCTGCGCTGGATGACCGGGCGACAGCGCATCCATGATCTCACGCAAATAGGGCGCGCGCGCCGTGCGATACCGCCCCGGTTCAGCTGCGGCCCGCGACGACAGCCACCGGTGCGCATCGGCCCATTCCGACACGGTGAGATTGGCGTCAGGCCGCATCCCCCGGCGCCAGACGCGCAAGATGTCCTCGGCCCCGTCAAAACCGAGGTCGAGGCCTTCAGTCAGATCGTGGTCATCTTCTTCTTGTCGGTCATGCAAGCGAGACCCTGAGGTCTGCCAGGGCGTCGAGCTGCTCTCGGACATGGGTTTCCAGCACCCTTTGCAGGATCGCAGTCTCGATTGTGACGGGCACCCCCGATGCCTTCTCCATCTCTGCGGATAATTGTGCGGCCATCAGTGCGGCGACGCGGGTGGGCCAAGTGACCCAGGTGTCGCGTTCCTGGCGCGCGAGGCGAAACACCAGCGTCTCGGCTCGAGCGCGGTCAACCAGCACGCCCTTCTTCTTCTGGATCGCCAGCTGACGTTCCTGCGCCTGATAGACCGTCAGCGCCGTGCGGGCCTTCAGATAGGATGTGCTGTCACCGGGGCCGGAAACAGCACCCTCGCCAGAACCCGTGCTGCCGCGCGACCGCATCTGTTGGTCCGGATCGGTCATCGCTCCACGGCGTGCGTCAGACGCAGCAGCATTGATCGAGCCATCGGCAAAGAGCACCAACCGCCCGTTCTTGCGCGCTTTTTGCACAGCACCGCGAGACAGGCCGGAATGGTCCGCATAGGCGCGTTCGGACATACCTTCCATGGCGCTGTGGTGATCCTCAACATATTGGTAATAAACGGAAAAGCATCTCTAATTGAGTTGATTACACTCCCCGATCGAGCGATTCCTTGTGTCATTCAGCGGGTGCATCGCACCCCCGGACACGGATCGGATAGGAACATGCCCCGCCGCCCAACCACGAACCCGACTGCCCAGCGCGATGCGCTGCTCCTGCAGATCGCGGAGCGCCATCTCTTTCTGGAAACCCTCGACACCCGCAACACCGACAGCCTCGACTTCCACGAGCATGCCGTCTGGGCGGTGCGCTCGGCGCTGGAGGCCGCCTTCGAGGCGGGCCGCCGCGCTGGCCCCGCCAAAACCCAACCCTGAAAGGATCACACCATGGCGATCGCCATCCCCTCCGACACGACCCGCATCTTCATCGACCGCCCGCGCTTCGTTCAGGCCATGAGCGTGGCCACGCTGCAGGCCCACCTCAATGACCGAAGCTTGAACGCCGAGGTCTTCGAGATGGCGGGCCGGATCGGCATCGACTGCCTGACCGTTGAACTGGCCGATGTCGTCCCGGTCCTGCAGCAGCACGGGCTGATCTGAGCCGCGCTAGAATGGAGACGCAGATGAGTACACGCGCACAAATCGCCATCCAGATCGGGCCCAGCGAATGGGCCCACATTTACACGCACTACGACGGCTACCCTTCGCACATGCTGCCTGCGCTGGCCGCGTGGACGCCCGTGGACATCCTTGCGGCAAAGGAAATCCGGCAGGTTCGCGCTGACGCGCTCGACTGCTTTGTCCCGCCGCGGGATCCCGTGATCCTGCCGCGCCCGACCTGCCAGTTCTGCTACCTCTACGTCTGGCAGGACGGCGCATGGATCGAACTCGACCCCGAAACCCACGCCCCAGAAGGAGCGGCCCCATGACCAATCTCTCCCTGAACTGCCTCTCCGAGGGGGAAACCCTCGACGATCTTGCCCGCCGCGAATGCGCCATCGGCTTCGATCTGCGCTTCTGCCGCAGCGAGGCGGTGAGCCCCGACGACCGGGAAACCATCACCTGCGATCCGACCGAGGCGGAGTTCGCCACGATTTACGCGCTCACCGATCTGGGCGAGGCGATTGCGATTCACGATGTTGACCTCTCCAGTGCCGGGGCTGACGAGGTTGCGGCAATCGCCCGCGCGCTGTTTGTGGCCATCGTCAACGCCCGCCGCGATCCGCCGGACGCGGCGCAGCGGCATGAGGCGGAACAGGCCGCGCTGACGGGTCTGGCACGCATCGCATGACGCGCATTGGTGCGATCACAAAGCACTGAAATTGCTCATAATTTCCTACGATAATCAGCGCGCGGGAGCGAATGTCGTCCCACGGAGACGATGCAACTCAACCCACGGAGCCACCCCCATGACCAACCCCGCCGCCACCCTGATCGCCGACTTCCGCGCCGCCGCTGACGAGATCGAAGCCCGCCTCGCGCCCAGCGCCTGCGCCATGATCGCGTCGCACAAATGGATCGTCATCGATGACTTTGGACCCCTGACCTTCACGCTGACGCCCGAGGGCAAAAAGCATCGCGCCACCTGCACGGGCCATGGCAGCGCCCACAAGGTCAACCGCTTCACCAAGGCGGACGCCGAGCATCTCGCCCGCGCCTGCAACGCCCGCGCCGCCTTCTGGGCGGACGCCGCGCGCGAAGAGGCTGCCACGCTCCGCCGCCACATCGCTGCGCTGGAAGCAGCCTGCGCGGCTTGAGCACCAACGGGCGGGGCCAAGCGCTCCGCTAGCCACCCCGAAAAGGATCCCGACCATGACACAGCACGCCGTCCTGCCCAGCCGCAACGAGGATTACGGCTTCTTCCGCACCCTGACTGTCTGCCCAGAGCGCGACCGCCGCAGCCCGGAAGTCTGGACACTGGCCTCGCGCCAGATCGCAGAGGCCATCCACGCCGACAGCGAGGACGAGATGATTGGCATCCGCGACTTTCTTGACAGCCGGATGGGCCGCCACTTTGCCGACGATGTGGTCGGCAACATGATGGGCTGCGCCATCGGGCTTGAGGCTGCCATCGGCTCAGCGATCCGCCGCTGGCAGGACTGGCGCACAGACCGCAAGGCCGAGCGCGAGCACGGCATCCCCGCGGGGCTGCCTTACCTGACCGGCTGGGTGCAGCACTTCGCGATCACGGCCGCGATGGCCGAGAACGATTGACTGAAACCCCGACATCCCACCACGACAGGAGGCGACAATGCCCAAGCTCACTGACACCCAGACCATCATTCTGAGCCGCGCGGCTACGCGCCCCGACAATCTGGCCCTGCCGCTGCCGGACGGCTTGGCTGGCGCTGCGGCCAAGATGGCTGTGGGCAAGATGATCGAGCGCGGCTGGCTCGAAGAGGTCGACGCCAATCTGCGCCGTGGCGAGCCGCTGTGGCGCGAGACTGGCGACGGCCACGGCACCACGCTGATCGCCACCGAAGCCGGGTTGGCCGCGATCGGCATCGAGCCTGTGGTCGCAAACACCATGACCAATTTGCGCAAGGCGAAGCTGGAGCTGGTCTCGGCGCCGAAGGATGCCCCCGAAACACTGGCCGATCCTGTCACGCCCAAGCCCATTGCCATCCGCGCCGGCACCAAGCAGGCGGCGATCATCGCGCTCCTGCAGCGGCCCGAGGGTGCCTCCATCACCGAGATCGTCGAGGCAACAGGCTGGGCTGCACATTCCGCCAGAGGCATGATCTCGGGCGGGTTGAAGAAGAAGC
>NZ_PZKF01000054.1 GCF_003034995.1 Phaeovulum veldkampii DSM 11550 | reverse complement strand
ACCCCGATCAGATGCGCATTCTTGAGCATATCCTCAGCGACCGCGGCTCGAAATATACCGTTTCGGGCGGCCCTTGCGGCAGCGAGGCCGAGGCGAAGGCCTTCCTCAAGGCGCTCTGTCGCAACAAGAAATTCGCGCGGGCCAAGCTCAACAGCTGGGCGCTTTTGACCGACACGGCGGCGCTGACGAACGCCGATGGCGAGGCGGGCGCGGGCATGGTGATCTGGCGCGCATAAGGGGTCGCCACCGCCGGCTAGCGATCGGAGAACGTGCGGCGGCGGCAATCCGTGTTCAAACATCGCCATCGACAAACCTTGAGCTCGATCCAAACCGCTTGGCCTTGAGCGGGAAAGTCTTCGATCCGTCGGCGCCTCCAACCATGTCGTTGCCGTGAGGTCGTCCCGCACTCAGGGCAGATGCCATTCGGAGCCAGTCTGCCAGACACGACCCATGTACCCGTCTCAGTCTGGCAGACCTCACCCACCAGCACGCTACCGGTGGGAACCCAATGCTTGCTCGATGCCACGACCTGATCCCTTCAATCTGTGAAGCTCGGTCAGACCGTGACACACAAATTGAGGATGACCCAATTTAAGGGCAAAGCGACAGCAGCCAAAATGAAAGGCAAGGCCAAGCATGTCTTGATCCCGGCATAACCCGCGGAACATAATTTTCTGTCGGGTCGGGTCCCGATGAAAAAATCGCGTCGCTTCTGGCTGACATCAACATCATGACGAGCAGGAAGCAGGATTGAAATGCTGCGCTGGGACGTGATTGCCTCGGGAGTTGCGCTTGCTGCGCTGAAGGCCGGGGCGGGACTGGCGCATACGGTGGAACTGCGGCTGCTGACATCCTATGACGCCGAGGTGATCGAGCCTTTCGTCGCCGCCTTTCAGGCGCGCCATCCCGGTATCGGGCTGCGCCACTTGAACAAGAACACCTATGCCGCGGTGCAGGAACTGATCGCAGGAAACGCCCGCGGGTTCGACCTGTTCTGGGCTTCCGCGCCCGAGGCGTTTGAACTGCTGAAAAGTGCGGACCGGCTACGCGATGTTGGCCACGGCCCTCAACCAGTTGCAGGTAGCGGCGACCGCCAGATGATGTGATCTTGGCGTACATGCCACAAAGGTAGCAGCATTCAAAACTGCAAATCAAAGGATGAAATATAGGTCGCGTGCCACAACACGACCCTCGCGAAATGACCTTCTCCTTCAACCTAACCTATTGAAACCTCGAGGCCAGACCAAACACACCCAGCCCAAAATCGCAATTTGTTGTCGAACTTGGGAGCAATGCTTCGGATCGACACTCCGCGGCATCCTGTTCGCATCCTGACGCCTTCAACGGTCCGTCGATCCTGGCCATGAAGCATGACTGGGCGGCAGGCGGTGCGAGGAAAGGGGAAGTCACACCTCAGGCAATTGTTCTGAAGCAACGCCCCTCGGCCGCGCAATGGTTGCAATAGCTCGACCAATCGTTTACGACACTTATGTCGGTTTCGGCTGACTTTGCGCTTTGCGCTTCGTCCATCGACCGCCCTTGCGGTCGGCATGACTTGGCCCTGTGTCTTCGCGACGCTTTCGATTTGGGCCGCAGCAATCAAACGGGTTTCCGGTGGCAGCGGCGCGCCGGTCATCATCACAAATGCGCCGCAAACAGGAGGACGCCGATGAAGAAGCACCTTGCTTCTGTCTGGCTAATCGCATCTTTTGCCGCCCTGGCCGCCCCGGCCATGGCCGCCGAAGAATGCGGTCGGGTCAGCATTGCGGAAATGAACTGGGCCTCTGCCGGCGTGGCAGCCCATGTTGACAAGATCATTCTGGAAAGCGGCTTTGGCTGCGAGGTTGAGCTGGTCACCGGCGACACGATGCCCACCTTCACCTCGATGAACGAAAAGGGCGAACCTGATGTGGCGCCCGAGCTTTGGGTCAGCGCGGTGCAGATTGCGCTGGATGCCGCCGTGGCAGAAGGCCGCCTGATCGTCGCGGCGCCGCTGCTGGTCGAAGGCGGGATTCAGGGCTGGTGGGTGCCCAAATACATCGTGGACGACCACCCCGAGATCACGACCGTTTCGGCAGCCCTCGCCCGGCCCGACCTATTCCCTGCACCCGAAGACCCCAGCCGCGGTGCAGTGCATAACTGCCCCTCGGGCTGGAACTGCCAGATCACGACCGAAAACCTGTATCGGGCGCTGGACGCCGAAGGCAAGGGGTTTGATCTGGTCGATACCGGGTCAGCGGCGGGGCTGGATGGCTCCATCGCCAATGCCTACGAACGCAAGGCGGGCTGGCTGGGGTATTACTGGGCGCCGACCGCGATCCTTGGCAAGTATGAGATGGTCAATCTCGATTTCGGCGTGCCGTTGGACATGGCGCATTTTGATGCCTGCACCTCGCAGCCCGATTGCCCCGATCCGAAGGTTACGCCCTATCCGGTTTCGGATGTGTTCACTGTGGTCACCAAGGATTTTGCCGAAAAGGCTGGCGTGGCGATGGACTATGTCGAGACCCGCAAATGGACCAATGCCACCGTCAATCAGGTTCTGGCCTGGATGGAGACGAACCAGGGCACCAACGAAGACGGAGCCCGGTATTTCCTTGAGACCTACCCCGAGCTTTGGCAGGGCTGGTTCCCCGCCGACGTGGCCGACAAGGTGAAAGCGGCGCTTTAAGCCAGGCTTACCCTTTGGTGCGCGGCGGCACTTGACCGCTGCGCCCCCCTTTTGACAACTGTTAGGACTTTGCATGGCATCCGACTGCTGGAGCTTGCCCGAGACCCTGTGCCGCTTTCCCGCGATGGAGGCGAAAACCCTGCGTCTGATGCGCAAGACCATTGACGACGGGTTCCGCGACATCGTGCGAAGCTGGGCCGACACGATCGACGCGGCAACGGTTCCGCTTCAGATGTTTCTCAACGCGCTGGAGCGAGCCTTTGCCGGCTCGCCCTGGGTTCTGGTGCTGGCGGTCTTGCTGGCGGCGGTCTGGGCGACCTCGCGGAGTTGGAAAATCGTTCTGGGCACCGCGATTGCGCTGTGCCTGATTGGCTGGGTCGGGCTGTGGCAAGATACGATGGTGACGCTGGCGATGGTGTCATTCTGCACCGTGGTGGCGGTCATCATCGGCCTGCCCATCGGCATTGCCGCGGCCCGCTCTGACCGGCTGCAACGCATTGTCAGCCCGGTTCTGGACGTGATGCAGACGCTGCCGAGTTTTGTCTATCTCATCCCGGTGGTGGTGATCTTTGGCATCGGCAAGGTTCCGGGCATGATTGCCGTGGTGATCTATGCCGTGCCGCCGATGATCCGGCTGACCAATCTTGGCATTCGGCTAGTGGACCGCGAGGTGACCGAAGCGGCCGAGGCCTTTGGGTCGTCGGCGCGGCAAAAGCTGTGGAATGTGCAACTGCCGCTGGCGCTGCCCACGATCATGACAGGCGTGAACCAGACCATCATGATGTCGCTGTCCATGGTTGTCGTCGCCTCGATGGTGGGGGTCGGCGGCCTGGGCAAGAACGTGCTGCAGGCGATCAACAACCAGTTCTTTACCGTGGGCTTCCTGAACGGATTTGCGCTGGTGGCGATCGCCATTGTCTTTGACCGCAGCAGCCAGGCCTTTGGCCTGCGGCTGCAAAAGCACCGCGAGGCCGGCCATGACTGAGGCAACCCCTATCCTGCCCGTCGAAGACGATGACGAAGCCGTCACCGGCCGCAGCGGGATCGAGATCCGCAATCTCTACAAGATTTTCGGCCCAGAACCCGAACGCTACATCGCGGCCGTGAAAGCCGGGCTGACCAAGACAGATCTGAACCGCAAGCACGGTCATGTGCTGGGCCTGACCGACATTTCGCTATCGATCCCGCCCGGCAGGATCACGGTCATAATGGGGCTGTCGGGGTCAGGCAAATCAACATTGATCCGGCACATCAACGGTCTGATCGCCCCCACGACCGGCGAGGTCATCCATGACGGCGCCGATGTCTGCCGGATGACTCCCGCAGAACTGCGCGATTTCCGGCGCCACAAGACTGCGATGGTGTTTCAGAAATTCGCGCTGCTGCCGCACCGCACCGTGCTGGAAAACACCTGCTACGGGCTGGATATTCAGGGCGTGCCCCGGCGCGACAGCGAACCTGTTGCGCGGCACTGGATCGTGCGGGTGGGACTGAAGGGCTACGAGGGCTCGTATCCCTCGCAGCTTTCGGGGGGTATGCAGCAACGCGTCGGTCTCGCGCGGGCGCTGGCAAACGATGCCGACATCTTGCTGATGGACGAGGCCTTCTCGGCGCTTGATCCGCTGATCCGGCTCGACATGCAGGCGATCTTGCTCGAATTGCAGAGCGAATTGCACAAAACTATCGTCTTCATCACCCACGACCTCGACGAAGCGTTGCGACTGGGTGACCGGATCGCCATTTTGCGCGATGGCCGTCTGGAACAGGTGGGCACCGGGCAGGATATCGTGCTGCGCCCGGCCAATGACTATATCGCCGCCTTTGTGCGCGAGGTGAACCGCGCCCGCGTGATCCGCGCCGCAACGGTGGCGCGGCCGGTTGCCGCGGGCGAGGAACTGCCCCAATTCTCGGTGCCCGGAACCGAGGTTCTGGAAACCGTCGCCCGGCATATGACCACGGCAGGCGTCAACCATGCCCGTGTGCTGGGGCGCCAGGGCCAGTTGCGCGGCACCATAGCCATTTCCGACGTGCTGACCGCGATGGTGACACCCGCTACCGCCCCGGCAGGGCCGCTCGCGAAAGGATAGATCATGGATGCAGAAACCTCTGACCAGTGGTTCAGCGAGGCGGTAGCGACGCTGGGCGACCGGCTGACCGCCGCCCGCGAAGCCGCGGGCCTGTCCTGCGCCGAAACGGCGAACTGCCTTGGCGTTTCGGAAGCAACCTACACCGGATGGGAACAGGACGCGGCCTTTCCGCGCGCCAGCCTGTGCCATGCCACGGCGGGTGTTTTCGGCGTCTCTCTGGCGTGGCTGCTGACCGGCGAAGGCCTTGGAGTCGATCCGCCGCGCACCGAGACGCCAGCGCAACCGCAGCACCAGCCCGAGGTTGACCTGCACCGCCTGCGCGATGATCTGGCCGAAACCCGCGCCCGGATGGCGCAGATCGACAAGCGTCTCCAGCGGATACTGCTGCATCTGGAGTGATCGCGCAGGCGATCCCAACGTAAGAGCGTCGGCTGGCTCCCACCTTCCGCCGGTTCCTCGGACCTGAGATTTCGCACCTGACGGAGATGGGTGCGGGAGTTTCGCGATGGCGACTACGATGGAGTTTCTCAGGGACTACGGGGTCGAGATCCGACCCAATGGGCAGAAGCGGTGGCCTGACGAGGTCAAGGCGCAGATCGTTGCCGAGCCCCTGAAGCCGGGTGCGACGGTGAACGCGGTTGCGGCGCGCTACGGGCTTCGGGCGAACCATCTTTCGGAATGGCGCGGCCGGGCGCGGGATGGCAGGTTGGTATTGCCCGCGGTGGAGGATGAGGCTTTTTGCTTTGCGCCGCTGATGCTTTCGGAGGCAGACCCTGGGGCAGCGGATCCGGAGGGCAGCTCGGCTGTCGTGCCCGCTGTCGGTATCGAGATCGTGGTGGGGATGGTCACGATCCGGTTGGACCGTGCCACGTCGGCCGCGCGGCTTGCCGAGATCGTGCAGGCGATCGGATCGCGGCCATGATGTTTCCTTCCAATCGGGTGCGGGTTCTGGTCTCGACGCAACCCATCGACTTCCGGAAGGGTCATGACGGACTGGCGGCGCTTGTTTCGTCGGTTCTGCGCAAGGATCCTTTCACCGGCACGGTCTTCGTGTTCCGGTCGCGCCGGGCGGATCGGCTGAAGCTGCTCTACTGGGATGGCACGGGTCTGGTGATGGCTTACAAGCGGCTCGAGAGTGCGACCTTCACCTAGCCCGCCATCAAGGACGGGGTGATGGCGCTGAACCATGCGCAGTTCGAAGCGCTGTTCTCCGGTCTGGACTGGCGCAAGGTCAAGGCGCTGGAGAGCCGCCCGCCGGCTGCGGCGGAGTGAATCAACCGCTTGGTTTTGCGTGTTTTTGCTGACATTTTTTGATACCAGCGGGCATGTCCGCCGCTCTGTCCATCGACCTTTCCGCCATCCCCGCCGCGCAACGCGCAGCGGTCTTGGCATTGATGGATGAGGTTGCCGCGCTCATCAGCCGCTCCACCGTGCAGCGGGCGATATCGTGGCCGCCGCGGCGCAGTTGATGCCAGACCTTGCGCGCGCCATAGCGGCCTCGGCTGCCATCGAAAGCCTCCTTGATGGCGGCCATGTCCCGACTATCCTGCTTGGTCCGGACCTATGCCAGTTCCGGATCACGCTCCACAGCCTTGACGGCGTAATATGTCGATGGTGCGATCTCCAGAACCCGGCAGATCGGCCCGACACCATGGACATGACGGTGATCGTCGATGAACACGATCATTTGCGAAACGGGCGGTCGAGCTCCGCCGCTGCGAAATATGCGTTCGCCAGTGGGCTTGAACCAGTGGCGCCTTCACTGGCTCACCCTTCTTCAGGATCTCGTTGGCCTGGCGCAGTTCGCGGACCTCACGCTCCAGATCCTTGATCCGATCTTTCTCTGCGCTGGTCAGCCCAGCCCGCTGTCCGGAGTCACGTTCGGCTTGCTGGCACCAGACGCGCAAACTGTCCGGTGAACAACCAAGCTTCGGCGCGATCGCCTTGTAGGCGGCCGTGTCGCTCGCGTATTCGGCGCGGTTCTCTCGAAAACGCCGAACACCGCGTTCGCGAAGCTCGGCCGGATAGGCGGGGGTGAATCTCTGCTTGGTCATAGGGCTCATCCTTTGAGTGTTTTACTCTCCGGTAAACCCGGGGCGGTTCAAATCTTCTACATGACCGCACTCCTTTGTGGACCATC
This sequence comes from Phaeovulum veldkampii DSM 11550, assembly GCF_003034995.1. GTDB lineage: Bacteria > Pseudomonadota > Alphaproteobacteria > Rhodobacterales > Rhodobacteraceae > Phaeovulum > Phaeovulum veldkampii. The sequence continues at coordinate 6,118 of NZ_PZKF01000054.1, read as the reverse complement.
GCAGACCCGCTTTGGCACATCGAGGCCGTCGGGGGGCGGTCACATCATCAGCGCCCTAGACGGTCCACATTTTCGTTAAGTCAAAGCCCAGTTGGGGCTTTTCTTGTTTCTGGGGCTCGCCCAGTGGGGCAATCAGCGCGCGGATGGCCGCAACCCAAGTCTCGGTCTCGCGGTCATCGTAGAAACACTCCATACGCAGCTTCCGGCCATCCGGAAATTTGAGCACCACATGCGGCTCATCATAGACCGGATGGTCCACCTCAAGCGCCACATAGGCAATTTTAACCTCTTGGAGCGGATAGGTTTTCGCAATCTTGCGCAGAGGCGCGCGGGCGGTGAATTCTGCGCTTTGGCGCTCAGGATCAAGGCGCAGGCGGGTGCTGCCATGAAACAGCGTCAGGTAAACCGCAGCAATAAACAGAGCGACCGGAATGAGCCGAAAAAACAGCGTTATCAGGATCATAGGGGTAGATGACGTGGACGCATCCGATGCTGGGACGCTCCAGATATAGCTGGGCAAAAGCGCCAAGAAGGGAATTGCGAAACTCGCGGTGAGCAGGCGTATGGTGGGCGTCATGACGCTTGTGAATACAATGGCGCTGCCCTCGAACCTCAGACCGTCGTGCATACGGTTGCTGGGGGAGATTGTCATGGGGTGAGCCTCTAACGCTGGGCGGCCATTGGGCGGTATCGGGCGGCCTATGTCAAGAGGAGGTGCCAGATTCTTCAGCAGCGATTCAGGAGACTCAACATCTGCCCTGCCACCATGTGGCTTCGAACCTGAAATCTTGAAGAGATTGGCGGTATACTACCGCGTAACGTGGATTTGGCCTAACGTTCGCGGTGATGCTGCCCGCTGGCCCCAAGGTTGGGCGCTCAGCATCGCGCCGATCGCGCTCGGTCTGGCGGCTTGTCGCGGAAAGGAGTGGTGCCCGATTCCGTGTCTGGTCGGGCGAGAAAGGAGGCTACGACCTTGAAGTCGTGCTTTGTGGCACCGCAGTCGGTGCGAAGGGCCTGACCTTCGAAGCGCTTGCGATGGCGTTACGCTCCTTCGCGATGGTGCAGTGTCTGCCTGAAGCCGCTGATCGGCACGCTTAAATGGATGCTTCTGGCCAGATGCATGGCTTGCACGCCGGATCGACAGAACCGCATCGCGGGTCCTGGCGATCGCCAGCGCTTGGTGGGCTCAGGGCATCGCAGTGAAATCTGATCGCCTGTACCCGTCGACCAATGCGCGCAGCCCCTCGGGCGCCAGCACCTCGACTGCATCGCCCCACTGATAAAGGTGCCACGCCATCTCCAGCCAGCCGGCTGCGTAAAAGCGCACGATCAGCCCGCCATCGGCTTGAGGTTCCAGTACTTGCGAAGGATGAAAGCGGAACCCGGCGGCGCGGCTGGCGGCTCTGGGCAAGAAACGCCAGACCACCTCGCCAAATTGCGCCGGGTCCTGCCAGACCCCGAATGACTGTGCCGCGAAGCGCTGCATCGAAAACTCGCTGTCTATCGCAAAGCTCTCATCCAGCACCTCGGCAGACAGGATCTGGTCAAGGCGAAAGCTGCGGATGGGGCCGCCCTTGGCCGGGTCTCGTGCGACCAGATAGGTGCGATGGCCCATCAGGACGCCATGGGGCTCGAGAATACGCTGTGGGGTGTCTGCGCTTTTATATCTGACGCGCAACCGGAACGGGCCACGCAGGGCCTCGGTGATTGCGTCCAGCAGATGGGGGGCCAAGCTGACCTTTGGCCCCGGTCGGGTGACGCTGGCCAAGGCTGATAGCACGGCCTCGGCGTCGGCTTCGGCGCGCGCAGCATCGCGCGGCGTCAGTCGTGCCAACAGCGCTTCGCGCAAGTCGGCCAGCGCCTGCCGGTGCCGCAGCCGTCCAGCGCTTGCGGCGTCGCGCTCGGCGATTTCCAGTGCTTCCAGCGCGGAGTCGGGGCGCGGTAGCAGTCGATCCAGTCCGGGATCATCAATCCGCCAGCGCCGTTTCCGATCGTCGCCATCGAAGGTGCTGACATTTGCAAAGCTGTCTTCCAGTGCGTCTGTCATCCGTTGCGCAGTGCGGTGAGATATGCCGAAATCGGCCGCGATGTCTTCCAGCGAGATGCCACCCCGCCGCGCCGCCGCCAATCGGGCAAGACGGATCAGATCTTGGGCTTTGGAAAAGGACATGCGTAACCCGGACAGGATTTGACACCCTTAGAGGCTAAGGATGAGACCGATATATGTCGAGGCGATTCTTCCATTCGGATCCGGTTATAAGGAGTTTGCTCATCATGCGTCCGCAACACGATCATGCCGCGACTGCTGTCCTGACCCGTCGTGGGTTTGCCTCGCGGCTGGCCGGGGCGGCGGCAGTTGGGTTTGGTGGGGGGCCTGCAGTGGCAGGTACCGGGCAGACGGCGCCTGCCGCGCTTGATGCCGATCTTCGAGACGCGGCGTTGCGCGGGTTCGCGCTGGCGTCCCACCGCGGGGATCCGGTCTCTGCGGCGGCTGCCCGGGCGGCGCTGGCTCGGCTGGCAGAGATCGACCCCGAGGCCGCGCTGCTGGGCCGCATCTACCAATTGCTGGACGTGCGCCCGTCCGCATGGTGGCCCGACGATCTTCCCGCTGCTGCCGAGGCCGATCTGGCCGCGCTACACCGGGCGATCCGGGCCAGCGCGCCGGTCGCCTTCGCCTACACGGACCTGTCGGGTGCCGAGACCTCGCGGCGGGTGTTGCCGCTCGCGTTGGTGCATCCGCCGCAGGGTGTGAAACTGCTTGCCTGGTGCGAGACCCGCGAGGGGTTTCGCCAGTTCTTCGTGCGCGCGATGTCCGAACTATCGGTGCTCCCCGGCGATTTTGCCGTCCGGCGGATAGCGCTGCTGCAGGGGCTGCTGGACAAGGAATCTGGCCGAGGGTGATGTTTGCCCAATCGACGGGGCTTTGCGATCAAGGGAGTTACTATGACCCATTACGCGCATTCGGGTACGCCCGGCGATCGATCCGACTGGCAGACGCTGGCGGATCATCTGGCGGCGGTCGAGCGGCTGGCGCGGGAACGGGGCGCGGCTTTTGGCCTTGGCGAAGCGGTGGGGCTGGCCGGGCGACTGCACGATCTGGGCAAATACGACCCGGCCTTTGACCGGGTGCTGCGCGGCGAGGCGGTTCGGGTATACACGCCAACTTTGTCGCCCCCCTCGCGGGGGCGTGGATCGAAACATGTCGCACCTCGTTTGCTTTCGTCGCGCCGCGCGCGTCGCCCCCCTCGCGGGGGCGTGGATCGAAACCACATCGCGACCGGCGCGAGGGTGACGCATGACTGGTCGCCCCCCTCGCGGGGGCGTGGATCGAAACACATCCCCAATAGGGCGGATCGAGGTAGAACAGCGTCGCCCCCCTCGCGGGGGCGTGGATCGAAACGCGGCGGCTGCGCGAGGCGTCCCTGCTGGCGGCGGTCGCCCCCCTCGCGGGGGCGTGGATCGAAACTTGTGGGGAGTGGATCACTTGGGTTGGGCGTAACGGTCATCGTCAACGCGTATACCTTCACCGAAGAGGGGCGGCGCTTTGGGTGAGTTGTGACCTCCGAGGCGCGGAGTTACGGTTGTTACACGTATTTCTGTTATTCCACTTGAGGTGAGGCGCGCATGGCGTATATCTGATGGGAAAAACGGGAGAGACCGATGACAACGGCTGCAAAGAGGACGGAAGACAAAGGGCTCATGGAGCGCCCTCCGACGCGCGAGGAGATCGACAGCGCCGCGCATGCCGCGACGGCGATCGCGATCGCTATGGAGCTGGATGGTGGCCTGAAGATTTCAGGTGAGAACGGCGAGGCGGTCAAGATTGCCCCCGCCGTTGGCAACCTCATTATCGAGCTCTTGGGCCATGTGAGCAATGGCAATATGGTCACGCTCGTGCCCGTCGGTACGATGCTGACCACACAAGAAGCGGCGGACATGCTCAATATTTCCCGCCCCTATCTGACCAAGCTCCTGCTCCGAGGCGACATCAAGTTCGAGCAGGTTGGATCGCATCGTCGTGTGAGGATTGACGAGTTGATGCGCTACCGTGCTGACAAGGCCCGCAAACAAGAGGTTGCGTTGGCCGACCTTGCCCGGCTTGGGCAGGAGTTCGACAACGAATGAGCTTCGTCGCCAACCCTTTCGTGGTGGTGCTCGACGCCAACGTGCTTTTCCCGTTTCGGATCAGGGACGTCCTCTTCACCTTCGCCCAAGAGGGGCTCTTTCGAGCGCGCATCACCGATGAAATTCTCGACGAGTGGACTCGGAACCTAATCCGATTGAAGCCTCATCTCGAGACCAGCGTTCGTCAACAGGAGCAGGCGATTCGAGAGCATTTCGAAGAGTGCTTCGTGGATGGCTATCGACCTTTGGTCGATGGCCTTGATCTACCGGATCCGAACGATCGCCATGTTCTGGCGGCGGCAATACGCAGCTCGGCTCAGGTGATCGTTACCGAGAACCATCGAGACTTCCCGTCGGATAAACTGGCGTCCTATGACATTGAGACGCTCAGCGCCGACGATATGTTGGCCAACACCTATGCGCTCTTTCGACAGGGAGGGGCGCGGGCGCTGCGAAAGGTACGTCAACGCTACGATAATCCGCCAATGACAGCCTCTGAGTTCTTGCTCGACCTCACCAAGAACGGCCTTTCCAAACTTGCTGCCCTGGCGCGCCAAGACATCGAGTACATCTAACAGAACACAGCTGCCAGCTAGTCTGAGATGTTCGATCACCTGTTCCCGTCGATCCATTTCGACATCAGCCCCTTGTCACGAAAGCACTCCTCCGGCACGGCGCGCCGTTTGATCCGGACAAGTTTTTCTGCGAAGGCCACCTGCTTGGAGGTCGGCCGCTGATCCACCTCAGACATCGGCTTCATCCGGGCCTGCGCGTCGATCCAGCCGCTCAAGGTTCGGCGGTCCTGCTGCACCTCCCATGGCAGGAGGGTCCCGTTGCGCAGGGCGAGCGATCGCGCATAGGCGATCTGCTTGGGCGTTGCGGGCAGCGCAGGCGCGGTGCTTTCCATGGTCGATCTCCCCTGCTGGCTCGGATCTAAATATAGAACATAAAGGAAACAAAATCAAGCCGGGCGCCGGGAGACAGCGGGTCGAGAGGGAGAGAAGGGTCGGGGAAGGGCAGGCCTGAGGGTGCCCGAGAGAGGGTGTCCGGGCTGGTCCTATCTCTCATTCCGGAGTTTCCCGATGACCTTTCTTCCTCCTGTTGCGCCTTTGCCGCCCCTGCGGCCCACCTCGCCGCGCTCTTGCTGCCGCCGACGCTGTACAGGCTCTACATCGCCCGCGATGCGGATGCGGCGGGCGACAAGGCTTTTGCCGCGCTGAGCGCACGCGCGACAGCGGCCGGCATTGAGGTGCTGGCCCTGTCGCCGCAGCGAGACGACTTCAACGACGATCTGCAGGCGCGGGGCGTCAACGCCTTGCGCGCAGCCCTACGCCCCCAACTCGCCCCACAAGACACTGAACGCGCCGAGGCGGTGGGAAAGGGAAATAGTTGAGCCGATTGTTCAGGTTGCTCCGTCGGTCGATGCCCCACAGGACTGGTCCGGCTTCTATGGCGGCCTTTCGCTGGGACGTGCCCTTTCTGGAGATTGGAACTTCTTTGACTACGACGCTGGCGGTTCGTTCTATCCGGCGCCTTTTGGCATCAGCAGCGGAGGCATCTATGGCGTGTTCGCTGGCTATAACTTCCAGTCCGGAAATTGGGTCTATGGTGGCGAGCTTGCCTATACGAAGGCGGACTTGTCGCTCGAAACCTATGTGGGCGGGACGGCCGAATTCACTGATTTTTTTGATATCAAGGCGCGACTGGGATATTCGTTTGACCGCTTCATGCCCTATGGCACGATCGGCTACATGAATGGCAACTTGGACAACACCGGGGTCTTCGGATTCAGTGATATTGAAGGCCAAGTCTATGGGGTTGGCGTTGAATACAAGATATCAGATCGCGTTTTTGCCGGGCTTGAATACCTTCGGCGCGACATCGATGGCAAGGGTGGCACTGGCCCGCTCCCCATCAATCTGGAATCCGACATAGATACGCTGTCGCTGCATGTCGGCATGAGATTTTAGGATTCAACAGGACAGTCCCGGTC
>NZ_PZKF01000053.1 GCF_003034995.1 Phaeovulum veldkampii DSM 11550 | reverse complement strand
GCCGGGGTAATGGTTCAGCGTCACAAGCGCATAACCCCAGCACTCGGTCGAATTTCGCCAACCGGCCTTGAGGTAGCTGTCGGGCATCTGCTGGCCGGAACCGTTCGTCCAGGCGGGCATCTTGTCGCCAACGGCGCCCAACGGGCGGTGGATGCCAAGGTTGCGAAACGGGCTGGGCTGGCGCACCAGCGTCTTGAAGCCCCAGTTGTGATGCGGCAGGCGCGTATATTCAGGCGCACAGCGGGTGAACTGCACCGGCACCGGCACATCGTCAAACTCCAGCACGCCCGCACAGCCAAAAAACCGCCAGGTCATCGAGATCATCTCGGGGTTGCCGCAGGCGGCGAACAGGTCTTCCAGATGGCCCTGCCCGGTGTGGATGTTGATGTATTCATCGACATCGAAGACACAATAGCAATCGGCCCCGGTCACCAGCGGGTGCTGTTCCGCCAGCTTGAGCGCGATCCGCTGCGGACGCTCCCCTGCCGCAATATCTGCGGGGTTGTCCACGCGCGTCACCAGCCCTGTGCGGGAAAGGCAGTCGAGGATCTGGTCGGTGCCGTCGTCGCAGTCGTTGGTGTAAACCAGAAAATGCGTGAAGCCGATCGACAGGTGATAGGCCACCCAGTCGAGGATATAGGGGCCTTCGTTCTTCATCGTGGTCACGCCCACCACGCGGCGCAGCGGGATCACCGGGGCCTTGGGCTGCGGCCGGTGCGCGGGATTTTCCGCGCTGCGGGTTTTGCGCACCGAAACGGGAACGGCTTTGCCCGAAATCGCATCACGGAAGGCGCGGGCGTGAGGGTGGTCGCGGTTCGGGTTCGGGTGGTCGCGCAGCGGCGCGTCCAGCGGGTCGATCTTGTGGCGGATCAGCAATTGACCCAGCAGGCCCTCGGGGTGCGGAATACCCTGATGGCTTTCGGCCAGATACTTGCGCATCCGGCGACCATAAAGATGCACGGAAAAGGTCGCCTCGGTCAGGTATTTCTTTGGGTTCACGTCGGGTTTGACCATCTTGCGACGGTCGCGGAACGAAAACGGGTAAAGCGCCTCGCGCGGCAGGGCGTGGCGTGCTTCGCCGGTTTCATGCAGGAAATGCGTGATCGCATGCGGCCCCCAGACGCCCCAGGGCTGTTCGCCCGCATGAACGGGGCGGCCCGCATCGCGGGCGGCTTCCAGTTCGCGGATATAGTCGGTCTTGTACCAGTGTGGGATGGCAAATTCGTCGCGCGTAAACTCCAGCAGCGCGGCCAGCGTGGCGCTGTCGCGCGGCAGGCCCAGAACGCCGCCATTGATATGGCTGTCGCTTTCCCAGCCATAAAAATGCCCGCTGTCGGTCTGAAACGGCCGGACGCAATAGGCGTCGGTGTCGGCCCAGATCATGTTCTCGCACCCCGCCAGCAACCGATAGCGGAACAGGTCAGAATGCAGCGCGGGCGAGCCGGTGCGCTCATGCGTCAGAAAGCCGGTTTCTGGCAGGATTTCGGAGGCATCGCGATGCTCCACCCCGTCAGGAACGCCGCCGATCGGCTCATAGCTGTAAAGCACGGTGTGATGGCCCGCATCAACAAAGGACTTGATGCAAAGCTGTTCCAGAAAGGACAACGAGCCGCGCATCCAGAGCAGTCCGATCGAGGGGGATTTTGCCATCTGGCATCCTGAAGGCTTTGGGGCGGGCCCGTCAGCGCGCCGGGGTGTCTGCCCAAGTCCATACCGCCTTCACGTCCCGCAGGGCAAGTGCGGGCTGCAGGCGGGTCATGTTTCCGGCGGGCTGTTGCGGGCGTCCAGCGCGGCTTGGAGGGCGCGGCGTTCCTTGCGCAGCTTGAAATGTGGCCGCGTTTCCAGCAGCGTATCGGCCAGCCGCAGACCGGCGTCAAGGTGACCGCGCTGGCGCGCATGGGCCAGCAGATTGACGAGCCAAGGAACCGAGTTTCGGCGCTGCCGGTAAAGCCGGTAAAACCCTGATGGTTCCAGCCCCCCGGTCAGCGCGGGCAGGGCGACATCCTTCAACAGTCCCATCCGGCGCAGCGCCGGGGGCAGCTTGTGCCCGGCATGGGGCAGCCGTAGCAGGGTTACATTTGGCCCATCCAGACGGGCCGCATGGGCCGCATCGGCCTGTTCCATCGGGTCGAACAGCACATAGGCCCGCCCCGCCGCGCGCATCCCCTCGGCGGCATCGGCGTAGCGGCCCGTCCAGTCGTGGTGACGGCGGGCATAGCGAAAGCGATGCTCGAACGGCGTCAGCCGTGGGGCAAGCGTGCTTTGCGGGGCCATCGCCAGAACCGTGCAGCCGGGGGCCGCCGCGGCAAAGGTCAGCGCGCCAAAGCCGCCCATCGACGCGCCATACATCGACACGGCCTGATAGCGCCGGAAAAACCCCTCGTCGCGCAGCCGGTCGAAGAAATCCCACAGGTCGGGGTGACGGAACCAGTCGGCGCGGCGGGCCATGATGCCCAGCACATCCCAGCCCTGACGGGCCAGAAACTCATGTCCCCAGGGCATTCGCGCCCCCTCGGCCTTGGGCGACACGAGATTGTCGAAGCTGACCACCAGACGCTGGCCCGCGCACGGCAGCAGGGCGGCCACATGGTTCGTCATCTCATGACAGAAACCGCCGCTGGCGTTGGCTGCGGCGCGCACGGGGGCGAAAGGGTCAGGCTCGGGGGGCACGGGGCGGGTTCCGGTTGGGCTGCGCCGGGCGTTGCAAGGCTGACGGGCGCGGTGATGCGGGCCACCATAAGGGCAGTCTGCCGTGCTGTGAAGCGGGCAGGCGCCCGCGCAGAACACGCCCCATGCCAAAGCGCGATGCGCGAATAGCATCTTGCGCCGCCCGATTTTCCGGTCACCATCGTCGCCGGGGTGGAGACAAGGACCGACGCGACAGGCGCCTTGGCGCATCACGGCGGCTTGGCCTTGCCCCGGAACCTGATCCGAACGGAGGCTGATCTTGGACAGCTACGATTACATCATCGTGGGCGCGGGCAGCGCGGGCTGTGTGTTGGCCAACCGGCTTTCCGCCGACCCCAAGGCGCGGGTGCTGCTGCTGGAGGCCGGGGGGAAGGACAATTACCACTGGGTGCATATTCCGGTGGGATACCTTTACTGCATCGGCAACCCCCGCACCGACTGGTGCATGAAAACCGAGGCCGAGGCGGGCCTGAACGGGCGCGCGCTGAATTATCCGCGTGGGCGGGTGCTGGGCGGCTGTTCCTCGATCAACGGCATGATCTACATGCGGGGTCAGGCGCAGGATTACGACCATTGGCGCCAGCTTGGCTGCACCGGCTGGGGCTGGGACGATGTGCTACCGCTGTTTCGCGCGCAGGAGGATTTTCACCGTGGTGCCAGCGACCTGCACGGCGCGGGCGGCGAATGGCGGGTGGAACGGGCGCGGGTGCGCTGGCAGGTTCTGGATGCTTTCCTTGAGGCGGCAGCGCAGGCGGGCATCCCCCGCACCGAGGATTTCAACCGTGGCGACAACGCGGGTGCGGGCTATTTCGATGTCACCCAACGGTCGGGTGTGCGGCTGAATACGGCCAAGGCGTTTTTGCGCCCGGTGCTGGGCCGCCCCAACCTGCGGGTGCTGACCGAGGCCCAGGCCGAGCGGCTGGTGATCGAGGCGGGCGTGGTGACGGGCGTCACCTTCCGTCACCGCGGCCAGTCGAAAACGGTGCTGGCCACGCGTGAGGTGGTTCTGGCGGCGGGCGCCATCGGCTCGCCCCACCTGCTGGAGTTGTCGGGGGTCGGCCGCCCCGATGTGCTGCGCGCCGCGGGGGTCGCACCCGTGGCTCACGCTGCGGGCGTGGGCGAGAACCTGCAAGACCATCTGCAACTGCGGCTGATTTACAAGGTTCAGGGCGTGCCCACACTGAACGAACGCGCCGCCACCCTGGCCGGCAAGGCCGCCATCGCGCTGGAATATGCGCTGCACCGGTCCGGCCCGATGGCGATGTCGCCCAGTCAAGCGGGCATCTTTGCCCGCTCGGGGCCAGACAAGGCCACCGCCGATCTGGAGTTTCACATCCAGCCTGTCAGCCTAGACAAGTTCGGTGAGGCCCCTCATGCCTTTCCCGCGATGACGGCCAGCGTGTGCAATCTGCGCCCCGAAAGCCGCGGCTCGGTGCACCTGACCGGCGCCGATGCGCGCGCACAGCCCGCGATCCGGCCCAATTACCTGTCAACCGAGGGCGACCGCGAGGTGGCGGTGCGCGCCATCCGCCTGACGCGCCAGATCGCGGCGCAGCCTGCCTTTGCCCGGTTCAACGCCGAAGAATACCGCCCCGGCCCCGCCTTCCAAAGTCGCGACGATCTGGTGAAGGCCGCGGGTGACATCGGCACCACGATCTTTCACCCTGTCGGCACCTGTCGGATGGGCGCCGATTCGGGCGCGGTGGTGGACCCGCGGCTGCGGCTGCGCGCGCTGGGGCGGCTGCGCATCGCCGATGCCTCGGTCATGCCCACGATCACCTCGGGCAATACCGCAGCGCCGGTGATGATGATCGCGGAAAAGGCTGCGCAGATGATGCGGGAGGATGCGCGGTGATGCCCTTTGCCTTCTCGACCGCCAGGACCGTCGTGTTCCGCCCTGGCGCTGCGGCCGATCTGGCGGTGCTTGACCCTGACCTGACGCTGGGTCTGCCGCCCACGATCACTGCCGCAACCGGGGTTGATGCGATGGTCCATGCGATCGAGGCCTATGCCTCGATCAACCCAAATGCCAACCGCGCTGTCGCGGATGCTGGCCCGGCAGGCGCTGCGGTTGTTGGGCGCGCATATCGAAACCGCGGTGCGCGACGGCGCCAATGCCGAGGCACGCGGTGCGATGCTGCCGGGCGCGATGCTGGCGGGGCAGGCTTTTGCCAATGCGCCGGTGGCGGCCGTTCATGCGCTGGCCTATCCGCTGGGCGGCCTGTTTCACATTCCGCACGGGCTGTCGAATGCGCTGGTGCTGCCGCATGTGCTGCGCTTCAACGCCCCAGTCGCCGCCCCGGTCTATGCCGAGATTGCCACGGACGCCTTCCCCGATCTGGCCGGGATCGGCACTCAGGCCCGCTGCGCCGCCTTCATCGACGCGCTGGCGCATCTGGTGCAGCGCCTTGGCCTGCCGCCTCGGTTGCGTGATGTGGGCATCCCGCAGGCTGACCTGCCGCAGATGGCCGCCGACGCGATGAAACAGACGCGCCTGCTGGTCAACAACCCGCGCCCGGTGACCGAGGCCGACGCGCTGGGGATCTATCGCGCCGCGTGGTAGCGGGCCGAACCGCTTTGACATCGCCCCGCTTGCCGCGCCACACTGTGGCGGTTGATCCCGCGATTTGAGGCGTCCTTGGCTTTCCGCTTTGTCCACACTGCCGATATTCATCTGGATTCGCCGCTGCGCTCGCTGGCGCTGCGCGACCGGGCGCTGGGCGATCTGATCGGTACCGCCACGCGCACCGCCTTTGTGCGGATTGTCGATCTGTGCCTTGACGAGGCGGTGGATGCGCTGCTGATCGCGGGCGATCTGTATGACGGCGATCAGACCTCAATGAAAACAGCGCGGTTTCTTGCGCAGCAATTGGGGCGCCTTGATGCGGCGGGCGTCGCGGTGTTCATGATCCGCGGCAACCATGACGCGCTGTCGCGGATCACGCGCGAACTGGTGTTGCCGGCTTCGGTCACGGTGTTCGGGGCGCGGGCCGGGGTGCGGATCATTGAAAAGGGCGGGCGGCCCGTGGCAATCCACGGTATCAGCTTTGGCCGACCGCAGGCCCCCGACAGCCTGCTGGAGCGGTTTCTCCCGCCGGTTCCCGGCGCGGTCAATATCGGGATGCTGCACACCAGTCTGGCCGGGGCGCCGGGGCATGACCCCTATGCGCCCTGCGCGCTGACCGATCTTCAGGCGACGGGGTTTGACTATTGGGCGCTGGGCCATGTGCATCAGCGCGCCGTCTATCCGGGCCGCGCGCTGGTGGTGATGCCCGGCATGCCGCAGGGCCGCGATATTGGCGAGGCGGGGGAAAAATCGGTCACGCTGGTGACAGTGGCCGATGACGGCACCCTGCGCGAGGAGTGCCGCACAACCGCCGTGGCCCAGTTCGAGCGGGTCGAAGTAGCGGCCGCGGGTCTGATCGACTGGCGCGATCTGGTGGCGGCGCTGGGCGCGGCGCTGCGCGCTGCGCGGCGGGACCATGGCGCCGATCATCTGGTGCTGCGCCCGGTGCTGACCGGTGCCACGCCGCTGGCATGGCGGCTGTTGCGCGATCTTGACTTGTTGCAGGCCGAAGCGGTGGCGGTGGCCGAAGGTCTCGGCTCGGTCTGGATCGACAAGCTGGAAAACCATTGCCGCGCGGGTGAGGGTGCGGTGTCCGCCGGGCCGCTGGCCGATCTGGCGGCGCTGATCGACACCGGCGCGCTGGCCCATCCGGCGGTGACCGGCGCCGCGGCCGAGGTGACGACCGATCTGTTGCGCGCCCTGCCGCGCGATCTGCGCGCGCTGCTGGGTGACACGCCCGAGGCGACCGGGGCCGCCTGCGCCGCCCTGCTGCGCGAGGGCGCGGCCGAGGTTCTGGCCCGGCTTGCCGAGGGCGAGGGGGGGCAGGATGCGGATCGCCCGGCTTGACCTGACGCGCTATGGCAAATTCACCGACCGCAGCCTTGATTTTGGCGCGGCCCGACCCGGCCAACCCGATCTGCACATTCTTTATGGCCCTAATGAGGCGGGCAAATCGACCACGCTGTCGGGCTGGCTTGATCTGCTCTACGGTATCCCGGTGCAAAGCCGGTTCGGCTTTCTCCACCCCTATGCAACGATGCGGATCGGGGCGGCGCTGGAATTGCCCGGCGGGCAGCGGCTGGAACTGGCGCGCAGCAAGGGCCGCCACAATACGCTGACCGACGCCAGCGGCGCCGCGCTGCCCGAGGCGGTGGTGCAGGCCGCGCTGGGGGGCATCGACCGCGCGGGATACGAGGCGATGTTCTCGCTGGATGATGACACGCTGGAGGCGGGTGGCGAAGGTATCCTTGCCAGTCAGGGCGATCTGGGGCAGTTGCTGTTTTCCGCCAGCGCCGGGCTGGCCGATCTGGGCGCGCGGCTGGAGGCGCTGCGGCGCGGGGCCGAGGTGTTTCACCGGCCCGGTGCACGCAAGGGGCGGCTGGCCGATCTGAAGGCACAACTGGAGGCGATCGAGGCGCAGCGCCGGTCGATCGACACGCAGGCCGCAGACCACGCCCGCCTGACCGAGGCAGAGGCACAGGCAGAGGCCGAGTGGCGGGCGGTGCAGGCGGAACAGGCGGGTGCCGCCGCCCGTGCCGAGGCGTTGCGGCGCGATCTGGCGGTGCTGCCCGTGCTGGCCCGGATGCGGCAGGTCGAAGCCGACCTTCTGGCGCTGGGCCCTGTGCCGATGCCCCCCCCAGGCTGGGCCGAGGCGCTGCCTGATCTGGCGCACGACGAGGCCGCCACCGTTGCCCGGCTGGAGGAGACAGAGGCCGCCATTGTGGCGGTTGAGGCTGAATTGGCGGGGCTTTGCCCCGACCCCGCCGTGCTGGCGCTTGCGCCGCAGATCGCAGCGGTAGCGGCGCTGAAATCGGCGCATGACGAGGCGGCGAAGGATTTGCCCAACCGCCGTGCCGAGGCCGCCGAGGCCGTGCAGATCGTGGCGGGTCTGATGGCGCGGCTTGGTCGTTCGGGTGGGGCGCCGCGCGCGGTTTTGCTGGATGCCGCAACCACGGGGCGGCTGCGCGGGCTGATCGCGGCGCGGTCGGGGATCGAGGCGCGGGTGCGGGCGGCGCGCACCGAGGCTGCTGCGGCCGCCGACCGGCAGGCCGGGGCTGCGGCGCGATTGGCGGCTGCGGGCGGAGTGGTCGAGACAGGGCCGCTTGCCGAGCTTGTAGCGCGGCTGCGCGCGCGCGACCCCGATCAGGCGCTGCGTCAGGCCCGTCGCCAGTTGGCGCAAGCCGACGCTGCGCTTGCACCGCGGTTGGCGGCGCTTTTGCCGTGGCGCGGCAGTGCTGTGGACCTGGCCGTGATGGTGCCACCCGCGCCGCGCGTGCCCGATCAGATGGCCGCCGGGCAGGAGGCCGCCCGTCGCGCCCTGGCCGAGGCCGAGGCGCAGCAGGCCCGTGCCAGCGCCGATGCGGCGCGTCACGGGGCGGTTTTGGCCGCGCGCCAGACCGCGGGCCGGATAACCCCCGATGTGGCCGCCGCTGCGCGCGCGCTGCGCGAACGGGCCTGGGCGGCGCATCGGCAGGCGCTGACAGAGCCTACCGCAGAGGCCTTTGAGGCCGCGCTGCGCGCCGATGACCAGATCACCGCGCAGCAAGCAGCCGCAGGGGCTGAGGCACAGCTTGCGGCGCAGGCGCGCGAGGCGCAGGCGCTGGCGCGGCTGGATCAGGCCGCGGCCGAGGCGGCTGCAACTGAGGCACGGGCCGAACTTGCCCGGCTGGACGCCGAACTGGCCCGGATCGTGGGTAGTCTGTCGCCCGCGCTTGGCGCTGCCGTGCAAACTCCGGCCGATCTGCGCGACTGGCTGGCGCTGCGAAACGCGGCATTGGAAGCGCAGGCGGGTGTGGCCGCAGCGCAGGCCGACTGCGCCGCGGCGGAGCGGGACGCGACCGAGGCGCGCATCGCGCTGGCCGGGACGCTTGCGGCGGCGGGGGCGGTGCCTACCGCGAAAGCCGGGCTTGAGGCGTTGATGGCGCAGGCGCAGGCCTTGTGCGATGCCGGGGTGCGGCTGGCCGCGCTGCGCGAGGCCGCGGCCGAGGCCAGCCGTGCCGCCGCCCGCCGCGCCGAAGAACGCCAGCAGGCCGACGCCGCCGACAGCGTGTGGCAGGCCGACTGGGCCGCGGTCTGTGCCGGGTGCTGGCTGGGCGAGGGACCGCTGCCCGATGTGGCGGCGATGGAGGCGATCCTGACCACGCTTGAGGCGCTGGACCGGGCTGTCACCAGCGCCGAGGCACTGGCCGACCGGATCGCCAAGATGGAGGCTAATCAGGCGGCCTTTGCCACAGGCATGACCGATCTGTCCGGCGCGCTGGGCTTGCCAGAGACCGCGCCTTGGCCCGAGATTACCGCCCGTTTGCAGAGGGCCGAGGCGATTGAGGCTGCTCGCGCCAAGGCCGGGGCCGCGCTGAACGCCGCCCGTGGCAAGGCGCAGGCACTGCGCGCACAGGCGGGACGACTGGCGGCGCAGATCGAAGACATGGCCGGGTTTTTTGGCGTCACCGGGTTGGGCCCGCTGCGTGTCTGCCTTGAGGAGGCGCGCCGCAGGCAGGCGCTTGAGGCGGTGCGGGCTGCGGCGCAGGCCGAGATGACCGAAGCCTTCGGCGCTGATCTTCCCGCAGCGCTGGACCGGCTTCCCGCCGCTGACCGTGCCGCGCTGGAAGCCGATCTGGCCCGGATGACCGCCGAGGCCGCGCAGCACGCCCAGGCCGCGCAACAGGCTTTTGCAGCCCTGTCGGAGGCGCGGCGTCAGTTGGGGGCGGTCGGCGGAGACGATGCCGTGGCACGGCTGGAGGAGGCGCGCCAGACCGTGCTGCTGGAAACCGCCGAGGAGGCGCGCGCCCATCTGCGCCAGCGGTTTGGCATTCTGGCGCTGGACCATGCCTTGCGCGCCTATCGCGACGGTCATCGCAGCGCCATGCTGCGCCGCGCCTCTCAAGCCTTTGCCACGATCAGCCGGGGCGCTTATACCGGCCTTGCCGCCCAGCCCGACCGCGACCGCGAGGTGCTGGTGGCGCTGGCGCGCGATGGCACCTCGAAGCTGGCGGCCGATCTGTCCAAGGGCACGCGGTTTCAACTGTATCTGGCGCTGCGGGTGGCGGGCTATCACGAACTGGCGCAGACGCGCGCGCCGGTGCCGTTCATCGCCGATGATATCATGGAAACCTTTGACGATGACCGCTCTGCCGAGGCGTTCAGCCTGCTGGCGGGGATGGCCGAGGTGGGGCAGGTGATCTATCTCACCCATCATCGGCACCTGTGCGAGATCGCTCGCACCGTCTGCCCGGCCGCGCGGCTGTATCATTTGTAACCTTGCCGCCACCCTGAAAGGAGCCAGCCGATGTCATATCTTAGGGCAAGCCTGCCCCTGCTCGCCGCGCTGGCCTTTGCCGCCTCGCCGCTGACGACGAACGGGTTTCGGGGCTTTGCCCCGAACCAGTTTCCGATCCCGCAGATTGACCCGCCGGTGCAACCTGCGGGCTATGCCTTTGCGATCTGGGGCGCGATCTATCTGTGGTTGATCGCGGGCGCGGCCTATGGCCTGATCCGTCGGGCCGACGACCCGGACTGGCAGCCGATGCGCCCGGCGCTGACGCTGAGCATGGTGCTGGGCGCAGGCTGGATTCCGGTGGCGCAGATTTCGCCAGTCTGGGCCACGGCGATGATCTGGGCGATGCTGGCCAGCGCCGTCTGGGCGCTGCGCCGGGCCGGGCAAGCGGATCATTGGTGGCTGCGCGCGCCTGTCGCGCTTTATGCCGGATGGCTGACAGCGGCCTCGTGCGTGGCGGTCGGGCTGCTTCTGGCGGGCCATGGCGTGATGGGGGCGCAGGCGGCGGCGTTGACCGCGCTGGCGCTGGCGCTGGCGGTGGCGCTGGGGGTGCAAAGCCTGCGGCCCGATGCGCCGACCTATGCCATTGCGGTGATCTGGGCGCTGGCCGGGGTGGTGGTTGCCAATCTGGCGCCGTTGAACGGGCCGGTTGTGGGGGGGTGCGCGGTGGGGATGGCGGTTGTGCTGCTGCGCGCGGCGCGGGCGCGCCGCCCCCTTGCGCCGGCCCGCGCGACGTGATGCATCCCTTGCCCCGACCCTGTTTTGATACCGGAGCCTGACATGACCGCATCCAATGCTGCGCTGCGCCGCATCCCCGCCCTGATTGCCGCCGAAATCGGTGCGCGCCCCGATCAGGTCGGCGCCGCCATCGGCCTGCTGGACGGGGGCGCCACGGTTCCCTTCATTGCCCGCTATCGCAAGGAGGTGACGGGGGGCTTGGACGATACCCAGTTGCGCACTCTGGCCGAGCGGCTGGGCTATCTGCGTGACCTGGAGGCGCGGCGCGCGGTGATCCTGGGCTCGATCCGCGATCAGGGCAAGCTGACCGACGATCTGGAGGGCCGGGTCGGTAGTGCGGTGACCAAGGCCGAACTGGAAGACATATACCTGCCGTTCAAGCCCAAGCGCCGCACCCGCGCGATGATCGCCCGTGAAAACGGGCTGGCACCGCTTGCCGAGGCGATTTTGGCCGACCGCGCGGCGGTGCCCGCCGATCTGGCCGCAGCCTTTGTGACCGACGCGGTGCCCGATACCAAGGCCGCGCTGGAGGGTGCACGCGATATCCTGACCGAACAGCTTGCAGAAAACGCCGATCTGCTGGCGGCTTTGCGTGCGCTGATGCGCGAGGCGGGCATGGTCAGCAGCCGGGTGATCGAGGGGCAAGATCTGGCGGGGGCCAAGTTTGCGGATTATTTCGCCCATTCCGAACGCTGGGCAACGGTGGCGGGCCACCGCACCCTGGCCATGTTGCGCGGTCGCAACGAGGGCCATCTGTTGCTGGATCTGGAAGTGGAGCCCGGCGCCGCCCCCGGCACCAGCCGGGCCGAGGGGCTGGTGCGCGCAGCACTTGGCGTGCGGCCCGGCGCGGCGCCCGGCGACAAATGGCTGGGCGATGTGGCGGGCTGGGCGTGGCGGGTCAAGCTGCGCTCCTCGCTTGGTATCGACCTGATGGTGGAGCTGCGCGAACGCGCCGAGGCAGAGGCGATCACGGTCTTTGGCCGCAATCTCAAGAATCTGCTGCTGGCCGCGCCGGCGGGCAGCCGGGCCACGATGGGGTTGGACCCCGGCATCCGCACCGGGGTGAAGGTGGCTGTGGTGGATGCCACCGGCAAGTTGCTGGCCACAGAAACGGTCTATCCGTTCCAGCCGAAAAACGACATCCGCGGCGCGCAGGCCGCAATCGCCGGGCTGATCCGCCGCCACGGGGTCGAACTGATTGCCATCGGGAACGGCACCGCCAGCCGCGAGACCGAAAAGATGGTGACCGATCTGCTGGCGGCGCTGCCTGCGGGCGGCCCGCGCCCGACCAAGGTAATCGTGTCCGAGGCTGGCGCGTCGGTCTATTCGGCATCGGCGCTGGCGGCGCAGGAATTCCCCGATCTGGATGTCAGCCTGCGCGGGGCGGTGTCGATCGCGCGGCGCTTGCAAGACCCGCTGGCCGAACTGGTGAAGATCGAGCCGAAATCCATCGGCGTTGGCCAGTATCAGCACGATGTGGACCAGCACCGGCTGGGCCAGCGGCTGGATGCCGTGGTCGAGGATGCGGTGAACGCTGTGGGGGTCGAGTTGAACACCGCCTCGGCGCCGCTGCTGGCGCGTGTGGCGGGGATCGGGCCGGGGCTGGCCGAGGCAATCGTGGCGCACCGCGACGCCAACGGCGCCTTTGCCAAGCGCCGCGATCTGTTGCAGGTGGCCCGGCTTGGCCCCAAGGCTTTTGAACAATGCGCAGGCTTTTTGCGCATCCGGCACGGGGCCGAGCCGCTGGATGCCTCGGCGGTGCACCCCGAGGCCTATGATCTGGCCCGCCGTATCGTTGCCGCCTGCGGCCGCGACCTGCGCGGCCTGCAAGCCGAGCCTGCCCGCCTGCGAGCGCTGGACCCGGCTGATTTCGTCGATGACCGCTTTGGCCTGCCCACGGTGCGCGACATCCTGGCCGAGCTGGAAAAGCCCGGCCGCGACCCCCGCCCCGAATTCCGCACCGCGACCTTTGCCGACGGAGTGGAGGAGATTTCAGACCTGCGGCCGGGGATGCTGCTGGAAGGCACGGTGACCAACGTGGCTGCCTTCGGTGCCTTCGTCGATATCGGCGTGCATCAAGACGGTCTGGTGCATGTCAGCCAACTGGCCGACCGGTTCGTGAAAGACCCGCACGAGGTGGTGAAGGCGGGCGATGTGGTCAAGGTGCGGGTGCTGGAGGTGGACGCCCCGCGCAAGCGCATCAGCCTGACCATGCGCCGCGATGGCGGCGGCGAGCGCCCGGCAGGCGTCGCGTCGGCCCCGCCCGACAAGCCTGCGCCAAAGGCCGCGATGGCGGCTAGCCCAAAGCCGGCGCAGGCCGCGCCGGGCGCACTTGGCGCGGCGCTTCTGGACGCGATGAAGCGGCGCTAGGCTGATTCTGTGCCAGATTCGGGCCGTTCGCGGCCCGGACCCTTCACGCCGCGGCGCAGTTCCGACGCCCGCATCTTTGAACCGTCAGCAAAACAAGGGGTTTGATGCCTGTGGAAAACTTTTCTGCGGAAAAAT
>NZ_PZKF01000052.1 GCF_003034995.1 Phaeovulum veldkampii DSM 11550 | reverse complement strand
CACCGTTCAAGATTGTCATGCCACCAGACGCGCCGCCGCGCCCTTCGAAAAGTTGATCCACTCGATATAACGCTTGGTGCCGCCTGGGCCGTATTGAAGCGCGGCATCAAGCACGTCGATGTTGGCGTACGCGCCAACAATGCCCGTTCCCCGGACGCTGAGCGCCGATCTCTTGGACTTGTGCGCAATGAAGTTTCGGACATGCCGAAGTTCGTCGATGGGCCATGGCGTGACCCCGAGCTCGGCCGCGATCTGCGAAAAGTTCGAAACGTCAAGGCGCATAGAAGCGTCAATTGCCTGTGCAGGCAGATACCAGTCCGGCTCAAACTGCCGATTGCGATAGGTCCCAATTAGCCTGTGAGCAACCGCTTCCCTCGAACGCAAGCCAGGATGACTTCTCGAAATGATTGGACCGGAGCCATTTTCAAACTGGCCTGTGGCGCTGTCCAAGATAAGGCCCCGGACGAAATGCTCCCACTCAATCTGAATCTGGATGAGTGCCTTCTCCGCAGCGAATATCTGCTCAGAGGTTCTGGTTGCCGTCGCGTCGACCGCTGCGATGATACCGGAAAGATGGTCGAGACGGCCGTAGAGACGAGGTATCCTACGTGCCAGCAACATCAGCTGCGATCGCCCTGACAACAGATTCAAAACGGACTTTCCGAGAGGAAATACGGTGTGTCGTGCTCTTGGTCGCTGACACAAACTGAAAATATGGCCCCTGTTCTTCGGAACCGTCATCGAAAGCTTGTGCCAAGGCCGCGAGATTTACAGAAGCCTTATCCCAGTTCACTCCGCGCCCAGCAAACTCATTCACGCCATCCGAGACCTTCGACGCGGGCAAATAGCCTTTCAAGAACGCTACCGCAGCAAATAGGATCAGGAAATTCGGAGCATCAAAAAAGGTCGACTCGGCAAAATCAGCTCTTGTGCGTTCGAGGATTTCGGCGACGACTTCATCCAAGTGTTCCCGGAAGGAGACGAAGTAATCATCGTCCTCGCTACTCTTTGCCTTGTAATAGCGTGTAATCTGGGTCTCGCCCCCATCTCCGAGGCCCCGATCCAAAGCAATAAACATTTCGGCGATCAGCGTCGTGTGCTTAAGTCGAACGGTGTCCCGGGTGGAGACTACCTTCAAATCCCCCCAAAGGACTGACCATTGGCGCGCTGCTTCATATATGGCCCACTTCACCGGCTCAGAGAACTCAGCGTGCCGCAACTCCGCCGGCGTCACCTTCACGCTGTAAGAGTTGAGGCGAGCGAAGACCTCAAGAACCTGCGCATCGTCGGCATTCACCAGCTGAACCACTGGAATGCGATACGCGAGAAACTGCTCCTGATCCTCGACCGACAGCTCTCGATACGTCTTGCCTTTGAAGTTGGGGGACTTCGAGGACAGCCTGAGATTGCCTGATGCAAACTCCAAGATCGCGCGCAGCCGCTGCTGACCGTCAACGACTTCTCTCACGGCTGTCTGCGACTGTGGGTTCAGCTTTGTTCGGAAATATACCTGCGGCATGGGTAGGTCATTCAGGATGGTGTCAATGAGAAACACCTTTGCAGAGGGGCTCCAGACGGAACCCCGCTGAAACTCAGGAGCCAAGACCAGCTGCTTCTTGGCCTGCCATTCGATGAAGTCAGAAACCGTGTAGGTCTGCGGTATGCTTGGCATTGCTATCCCTTGCCCGAAGTGCGGGGGTCTTCAATTTGCATACTGTTATGGCCGCTATTTCAGCTCGAGGCTAGGCTCGATGACGTGCCGAACGTGAACGTCCGCTGTCGTTAGATCCTGTAGGTGAGGCGCGGCGCGTGCTTCAGACCGCTCTCCGCCCATTGCGTGATAAGTGTGAGATGATCATCGACCGCTTCTGGTCAACGTCTGGTCAACCCATGAGCGCAGTTTTGAATGGGCTGAGCGTCTTCGAGACACGCGGAAATCCGACTGGAAACGGAGAATATCTTTGTTGTATCAGTGGCTTGGGCCGTAAGTGCTTGATTTCTATAGGAGCGTCAATGGCGGTCGGTATCGGCTCATAACCTGAAGGCCGCAGGTTCAAATCCTGCCCCCGCAACCACAGTCACTTGCCTCAAGCCCGCCGCAACCCGGCGGGCGTTTGCTTTTGTGACCAACCCCTCGCCACACAACGACAAAATCGCACCCAGTTCCCCCCGGAGTTCGATCACGTGCCCGTTCGGCGCATCCGTGTCCGGCGTCAGCGTCACGCTCTCGATCAGCCCCCGCAGCAGCTCCGCCGCTTCCGGGCGCGCCTCGGGATCGTTCAGGGCTGCGGCGAGATCCGCGACCTTGCGTCCGTAGGTCTGGGCGAGGCCGGGGTGGATGGCGACCGGTTCCGGTTCAGGCATCGCGGTGAGCTTCGTCTCCAAGTCAGCCCGTTCCGCTTCCAGCGCGTCCATCTTCGCCTTCATGCTCGGGTGAAACATCCCTTCGGTGATTGCAGTCACGATGTTCTCGATATCGCGCAGCACCTTCGCGAGGCGCCGTTCCTGCTCGCCCCGGGCGGCCAGGGTCTCCCGCCGCTCCGCCTGCATCTCCAGTTGCCAGGTCGTGATGTACTCGCGGATCAGGTCCGGGTGCATCAGGCGGCTTTGCAGCCCGTTCAGGACGCGGGTCTCCACATCCCTGCGGGCGATCGTCTTCTTGTTCGTGCAGGTCCCCCTGTTCCGGGCGGCCGAGCAGCCATAGCGCGTGTCGCTGATCATGATGTAACCGGCCCCGCAGCAGCCGCAGGTGAGAAGGCCCGACAGCAGGTAGCGCGGGCGGTGGCCGCGTTCGATCTTCGGCGCGCCGGGGTCTTCCGCCCGTTCCGTCAGGATATCCTCCCGGATCGCGCCTTGCCGCTGTTTGACCCGGGTCCACAAGGCATCGTCGATGATCCGCAGGTGCGGGACCTCTTCGGTGATCCAGTCGGAGGCGGGGTTCATCCGAGCCTGCCGTTTGCCGCTGTCCGGATCCTTGATGAAATGCTGCCGGTTCCAGACCAGGCGACCCCGGTACAGGTCATTGTTGAGGATCCCCGTCCCGCGCTGCCAGTTCCCCGAAATCGTCGAGAAGCTCCAGGTCCCGGAACCCTTCCCGCCCGAACGAGGCGGGGCGATGCCGTCCTTGTTCAGCCCGATGGCGATCGACCGTGCGCTCAGCCCCCGACCATATTCCGTGAAAATCCGCCGCACGACTGCCGCCTCGACCGGGTCGATCACCCGGTCCCCAGTGGTATGGGTTCCGTCGGGCAGGGGCTGGCGGTCCAGCCGGTAGCCGTAGCTGATCCCGCCCGCCGACTTGCCCTGCTTCACCCGGCCTTCTAGGCCTCGGTGCGTCTTCTCGGCCACCTGACGCCGGTACATTGCCGAAAAGGTCGACGACAGGCCCACGTGCATCTCGGTGATCCAGCCTTCCGACTTCGTGTAGATCGGGATGTCGCGATAGGTCATCCGCTTGAAGAGGCCCGCCGCATGTTCGCTGTCCCGCATCAGTCGATCATAGCTCTCCGCGACCAGCACGTCGCAGCCCCCGTTCACGACGAAGGTCTGCATCCGCATGTAATCGGGCCGGAGGTGCTGAAACCCGCTCATCGCCTCGTCCGAGAAGACCCCGGTGACCGTCCAGCCCTGCTCCTCGCAGAGCCTGCGGCAAATGCGGATCTGGTCCGCCACCGAGGCCGACGACTGGTTGTCCGTCGAATACCGCGCATAGATCGCCGCGCGCAGGCCCGTCTTCTCTCTCATCCCCGCGTCCCTCTCTCTTCCGGCCGCGCCCGCCGCGCATCCGCCCGCGCCAGCAGCCGCACCAACTCAACCAGCGCCGGGTGCGGCGGGGGCAGCGGCGCTCTCGTTCCCAGCGCTTCATGCTCATGCGCATGCTCGGGCGTCTTTGCCTCAACCCCGGGGGCCTTCGTCTTCTGGGCTGGGCGCAACGCGCGCCCGGTCCCGCCTTCGTTCACTTCCGTCCGGGCCAAGCCCGGCTCATGCTGCGTCTGCGCAGGTCCCTTCCGTGTCATCCATCGTTGTCCCGTCCTTCCCGCGCCCGGTTCTGGGCGCGTTCAAGATCAAGAGCCTCGGGGCTTCTGCCCCACAGGCCACAGGGCCCGTGAGGAAAGATTACTCCGGATCAGCCCCGTCCGTCCCGAACCGAACAAGGCCAGCCGAAACGTTTATGTGGACAACCGCGGCCGGGGGATGCTTCGGGCCGGCTTACGCGGGCCCGAAAAGATCCAACTGGCCGTCATCGGGCCGTGCGCGCTTCCGCGCCTTCCGCGACATCGCCGAAACGACAGAGTTTGCGGTGATCTGCCTTTCTATAGTCTGGTCGCATTCAGTCTCGTCGGACCTGTGACCCTCGCACAGGCGCTTGGCGAAACGCTTCAAGAGATCCACGGCCCAGACCGGCACCCAGACCGAAACGCGGATCAGCCCCGTCGCCTTTTTGCGATCCGCCGAGGCCGCGCTGTAAACGCGATGCTTGGCCCTGAAGGATGCGCCGCTTTGCTTCGATTTGCCGCCGCTCCTCTTCGAGCCCGTGGTGAGGTCCTTGGCCATCCTGGCCTCCGCTTTGGTGAAAACCAAGCGTTCTGCTGCCGATGACGCCTTCTGCGCCTGACCGGAAAGATAGGTCGAACGAGGGGCACGCGCCACATCGCCGCCGCCCGCCGCGCCCGAAACATGTGGATAGCGTACTCGGGACGGTACTTGACGCCCCACCACATCCGACCAAACAGCCTCGGCGCTGACCTCGGCGCTGACCTCGGCGCTGACCTCGGCGCTGACCTCGGCGCTGACCTCGGCGCTGACCTCGGCGCTGACCTCGGCGCTGACCTCGGCGCTGACCTCGGCGCTGACCTCGGCGCTGACCTCGGCGCTGACCTCGGCGCTGACCTCGGCGCTGACGGGGCTGAGAAGCCGAAAGTGCAGGCGCCCCCGGGCGCAGGTGCCTTCGGCCGTGGCAAGACCAGTTGTGTGACACGACTCTTCTCCGGCCTGTCCCTGATCCGGGGCCGCCCGCACCAGGGCGCGAGCGGTGTGCCTGCGGCGCTGTGTTTGGTTTTTTGGTTGGGTGGGGTTTGGGGAGGTTTGGTTTTTTGGTCATTGGGTTCGAGAAGAGAAAAGAATTCGGGGCCGCCCGCACCACGGCGCGGGCGGGGTGCCTGCGGCGCCTTGTCTGGTTCTTTGGGTAAGGGTGGGGCGGCGGTGCGTTCGCTTCTCGGTCCTGGGTCCTTGGGCCCGAAACCAGAAAATGCAGAAGTGGCGCCGTCCTTCGAGCGCGGTCAGGGCGTGCGGCGTCAGATTGTTCCGGAGCGGGTCACCGGACACGCCGATAGGGTCTCGGCGCAAGGGGCGCCCGGAGCAGGTCGCGACAACCGCCGGGAAACCGGAGCCCCGGGCCCGAAATCCGCGCCTGGCGATACGCCGGATGCCGACGCTGTTGGCGGGGGCGGCCGTTCAGGTCCGGCCGGGGTAGCCGCGTCTGGACGAAAGATGTCCGAGGCATGAGTGCACTCCTTATGTATAGGGTCGGCGGGAAGATGATTGGGGGCTTCGGTCGGTACGCCCGGTCCTCCCGGACCGGACACACCGTTGCCTGCGCGGATCAGGCCGCGAAGCGCCGATTGAGGTCGGGACCTGCATCGATGTTGTCGGCCCGGTCTGGCGAAGGCATCGGGTCGAGCGGAGCGCGTCCGGCGCGATGGGCCGGTTGACTTATTCCGGTCTTGCCGATCCGGTTCTCGACCGGCCCGGCGCCCAGGTGGGGCTGTGCGGCAGGCGTCGCCATCGCAGCCTCAGGCGTCACACGGGCGAGGAGCGCGTCCAGCTCGGGCCCGCTCAGCATCCCGGACCGGGACAGCACGCCGGCCATCTCCTCCAGCAGCGGTTGGTTGGCGGCCACGATGCGCAAGGCGCGGGCCTCGGCCCGGCGCAGGTGGATCTCGACCCGGGCGCGCAGGTCGGCGTCGAGGGCCAGGCGCTCCAGGATTGCCTGGGGGCTGCCCTCCCAGACAAGGCTGTCGCCAAGACCGAGCGATGCCTCCAGCGCGACCGCGAGCAGCGTCGCGCGCCCGAGGTCCGACTCGGCGTCCCCGCCTGCCCCGCCGGAGGGCTCCGAGAACACAGCGATCTCGCCGGCACGCCCACCAAGGTCAAGAGCCAACTGCGCCTCCATCTCGGAGCGGCGCTGGCCGATCATGAGGCGCGTGGCATGGGTGACCCCGCCGTTGCCTTGCAGGGCGAGAAGTCGGGGCCTGGCGATGCCGGTCGCGGCCGCGACGACGGCGTGGCCGGCCTCGTGCACGGCAACCTGCCAGCGCAAGGCATCCGGCATCGGCGGGCGGATCTCGGCCAGGGCGGCGGAGAGGTCGTTGACATGGAGCGCGCGGCGCGCCCGCCGAGCCTTGGCCCGGGCAGCGCGGACGAGGCCCGCGATGTCGGCCCCGCTCAGGCCGACCGCTTGCGCGGCGAGCCCGGTCAGGTCGACATCGGCGAGGTCCGGGTGGGCCTGAAAACGGATGGCAGCGGGCAGGAGGTCCGGCGTCGGATTGCCCAGATGGAGTACCCGGTCGAAGCGACCGGGGCGCCTGATCGCGGCGTCGATCCGCTCCAGGTTGTTCGTGGCGGCCATGGGCACGACACCTTCCAACTGGGCGTAGCCGTCCAGACACTCGAGTAGGGCCGCGACCACATACTCCGTCCATGACGCATTGTGGTCCCGGCGCTCCCGGTTCCCGAAGGCGTCAACCTCGTCAATGAATACCACGCAGGGTGCTTCGGCCGCGGCTTTCGCGAAACTCTCCTTCATCGCTCTGACAAGCCCGCTCGACCGTTCGCCCTGCGCCTGCCAGGTGGCGACCGACCCGGCGATCACCCCGATACCCGCCTCGCGCGCGACGAGGCGTGCGAGGGCAGTTTTGCCCGTGCCCGGGGAGCCCGCGAGGAGAATCCCCCTCGATACGTCGCGCCACGGGATCTCGCCGGCTTTCCAGGCGCGCAGGTCCTCGATCATCTGCTCGAGCGGTCTCCGCACGTTCTGCGGCAAGGGGAAGTCCGCGAGACCCGGGCCGTCCGCCTCCTGGGGGGTCAGCCGGGTGACCAATGCGGTGACGGCTTGCGCCGGCTCGGGCCAACGCAGCGCGACGAGGAGGTCGTCCGGGCCGAGGGCGGTGAGGGCGGGCATGGCTGCGAGGCTGTCCTCCGTGACGCCGGCGCCGGGATAGGCTTCCGCGAGAAGCTCGAGTAGGACCACACGGTCGAGGGGTGCGACCGGGATGAGGACCGGGTCCAGCGCCTGGACCGCCTTCGGGATTAAGCCCCCGGCGGCGGCGACAAGGATAATCGGACGGCGGGCTTCCAGCGCGGCGCGCAGGCTGGACGCCAGCTGGGCGAGGGGATCCCCGCGCCGGTCCTGGCTGGTCTTGATCGCGCCCTCCACGGTCATGATCCGGGGATCGGGCAGATGCCCGGGCCAGAACTCCCGGCATTTGACGACATGCTCCAGAAGGGAAAACATCGTCTCGTCCAGCGCGGGCGTGCCCGTGACGAGGAGGCTCGCGCGACCCGGCACGGCCAGCGCCGCCTGCATCGCCGCGACCGTGCCGAAGGTCCGCGCCAGGCGGAAGACCGCCATCGCCGCAGCGGGGCGCAGACGATAGAGGGGGGCAGAGCTGGACGTCGGGCTGTGTGCCGTGGCCTCCGTGTTGAAGGGCTGGCCGGAGGACTCCTTCTCGACCCAGTCCAGAATGT
Source organism: Phaeovulum veldkampii DSM 11550 (assembly GCF_003034995.1). Lineage (GTDB taxonomy): Bacteria > Pseudomonadota > Alphaproteobacteria > Rhodobacterales > Rhodobacteraceae > Phaeovulum > Phaeovulum veldkampii. The sequence continues at coordinate 5,788 of NZ_PZKF01000052.1, read as the reverse complement.
CGTCGAGGCTCCAGGCGGCCGGGGCTTCAACCGCCGTTCCGGACCCATCTGCACCCGTGGCGGCCGTCGCCCCCGTGATGCTGTCTGTGTCGTCAGACCCGGCGGTCTCTCCGGTTGCCGTCTCGGCCGAGGTCAGCGCTTCGGTCCCCTTGGCAGGCGCGGCGGGGACGGCCATGGCCGCCCAGGACACGGTCGGCGTGAGAAGGCTCGCCCGGAGCGCGGCGGCAAAGGCGCGCCAGTCGGGCGCGGGCGTCGAGGTCTGGGTGAAAAGGATGGGCTGCGTCATGGGAAGCCTCCGGGCTGAATAAGAAAAAGGGGTACCGGTCCGCCGAGACGGCGGGCCGAGAGTTGGTCTGGTGGGGGAACGCGGGTGACGCCGTGTCCGGTCAGGCGGCGAGATCGAGACGGTTCGATCCGCCTGGGATCGCGTCGGCATGGCCGAGGCGCGCCAGGGCTTCGTCCAGCGACGCGCGTGGATTTCGGCGCAGCACCGGGATCTCGGACAGGTGGATGACATGCCGGGATTGCCAGTCCGCCGTGAAACGCACGGCCGCTTCAGGCAGCACCACGAGGGCGAGGATGTCGAAATCCTGAACCTCGTACGGGCCGCGTCCGGTCGCGCCGCGCTCGCTCCGTTGCTTCAGGTTGAAAACATAGTCGCCACCGGTCAGCGTATGGCGCGCCTTGACTTGTACGCGAACAAGCGTGTCGTCGGGGAGCACGAGCAGGCGATCGTGGCGTTCGTGCTCAGGCACCGGGAATGCCCGTTCACCGAGTCTCATGAAGACCGAATCCACTAAGAGTTCTGCGCTATTGCCAAGGTGCTTGGCGTAGCGACACAGGTTGGAAGTCGTCATGTCCGGATAGGTGGCGAGCGCGGCACGGGCGTCCCGGGTCTCGGCAGGCCTGAGGGGCAAAACGACGTCGGGGAAGGAGAGCTGCATGGTGAGGCTCCGTCTCTATGATCAGGGAAGTTCGAGGGGGCCGGGCCCCCTCGAAACGGCGCGCGGAACCAGAGCGCTCAGGCCGCCAGGTCCGGCCCGAAGGCGCCATCGCCGCCCGGCCCAGGGCCGCCGAAGTCGTCCAGCTTCATCATCTGCTGGAGGAGCTGGAAGTAGCGGGCCTGCATCTCGCGCGTCCGGCGCGTGACCGCACTGCCACCTGACACCATGAAAAACTCCTGGTAGTGCATCAGCAGATCGAAGAAACCCTGCTGTGTCTCATCCGCTGCCCGATCGAGCAGACTGCGCAGGGCGAACCCCAGTTCCCACAGCCTGCGGTCCTCGTCTCGTGTGAGGTCCGCAGCCAGGACGCACAGGATCCGGTCCTGCATCGCCGTTAGCGCAGCTTCCGCCCCGTTCATCGCGGTGCCGAACCGTGGGCAGAGGACATCCGCGGCAACCCGCCGCTGGATTGCCTGTTCCGCATGGATCAAGTGTTCCATCGCGCCGAGGAGGCGGTTGAAGTGCAGGGACATCGCGCTGTGCGCCACCGAGACTTCGCCCGAAAGCCCAAGGCCGCGCGAGTCACCCGGTCCCGCGGCATAGGCCGAGAGGGCGTCGAGGGCCTTGTCCATCACCGCGTCGTATCCGGGCTTGCCGGGATTGTAGATCCGGAAGAGCACCGTCTGCTCACGCATCTCACACAGGTTCCGGATCAGCGCAACCTCGGCGGCCTTGTCCGTCGTGACGGCCGTGCGGACCATCTGGGTCACCATCTGGAGACCCCGGTCCATATCGCTGACCCTCTCGCCCAAGAGGAGCACAGCGCAATGGGCGAGCACCCGATCACGGGCCGCATCCACAGCGCCGGTGTAAGCGGAAAGGGCCGGGTCCTGACCGTCGTAACCGTCGAGGTCACGCTCGGCGTCGGTCAACTTGACCAGCGACCCGACGAGGGCCGTGAACTGCGCGAACATCGCGCGCAGGCCACCCGTCGGGGGTTCAGTGAACGGGGGAACGGTGGTATCGATATGCTTAGCCATTGGAGCCTCCATACAGGGTCTAGCGGTCAGAGCGGGCAGGTGTTGGTAGCGCCTGCCTCGCTCGCATATCGAACATATGCGGTATATGCCCCATTGTCAATATGGAGCATATGCGTTATTTTTGGTGTATGAGCAAAGACACCGTATTCCCTGTAAAAAAGTTGGTGAACCTGACGGAAGATCAGGCGAAGCGGATATCGGACTTCCGCTTCGAGAAGCGCCTTGCTTCAGAGAATGAAGCGATCAGGGTGCTCATCGGGCTTGGGCTGGATGCCTCGCACTCGAAGGACGCCTCGAGCGACTGATCCGCATGACCCGACTGCCGTTGGGAGATAATAACGATGTGTCGCAGGCTGATCCGGCCGCACCAACGGCATGGCCTTTATGGCTCTCCGCACCCCTGAAGTGTCGGTAGGCGCCCTGTTGCTTTTGACCGGGCCGATACCGTCGGAGCCTGGCCGGGGTTACTCTCCGCCAAAGACCATTGAATCCCGCAATACATACATTACGTATGATACACTACGACTGAAAAAGGTGACCCCCATGCCCCGCACGCCCATCATCACGCCCGCCGCCGTCGCGCGTGCCGCCACCGAACTCCTCGCACAAGGTAGGCCAGTGACCAACGCGGGCGTCCTCCAGCTGGTGGGGGGAGGATCCATGTCGACCCTCGTGCCGCTGCTGCGGGCCTGGCGCGAGGATCAGAAGGACCGAGTGGCCCGTGAGGAGATCGAGATCCCTGAACCCGTCATGGAGCAGGTGCGCGAACTGGCGACACGCATATGGCGTGACGCCACCGAAGAAGCGCAGACCGCGACGGACGCGCTGCGCCGCGAGTTGCGGGAGCTGCGGCTGGAGTCGGAGCAACAGCAGGGCGAACTGGTCGCGCATCTCGGCAAGGTTGAGGCTGAGCGCGACGCCGCTATCGAACAGCGCGACCAGCTGTCAACAAGGGTTGATGCACTCGAGGCGGACCAGCGCCAGTCCGCCTCCGAACGGGCCAAAGCTGCGGCCGCCCTGGAGGCAGTTCGCGAAAAGTGTGAATTCCTTGCCACCACGTTGGCGAAAGCGGAGGCGCGCGCCGACCGGGCTGAGGCGCGTCTGGTCGAGATCCTGAAAGAGAGGACCGCCGAGAAAAGCTCGGCGAAATCGGCCCGGACCGGAAGGGCCAAACCGGGTGAGGCGGGCGCAGCAGGGTGAACGCAACCTCGTGGGCCAGTAGTCGCAAGGGGCGGAAAGCAGCCTGTGACCTTGCGGCATTGCACCCGCAGCATGTCGCTGAGTTCGACCGTCGCCATGCTTCCTCTGACGGTAAGAAGTCAGGATGCTTAGCCTCTGAAAAATCGTCTATCGTCGCATGTCCTTGACTTGATCATACGTCATGCTGCCTAGGTGAAGCGATAGAGAGTTTGTGGTTCTCAACTGTGCCATGGAACCCTTTGCCTGATCGCAGCCCGCCCACCTTGTGCGACTGTCCGCCCCGGGCAACGAAGAGCACATGCGTCAGGTTGGCAGTGAAAAGCTGAAGTGAACCGCCAAGGGGTTGGCCATCGCTTTCAAGAAGAAATGAACAAGTTGGGTCAGATTCGTCTGAGAAATCGTAGTGCGGTGCTTCTGTCCATTTGTATGCGGAAAACCCGAACCACTTTCCTTGGAAAACGCAGATTTCGTCAGGTAGATCGTCAATATCGCTCACATCGAGCTGCTTCGGTAGCTCACCGCTCTTCATTGCCGTGGTGAACTGATCGATAGAGGATGCACTGTAGCTGATAATTCCAGCGAAGAAATGGCCTCGTGGGACGCCCGATGCACGTAGAGTACGCACTGACTGTAAAACGTTAATCAGTGCGGTCACTAGGGTGCCATCCCAAATGTACTTTCCTTTCTGGTCAGAGAAAGTTTCTTTCGCATCTGCTGGTATTTTTCGTAGCTTGCTAAGCGTGAGGTCGCTTTTGACTTCGATTACTGCTGCCACGGAGGCGGGCTCGACAACAACAAAGTCTTTAGCCTTGAGCAGAGGCGCAGAGCCTGATTCGTAAATCAAGCCATCGATTTGGCGAGATGAAACATCATGAATTTCGTCACCTTCAGGATCGTGCTGCGCAATGAAGCCACTTGAAACTGTAAGTGCTCCGCCAACGTGTTCAGAAAGATATTGCTGGAGCCGCGCTTCACGAAACGCTCCGAGCGTTCCAGGGTGCTTGGTAAAGAGGGCGATCTTTTTTCCATCCGCTACGATCTTCGTAGCTTCCAGTTCGTAAAATTCAGCTATGCTGCTCACTCGTTTTTTACTCCAGTTTCGCCGATCTTAGCATTTCATGTACCCCAACTCCATCGCGACGGTTCACAGTGACCTGCACAGCTCTCCAACGAGCCTGGTTCCTTTGGGTCTGCCGAAAATACAAGCTGTCCCCAATCTGTAATAGCGACGTATAGCTAACGAAAGTAAGTGGCGCGCACGGCGCTCTCGACTTTGGTGCGTCGCGCTCGAGTGGCGGCTTGAGCCAATGCGGGTGCATAGCTTGGTAAGAGCTCTTGAAGGCTTACAGCGGCTCGCCATCTATGTGTATGTGCCGCGAGATCATTGCACTTCCGGGCTGCATTCGAACCCGCCTATCTGGCTCAGCGCGTAGGAACGTGGCGACTTCGTCCAGTGTCGAAAGCCAGATTGGGTTTCTCGTTTCTCCCGGCTCGAAGCATTCGAAGAACTCCCCGCCATTTCGACGGAAGCGGACGGCCGTTTTCGTAACTACGCCTTCTTCGATCTTCTCGATCCGATTAACCAAATTTCAATCTCCGAAAAATTGCGGCCATCCGCTGAGCGAGCATGTCAGTTAACCACGTTAAGTGGAAGAGGCTGCACTACTTGCGGGCGGCTGCTTCCCAGATAACACTCGTATTTCTGCGCGCTGCCACCAGGGGCCGCTCTGGGCCGTACACGTCGAAGCTGCGTCGCCTTCGCAAGGGGCGGAAATCGGTCGTTCGCAGCGCCTGCTCGGCGCTCTCTGTGTCTTGCTGTCACAAATGTGGGTTGTCGAACGGACCCAGGCCAGTACTCGAGAACGCCTCTATTGCCTGTTTGAGGTCCTTCCCTCCCCGCACGAACCCTTTCCTTAAGATTTTCGAGCGTCTCGCCGCTTTCGGCTGCTGCCACATGCGGGCGCACCCCCTCAAACGCCCGATGGGTCGCCCTTCGAGGCAATGCTCCCCCAGACATCGAAAATGCTGCCATCTCTGCATCTCGAAGCCCTCGTCGAACGCAGACATGAGCGAGGAGGAGAGGGCCCGCACCCTCCACCGTATTCGGATCAGATCCTCCTGGCGTGAATATCTGCATCATACGAGAAGGCAAACCCATCACGTGCGCCAAGTCGGGGATCATGCGAATAACAAACTTGCGTGCGTCAGGCGAGAACTCCGCCGAAGCCCCATTCGGCGATATCGTCTGCTGGAATTCTTTCAGTGGCGCGCCATCCATCCATTGTCGCAGAGTCGCCTTCAGCTTGGGGACCGCGTACCTCGCTTTCTCTTCATCCGATGCCAAGTCTCCGTAGGTCTTCCCAAAGAGATTTTCGAAAGTCGAGGGCTTAATCATTCGGAAAAGGTGGCCCGGATGGGCGTCCATCCATGAGAACATCCACTCGCAGATCCCGGCCACCGTGCTTGCCATGTCATCTGGGGCGTCGGCAAGCGAGTCGGACAAAGCTTTAAGCACGTCCTCTGGGAGGCCCACCATGGAGGCGAGGTCTCGGTATCTCTGATCCAGCACGACAGCATCTTCATCGGCGCCGGACATGACAAACA
>NZ_PZKF01000051.1 GCF_003034995.1 Phaeovulum veldkampii DSM 11550 | reverse complement strand
TCAAGCTTGAAGACGGCGTGAACTACCACGAACACGTCCGCGTCGCGCTCGAAACCTATGCCCTGCAGCATCAGGCCCGCGTGGTGCGCCCGTTCATGCTGGTCGTGACCCAGGACACGACCCACGCCCGGCAAGTCAACGAGTTCGTCCAGTCCGACCAGTTCTTCGATGGGCGCTACAGGGGGCGCGTGATCGAGATCCACTCCAAGCTCACCGGCGAGGAAAGCGACGAGAACGCGCAGCGCCTGCTGAACATCGAGAAGAGCGGCGACACGGACATCGTGATCCACGTCAACAAGCTGAAGGAGGGGTGGGATGTCACCAACCTCTTCACTATCGTTCCGCTGCGCGCCTCGGCATCGGAGATCCTCACGGAGCAAACCCTCGGGCGCGGCCTGCGGCTGCCCTATGGCAAGCGCACTGGGGTCGAGGTTGTCGACACCCTCACAGTCATTGCCCACGAGCGGTTCAACGAGCTGATCGAGAAGGCGAAGGAGGAAAACGGCGTCACGCGCAGGCTGAAATCGGTTACAATCGGTGAAGGCGGCGATGTGCCAGCCTCCAAGCCGGTGATGGTGACCGCGCCGTCCCTTGTCGAGCAGATGGTCCTGCAAGCCGGTGCTGGCGCGCAGGCAGCAACAACTCCATCGGACGCATCATCGGTGAAGGACGGCGTGGCAACGACGCCGAACAGCTTCCAGGCTCCGCCAGCGCCCCCGTTCAAGTATGACAAACCCGAGGAGATCGGGCTGGCAAAGACCGTCCTCAACGTCGTCCTGCCGCAGATCAGCAAGCAGGTGGCCTCGATCAAGGACCTCGAAGACCCGAAGGTCGTCCAGCGGATCGCAGAGGCTGCCATGGCGGCCCAGAAGTTCGATGACGGCTTGTTTGCGACGGTGACGCCCGAGCAGGCTACGGCCGTCACGGCTGAGGTGTGCAAGCAGTTCGTTCAGCGGACGATCGCCATCCCGATGCTGACCATCACGCCGGAACAGCAGGTTTCTTTCGGCTTCAGACGTTTTGACGTCGATCTGAAGTCCTGGAACTACCAGCCGCTGTCGCGCGAGCTCTTGATCCAGATCCTCAGGACGGAGCAGCGCAGCCTGATTTCCGGCGATGCAGGCGGTGAGACACCGTCGCGGCTAGAGGATTACATCGTCGCCAAACTGATCGACGTGCCCGAGATCGACTACGACTCTCATGCGGCAATTCTCTATGATCTGGCAGGCCAGGTGGTCGCTCACTTCCGGGCGAAGCACTCGGACGACGAGCAGGTCCGGTCGATCCTTCAGGGCCATGCACGCCAGATCGCAGAAGCGCTCGTCGCCCAGATGAAGCTCCACATGTGGCGGGAGCAGACCACCTACCGCGTCACGCGGGTCTCGGCCTTCGATCAGCTGAAGCCGCAGACGTTCGATGGCAGCGGAAAAGACGCAATGCGCGATTTCCGCAGTCCGCCTGAACGCCTTAGCGACATGAAGCGCTTCATTTTCGTTGGCTTCGAGAAGTCCTGTTACAACATGGCAAAGTTCGACTCCGACCCTGAACGCCGGTTGGCGGTCATTCTGGAACAGGACCCCTCCGTGTTGCTTTGGATGAAGCCGGGGCCGAACCAGTTCAGGATTTACGACGAAGACAACGCCCCGTATCAGCCTGACTTCGTCGTCGAGACCAAGACTGACAAGCTCATCATCGAAACGAAGCGAGCGTCAGAAATGACGAATGCGCAGGTGATCAGGAAGGCCGATGCCGCCGCTTTGTGGTGCCACATCGCCAACCGTGCGAATGGTGATGGCGCTGGCATCAAGCAGTGGTCCTACCTGCTCGTTCCGGAAACCGCCGTGCTGCCGAATGCCACGGTCGGCGGATTGATGGCGACGCACACCCGGTCGGTCGATGCTGACCTCTTGTCGAGGTACTCCCTGCAAGACGAAAGCCAGTTTTCCAATAATGGAATTGCATAGGCAGCATGATCCACTGGAGCAGCGCAACATTGCCGTGTTCCTGTGGATTTACTGACCTTCTATTCGGTTGATCATCCGCCCAAAAATCTTGCCCGCCGCCGGGAACGCAAGGAAGCCATGTCCAATCTGACCACCCCGCCGCGCGCCATCTTTCGGCAGATCCAAGCAAACCTCAAAGACAGGTACTCGTCGGGGTTTCCTGTGCTGAAGGAACTCATACAGAACGCCGAAGACGCGAAAGCCGGAATGATCCGTTTTGTCGCGCATGAGGGTTGGCCGGAGGCGGATAATCCGCTTTTGAGGGTGCCCGGTTTGCTGGTGTCAAACGATGGCTCGTTTACCGAGAGGGACGGTCGCGGCATCCTTTCCTTCGCTGACAGCGCGAAAGGTGATGATTCAGGGACCATTGGCCGTTTCGGGTTTGGCCAGAAAGCGGTTTTTCATCTCTGTGATGCCTTCATCGTTCATGCCTTCGGGCATACGATCCCGTTCTCCGAAGTCGTGAACCCTTGTCTGGGGGTGATCGAAAACACCAAGGCCAAAACATGGGACACGATCGGCCCAACGGATCTGTCCAAGCTTGTTGCCGCATGCATGGGGATCAATCGAGGCTTGCTGCTCTGGCTTCCTTTGCGGCACGACGACATTCTGCCTGCGCCGAAACTCACCTTCATCGACAACCGACCACAGATCGAGGAACTGATATCGGGGTTTGTTGAAAACCGTGCTGAGCTGCATCTGACGCTGGCAGGGCTGCGTCATCTCAACCGGATCGAGCTTTGGCGGGATACCAAACAGATCGTCGGTCTTGGCCGCGCCCCCGACGCGCAGCGGATGCGCGGCTTTGATCCTGCCGGAGAACTGCGAGCAATCGGCTTCAAGGGAGTGATCAACGAGCAAGGTGCTGCAGCGTCAACCTATGTTGGGCGCGAGGTTTCCGGTGCCCAGGTTAAGCTCGATGCTCTTCGGAACTCAGAGCGTTGGCCGCAATCTCCCGTCTTCACCGAGGCTGGCGAGGAGATACTTCCCGAAAAGGCCGAGGTGCATGCCGCAGTCGTCCTGACCGATCGAACTAGCGGAACGGAAAGCTTGGTCGACTGGGCTGTGTTCCTGCCAGTAGCAAACGCGGCCAGACTTCGTTCAGATCGGGGTTCTGTGCGATTGATGCTGCACGGGTATTTCTTCGTCGACTCGGGCCGCCGGTTCATCGAGGGTTTCGATGCTTCGAGTGACGCCGCGGCTACGGTGCAAAGCGAATGGAACGCTCTGCTGCGGGACGAGGTTCTTTTGCCTCTTGTTCCGATGGTGATCTTTGATGCCTTTAAGGAAGGCGTGCTTTCGGATGACGACTTGGCCGGGTTGCTGCAAGCGCTCCTGCGCAGTGACTTTGGCCGAACACACCGCAGCGCCATTGCGGCGGAATATGCGCTTGCACCAGTGCTGGAGGAGGCCGAGGGCAAGATCACGGCGACCTGGAATCTGCTTCGGGCGGACGCCTCGCTGAGATGGATGCCGGCCGCCAATTCGCGCGGCCGGTTCACCTGTGCAGACATCCTGCCGGGCCTCACGGACTGGGCGCGAGGGCGCGGGCTCTTGCTGGTGGTGCGTCCTGCTGCACTCAGCGAGCGCGACCTTGGTTGGCATCCTGACGAGATCGAAGATTTGCTCGGGCAACTTTCACCTCGGGTGTTCTTGCAGGGCGGGAACGCGGTTGCTCTGGCGGAGCTACTGGATGTCGTCGTTGGGCAGGATGACCACTTGCGACAGGCTGCCGCGCCGATCCTGTTGGGCCTGCTTCGCAAGGGATTGCTGGAAAACACGAGCCTCGCCAATGAGGACCATCTTCGCGCCATCCTTGGATTCCTGCCACCGGATCAGGTCATCGGACTTCCAAAATCAGCGGGTCGCTCGCGCCGCATCCTGCGCAGCCTCGCCGAGGCGCTCGGTGGTCCGCTTTGCCTGTCTGAGGAACTGTTACCCGATGCGGCGATGCGGCAGAGCATCAGCACGGCCGAGGCGACCGCGCTCTTGCACGGGATTGCACCACTTCTTGAGAGCGGCGGCGATCATGAGGTAGCCGGTGCGGCAGCCCTCTGCATTGTCCGTCTTCTTGGACGGCAGCTGGCCGCGTTCCTCGATGATCCGGCCTGCCGACGACTGCATATCCTGCGGGCCACGAACGGCAGTGGACTTGCCACACTTGTCAGCCTGAGCGATCTCGTCGCCGCGTCACGGGAGCGACGGTTGTTTCGGGACAGTCCGCAGGCGCAGCAATTGGTAAAGGCGCTTTACGAAGCGGCACCGGAGAGAGGGGCCCTGATCATCCGCAAGGTCGAGGCTGACCTGCTTGATGCCATCGGCCACCCCTTCAGCTTTACCGATGCTACGCCAGAGAATGTCGCCGGGCTGATCGTCGGGTCTGGTGTCTTCGGCCCAGCGGGCGCGCGTGGTCGATATCTTCAGAAGCACTTCACGGAAGCACCAGAAGCGCGCCGAGCCATGCGAAGCATGGTGGTGGGCCAGATCTGTGATGACCATACCCGGCTATGTGCACTTGCCGATGGCATGGGCCCGGTTGCCGAGCTCGCGGCTAACCTCGTCGCCGACGAAAGTGACAGCCTGCTTGTGGACCGTGAAATTCTGAATGGCCTAAACGGACACCAACTGCAGCACGTCAAGATTGCCCAGGTCGATGGGGCCGAGCTAGGAGAGCTTCTCCACCGAAACATCGACAAGCTGCGCTCGCCGCCTTTGCACGACGAGACCGTGCTAGCTTTGCTACGATCCGACATCCCCGATGAGTACTTGCGAAACCTGCCGATCTTTCCTTCAAAGGATGGGCACAAGCTGACGGCTTCAGAGATCTGGTGGGTCAGTGGAGATTTTCCCGTCCCACCTGCTCTCGCCAGGCATGCGCCAATTCTGCGGCGCCTCAACCACGCCCCAAGCGACGCTCGCATGGAGCGGCTTGTCTCGCCTTGGACTCCCGCATCGCTGATAGAACTCGCACTGCGTCAATCAAACCCACAGACTTTCGCCCACGAAATTCTTGGGGCGCTTGCAACAGATGCCTCCTCTCTGCCGCCTGCAATCCATACGACGAAGTGGCTGACGGACCGACGCGGAGACGTTTGGGCACCGGATGAGATCCTGGATCTTGAACCGGACATTCTGAACGCGGCTCGCCAGTCTTTGGCGAAGGAATGCGATCTGTCCTTTTTGCCAATTGACGAACTGGCGCCTGAAACGTGCGATCCGGATGCCCAGAGAATTCTCCGCAATCGTCGGGTCATTCCGGACAAGGTTGGTTCTTTGGATCGGCTGATGTTGCTGATCGAGGACGCACGGCCCGTGGCGGTGATGGGAGAGTGCTTGCAGGTCGCCTCTGAGCTGGGGCTCATCGCCAAGCAGGGTGTGGACGTCGGCCTCCCGGGCTGGCCGCTCCTTGCCGCGCTTCTGCGCCTGTCTGACCGCCCCGCAGAAGATCTCCTGCGGGCCTTTGACACCGTCAGGCATGGCGATTGCCAGAGTGCAGCGCAATTCCTGTCTGCTCTGGAAGGCCTGATTGACGACCCTAAGAAGGGCGCTGCCACCTGGTCTGTCTATCGGGCAGCCTTCAAGGACCTTGCGCAGTGGGAGGATTCTGATCGTAAAGCAGTCTTCAAGCTTATCCGGGTGCGCACTGAGGCTAATACATGGGTGGACGCGGCTGCCGTCGCCCACACTGGCGGAGGCATTGTCCCCACGCACTTGTTGCATCGCGAACTGAGTGGCTACTTGCCGACACCGGCCTCTCAGAGCGAAACGAGCAACCAACGTCGAATGGAAAACGGCAAAGAGCTTGACGGGCAAAGTCCCGAAAAGCTGTTGGCGGCATCGGCAACCAGTCTAAAGCCGATCCTAGAATTCGCGCGGCCGCATGTGCCATCAGATCTCCTGCTGCTTCTTGTCGGGCTGGTCGGGCGAACCGACCCCTTCCGCGCCGTTGCGCGGCAAAGCCTTTCAGTGACCGAACATGATATAGCCCGCATCTGGAGCAGAATTGACAGTGACGTCGCTCTGCACTTCCAACCAGAGACCTTTGGACAGAAATTTGAAGACAAGCGTCTTTCGCGGTTCGTGCAATTCCAATCACTTACGGTGCCACCTTCTGAAATCTCGACCGAGACACTTACCGGAACTATTGCGAACCTCCCGACGGGCGAGGTCAAACCTCTGGGCGTCCTTGGGAACGTCCATGTTGGCTGGAAGAACTTTTGGCATAACAAGCAGCTTATCGGTGCGCGAACGCTCCAGATCGCGGCTTTCTCCGGGACGGCGGTTACATCGGCTGATGTGAAGACGCTGTGCCTGACCTTGGCAGAAGTCTTCATCGGCTACCGCAAAGAGCAGGCAGCTTGCCTGGAAGCGCTCGACCGTCTTGCCGACGAATGTGATCGGCTGGATCAGGCCACAGTCGATGCCGCGAGGGCCGAACTTGAAGATCGCTTTCCGCAGGTCTTGGACGAATTGAGACCTCAGAATGGGTCCGGGCTCTGGGAGGCTCGAAAAGCCTACAGGGACAGGATCGATTCCCATCCTGCCGGAAAGAGGCAAGAAGAAGCCCGACCGGCTGCAAAGCGTGAGCTATGGGAAAAGGTTGCATCCCCGAAGAAGGCTGACGAACTCCTCGTCGCCATACGACAGCGGATCAAGGATTACGGTTACGATCCTTCCCGTGTGCTCTTCGAGCTATTCCAGAACGCTGATGATGCGACCCATCAGCATCCAGTCTCTACGGAGGGGCGGTTTCGTCTGGAATATGGCGATGACCGGTTGGCCGTCAGCCATTGGGGGCGGTTGATCAACCACCCAGGCCCAAATGTCGACGAAGGGATAAAGAAGGGCTGGCGCAATGATCTCTTCAACATGCTGTTGATGAACCTTTCGGAAAAGCGCGAGGACGTGACTGGCCGTTTCGGTCTGGGGTTCAAAAGTGTGCACCTTCTTTCGAGGCGGGTGTCGATAGCAAGCCATTTCGTGTCCTGCCGGATCAAGGGCGGTATGCTTCCAGAAGCATGGGCTGAGGGTCGTGAGCTGTCGGTGAGGCGAAGCGCTCATGGGCGGCCGGCAACGGTGATCGAAGTTGAGATAGATCCTGAGGGTCACGAGGATGTAGGACGGGCGCTAGCTGATTTCACGCAGGCGGCGCCGTGGTTGCCAGCGATGAGCCGATCGGTCCGACATATCGAGATCGACGGTTCCGGAGACTGGTCTGCAGAGTTCTGCGAACTGGATGCGCAGCGGATCAGGCTGGTATCGTTCGGTGGGCGCGGTTTCGGTCATGCGCTCGCTCTCGACCTTGGCGAAGAGACAACTCTGTTCCTGCCGCTGGACATGCAGGGACCAGTAGCCGCGCCCGAGGGCTTGCCGCGTCTGTGGCTGCTGGCGCCGCTTGCAGAGGTGCTTTCCGTTGGCTGGCTGATGAACGGGAGACGCTTTCGGGTCGATCCGGGCCGCGGTCGCCTGGCTGGTAGCGAAACCGAGCGCCAAGGGATGTTTGCCGAGTTTGGACGCACGCTCGGGCTGCGGCTTGTGGAACTTCATGATCTGGTTACGCAGCATTGGGCTGTTTTGGCCGAACGCGCCGGGTTGTCGGACAGGTCAGAGGATCGTGGCCCACAAAGTTTCTTACGATCGCTCGACCGACTGTTCGCCAAAGATCAAGGCGACCCGCTTGCTAGCCAACTGCATGGGAAGGATCGCGGTTTTGGCAGGCTGATAGCGGAGCGCTCTGCACTGGCCACGGGTCTGCCCACGCCCTTTCGCCCTTTCCTGAGGGCTCATGAAGCCCGCTTCGTAATGATGGGGGCGATATCTGATCGCAAACTGCTTGCCTCGCTGAATGACTGGCAGGCAATGAGTGTGATCGGCGGCGCTGCCATAGCAGAGGAGGTTGCAGACCGGATTGAAAGCTTGGGCTTTGATCGTCCGAGATCATTCAAGCTGGTCGATCTGTTACGCCACGAAATCGGCGCGGAAAAACGCGCCGCACCTGATCTCGCGCAACGTCTTGGGAGGCTTGTCGATGACGATCTGGTAAAGTCTTTGGACAAGCAGGAAGAAGGCGAACTCTTGGAGTTTCTATCGTCCTTGTTGTTCAAGATGAGTGACGGGAGGTGGCACACGGCAGCCTTGCCCCCGCAAAATGCCACGGAAGGGGATGAGGAGGAACGGCGCGTTCTGGGGTTTGCACCTTCTAAGCACCTTGCAGATCGTGATTATGATGGCGCCGCATTGACTTTCTACCGCCTTGCAATGCGCCAAAGCGGCTTTCAGCGCGGACCAATCGCGCTCGCGCAGTGGGCCAAGCTTGCCAGTGACGAAGCCCTGCAGTGCGCTGTCTTATCTTACATCCTCGAGGGCAGGCATGGCAGAGAACTGGGGCAATTGTTGGCGGAAGATCGCCCCGGTTGGCTCCCAAATACATCGGACGAATTCCGCGCATGCCCATTTGGGAAAGCAGTTGCTCCCGAAGATTTGCCAGAATTGCTCGGAATTCTCTACCCCATTGAACAGCGCCTTCTTTGGTCCGGTGGGGTTCAACCCGAGGCTGAACATAAACCAGCCGACTCTCAAGCATTTCTTCGACGGCTTCACGACTGGTGGCAAGAGAACCACCAGAAGGAACGGATGACCTATGAGGCAAGGGTCTATCCGCATGGCTTCCACCCGCGTAACCTGGCAGCGCAGGATGTGGCATCCCGGCGTGAGGACTGGTTCACGTTCTTTGCGCTGGCAATCTTTCGGACTCTGGGCCGGGCTCCGGAGGGCGCGCATCGCAACTTTGTCAGTAGAGCGAGGCAAACGGGCTGGTGGCAGGAAATGGCCGAGGCGAAACTGCCTAACGACCCCAGCCCATGGCTGCTCAGGCTTGAAGACTTCGCTAGCGCCGACGCCTGGCGAATTGATTATCCTCAGTGGCGTCGGGCTTTGGCTGACCTTTACGTTCTGGCACGCTGGCTTCCTGATTACATCGATGCCTACCGTAACCTGCCGAAGGTTTTACAAACTCAAAAGGTGATCTCGCTGAAAGAAGTGTGGAAGCTGAGCGCATCGCCGATCTGGAAAAGGCGGGGACTTGAAGGCGCACCGCTGACGCAGAGTCTGGGACTTGGGGCCAACTGGTTGATCCGGGAAGGCCTGCGCGCCGGTCTGTGGGGTGAGGATGAACGAAATTACCTCTATCCCTATGGCTGGGCAGCCTCTGATCGCGTCCGCAGATTGTGTCGCAGCGAGCTTGACCTTGACTTGGGGGAGGCCGGGGACATGGACCAGACCCGTGAGATCTACGGCATTGTAAAAGATCACCTCGGCCCTGACGACGCAGGTTTCTTTGGCGATCTGGATTTGCCAATGCAGATCATCAGCGATGGGCGGCATGAGCAACAATTGCTAATGATCTCTGCAAGACATGGTTTCCTTGGAAGTGATTACCGCGTTCTGGACGACGACCTCATGGTGACGAACTATGACGAAGCTTGAAGCGGATCAGCTGGTTCGCCATCACATACATGGCGAGGGGTTTGTAGTGGCCGACCTCGGCCCTACGGTGCTGGCCCGGTTCGGCACAGCCATCCATCAAGTCGAGCGCGAGAGTATCAGCCTTCAGCGATCTCTCGAAACTGCGTTGCTGGGCGGCCAGATGGATGACAGTCGCGCTGTTCTCTGCAGGGCGCAGGCATTGGCCATCACTTCGGTGAACGATCAATGGGGAGTGTTTTCGCGTTCCCGAGTCCAATTGCTGCCGCACCAGCTTTGGGTGTGCCGACAAGTAACGCGCGCATGGCCAATTCGCTGGCTGGTTGCAGACGATGTCGGGCTTGGCAAGACGATCGAAGCCGGGCTGATCCTTGAGCCGTTGATCGCATCCGGCAGAGTGAGGCGTGTACTGGTTCTTGCGCCAGCACGGCTGGTTCCGCAGTGGCGGGCCCGAATGAAAACGATGTTCGATATCCGTCTGCAGGAGTTTACTGCGGACAGTGACCGAGGTCGTCTCAGTTTCTGGGAAACCGCGCACCAGGTGGTTGCGTCCTTCCACACCCTGCGCATGGAGAAGCCCCGCAAACGCCTGCTGCAAGCCGAGCCGTGGGACTTGGTCATCGTGGATGAAGCGCATCACTTCCAGGCGCAGGAGCGGGCAGCTACTCTGACCTACGGTTTGCTGCGCGAACTCCAGGATGCTGGTCGGATCGATTCACTGGTCTTGTTCACCGGCACGCCACACAGGGGCAAGGACTTCGGCTTTCTGGCACTCATGCAGCTCGTGCGGCCCGATCTTTTCGATCCGGAAAGAGAAATGAAGGAGCAGCTTTCGGCACTGCCGAATGCAATGATCCGAAATAACAAAGCACTGGTGACTGATCTCGACGGGAACAAGCTGTTTCGCCCGGTGGTAACCCGCTCCATTGACTACGGGTTTTCTGAAGCTGAGGCTGAATTCTATCATACAATGAGCGAATTCATCATCGATGGACGAGCCTATGCGGCAAGTCTTTCCGGCCGCCAGCAGACCGCCCGGATGCTCTTGCTGATCGCCCTGCAAAAGCTTGCGGCCAGCTCAATTGCCGCAATCACTCGGGCTTTGCGGCGCAGGCGAGCTATGCTGGCAAACACCCTTCTGGATGCAACGCCTCGTGACATCAGCGAACCTGAGACTTTCGACGAAATCGCTGAGGCCGAAGAAGCCCGTCCGAGCGAGACCGCAGTCTTGCTGATGCAGGATGAGATTGGCCGCCTCGACGAGATTTTGGCTCTCTCGACCGAGATTGACCGCGAAACAAAGATTGCAACGCTGCTCGACCTGATCGAACGTGATCTCCCTGAAGGTGAGCCGCTGCTCTTGTTTACGGAGTACAAGGCGACGCAAGCGCTTGTTCATGAGGCGCTCGAGGCGCGTTTCGGAAAAGGCTGCGTTGGCTTCATCAATGGTGACGAGCGTCTAGTTGTCTCCTCCGCCGCAGGCACTGAAACGGCAATCGTGCTGTCACGCGACGCTGCTGCTGACGATTTCAACGCAGGTCGGACCCGTTTTCTGATTTCCACCGAGGCCGGCGGCGAAGGCATCGACTTGCAGGAACGCTGTGCCGTGCTTGTTCACATCGACATGCCATGGAACCCCATGCGATTGCATCAACGCGTTGGCCGACTGAATCGCTACGGTCAGAAGCGTGCGGTAAGTGTCTTCCTGCTGCGTAACCCAGAAACGGTGGAAGCAAGGATATGGTCTCTCCTGCAGGAGAAACTTGCGCGGATTCAGGAAACCCTTTCCGCTTCAATGGATGATCCAGAGGACATCTCCCAGCTGGTCATCGGGATGGCTGGGAGCCAGTTCTTTGATGATATCTATTCACAAGGTTCTATGCGCAGCGGTAGTGGCCTTGCAGGCTGGTTTGACCAGAGTACTCAGCAGTTTGGCGGGCGTGATGCCGTTGAAACAGTGCGGGCAATGCTCGGGAATGTCGCTCGATACGATTTTCAGTCGGCAGGGGCGGAAATTCCCAAACTCGACCTTCCTGCATTGGAACCCTTCTTCCGCAACGCCATGGCGCTGGCAGGCCGTCGTGTTACGAAAGGTGACGAGGGCCTTTCAGTCGCTACACCTGAGGCTTGGCGAGGGAGCATCGAGCTACGCGACAGGTACGACGCACTCACCTTTGATCGCTTTATGCGCTCGGACCATTCCCTAACCAGGCTTGTCGGCATTGGCCATCCTTTGCTTGATCGCGCAATATCGCACAGCATGGATCAGCCGGTGTTCCTGTCGCGTGCTCGCGGCATTTCAGCGCCGCTTCTTGTAGCGCAAGTCGAGGACGAGATCACTGGCACTGGCGCTACAGTGCATAGGATCGTTGTTGGAATCGACGGCACCGGCGATATGGCCGTGGCGCTCCGCGATTGGGAGCTCCTGATGCGACTCAATGAGCTGGAGCCCATAGAGAATGCCGAACATTCACCCAGCCCTGCTGAGTGTGCGGCTCTGGATGAGTTGTGCGAGAAACTTGCGGCTACCGTCCTGGTTTCAGACCTTCCATTCAGGCGTCCCAAGCCTAGACGCATCATCGCACTCTTCCCGGAGCGCCAGTCGATCGACGGGTCTTCGATCAAACCATGAATGCACGAAGTGTCCAACGTGCTCTTGCGAATAAGAGAAGGCTGGACTTCAGGTCCAACCGCTGGCCCAGTCTTCGCAAGTTGAATTCGTTGGCTTACTTGGGTCGGGTCCGATTGTACCGCTGGTCTTCAGGTCGAAAAGGCTTACGCGGCTGACCGTGTCAGCAAGTTGAGACTGAAGCGCGTCCCCGCAACCATCATTACCTGCGTGCTCGGCAAGTCATGATCTGATCCTGCCCCCGCAACCATGCTCTGTCGCTTCCTTTCGTCGGTGGCTTGGTTCACGGGCGGCCCAACTCACTCGGCCGCGAAATTCTCCGCTGGGTAGGGCGCCCGCGCTGCCACGAGGCGATGCAGCGCCTCAGGCCGGATGTGAGTGTAGCGGCGCAGCATCTTCCAATCCTTGTGCCCGGTCACCAGCGCAACTTGTTCGATGGACAGGCCGACCTCGAACAGGCGGCTGGTGCCTTCGTGGCGGAGGTCATGGAAGTGGAGGTCCTTGACGTCAGCATCTGCGCAAGCGCGGCGGAACGCCGTGCCGACGGATTTCGAGTTGTAGGGGAAGATCGGACCCTTCGCGTTTCCGAGATGCTTAGCCTGCGCCATGACGAGGGCCCAGGCATCGAACCCGGTGGCGGCGAAGAGCGGGATCCGTTGGTCGTTGCCGGCCTTGTTTCGCGGGTCCTTGCGGTCCCGGATCAGGAGCATCCGGCGGTCTATGTCGAGGTCGCTCCAGTCCGCGCGGCAGATCTCGTCCAGCCGCATCGCGGTAGCGATGGCGAACTGCACTATGCGCGTCATGGGCATCGTCAGGCGCGCATTTTCGTCAAAGCAGCGGAAGAGGCGGCCGAGCTCAGCTGTCGTCGGGCGTCGGTCGCGCTCGATACCCTTGCCGATGAGACCAAGCCGCTTCAGTGCCACTCGGGCCAGATCGACGCCTTCCACGCGGATCTCCAGCCCATGGACGGCAGCGGCATGGGTCAGGATCATCTTGATGACGCCGATGTCGATGCCGAGCGTTACCGGACCTGCGCCCTGGTCTGCGCGCTTGCGGCCATACTCGATGAGCTTGTGACGATCGAGGTGCCCGATCTTCTCTTTCCCGAGGTCGCGCTTCAAGGTCGCGAGAGTCGCCGCCTTGCTGCGTCGGGGTGGTTTCCCTACGGCGCACATATCGGCTATATGAAGGTCAACCAGGTCACCGAAAGTGTGCAGGCGGGCCACGGACGATCGGTTGGGCGGCAGCCCCTGATCGACCAGGGTCTCGGCTTGACGCGCCCATTTCTGGGCGTCGTCACGGCGCAGGAACGTCTCGCTCGCGTAGCGGCCCTTCCGTCTGACTTGGACCCGGTAAGCACCGGAGGGAAGCTTGGTGATCGAGGCCATTTTCGTGTGCGCTATGTGTGCAGTGAGTCGTCGAAACAGGGGATATTTGGGGCTATCAGGGCGTAGTCTGGCGTGGACACAAACT
>NZ_PZKF01000050.1 GCF_003034995.1 Phaeovulum veldkampii DSM 11550 | reverse complement strand
TTGGTGATCACGATCTTGGCAGACTGGATGTCACGCAGCATGTCAGGCGGCGTTATCTCGCGCGAACGATAGTAGCTTTCAGGGTCGTTCGGCAGCAGCACACGCAAGCGGTCCCGGATGGTAATGCCCGGTGACACGATCAGGAACCGGCTGGAGAACTGCTTGCTGTTCGGGTGACGAACGGCGTTCACCGTCTGCCACGCGATCAGCATCGCCATGACGGTGGTCTTGCCCGCCCCGGTCGCGAGCTTCAACGCAAGGCGCATCAGTTCCGGGTTGGCCTGCTCGTTGGCCCCCTTGATGTGTGCCCAGAACTTGGCGACGCGTGGCCCCATCTTCGGCGCGACCTCGGTCAACCAGATCGCGGTTTCGACGGCTTCGATCTGGCAGAAGAAGGGGCGGACGCCCTCGAACTTGTGGTGTCGCCAATGTTGCAGCAGTCGGGCTGTTTCCGGTGTCACGAGCCACTGGTCAGGGTTCGGAAGATTGCGCCACGTTTCGACATATCCCCGAACCTCGTTGATGATCGGGGTGGGGTTGTACTCCTGATCTGCGGTCGAAAGACCGTCATCGGCGCCGAGCAGCAGAGCGCCCTGCTTCTGGCTTTGCCGTTGCTTTTTCGTTTTGGGGACCGGCGTAATCAGGTCTGAGCGGCGCCTTGTCTCGATGATGCGGTTCGTCGGCTGACCGTCAGTGTCTAGTTCCCAATGGCGGCCGGGGTATTCGTAGGGGGAATTCAGGATCGGCTTTTCGAAGAACTGTTCAGACATTGGGGGAGTCCTTTGCAACGTTCCCCCTCACCACTGCCTTCTGTTCGTCGATCCACCGATCAATGTCGTCGTGCTTGAAACGCCATTGGCCCCGAACCTTGAACGCCGGGATCTGGCCTGTTTGCGCCATCGTGTAGACAGTCTTCTCTGCAACCTTCAACAAAATGGCGACCTCTGGCAAAGTGAGAATGGGGTCCGTCATGGACCTGCTCCCTCTCGAATGTGATGAGGGGGAGCGTGCCAGACTTTGCCAGACATTACTAGGACATGATTGCTGCCGGTTGCGCGCAGGCCAATCAGTTTCTTCAAGCCTGCGATCGGCGATCTTGTGCATCTCCTCACGGATTTCCGGGTTGTCAGGCGGCCTCTCGCGCCGCACCGTCTTCGGATCGACACCGATCAGGACGCAGGCCCGACGCTGAGAGATCGGCTGGGAGCGCAACCCCGGAAAGCTGCGCCTGCAGAACATGGAGACGATGCTGAAGGACCGCCTGCTCGCCTTGCCTGAGGCGGCACGACGCGCCGCCCTGCGCGATATCGCAACGAGCTGGCGGGTGGCGCGGATCATGGATGGCGCGCCCGGCCGCGCGCCAGTGGGGATGTTGTCGGCATCTCTGGCCGACGCAGCGGGAATCAGTGACCGCATGATCTGGGTCAGCCGCGCCACTTTCGAACATCTTGTCCTCGATCATCTGGGCGATCCGAGCGACGCGGCCTTCCGAAAGAAGCTGCTGGCCCTGATCGCAAATGTCACAGATGCTGCGCTGGGAGCGATCGAGGTTCGCGATGATGGCACCAGAACGTTGCGGGTGTTGATCCCGTTCACCAGGGGATTTCACGTTACGGATACATCGCGTGCCAGCCGAGCGGAGCGCCCGACGTCTCTTGTCCTCTGGTTTGATGATGGCATGCGGGTCCGCAGCATGTTGCCAACGACCGAGCGCCGATTCAAATCGGATGCCAACCGGCGTGGCGACATGATCATTGACCTGAACGGATCGTGACCCGGATGGTCGGCACCCCATCACGGCCCGAAGCCGGCTGTCCGGAATTGCTCGGGTCACGATACAAGAATAGCCCTTCTGCGACCGGAATTCAACCCGACGCCCGTCGCCCCGGCCTGCAATCGGCCCGCAGAGCGTTTTTGAATACCCTTTGAAGGGGGTTGCCGCGCCGCCGGGTCTTCTCGTAGGGTAAGAGCGAGACGGGGCCTCTGCGGCCCGCTCTGCGCGCCCGCCCGAAATCGCCAATCTGCCCCCGCTGTCCCTGAAAAGTTTCAAGGCTGATCGCCGGGCGCGCGCCGGGCATGGTCGGCGGCATGAAAACACGTGCCCTTCTCCAATCCCAGGCTCTGGCTCTCTGCTTTGAGGGGGCCGCTGTCCCTGACTGGGTCCAGATCACCCCGGCGGGTCCGCGGCTGCCTGCGCGCGACGGACGCGAGTGGCAGTTGCCCGACCCGGACGCTGTCGTGCGCGCCTATGCCAGCGCGGCCGGTGACGGCGCGGAGGCCCCGGTTGACTTCGAACATGCAACCCACGTCAAGGGCGAGGCCGGCGAGCGGGCCGATGCCGTGGGTTGGGTCAAACGCCTGGAAAACCGCGGCGGGGCGCTCTGGGCGCTGATCGACTGGAACGAGACGGGGCGCGAGGCCATCGCCTCGCGGGCCTACCGGTATGTCAGCCCCGGTTTCTTCTTTGACCCCAAGACCCGGGCGGTGATGCGGCTGGTGTCGATCGGGCTCACCAACGTCCCGAACTTCAAGCTGCCCGCCCTCAATCGTGAAGACCCTTATCAGGAGACTGAAATGAACCCCGACGTGCTCAAGGCTCTCGGCCTTGCCGAGGGCGCCGCCGCAGCCGATGCGGTGGCCGCCATCGAAAAGCTGAAGACCGATCAGCAACTGGCGCTGAACCGCGCCCAGCATCCCGACCCTGCGGCCTGGGTGCCGCGCGCCGACCACCAGCTGGCGCTGAACCGGATCGGCGCGTTCGAGGCCGAGGCCCGTGCCCGCCGCCGCCCGTGCCGCAGGTGATCAGCCGGTTCCAGGCGCGGGCCGCGCTGTTGCAGGCCGGGCTGCTGGAGCAGGCCGAGGCGGCCGTGATGGCCGCCGACGCGCTGACCCGCATTGCCTGGATCGACGCGGTCGAATTCCGCCGCGCCTCGCCCACCATCGCCAGCCTCGCCACCGTTCTGGGCCTGCCGTGCCAGCGTTCGCTAGGAAGACAAGTGGTTGGCCTTCACGCCATGCCGTCGCGCCACCTCGTTCACCATGACGCCGGTCACCAGCGTCTCGGCACCATTCGTCCCTTCGCCTCATCGGACCAACGCCATCTAGTCGCTGGGGCCGCAAGAATCTCCACAAACCCAACGGCCTCCATACTGCACTCCTGATGGACCACCAATGACACCTCCCGTGCAAATCTCCACACATGGCCGTCTCCTCTTGCCAAGGCTTCCGCTTTCCGGTTAGAGACCGCCCAACGGAGAGGTGGCCGAGTGGTCGAAGGCGCACGCCTGGAAAGTGTGTAGGCGGGGAACCGTCTCGAGGGTTCGAATCCCTCTCTCTCCGCCACATTCAGATACTGAATCCGTCCAAGGGCCCCGATTGGGGCCTTTTTTCTTTTTGTTTCAAAGGGCTTTGGCAGGGCCATCCGCCCTTCGGAGACTGGGCGCTTGACCCGGAATGGGTCTCCGAATGGCCTGCGTCTCTCTTCGAGCGCCCCTCGACTGTCACGGGACGGCGTAAAATATCCTCGCATTGCCAGTGGGTTGCCGCGTTCATGGGGTCGTCCCGTTCGCGAGATAGTCCGGTGACGGAGACCGACACGAAAGCGCAGGGCGGCCAGAAGGACGGCTCCGTGGCTGCTGATCCCCAAGTCCGGCGGAAGCATCCGAAGCGAGCCAGGACTCTGCCGGAAGTCTCTGATGACAAACAGACTTCGCGCCCATAGCCTGGCGCAATGTCGAACGGGCCCTGGACGGATGAAGAAAACGACCTGATCGTCGCGGATTACTTCGCGATGCTGGCCGACGACGTCTCCACGCGCCGCTACAGCAAGGCCGAACACCGCCGCGCGCTGCTGCCGCTGCTGAACGACCGGTCGGAGGGATCAGTCGAGTTCAAGCACCAGAACATCAGTGCGGTGCTGAAGGGCCTCGGCGAGGACTGGGTCCCCGGCTACAAGCCCGCGTTCAAGTTCCAGGTGACCTTGGTGGATGCCGTGGCGCGGTGGCTGGCGCTGAACCCGGCCTGGCTCGGGCGCCAACCGGGGCTGCAATCCGCCGCTGGCCTACGCGAGTCGGCGCAGATCTGGATCGGGCCGCCGCCGACGCTGTCGAACCAGCCGCCTCCGCAGGAACTCGACCAGATGCTGCACATCGCCCGCAAGTTCGACGTGGCGGGCCGGGACGAGCGCAACCGGGCTCTCGGCCGCACGGGCGAGGAACGTGTGCTGGCGCATGAACGGGCAACTCGCGCCGCCGCTACGACGTCGACCGGCTGCAGGCCATGGCGCCGGCGGTCGAGAGCGTCAGCCTCGTCGTCGCCTGGTTCGGCGACGATCTGCGTGCGGGCTCCTGCAAGGTCCGGCCGGGCGTCGAGGTCTCGGCCAAGTCGACCACGCCTGCCAGCTGGTCGGTCAACGGCGTCAGCCGCGCTGCAGAACCTCGCGCTGCTCGGGGTCGGCACGACGGCGGACGCCTCGAACCCGTTCTCGGCCAAGCTCAATGCCGCGCTCTGGACGGCGAAGACCGTCGCCGAGGGCGGCACCGGTGATCTCTTCTTCACCATGAACAAGGAGGCTGCGGGCGACGATCTCGGCCTCACGCTGCAGACCGGCTTCGTGACCAAGGCGCTGGTGGGGCTCTTCGGCTCGGACAGGTTCCGCCTCGCGGTCTCGGCCGACGGCAGTACCTTCTTCGACGGGCTGAGCGTCGACAACGCCACCGGCATCGTCGATCAGCCCCGTCTGCCCCGGTTCAAGGCGTACACCAACTACGACAACTACGTGGGCGTTGGGACCTGGACGAAGATCGGCCTGAACAACACCGACTACAACGATCAGGGGGCCTTCGACGCCGCGAACAACCACTTCGTGGCGCCTGTCGACGGCACCTATCTCTTCGGCGCGACGCTGCTCTACAAGATCAACGCCAGCGCCACGGCCCGCATGCGCGGGCGGCTCGTCCTGAACGGCACGACCGAAATCCGCGGCTCCCTCGGCGAAATCTCCGCCACCCATGTCTCGCTCGCTACCGCGATCTGGCTTCAGACCATGGTGCCGCTGACAGCAGGCGATACCGTCGAGCTGCAGGGGTATTTCCGGGTCGCGGACGGGTATTTCGCCGCCGACCACACGTCCTTCTGGGGGTGCAAGGTCGGGTGAGAACAGCAGTGTGATTTCATCAGTCGTATCAAAGGGTCAGCGTAGCAAAGTACCCTGCGAGCGCCTCCCTGTGAGTGTTAGAAAACTAAGGTGCCAAGCTCACCCGACTTTCGGATAGCTTCGAAACTGAATCATGGACGATCTTCACTGCGTCATCGATATCGGTGCGGGTCGTCCTGCGCCCGACGCTGAAACGTATGGAGGCCTCTGCTGAGGCTGCATCAAGGCCCATCGCACGAAGTACGTGAGATGGCTCCGGTATTCCACTTGTACAAGCCGACCCGGTAGAAGCACACAGAAGTGGCTGCGCTCCGCCCAGAATGTCTTGAGCTAACAATCCGGGGAACATAACGTTGGCATTGCCAGGATGCCGTCGATCAAGGGAAGGCCCATTTAGGATCGTTTCCCACGGCAATTCTTCCAGACTTCTGACCAAATGATCACGAAGGCCTGAAATCCGCTGTCTTTCGTTTACCGACTCAGCATCGCTGCAAAGCGCGGCAGCTGCGCCCATGCCAACGCATAGAGCAACGGGCAGGGTTCCAGACCGAAGGTTCCCCTGTTGGCCACCGCCATAGATGATCGGCTCGATGCAGTTTTGCAGTTCACGCCGCACCATCAGCGCCCCGATGCCTTTTGGTCCGTACATCTTGTGTCCGGAAAGGCTAACGAGGTCAGCGACTTCCGAGATCGTTTTCAGATCGATTGCGCAAGGCGCCTGAGCTGCATCGCAATGAAGAATCACGCCGTTGGCGCGACATATAGCGGCTATGGCGTCTATGTCGTTGATGGCACCGACTTCATTGTTCACAGCCATCACTGACACCATCAGCACGTCGTCGCCGATCATTGCTTCGAGCGTGTCCGGATCGACGTGACCCCTAAAGTCGACCGGGATGTGTTCGATTTTGAAGCCGAGCTGATCCCTAAGCGCGCCGCCCGCAGCCAGAACGCATTTGTGTTCGGCTGCGCCGAGGAGAATCCGACACCGGCGTCCAGCGCCCGATCTACGCGCCAACCCCAAGAGGGCGAGGTTGTTGGCTTCGGTTGCACCCGACGTGAAGATGATCTCGTCGGCATCTGCGCCGACGAGCTCTCCAACCTGTCCTGCTGCTTCCACAACTGCTCGAGCTGCGCGCCAGCCCTCAACATGGTCCGCAGAGTGAGGATTCGCAAAGATATCAACAAGATATGGATTCATTTTCGCCAAGACTCGTTGATCAAGCGGCGTAGACGCTTGATGGTCAAGGTAGATCGTTTGCCCGATTCTCATTGTTTCTCTTGTAGTTATGGGGCGAACCCGGCTCTGCGCCCACGACAGTGCGTATCGTGGAATCTCTGGGGGGTGCCTCCAGGACATCGGTTGACCCTACCATATGTTGTGGGCTAGGGTCGAGACTGGATGGAACATCCAGGTTGGAGAACATGTCTAGGGGACCGCTTTTTCAGGATGGCTACCGCCATCAGTTTTCAGGACATGAGACCTTCCCGCTTCGCTATGGGTGGCTAAAAAAGGCATTTGACAGCGTGATCGCCACGGAAGGCGACCCTGACAACAAGTCAGTTTTCACAAGCGAGGATGCGATCGCACGTTTCGGCGTCGGCAAGAACATGGTCGCCGCGATTCGTCATTGGGCGACAGCGAGCGGTATCATTGAAGACGGGCCCGGTCCTAATTCTCTCAGAACGACTCCATTGGGACGAAGGATTTTCGGCACGCAGGGTTTGGACCCCTATATGGAGCACCCGGCGACGCTTTGGCTCACTCACTGGATGCTTTCGGGCCGCACCGCCAAGACGACATGGTTCTGGTCGTTCAACCATTTCCCGGCAGTCACATTCGAGCGCGAGCACCTCGTGCGCGGCATTGAGAAGATCGCCCGCGACCGCGCATGGCCCCGCGTTGCCACCGCGACAATCAAGCGTGATGTGGATTGCTTTGTCCGAACATATGTCGCCCGCCCGCCTGCGGTTAACGGCACCCACGAAGATACGCTTGAATCGCCCCTTACCGAACTCGGACTTATCAAGCCGATCGGGAAGCGCGACGGATTCCGATTTGTCCGCGGGCCGAAATCCACCCTTGGTCACGGCGTATTTCTTTACGCCTTGATTGATTTCTGGCGCGGGTATTCCAGCGCCCGCACATTGTCATTCGAGGCGATCGCGCGCGAGCCCGGTTCTCCAGGCCGCGTCTTTCTTCTCGACGAGAACGACGTTGCGGACAGGCTTGTCGATCTTGATAAGGTCACCGATGGGGCCTTTCGCTGGTCGGAGACGGCCGGTCTTAAGCAAATCCTGCGCGAGGGGGATGCAGGCCCCGAGGAGATGCTCGCCTTTGTCGATCTCGACTATGACGCGGCGGATAGGCAGGAGGCAGCGTAATGACCATAGCCGATCATGTCCGCATAGCCCGCCGCTTCCAGCGTGCCGTCCGCATCGACGCGGATTCTGGTGATCCGCAGGCGCTCGAGGGGTTCATCTGCCCGCAATCTTCGGCGTCCGTTCTGCTTGCGACCGCGCAGCATGTGGCTCAAACCGGTCATGGGGCGTTCACTTGGACCGGCCCTTACGGCAGCGGAAAGTCCAGCCTTGTCGTAGCACTGGGGGCACTGTTGGGGCCGGATAAGCGGCTGCGCACCCTCGCGGAGAAGGTTATCGGAAGTGACACGGCGCGCGCCATCATGGCCAACATGCCGCCGAAGTCTCGAGGCTGGCGAATACTCCCCGTCGTTGGCCGCCGCGAGCATCCGGCTTTAGTGATTGGCGAGGCGCTCGAAGCCGCCGGCATCGGCACTAGGGGGGGTGCGAAGGCGTGGTCGGAAGAGCACGTGGTTGCTGCACTTGCAGAAGGCGCCCAAGTTGGCTCCGGCAATTCAGGCGGGATCGTCCTCTTCGTCGATGAAATGGGCAAGTTCCTCGAAGCTGCGGCGCAGGATGGCGCGGACCTCTACCTGTTCCAGCTCCTGGCCGAAGCTGCATCGCGTAGCGGCGGCAGACTTGTCGTTATCGGCATCCTCCACCAAGCCTTCGAGGAGTATGCGAGCCGACTAACGCGCGAGATGCGCGATGAATGGTCTAAGATACAGGGTCGTTTCCTCGATCTCGCCGTAAATGCCGCCGGCGAAGAGCAAATCGAGCTGATCGCCCGCGCCATCGAGAGCGACCGTGGTGCCGTCCGCGCCGGCAAGCTCGCGAAGGCTGTCGCCGCCGAGATCAAGCGCCGCCAACCGGCCGCGTCCGACTACCTTGCAGACGTGCTAGAAGATTGTTGGCCACTGCACCCGGTCGTAGCATGTCTGCTTGGGCCGATCTCGCGGCGGCGGTTCGGCCAAAATCAGCGTAGCATCTTCGGGTTCCTGAATTCCGCAGAGCCTTTCGGCTTCCAGGAGTTCATCCGGCACTCTTCGGTCAAGGTGCTGTATGAGCCCGACCGACTGTGGGGGTACCTGCGCGCAAACCTCGAACCTTCTATTCTCGCCTCGCCCGACGGCCACAGGTGGGCTCTCGCCGCGGACGCCATCGAGCGTTGCGAGGCGTTTGGCGCGGAAGACCTGCCAGTGCGGCTGCTCAAGGCGATCGCCCTTATCGATCTGTTTAAGGAGCGTTCCGGCGTCTCGGCCAGCAAGGAGATTCTCAGCCTTTGTCTTCCCGGCACCGGGGTGCCAGATATCGATGCGGCGCTCAAGCAGCTGGAAGCCTGGTCGCTCATTGTGTTCCGAAAGTTCAACGATTCCTATGCGATTTTCGCGGGGAGTGACTTCGACATAGACGATGCCGTGCGCGAAGCCCTTGGGAACGTAGCCGGCGTCGATTTCCATGTCCTCAGACGCCTTGCTGGCCTGCAGCCGGTGCTCGCCAAGCGCCACTACCATCGCACTGGAGCGCTGCGATGGTTCGACGTCGAAGTTGCGCCGGTAGCGACGCTGGCCGAACATGCCGCAGCTTATCGGCCGAAAAACGGCACAATCGGACAGTTTCTTTTGGCGGTTCCCACGGAGGGGGAGAACGAGAAAGTTGCATCCGCTGCTTGCCGTGAGGCTGCGAGGAAGGCGGATTCTTGGGATATTGTTGTCGGCCTATCCCAGCGCTGTTGGGGCATCACCGACCTCGCTCGCGAACTCGTCGCGCTAGAAGATGTCCGCGACCAACATCCTGAACTGGCCCATGACCCGGTCGCGCGGCGCGAGGTTCTGGCGCGGCTGACGGCATTGCAGGGTCAGCTTGAGGAAGAATTACACCGCGCCTTCGATGGCGCTGTCTGGCACCTTAAGCACAAAACGGCGCGCCGCCTTTATCATGCCGAACTGAACGGAATCGCATCGGAGCTGGCGGATCGGCGCTACCCTAAAGCCCCCCTTCTTAACAACGAGTTGTTGAACCGCATCAGGCCGTCCAGCAATGCTGTTGCCGCACAGAATGCTTTGCTGCGCCTTATGGTCACAAATGAAGGAAAGGAGCGTCTTGGGATCGACGGATTCCCGGCGGAAGGTGGCCTGTTCGCTTCGCTGCTCGATGCCACCGGCCTTTATCGCAAAGTCAAGGGAGAATGGCGGTTTGAGCCGCCGGTCGACCATTGCGATCATTGCGATTTGGCGCCACTATGGGATGCCGCTGCGTCTTACCTTAAGGCGGCCGATGACCGTACGGTCAGCGTATCCGAACTTTATGACCTCTGGCGCGCGCCGCCCTTCGGCTTGCGGGACGGGCTCATGCCGGTCCTTGCCGTCGCGTTTATTCTCTCGCGGCGCGATACGGTCGCACTCTACCGCGAAGGCGTGTTCCAGGCCAGGTTCAAGGATGTCGATGTCGAAATCCTTGCCAAGGATGCGGCGGACGTTCAGCTCCGGTGGATGGATCTTTCCGTCTTGTCGCGCAGGCTCCTGTCCAGCATGGCGGAGATTGTCCGCGACCTCGACAAGGAAAACAGCCTTGTCCATCTTGCACCGATCGACGTTGCCCGCGGCCTGATCGCCATCTTCGACCGGCTGCATCCTTGGACGAAGCGAACGATGCAGCTTTCGTCCAATGCGGATAATGTGAGGAGCCTGTTCAAGCGCGCTAGCGATCCGAACAAGTTCCTCTTCGACGACATACCCGAAACGATCGGTAGCGCCGCCGGAACGACAGGCGACGAGGCGCTCTCCCGTATCGTCGAAAACGTCCGGGAGGGACTCGAAGAACTTGTGCAGGCCTATCCGGCGATGCTGCAGCGTTTGCGCGACATGATGCTCGCAGAGCTTCAAGTGCCCAATGCCTCCCCTCGTTCCCTATCGGAGCTTCGCGCGCGGGCTGAGAACATCCGCCAGCTCGGTGGTGACTTTCAGGTTGACGCATTCATCGGCAGGCTTGCCACCTTCGATGGAAGCCAAGCTAGTATTGAAGGTATCGCCAGTCTTGCTGCCAAGAAACCGCCGCGCGATTGGGTGGATGCCGATCTTGACCGCGCCGCAGTCGAAATTGCGGACATGGCGCAGAAATTCGTGCGGGCGGAAACCTTTGCGCGCGTCAAAGGCCGCCGCGGGAGGCGCCACGCCATGGCGGTGATGGTCGGGATCGACGGTCGGCCCGCACCTGTCCATGAAGAATTCTCTATCTCCGACACGGAACGCGCCTCCGTGGACGAGCTTGTTGAGCGCGTCCAAGCGGCGCTTGAGGGGGCGGACGCTGGCAGCCGGAATGTCATTCTGGCTGCGCTCGCTGAGCTTAGCGCGCGCTATATGCGCCCAGCGGCCAAGCTGGATGACGAGCGCCTGGAACGGGCCGTCCAATGAAGGGCGATTTAACAAAGCATGTCCTTGGGTTGTCTGGAGGCCGTGATAGCGCCGCCTTGGCCGTATACATGCGCCATCATCACCCAGAACTCGATATCGAGTATTTCTTCACCGATACCGGGAAGGAGCTACCTGAGGTCTACGAGTTCCTAGGCAAGTTGGAAGGCTTTTTGGGAAAGCCGATCCTGAGGTTGAATCCCGACCGCGACTTCGACTTCTGGCTCAAGCAGTACAACAGCTTTCTGCCGTCTCCACAAACGCGGTGGTGCACGCGGCAGCTTAAGCTGCGGCCTTTTGAGCACTGGATTCGCCCCATGCTCGAAGACGGGACGACCGTTTACAGTTATGTGGCAATCCGGGCGGACGAAGAGTACCGTGAAGGGTATAGCTCCAAGCATGACAATCTTATCATCAGGCTTCCGTTCAAGGATGTCGGCATCGACAAGGCGGGGGTTATGGACATCCTCGATGCATCCGGTCTTGGCCTGCCGCAGTACTACCGTTGGCGCTCCCGTAGTGGTTGCACGTTCTGCTTCTTCCAGCAGAAGATCGAGTGGGTGCGCCTGAAAGAGGAACATCCCGAAGCCTTCGAGGAGGCCAAGGCGTATGAAAAGAATGCCGTCGAACACGGCTCTCCTTTCACTTGGAGCCAGGGTGAGTCACTCGACGAGCTTGAACGGCCCGATCGTGTCGCGCAGATCAAGGAAGACTATGAAAAGCGCTTGGCGCGTGTTCGTGCCCGCCAACGCGCAAACCCGCTGCGGCCGGGGGATGAAACGCTTGATATCGATGAACTGTTCGGGCAGGCCAAGGTGTGCTTGGCATGTCATAAGTAGTAAAAAGATGATTCTGGAACGCACGAGACTAGGTGAAATACTGATTGATCAAATGCTCGCGCCCGGCGTGGCATCCTACTATCGACCCTGGAGGCGCCCTTGAATCTGGACGCCCTAGTTGATTTTACGAACAGCGCAGTTGAAGAGATCGCAAAGCACACGATCGGCTTCACTCTCACGCCGGACAGACTGCGCGCAGAGGAATACGGTATCGCGGCGCTAAATTGGTCGTCCATTCCGTATGGCGAAGCGGGCATCGAAAATGTTCCCGACGACCGGCGGGGGATTTACGCATTCGTCGTTTGCCGAGAGAACGGCGTTCTGCCGCCGCATCACTATGTCATGTATATTGGTATCGCTGGCCGAAGGTCCGAACGCGCGCTCCGCGACCGGTACAGGGATTATCTCAACGAGAAGAAAGTTGTTAAGAGGCCGCGAATTGCCCGAATGATCGGCACATGGCACTCCGTTCTTTGCTTTTATTTTGCGGCCGTTGACAACGAGGTGACTTCCGAGCAACTGGAAAATCTTGAGAAGGCCCTGAACAACGCACTCATGCCGCCGTGTTCCGAAGGCGACCTGGAGGCGGAGCTAAAACAGAAGAGGAGGGCATTCAGATGAGCTCAGTCAAGCGCAAGGAGATCACGCTACCAGCGCTACGCGGCATCATGGGGGATTGGGTTTACTACTCCTGCCTGATGAGCCTTCCGGAGATCGGTGCGCGGGTCAGCTACGCCGATGAGATTCACAGCAACAAGCAATTGTCCGACATGATCCAGCGGCAATTAAATCGCGGGCGCAGCGCTGACATTTCAAAGTACCTCCAAGAACAGTCGGAGCGCTTCTTCAACTCGCTGGTTATCGCCACCTATGACGGCGAACCGAACTGGTATGGCGTGTCCGGGGTCAAGCCGCAAAAGGGCAAAGAGCTGTCTAGCCTGACCGAGGAGGTTGTGTCATCGGTCGGATTCCTGACCTTGCGGGGCGATGAGAAACTCTTCGCTATCGACGGACAGCACCGGCTTGCCGGCATTAAGAAGGCGCTGAAAGGCGGGCTTGACCAGGATCCGTTTGACGAGGTTTCCGTAATTTTTGTCGCCCACAACAAGGCGGCAAAAGGGCTTGAACGCACCCGCCGTCTGTTCACGACGTTGAACAAGACCGCCAAGCCGGTCTCTAAGGGTGATATTATCGCTCTTGACGAAGATGACGTTATGGCCATCTGCGCAAGGCATCTTATCGAGAACACCAAGCAATTTTCAGGCTCCCGTATCGCTTTTGTCGCTACCAACAACATGCCCGCCACCAATGTCGAGAGCCTTACGACGATCGGTAATCTCTACGACGTACTTACGATCCTCTTCACTAAAGTCAGTTCGGACATCAAGGATACGAAAAAGAACCTGCAGAATATGCGACCAAGTGATGAAAGGCTTGATGAATATTTCGAGTACGCCGTTTCTTTCTTCGAAGAGATGGGCGCGCGATTTCCGGAATTGGGTGAATTCTTTACAGCGATAGAAGCCGAACCTGTCGTCCGGAAGCACAGGGGCAATCACGGTGGCAGCGCGCTCTACCGCCCTCTTGGGATTGACATATTTGTCGAAGTGATTGCGCAGCTTGCAAACAAATCGACACTTTCTGACGCTATCGCAGCGGCGGCAAAATTGCCGCGGACGTTGGATCAAGCGCCGTACCGCGGGCTTTTGTGGGATGCCAGCAACCGGACAATCCTCAATTCCCACAAAGTTACGATGCGGGAAGTCATTCTCTATATGGTTGGACGCTCGAAATACACGGATGCGACGCTCCTTACGCGCTACCGCAAGGCGCTTGGGGACGAGGACGCCGCGCTTCCGGCAAAGGTTGTCTAGACGCTCGTCTGGTCAGTTCTAACCGCCGTCATGCCGCCTGCTTCTTCCGGAGAATCTCGTCCAGCGCATCGGACAGGTTCCAGATTGGATCAGCATCCCCCTCTTTGAGCATGTCGATCACCTTCGGCAGGCCGGCAACCGAAAGACCGTTCGCGAGGCTCATCATCTTCCTCGGTTCGGAGACGACGTTAACATCGCCGCTATGTCCAATCGCAAGCAGCATCAA
>NZ_PZKF01000049.1 GCF_003034995.1 Phaeovulum veldkampii DSM 11550 | reverse complement strand
ACCCCAGGGCGCGCAGCTCATCTAGGGCCCACTGTTCAAGATCGTCTTCGGTCGCGAAGGCCATCAGGCTTCCTCCTCATCGTGAGACCGTAGCTGGCGGTTCAGCCGCGCGAGCGGATCCCGGAACGTCGTTTCCAGCTTCTGAATATGGGCTGACAACCAGTCGATCATGGCCGGCCATGCCTCCCGGTTGTACCCGTCGAAGGGCTGGGAAAAGACGATCAGGCTCTGTTTGTTGTCGTCCATTCTGCGCCAAGTCATCGGCGCGCCGAACCGGGCTTCCAACTGGTCCTTCTGGGCGAAGAGCTGATCGAACAACCACTTGTTCTCCGCAGCCTCGGACCGGCCGAAGTTCAGTTCTACCCGGGCCTCATCGCGCGAGAAAATCATCTGGTAGGGGCAGGACCGCACCCCGGACCCGGCGCTCAGCCAGTGGTTCCGGGCCGGGCTGATGTTGCGATAGATCTCGACACCGTCTGCGCGCAGGCGTTCCAGCGCCGCTTCCCAGAACTCGTAGCGCAGCTTGTGGCGTTGTTTCTGGGTGTCGTGCGTGACCTTCTCCTCGTTATCCTTGGTGGACATGCCGATCATGAAATCCGCAGCCTCGGGCGTCGGGATGATCTGCTGGATATCGAGGATCAGCTCCTCGCCCAGCATGAACGGGGTCACTTTGAAGCACTGCGCCCTGATCCCCCGGCTCAACAGCCAGAGGACCGTCGCGGTCACCTCGCGTCGGAAGTTCGCGGCGATGAAAATCATTCGCTGATCGGTCCCGGGGTTGAGGTGGATCTCGCCCAGGTCCTCGACCCCCATGAACTCGCACAGGCGCGCGACCGCGTTCCCGCCGCCGCAGAACCGGTCCAGATACTGCTGATAGATGTCCACGATCTGGGTCTTCGTCAGGCCCGAGACGTAGGCGGTGTATTTCAGGGCCTGCCAAGTCACGTCCCGGCCCGAGTCATCCAGCTTGTTCTCGATGACGACCAGGTTCCCGTCCTTGTCCAGCGCCAGCAGGTCCAGCCGTTCCCGGGTCTCGTCGAACCCGTCGAACTCCTTCTGGATGATCAGAAGCTCCTCCCCCAGGGCGTCGGGCTGGTTGGCCAGCCACTCCTGAAGGTGATCCCGCTCACGCAGGGCGAGGTCGGAAAACCGCTTCTGGACGAGGCGGGACAGGCGGTTCTGGGAACGGTCAACGCGAAACATGGTCTCTCTAATCCTTCACTCTCAATCCGGTGGGGCCGGCTTCGGCCCAGATTTTATCCAGCGCCTCAAAGACTTGTTTCAGGCTATCGCGGAGAGCCTGAAAGTTGATCCAGAATTCAACCTTGGGCGGCGAAATATCGGCCGCCGAGAAATCCCGCTCCGCCCCATCAGGGAACCGGAACGCGGCAGAACGCGGATCTATGGCGTGGATCCGGTTCAGAAACCGGGCGAGGATGTCCACATGGTCCGCGTGATACCGGCCGTTGATGCGCCACTCTCAGCGATCTGCACGTCACTACCGAGAATGATGCGGCCTTCCAGCAGCACCTCTCCCACCTTTTCCAAGTGGGGGAGGACGATCAGCTGATGCACGAACCCGTCCGGTTCACCAACAAGACGGAGGCGCACGGGATCATCTATATCGATGGCGCCGGAAGCGGGAAGTCCACGACGATCCGGAGGGGGCTGGCGGGATTCAAGGCCCTCGCGGATAACCCTGAAACCGGACTGCCGCGGTGGTTGCCGGTCATGGTCGAGAACCCCGCCACGCTCCGGAGCCTTGGCTGCTCGATCCTGGAGAAGCTCGGCATCGATACCGTCAGCGAACGCACCAAGGTGCACGAGATCTGGAAGATGGTGCGTCACCGGTTGGAGGTGATGGGGATCTCGCTGCTCTGGCTGGATGAGGCGCACGACATGTTCAAGAAACCGAGCTCGACGGAAACGGAAAACATGCTGGCGATGCTGAAAACCCTGATGCAGGGCGATCATCCCGTCGTCCTTGTTCTGAGCGGGACCGAACGGTTGTCGGCGATCACCGGTCTTGAGCCCCAGATCAACCGCAGGTTCAGCAAGATCCGCCCAGAGCCCCTCAGGTTCGGTGTGGACGACGCGCGCGTGACGGGGCTGGTCACCGCCTACGCCAAGCGGGTCGGCCTGTCCTGTGATTTCCATGGGGACACTGTCCAGCGCCTGATGCACGGGAGCCGCTACAGGTTTGGCCGGTGCATCGAAACGATTATCCGGGCGATCCGGTGCGCGATGGAGGACGGCGCTGAAACGCTCCGGGTCGAACACTTCGAGATTGCCTGGGGACAGCTGGAGGCCTGTGACATCACCCGGAACGTCTTCGCCATGAATGACTGGCCGTCCCTCGAGCTTGATGATGACGATGACTCCGCTTCTGCGAGCGCGGCCAGCATGGTGGCGAAACAGGCGAAGACGAAGAAGAGGAAGGGCTGATCATGGCCCTTCACCCCATTCTGCCGGTCGTGGACGGCGAGAGCCTGACTTCCTACCTTGCGCGCGTGGCGCCGTTTCACGGCAAGGTTCACGTGTACCGGTTTCTCGACATGATCGAGTTCCCGAGATCCGCCGCCATGGCGCCGCGTCCGGATACGTTGAATCGGCTGTCCAATCTGTTGGGGCTGCCCGAGGAAACCCTGGTCCGGATGACCTTCATCCCGGTCGCCAACCGGGCCCGCTCTCTCTGCGGGGAGGCGGTGCACGCCGAGTTTGCGAAGCTGGACAAGACCAGCTTCTGTCCTGCCTGCCTGCTCGCCGACGGGCGCCCGGGCAGCCCGTCCGGAGGGGCCCGCGTCGGCCGGGTCCTGTGGCAGGTCGAGCACATCCGGGCCTGCCCAGTGCACGGGATCGCCCTGTTCCGTCGTCAGAACGCCTCCTATGCGGAGCGCTTCCAGCTCATGTCGCAGGTCGCACCGGACGATGCGGGGCTGCAAGCACTCGTCGACGACGCTCTCAGCCTCGCCCCGTCAGACCTGCAAGCCTATGTTGAGGGTCGTTTGGCCGGCGGGACCGGGCCGGCATGGCTGGATGAACAGCCCCTCGATCTTGCGGCCCGCGCCTGTGAGATGTTGGGTGTGATCATCAGCGAGGGTGCCCACTGCAACCTGAACACCCTGTCGGAGGCCGCATGGCATCGCGCAGGACACGTCGGCTTCGGGTTCGCGGCGCGTGGTGCTCTGGGCATTCGCGACGCGCTTCAGTCGATTTTCGATCAGTTCGTCAAGGACGATCTGACCGGCGGCCCCCAGAAGATGTTCGGCCGCCTGTATCAGTGGCTCCAGTTCAACCGGAATGCGCGACCCAAGGGTCCGATCCGGGATGTGGTCCGCGAATTCATCATGGACCGCTTCCCGGTCGAGGTTGGTGACGATCTTTTCGGAGAGCCGGTTGAGATGCGGCGCGTCCACACGGTCGGCAGCCTCGCCCGGGTAACGGGTCAGCACCCCAAGACGTTGAACCGCGCCATCGTCCTGACTGGCCTTGCCGACGGTGATCCGGACGTTTCTCTCGGGGGCAGGAGTTTCGACGCCGTCGCCGCGGAGGCGCTGGCCCGCCGGATCAAGACCTCCCTCCCGGTTCTGGCCCTGCCTGACTTCCTGAACTGCAACCGAACTCAGGCCGAGCAGCTGGTGCGGACCGGAATTATTCCCCGGATCTCGGATATGGACGAAGCGACCGGGGTCCTGAAGGGTGTCGCCCTTGAACACGCACAAACCTTCCTGACGAACTTCATGTCCAAGGCTACCCGCGTCGCCGCGCCATCCGACGGGATGCAGGACATCCTGACGGCGTCCATCACCTCGCGCTGGCCGGTTCTCGACATCGTTGGCGCGGTGCTCTCCGGCGGTCTGTCCCGTGTGGAAGTCGTGGATCCCGCCCTGAAATTCAAAGGAATCCTCGTCCATCCGGCGGAGGTTGCGACCGCACTGGCCAATCTGACCGCGTCCGGTCTGATCAGCCTCGAACGGGCGGTTGAGGTGATCGGCCTTTCTCCGCTGGCGGCCGTGGCCGTCCTGAACATGACGGCGCCCGATGGAACCGACTATATCCCCAAGCACTTCGTGACGAACGCGAAGGGTGTCGGCGTTCGGATGTTCCTGGCACCGGAGATCCAGTCGTTCCGTGATGCCCACATCGGCCTGGTTGAACTCGCGGCCAGCGAGGGCGTGTCGTCGAAATCCATGAAGTCGTTCCTGTCCGGAAAAGGTATCCACCCCCTTCCGGCACGCCAGGCGGCGGCCCCGAACATCTACCGCAGGTCAGACATCGCGGCATAGCCGCAGCGGATCTACCCCGCTCCGAAGCCACCCGAAAGGGTGGCTTTTTTGTTGGCCGGCGCATAGTTTTCGATGGAAGAAAATGATAGGGACGAGGTGGAAGCCTGTTGGCGAAGCGCAGTCATATTGCCCTTGTTTTCTTGAGGGCGGGTGGCAGAAAATATTGGGAATTTTCATTTCTCGCGGTTCAGATAAATTGCCCATTTGGGTCGAAACGACGTGAAATAAGCATAAAGCGACAGCCGGGCAGGGCGTCTGGCTGTCTGAAGTGCCGCGGGGCAATGCAGATGTGCAAACTGGCAAAGTGGTAATCGCTGAAGGAGATGAAGAGGCATGGCTAGATGCACTGCACCAGTAAAGGGTCATCGCTCTTGTCAACGCTTGGTCAACCGCCGAATGCAGTCTCGCCAACAATAGAACCCGGCCAATCACGGTGAGTTCTGACCAGTTCCAATAAAGGATTGTGCCATATCAAAGCCTTATTGGCTAAATCGCTGAAATGAAAAGAAACGAGAAGTGTCGATGTTTTCGGCTCATAACCGCGTGATCGGCGGGCTTTGTGCTGGCCCGGCGACGGAACCGGGCGCATGCTGCGTTAGACTGTTCATGTCAGGCCAAGCTGCCTGCCGCGAGGCGAGACGGGCGCAGCACGGGCTTGAACCGGCCCCGCTGCACCGCCATATTGCTAGGCCGCCGATCAGGGAGATCTGCCGACGATGACAACCTATGCCAACCTTCCCGCGCCCAGCCCCGAACAGGGGATGAACCGCTATCTTCAGGAAATCCGCAAGTTTCCGCTGCTGGAGCCGGAGGAGGAATACATGCTGGCCAAACGCTGGGTCGATCATCAGGACACCGAGGCGGCACACCGGATGGTGACCTCGCACCTGCGGCTCGCGGCCAAGATCGCCATGGGCTATCGCGGTTATGGCCTGCCGCAGGCCGAAGTGATATCTGAGGCGAATGTGGGCCTGATGCAGGCGGTCAAACGCTTTGACCCGGAAAAGGGCTTCCGGCTGGCGACCTATGCGATGTGGTGGATTCGCGCCTCGATTCAGGAATATATCCTGCGCTCGTGGAGCTTGGTGAAACTGGGCACCACCTCGGCGCAGAAAAAGCTGTTCTTCAACCTGCGCAAGGCGAAATCCAAGATCGGCGCGCTGGAGGAGGGTGATCTGCGCCCCGAAAACGTGGCCCGGATCGCGCATGACCTGAACGTGAGCGAGGCCGAGGTGATCTCGATGAACCGGCGCCTGTCGGGGGGGGATGCCTCGCTGAACGCGCAGGTCGGCGCTGCCGATGGCGATGGCTCGACCCAATGGCAGGACTGGCTGGAGGACGAAGACGCCAACACCGCCGAAGCTTACGCCGAAGCTGACGAACTGTCGGCCCGCCGGGCGATGCTGGTGGCGGCCATGGATGTCCTGAACGAACGTGAGCGCGACATTCTCATGCAGCGCCGCCTGCGCGACGAGCCGGTCACGCTGGAAGAGCTGTCGGCGCAATATGAGGTCAGCCGCGAACGCATCCGCCAGATCGAGGTGCGGGCGTTCGAAAAGCTGCAAGGCCGGATGCGCGATCTGGCGCGTGAAAAGGGTATGGTGATCCCGGCCTGATACGGGCCGGGCTGGCCGGGCAAAAGGGGGCGGCGATGCCAGAGGCGGTCAACTGGGGCATTCTGGGCGCCTCGCAGTTCGCGCAGGCCCGGATGGCACCTGCAATCCATGCCGCCTGCGGCGCCCGGCTGGCGGCGCTGGCCAGCGCCGATCCGGCCAAGGCCGCGGGGTTTCGTGACTTTTGCCCAGATCTGCGGGTTCATTCCAGCTATGATGCGCTTCTGGCCGATCCGGCGATCGAGGCGGTCTATATCCCGCTGCCGAACCATCTGCATGTGGACTGGACGCTGAAGGGGCTGGCGGCAGGCAAGCATGTGCTGTGCGAAAAGCCCGTGGCGCTGCGCGCGCCCGAAATCGACCGGCTGATCGCGGTGCGCGAGGCCACCGGGCTGCTCGTGGCTGAGGCCTTCATGATCGTGCATCACCCGCAATGGCAGCGCGTGCGCGACTGGATCGGCGCGGCCGAAATCGGCGCGCTGACCCATGTCGATGTGGCCTTTACCTTTGACAACCCCGACCCTGCGAATATCCGCAACCGGCCGGAAACCGGCGGCGGCAGCGTGCCCGACATCGGGGTTTATGCCTATGGCGCGGTCCGCTGGGCGACGGGGGCGGAACCCGTGCGCCTGACTGCGCAACTGCGCCGCGAAAACGGGGTCGATGTCTTTGCACAGGTCTGGGGCGATTTCGACGGCCCCGGCGGCGGCTTCAGCTATTCCGCCCTGACCTCGACGCGTCTGTTCCCGCGTCAGGAGGTGGTGTTTCAGGGCAGCCGCGGTCTGATCCGGCTGACGGCGCCGTTCAACGCGGGCGTCTTTGCCGAGGCCCGGATCGAGATGATCCGCGCGGGCCACGCGACCCTGGTCGAAACCTTCCCCGGCGTGAACCAGTATGTCCGGCAGGTCGAGGCGTTTTGCGCCGCGCTGCGCGGCGGCGCGCCCTTTGCCTGGCGGCTGGAGGATGCGCGCGGCACGCAGGAGATGATCGACCGGGTTCTGGCAAGTTCGAACTGACCCCCTTTCATCTTGGTTCAAATATCCCCGCCGGAGGCTCCCACGGTGACCGTGGAACGCTCCGCGGGGGATATTTTTTTACCAAGATGAATGAGATCAGTCTTCCAGTGCCTCCAGCTCGTCGATCATCGCGCCGATCATCGACAGCCCCTTGTCCCAGAAGGACGGGTCCGAGGCATCAAGGCCGAAGGGCGCCAGCAGATCCTTGTGGTGCTGCGATCCGCCCGCCTTGAGCATGGCGAAATACTTGTCCTCGAAGCCCGGCAGGCCTGCGGCGTAGGCCGCATAAAGCGCATTCACCAGACCGTCGCCGAAGGCATAGGCATAGACGTAAAAGGGTGAATGCACGAAATGCGGGATATAGGCCCAGAAGGTTTCATAGCCCGGCATGAACTCGAAGGCATCGCCGAGGGATTCTGCCTGAATGCTCATCCACAGCGCGTTGATGTCTTCGGGCGTCAGCTCGCCCTGCGCGCGGGCGGCGTGCAGTTTGCATTCGAAATCGTAGAACGCGATCTGGCGCACGACGGTGTTGATCATGTCCTCGACCTTGCCGGCCAGCAGCGTCTTGCG
The DNA here is from genome assembly GCF_003034995.1 of Phaeovulum veldkampii DSM 11550. GTDB lineage: Bacteria > Pseudomonadota > Alphaproteobacteria > Rhodobacterales > Rhodobacteraceae > Phaeovulum > Phaeovulum veldkampii. The sequence goes on along the minus strand of NZ_PZKF01000049.1, from coordinate 9,339 downwards.
CTCGGCCGGGGTCGCGGCGGCATCCAGCAGGCGGCGGAAGGTCAGCATCTCGCCAAAGACGGATGCGGTTTCGGCCAGCGTCAGCGGGGTGGAGGCCAGCATCTCACCCTGCGGCGCGGCCAGAACCTGATGCACGCCGTGGCCCAGTTCATGCGCCAGCGTCATCACATCGCGCGGCTTGCCCAGATAGTTCAGCATCACATAGGGGTGCGCCGTCGTCACCGTGGGGTGGGCGAAGGCGCCTGGCGCCTTGCCCGGTTTCACGCCGGCGTCGATCCAGCCCTTGTCGAAGAAGGGCTGCGCGATCTGCGCCATTTCAGGGGCAAAGCCCGCATAGGCGCCCAGCACGGTGTCGCGCGCCTCGGCCCAGGTGATCGTGCGGGGGGCTTCGCTGGGCAGGGGGGCGTTGCGGTCCCAGACCTGCAGCTTGTCCAGCCCCAGCCATTTCGCCTTGAGCCGGTAATAGCGGTGCGACAGCCGCGGATAGGCTGCCACCACCGCATCGCGCAGCGCCTGCACCACCTCGGGCTCGACATGGTTCGACAGGTGGCGCGCGTGTTGCGGCGTGGGCATCTTGCGCCAGCGGTCCTCGATTTCCTTGTCCTTCGCCAGCGTGTTGTGAACACGGGCGAACAGCTTGATGTTGGCGCCGAACACGTCGGCCAGCGCGCGCGCGCCCGCCTCGCGCCGGGCGCGGTCGTGATCGGACAGGAGGTTCAGCGTGGATTCAAGGTTCAGCCTCTCTCCATCCACCGAAAATTCCAGCCCGGCCATGGTTTCGTCAAACAGTCTGTTCCACGCGGCGGCACCCACAACCGACTGGTCGTGCAAGAATTTTTCCAGCTCGTCCGAAAGCTGGTAGGGCCGCATCGCGCGCATCCGGTCGAACACCGGTTTCCAGCGCGCAATGCGGGCGTCCGCGAACAGCGCCTGATAGGTTGCCTCGTCGATGCGGTTGAATTCGAGGCTGAAGAACACCATCGGCGTGGTGGCGCTGGTGATCTTGTCCTGTGCGTCGGCCATCGCCTTGGCGCGGGCGGCATCCAGCGTGTTCTGGTAATAGCGCAGCCCGAGGAAGGACATGATCCGCCCGGCCTTTTCCTCGATCGCCTCATGCCGGGTTATGCAGTCGAACATCGCGGCAGCGTCAAGCGTGGCCAGCTTGCCTTCGTAATCGGCGGCAAAGCTGGCGCAGGCCTGTTGCAGCCAGTCCATGTCACGGGTCAGTTCGGGCGCGTCGGGCGCGGGGTAGAGATCGCTCAGATCCCAGTCGGGCAGCGCCCCGAAGCCGCCGGAAGAGGCGTTGGCGTCGAACACGGGGGCGGGCAGGGTCAGGGTCATGGCATCCTCGGGGTTCAGGGTCGCGTTACAGATAGGCCCGCGGCGCCGGGTGGGCAAGCAGGGCGCGGGCGGTCTCGATCCGGTCGGCCTCGGCGGCGGGCTTGTCGCGGCGCCAGCGCAGCATTCGGGGAAAGCGCAGCGCAAGACCCGATTTGTGGCGCGGGCTTTCGGCGATGCCTTCAAAGCCCAGTTCGAACACCAGTTCCGGCACCACCTGCCGCACCGGGCCGAAGCGGTCGGTGGTATGCGCGCGCACCCAGCGGGTGATTTCGGCAAATTCGGCATCGGTCAGGCCGCTATAGGCCTTGGCCACCGGCACCAGTGCAGGCCCGTCCCACAGCGCGAAGGTAAAATCGGTGTACAGCCCCGCGCGGCGGCCGTGGCCGGCCTGCGCATAGATCAGCACCGCATCGAGGCTGAAGGGATCGAGCTTCCATTTCCACCAGTCGCCGCGTTTGCGCCCGGCATGATAGGGGCTGGTGCGCTGTTTCAGCATCACGCCTTCGGCGCCCCGGTCGCGGGCGGCCTGTCGGTGCGCGGCCAGCGTGGCCCAATCGTCGAACCGGGCCAGCGGCGACAGCGGAAGTTCGGGCGGCAGATCGGTCGCCAGCGCCTCCAGCGCGGCGCGGCGGGTGGCGAAGGGCTGCGGGCGCAGGTCGGTGCTGTCTGCTTCCAGCAGGTCGTAGGCCATGAAGATCACCGGCACCTCGGCCAGGGTCCGGCGGCTGACGGTTTTCAGCCCGATCCGCCGTTGCAGCGTGGCAAAGGGCAGGGGGGCGCCCGCCCATCCCAGAATCTCGCCGTCCAGCACGGTGCCTTCGGGCAGCGCCTGCGCGGCGGCCACGATCTCGGGGTAGCGGTCGGTCACCAGTTCCTCGCCGCGCGACCACAGGAACACGCGGCCATCGCGGCAGACCAACTGGCCGCGGATGCCATCCCATTTCCACTCGGCCAGCCAGTCGGTCGGGTCGCCCAGGGCGTCGGGGTCTGCGTCAAGCGGATGAGCCAGGCAGAACGGATAGGGGCGCGAGGCTTGTGCGCCGTCGCCTGTGATCAGCGCGGCAAAGGTGGTGGTATCGGGCGACCAGTCGCCCATCAGCCGGTGGGCCAGCGTCGCCTCGTCCAGTCCGGTGGCCTGTGCCAGTGCGCGCTGCATCAGCCCGCGCGCCACACCCATGCGGAAGCCGCCGGTCAGCAGTTTGTTGAACAGGAACCGTTCGGTGGCATCCAGTCCCGCCCAGGCGGCCAGAATACCGGCGCGGCGGGCGGGTTCATCCTGCGCCGACAGAGCGCGCAGGGTGGCGATCCAGTCGCTCAGGCTGCGGTTGGTCGTGGTTTCGGCCGGGGGCAGGATCGCGGCGATGGTTTCGGCCAGATCGCCCGCCACAGAATAGCTTTCGGCAAAGAGCCAGTCGGGGATGCCGGCCGCCTCGGCGGCCCATTCGGCCAGCTTTCCCGCGGTGATCACGCGCCGGGGGCGGCGCCCGGTCAGCAGGGCGATGGTCCAGAGCCGGTCTGGTTCGGGCGCCTCGCGCAGGTAGGCGGCAAGGGCAAGGGTTCGCGCGGTGCTTGAGGTGGTTCCGTCAAGGCTTTGGAAAAGAACGGCAAAGCGATTCATTCTGCCGTCTCGTCTTCGGTCTGGCCAAAGGCGGTTTCCAGCACGCCCGCCTGAAGGCCGCGCCCCTCCAGCCAGCGGGCGAAGGCGGCGGTGTAGCCATGCGTGGCCAGCACGCGGGTGGCGCCGGTGGCGACCACGGCGGCATTCAGCCCGGCCCAGTCGGCATGGTCCGACAGCACAAAGCCGCGGTCCACGCCATAGCGGCGCCGGTGGCCGCGCAGCGCCATCCAGCCCGATGCAAAGGCGGTGGCCGCCGGGCCAAAGCGCCGCGCCCAAGGCCCCGCCAGCGCCGCGGGCGGGGCGATCACCAGCGCGCCGGGATGGGTTTTTGCGCTGACCTCGATCGTCACCTGCCGGGTTTCGGGCAAGGCCAGCCCCTGGGCGCGCAGCACGGCATTGGTGGCCTCGACCGCGCCATGTGTCAGGATCGAGCCGATGCCGGGGTCAAGCCCCGCCAGCAGCCGCTGCGCTTTGCCGAAGGCATAGGCTCCGATCAGGCTGATGCGGCCCGCAGCGCGGTTTTCAGCCCACCAGCGGTTGATTTCGGCCATCACTGCGGCCTCGGGCTGCCAGCGGAAGACCGGCAGGCCAAAGGTGCATTCGGTGATGAAGGTATCGCAGGGCACCGGCTCGAACGGGGTCGAAATGGCGTCGCCCCCGGTCTTGTAGTCACCCGAAACGACCCAGACCTCGCCCGCCACCTGAACCCGGATCTGGGCAGAGCCGGGAACGTGGCCCGCCGGGTGGAACGACACGATGGCCCCGCCGATCCGGCGCGTTTCAGCATAGCAGATGCCCTCGGCGGTGATCGGCCCCAGCCGGTGCCGCATCACTGGCAGCGCGGCATGGGTGGCCAGATAGGCGCCATGGCCAGTGCGGGCGTGGTCGGAATGGCCATGCGTGATCAGTGCCCGTGGCACCGGGCGCCAGGGGTCGATGAAGAAATCCCCCGCCGGGCAGTAAAGCCCCCTCTCGGTCAGGTGCAAAACAGGGTTACGCGCCATGACCTGATCATAGCGCCGCGCGGGCGGGGGGCCAGTGCTGCAGGCTTTGCACGGCGCTGAAAGTTTGGGCAAAGGCGCGCGGATCGAACATTTTACGTCCACCGATGCGGCTTTGGTTCGGGCCATCGCTTCCCCTGCCGTCGGGTGCTGCCTAATGATTGATCAAAGGCCGGAGGAATCATCACTCACCATGGCAACCGAGTATTTCAACGAAATGTATGAGGCCGGGGCGGTGCGGGCGCCCTATGCGCGACTGGAAGATTGGACCCGCGCCATGCCTGCCGAGTTCCGGCAGATGAAACAGGCAGAGGCCGAGGCGCTGTTTCGCCGGATCGGAATTACCTTCGCGGTCTATGGCGAGGGCGGCGACCCGGACCGGCTGATCCCGTTCGACATGTTCCCGCGCGTTTTCACCCAGAGCGAATGGCGGCGGCTGGAACGCGGCGTCAAGCAGCGGGCGCGGGCACTGAATGCCTTTTTGCTGGATGTCTATGGCCGGGGCGAGATCATCCGCGCCGGCCGCATCCCCGCCCGGCTGGTCTATCAGAACGAGGCCTATGAACGCGCGGCGGCGGGCTTCATCCCGCCGCGGGGGGTCTATTCGCATATTGTCGGCGTCGATCTGGTGCGCACCGGCCCTGACGACTTTTTCGTGCTGGAGGATAACTGCCGCACGCCTTCGGGTGTCAGCTACATGCTGGAAAACCGCGAAATCATGATGCGCATGTTCCCCGCGCTATTCCGCGAAAACCGGATCGAGCCGGTGGACGGCTACCCTGACCTTCTGCGCCGGACGCTGGCATCGGTGGCGCCCGCGAAATGCGGGGGCGAGCCGACGGTGGTGATCCTGACGCCGGGGCATTTCAACAGCGCCTATTACGAACACAGCTTTCTGGCCGATCTGATGGGGGTGGAACTGGTCGAAGGTGCCGATCTGTTCGTCGAGGGCGGGTTCGTGTGGATGCGCACCACCGAGGGGCCGAAGAGGGTGGATGTGATCTACCGGCGCATCGATGACGCCTTTCTGGACCCGTTGTGTTTCCGCCCCGAATCGATGCTGGGCGTGCCGGGGTTGATGGATGTCTACCGATCCGGCGGCGTCACGATCTGTTCGGCGCCGGGGTCGGGGGTTGCCGATGACAAGGCGATCTATACCTATGTCCCCGAAATGATCCGGTTTTATCTGGGCGAAGAGCCGGTGTTGCAAAACGTGCCCACATGGCAATGCGGCCGCACCGACGATCTGAAATATGTGGTGGAAAACCTCTGTGATCTGGTGGTGAAAGAGGTGCACGGTTCGGGCGGCTATGGAATGCTGGTGGGGCCGCGATCGACCTCCGAGCAGATCGAGGGGTTCCGGGCGCGGCTTTTGGCCGATCCGGGCAATTACATCGCTCAGCCCACGCTGGCGCTGTCCACCACGCCGACCTTTGTCAACGAGGGCATCGCGCCGCGCCATGTCGATCTGCGGCCCTATTGTCTGGTGGGCGAGCGGGTCGAACTGGTGCCCGGCGGCCTGACGCGGGTGGCGCTGACCGAGGGCAGCCTTGTGGTGAACTCGTCGCAGGGCGGGGGCGTGAAAGATACCTGGGTGCTGGCGGAGTGATGACATGCTGAGCCGGACGGCAGACAACCTTTACTGGATCGCCCGCTATATGGAACGCGCCGAAACCACGGCGCGGCTGCTGGAGGTGGGCGCGCGGATCGCGCTGATGCCCTCGGCCGGGCACGGCTATCGCAACGAATGGGACAGCCTTCTGCGCGCCTCGGGCACGGCGGCGGGATTTGCGCAGAAATACGGCGACCCGGTGCAGCGCAACATCGAAAGCTATCTGTTCTTTGACCGCGACAACCCCTCGTCGGTGGCCAGTTGCATCGAGCGGGCGCGCGAAAACGCCCGTATCGTGCGCACTGCGCTGACGACGCAGGTCTGGGATGCGCTGAACACCGCCTATCAGGAGATGCGGCAACTGGAACGGACCGCGCGGTCGGAACTGGAACTGACACAGATCACCGAATGGACGATGCGGCAGGCCGCGATGATGCGCGGCGCGATCGACGCCACAATGCTGCGCAACGACGGCTATGATTTTCTGGGTCTGGGCTATGCGCTGGAACGCGCCGACAGCACCGCACGACTGATGGACGTGAAATATTATGTTCTGCTGCCGCGGGTCGATTTCGTAGGCTCGGGGCTGGACAATTACCAATGGCAGACGCTGTTGCGCGCAATGTCGGCGCATCGGGCCTTTCACTGGGCCTATGGCGGCGACATCACGGCGGGCAAGATTGCGCATTTCCTGATCCTCAATCCGCAATGCCCGCGCTCGCTGGTGACTGCGACTTCGGCGGCGATGGGGCATCTTGACCGGCTGGCCCGCGGCTATGGCCACCACACCTCGGCGCAACAGCGCTCGCATGCGATGCTGGCGGCGCTGATGGAAACCACGGTCGAGGATATTTTCGACGAGGGGCTGCATGATTTCCTCAGCCGCTTTGTGCGCGAGGTGGGCGAACTGACCGTTCTGGTCCATGATGCCTATCTGTCCGGGGAAGCCAGATGATCCTGAATGTCAGCCACACGACAACCTACAATTACGACGCGCCGATGCGCGGCGCGGTGCAAAGCCTGCGGCTGTTTCCGTCGCGCTTTGACGGCCAGAAGGTGCTTGACTGGAGGGTCGAGGTCGAGGGCGGCCTGTGCGGCGGTTCGTTCCGCGATGGCGCGGGCGACCGGGTCGAGGGGTGGTCGGTGCGCGGGCCGCTGACGCAGGTCGTGGTGCGGGTAGCGGGGCAGGTGGAAACCGCCGATCTGGCCGGGCTGCTGCGCGGGCACCGCGAACAGGTGCCGCCGATGGCCTATCTGTGCGAAACCCTGCCCACCCGCGCCGAGCCGGTGCTGGTCGATCTGGCGCGGTCTGTGCCGGTATCGGCCGATCTGCTGGATCTGGCGCACCGGCTGGCCGATGCGGTGGGCGCGGCCATCGTCTATCGCCCCGGCGTGACCCATGCCCATACCACCGCCGCCGAGGCGCTGACGCTGGGCGAGGGGGTCTGTCAGGACCACGCCCATGCCCTGATCGCCTGCGCGCGGGTGCTGGACCTGCCGGCGCGCTATGTGTCGGGCTATCTGAGCGCCACCTCGGACGGGATCGCGCATGAGGCCGCCCATGCCTGGGCCGAAATTCATGTTGCCGGTCTGGGCTGGGTGGGGTTTGACGCGGCCAACGGCTGCTGCCCCGATGACCGCTATATCCGGCTGGCATCGGGCCAGGATGCGCGCGAGGCCGCCCCGATCCGGGGCATCGCGCAGGGTATCGGGGTCGAGCGGCTTGATGTCGCGGTTGCGGTAGATGCAGCGCAGCAATAGGCTGCGCCGGTTGGCGTCTTTGCTGGCGTGAGATCACTGGGGGCCGGAATGACCTATTGCGTAGGGTTGTTGTTGAACGAGGGCATGGTGCTGCTGTCGGACACCCGCACCAATGCCGGGCTCGACAACATCGCCACCTATCGCAAGATGTTCGTGTTCGAAAACTCAGGTGAGCGGGTGATCACGGTTTTGACCGCGGGCAGCCTGTCGGTGACGCAGACCACGGTGGCGCGGCTGCGCGAAGCGATCGACGATCTGGATGCGACCCCAGCCACCTCGATCCTGCTGGCGCCGACGATGCTCAAGGTGGCCGAGATCATCGGCGCAACGCTGGCCTCGGTCCGGCAGGACATCGAGGGCAAGATGAACGCCTCCAAGATCACGGCGGCGGCGTCGATGATCGTGGCGGGGCAGCGGGTCGGCGGGGCGATGCGGATGTTCCTGATCTATCCCGAGGGCAATTTCATCGAGGCCACCGAGGACACGCCGTTTCTTCAGATCGGCGAGCACAAATATGGCAAGCCGATTCTGGATCGGGTGGTGCGGCCGGACACCTCGCTGGCCGATGCGCAGAAGGCGGTGCTTTTGTCGATGGATTCCACGCTGCGGTCAAACCTGTCGGTGGGGATGCCGCTGGATCTGGCGGTGATCGAGCGCGACGCCTGCCGGGTCACGATGCGGCGCCGGATCGAGGCGGGCGACCCGGATTTTGCCGCGATGAGCGAGGCCTGGTCGGCGGCGCTGCGCGACGGTTTTTCGCGTATCCGTATCTGAGGCCGTTTCCAGACGGGGGGCGGGGTCAGCCCTGCGCGTCAAATAGTGCTGTGGCCGCATCCAGAAACCGGGCGCGGGGGGCGGTGCGTTCCATCATCAATTCGTGCCGCGCGCCCTCGATCCGCGCCAGGTGCCCACCCGGCCAACGCGCCATCCGCGCGGTGATGGCGGTCGGGCAGACGATGGTTTCGTCGGCGCCAAGCCCGGTCAGGCAGGGCAGGGTGGGGCTGGGCAGGGCGGCCAGCGCGCGGCATTCGGCCAGCGCGGTATCCAGCCAGCCAAGGGTGGGGCCGCCCACCGCCAGCGCGGGCACCGCAGCCAGATGCGCGACCAGTTGCGCCCAGGCCGCGGGGTCATGGGTCAGCGCGTTGGCGCTGAAGGCGGTGGTATAGACATAGGGGGCGGCGCCGGTGCCGGGCGCGCTGGCCAGCGCGAACCCCGCCTGAGCCAGAGAATGGGCCAATAGCCCGGTGGCCCCGGTCAGGCCGGGCGGCAGCCGGATGCCCCACATCGGCGCCGAAAAGACCGCGCTGCGCACCGCAAGCCCCTGATGCAACGCGCGCAGCCCGATCGCCCCACCCATCGAATGGGCCAGCAGATGCAGTGGCGCGCGCAAGTTCAGCCCCGGCAGCGCCGCCCACAGCGCCGCCACATCATGCTGATAATCGGCAAATGCGGCCACATGGCCCTTGAGCGGGTCGTCCAGCAGCCGGTCCGACAGGCCCTGTCCGCGCCAGTCCAGCGTCAGCAGATCATAGCCGCGCTGCGCCAGATCGGCGATGGTGGGGCCGTATTTCTCGATATATTCGGTGCGCCCGGTAAACAGAACGACCGTGCCCCGCGCTCCCGCCCGCTGCCACAATGCAGCGCGAAGGCGCAGCCCGTCGGTCGTTTGCAGCCAGAACGCCCGCCCCCCGTCAGGCGCGCGTGCCAGCGCCAGATGCAGCGGTGCGGGCGCCCCCCTTGTCACGACAGCTTGCCCGCCAGTTGCAGCGCCAGCCCCATCGAGCCGTCGATCTTCAGCTTGCCCGACATGAAGGCCATGGTCGGGTTCACGCTACCCTCAAGGATGCCGCGAAACACCTCGGCGCTGGCGGTCATGGTCACCGCGGCCTCATCCTCGCCGGCGCGCACGCCATCGGCATCGGCGATGATCGTGCCCTCGCCGGGGATCACGAATTTGGCGGTGGGGGGAAAGCTGCCGCCCAGCTTGCGCGCCAGCGCCTCGGCCG
>NZ_PZKF01000048.1 GCF_003034995.1 Phaeovulum veldkampii DSM 11550 | reverse complement strand
AAATTTGCGCGCAACCGCAAGACCGTCTCAATCCATCACCACCTTTCGGCGGCGCGACCGTCGCTGCTTCGCTTCGGTGAGGTGTTGTTTAGGCCCCGGCTTCGGGGGACGCAAGAGGATTCTTTGTTCAAGATGACAGTTTTTTCACAGTGCCCGGTTTTTCCTCGAAAAACTTTGCTCCGCGCCTGGCCGGATGGCCGCGCGACACAGGGCTTTGCGGCGCATTTCCTGATTATCCGGTCAAAAATGCGACTCGGTGCGCGGCCTGCCCCGTCTAGCCGCGACGGCGCAGCACCAGACCTTGCAGAACCATCGCCAGATAGGCCAGATCGATCAGCACCATCAGCAGCCAGAACCGGGTAAAGATCGCGCCCACCGCAATTGCAGTGCCGATCAGGAACCAGCCCGTCCAGCGTTGTGGGACCCGCAGCGCCTTGGGCGAAAAGGTGGGGATTCGGCTGATCATCAGCGCGCCCACGATCCCCAGCCACAGCGCCACCAGCATCGGCGCGGCGGTGGCATCCATGACCTCGGACCGCGTCAGAAACACCGGCAGCAGCGCCAGAATCGCACCCGCAGGTGATGGAACCCCGGTGAAATGCTTGACCCCGCCCGGCGTCGCGTCATCGCGCGCCACATTGAACCGCGCCAGACGGAGGCAGGCGCAGCAGACATAGATCAGCACAAAAACCCAGCCAAGTCCGCTCGTGCCCGACAACGCGAACTGATAGATCAGAATCCCCGGTGCCACGCCGAAACACAAAAAATCGGACAGCGAGTCCAGCTCGGCCCCGAAGGACGAGGTCGCCCGCAGACGCCGCGCGATCAGGCCATCCAGCCCGTCGATCAGCGCCGCCAGCAAGATCAGCGCCACCGCAATCTCGAACCGCCCGGCAAAGACAAAGCGCATCGAGGTCAGGCCGAGGCACATCCCCGCCATGGTGACGAGATTGGGCAGCAACAAAAGGAACGGCATCGGCTCGCCGGAGGGTTGGCGTTCGGGCTGATCGGCCATTCCCCGCCCTCCCCCGCCTAGTGCCGGAAGCCGTCGCGCGCAGGCTCGGTCCCCGCCAGATCGGCCAGCACGGTTTCGCCCGCGACCATGGTCTGACCGATGGCCACCAGCGGCGCCACGCCGTCAGGCAGGTAGACATCCAGCCGCGAGCCAAAGCGGATCAGGCCGAAACGCTCGCCCACGCTCAGAATCCGGCCCTCGGCCACTTCGCACAGGATGCGCCGCGCCACGAGACCCGCGATCTGCACAGTGCCGATCTTTGTGCCGTCGGCCATCTCGATCGTGATGCCGTTGCGTTCATTGAACTCCGACGCCTTGTCGAGCGAAGCGTTGAAGAACTTGCCCGGTCGATAGGCCACCTTGATCACCCGCCCCGGCACCGGGGCGCGGTTCACATGGCAGTTGAACACGTTCATGAAGATCGAAACGCGGGTCAGCGGCGCGCTGCCAAGGCCCAGTTCGGCCGGGGGAACCGCCGGTTCCAGCAGCGACACCACACCGTCGGCCGGGCTGATCACCAACCCGCCGCGGGTAGGCGTCACACGCTGCGGATCGCGGAAGAAGTAATAGCACCAGACCGTCAACCCGACGCCAACCCAGCCCGCGGTTTCGGAAAACACAAACAGCACCAGCGTGATCGCGGCAAAGATGCCGACGAATTTCCAGCCCTCGCGGTGCATCGGCTTGACGAAGGTTGACAACATGCTGACCGACATTGCGCTTATCCTTATGGACCCGTTTGAGCGTTGCTTAAAGCATCGTGACAGAAGTGCAACCGCGCAGATCGCCCCGGCCCTGCCCCTCGGCTTTCCGGGCCCCGGTGCGCCGGGGTCAGCTTTCCAGTTCGCTGCCCCAGTAGAGAAAGTCCATCCAGGTCCGGTGCAGGCTTTCCTCATGGATCGCATGGGCGCGGGCCAGCCCGTCCAACTCGTAGGGAGAGGGTTCGAACGGCGGGCGGATCAGCTTCATCCCGGCCTCGCGCGGGGTTCGATTGGCCTTGCGCAGGTTGTCTTGCTGGCAGCAGGCGACGATATTGCCCCAACTGGCCTGCCCCCCACGCGAACGCGGCACCACATGATCAAAGGTCAAATCGCGCGAACTGAACCGCTGGCCGCAATATTGGCAGGTGAACTGGTCGCGCACGAACAGGTTATAGCGGGTAAAGGCCACCTTCTTGCGCTTGCGATAGCTTTTCAGCGCCACGACCGAGGGCACCTCGAAGGTCCGGTTGACCGACCGCACCACGATATCGTCATAGGTCTTGATCTGGATCACGCGCTCCTGGGCGACGGCAACGAAGGCATCCTTCCAGTTCCAGACCGAGAGCGGCGCCCAACTGAGGGGCTGCATGTCGGCATTCAGAACGAGGGTGCGCAGGTTGCCGACCGACACATTCATGCGCTGCCCCCCGCGCTGCAGATCAGACAAAGGGGCAAATCTATCGGGTACCGATAGTATCGGAGGTATGTGCTGCTGTGGTCATCACCCATGGGTCAATCCGCCATCGCCCTGTCTGCCCCGCGGCACCAGAGCGGGGAACCCGCCCCAGCCATGGCACCACTATATATGGCGCTTCGCAGCAGGCAAGCCCCGCAATCTGCGCTGCGCCCGGCTTTGAGGTGTAACGGTTGCGGGTGACGCGGATGTGACACAACCGCCGCTCCGGCGGCGGCGGAGCCGGGCTGAAGGTCAGCGGCGCGCGGCAACCCGTACCAGCGCCTTGGCGGCGCGGGCCTCGGCGGCGCGCATCAATTGCGCGGCGAGGGCAAGGGCAACGGCGGCAAGGGCAAAGGCCATGACATGTTCTCCCGTGACTGTAATGTGAACATGGCGCCGCCGGGCGACCGCTTCAAGCCCCCATGTCGCCCTGTTTCAGCCGGTCGTGCAGAAACCCCAGCGCCGCCGACAGCCCGTCGGGCGCGATCGCATGGCCGGTGCCGCGCATAACATGGCCATAGGTTTCAAACCCCGCCTGCACCAGCGCATCGCCCGCCCGGCGCATTTCGGCAAAAGGCACCACATTATCCTCATCGCCATGCACCAGCAGGACAGGCGGCTTGGCAACCACCTCGGCGGCCAGCGTCTCGGGGTGCATCATGCGGCCCGAAAAGCCCACGATCCCAGCCAGCGGCTTGGCCCGTTTGGGCAGTGCATGCAGCGCCAGCATGGTGCCCTGCGAAAAAGCCAGAATGCCGATATGCAAAGGGCTTAGACCGGTTTCTTCGGCCAGGTCATCCAGAAAGGCATTCAGATCGTCCGAGGCCCGCGCCAGCCCCGCCACCGCCTCGGCCTCGGTCGAGCCATCCAGCCAGGGCAGCGGGAACCATTGCCGGCCAAAAGGGTTGCCCGCGCACGGCTCGGGCGCGTCGGGGGCGACAAACAGCGTGTCGGGCAGATGCGGCGCCAGCGGGTCAGCCAGCCCCATCAGATCGGCGCCATCAGCACCGTAGCCATGCAGAAACACCACCGCATTGCGAACCCGCCCCGATACCGGACCACGCCGCCCGGCCTGCAATTTGCGCGTCATCCCACGCCCTCCCGTTTCTTCACATCTGCGTAATAGGCCCACAGAATCCGCGCCGCAACCGCCCGCCACGGCGCCCAAGGCTCGGCCATGGCGCGAAACGGCTTGGGGCGGGGCCGGTCCGGCAGGTTGAACAGCACGCGCGCGGCCTCGGCCAGCGCCAGATCGTCGGGCGCAAACACATCGGCGCGGCCCAGCGCGAACATCAGATACATCTCGGCCGTCCAGCGCCCGATCCCCGGCAGGGGCACCAGCGCCGCGATCACCGCCTCATCGGGCAGCGCGCGCAAGGCGTCATAATCCAGACCGGCGCGGGCGATTCCGGTCAGATAGCGGATCTTCTGGCGCGACAGCCCGCAGGCGCGGAGCGCCTCTTCGTCTGCCACGGCCAGGGTCTCGGCCTCGGCCAGCCCCGCCGCCTCCAGCCGCGCCCGGATCGCGCGGGCCGCCGCCACGCTCACCTGCTGGCCCACCACCGCATCGCGCAACGCCGAAAACCCGTCGGGCACCCGGCGCAGGGCCAGCGGCCCCACCCGGTCCAGCGCAAGGCCAAAGCGCGGCTCGGCCCGCACCAGCGCCGCCGCGCCCTCGGCCAGATCGTCCAGCGTGTCGATGATCCGTCCCACCATGGCGCTACCCTGCCCCATCGCCACGCCGCCCGCCAGCCCTGACAAAGCCGCGATCCGCAGCCGCGCCTCTTTCACAACCCGCGCGCGCGGGCTAGGGCTGGAACATGACCGAGATGACCCAGACCACCCCCGATTCCCGCACCCGCCGCAACGTGATCGTGCTTGTTCTGGCGCAGGCCGTGCTGGGCGCGCAGATGTCGATGATATTCATTGTCGGCGGGCTGGCAGGGCAGTCGCTGGCCACCAACCCCTGCTGGTCCACCCTGCCGCTGTCGCTGATCGTGCTTGGCTCGGTGCTGTCGGCGCAACCGATGTCGGAGTTCATGGGCCGCTACGGACGGCGCGCGGGGTTCATTCTGGCCACGGTTGCGGGCGCAGTGGGCGCCGCCATTGCAGCCCGCGCGCTTTATGTGGGGTCGTTTCCGCTTTACCTTGCCGGGTCGTTTCTGACCGGCATCTACATGTCGGCGCAGGGGTTCTACCGCTTTGCCGCGACCGATACGGCGGCGCCCGCGTTTCAACCCAAGGCGATTTCATGGGTCATGGCCGGGGGCCTTGCGGCGGCGATCATCGGCCCGCAACTGGTGAAACTCACCTCCGAGGCGATGGTGATCCCGTTTCTGGCCACCTATCTGGCGATCATCGGGCTGAACCTGCTGGGGCCGTTCCTGTTTGCCTTTCTCGACATCCCGCGCCCCGAACGCCGCGCCAAGGGCACAGCCCACCCCGGGCGCACCCGGCGCGAATTGCTGCGCGACCCGACGATCATGGTGGCGATGGTCTGCGGGATGGTGTCCTACGCGCTGATGAACCTTGTGATGACCTCAACGCCCCTCGCGGTTGTGGGCTGCGGTTTTGATCAGGGCGACGCCGCCGATATCGTCTCGGCGCATGTACTGGCAATGTATCTGCCGTCATTCTTCACCGGCCACCTGATCGCGCGCTTCGGGCGCGAGGTGATCGTGGGGCTTGGGCTGATCATCCTCGCCGCCTCGGGCGCTGTCGCGCTGACCGGGGTCGAGCTTGAGAAGTTCTACCTTGCCCTGATCCTGCTGGGGGTGGGCTGGAACTTTGGCTTCATCGGCGCAACCGCCATGCTGACCTCGGCCCACGCGCCAGAAGAACGCGGCCATGTGCAGGGCATCAACGATTTCGTGGTCTTCGGCGGCGTGTTTCTGGCCTCGCTGTCGTCAGGCAGCCTGATGAACTGCTCGCCCGCGGGCACCGCCGAGGCGGGCTGGCAGGCCGTCAACCTGGCCATGCTGCCGTTTCTGGTGCTGGCGGGGGCGGCGCTGATCTGGCTGGTGCTGCGCCCCAAGGAAACGCGCTAAGTGGCCAAATCGGGACGTTTTCCCGACAGACCGACTGCAAGCACGGCGGGCGTTTGCGCCGCACCCCACCCGCGAAACGCTTGTTCCCATCCCCCCGCGCAGGGCCGAACACTTGCGCCGCCCGGCCTGATTGTGCGACTGACACGGCTCGGCTAGGGTTCGCCAAATCACCAAGATGAGGGCCAGATGACGCAACCTTACGCATTCGACACGCTTCAGATTCACGCCGGCGCCAAGCCCGACCTGGCCACCGGCGCCCGGCAGGTGCCGATCTACCAGACCACCGCCTATGTGTTCCGCGATGCCGACCATGCCGCGCGGCTCTTCAACCTCGAGGAGGTGGGCTACATCTATTCGCGCCTGACCAACCCCACCGTGCAGGCGCTGGCCGAACGGGTGGCTGCGCTGGAAGGCGGCGCGGGCGCTGTCTGCTGTTCATCAGGCCATGCCGCGCAGATCATGGCGCTGTTTCCGCTGATGGGGCCGGGGCGCAACATCATCGCCTCGACCCGGCTTTACGGCGGCACGATCACCCAGTTCAGCCAGACCATCAAACGCTTTGGCTGGAGCGCGAAATTCGTCGATTTCGACGACACCGCCGCGCTTGAGGCCGCGGTGGACGACGACACCCGCGCGATTTTCTGCGAATCGATCTCGAACCCCGGCGGCTATATCACCGACCTGCCCGCGGTGGCGGCGATGGCCAAAAAGGTGGGGCTGCCGCTGATCGTGGACAATACGCTGGCCACCCCCTGGCTTTGCCGCCCGATCGAACATGGCGCCACGCTGGTGGTGCATTCGGCCACCAAATATCTGACCGGCAACGGCACCGTCACCGGCGGCGTGGTGGTGGACAGCGGCAATTTCGACTGGTCGGCCTCGGGCAAGTTCCCCTCGCTGTCAGACCCCGAACCCGCCTATCACGGGCTTGCCTTCCACAAGGCGCTGGGGCCGATGGCCTTCACCTTCCACTCGATCGCCGTGGGCCTGCGCGATCTGGGCATGACGATGAACCCGCAAGGCGCGCATTATACGCTGTGCGGCATCGAGACCCTGTCGCTGCGGATGGAACGGCACGTCGCCAACGCCCGCCGCATCGCCGAATGGCTTGAGGCCGACCCGCGGGTGGAGTTTGTCACCTACGCGGGCCTGCCCTCGTCGCCGTGGCACGGGCGGGTGGCCAGGGTCTGCCCCAAGGGGGCGGGAGCGCTGTTCACCTTCGCGGTCAAGGGCGGCTATGCGGCCTGCGTGAAACTGGTGGACCACCTCAAGCTGTTTTCGCATGTGGCAAACCTTGGCGATACCCGCTCGCTGATCATCCACTCGGCCTCGACCACGCACCGCCAGTTGACCGAGGCACAGCAGATCGCCGCGGGCGCCGCACCGAACGTGGTGCGCGTCTCGATCGGGATCGAGGCCGCCGAGGATCTGATCGCCGATCTCGATCAGGCGCTGGACGCAGCGACGGCCTGACCCGTGATGCCGGGCTGCCAAGGCCCGGCATCCCT
Source organism: Phaeovulum veldkampii DSM 11550 (assembly GCF_003034995.1). GTDB lineage: Bacteria > Pseudomonadota > Alphaproteobacteria > Rhodobacterales > Rhodobacteraceae > Phaeovulum > Phaeovulum veldkampii. Next base: position 9,910 of record NZ_PZKF01000048.1, on the reverse strand, counting down.
TTTCATAAGCAGATTTCTGCTTTACCAAGGTGGGCGCGGCCAACGCCCCGTTGGGGGCCTGTAGAACCTGTGCTAGACCCCCGGAATGAAACCCTCTTTCGCGCTCAATCTTTCGCATGACGGCATCGGGCTGTTGCACCGGGCAGCCGCGGGCTGGGTGCCCGTGGGCGCGGTTGCGCTGAACGATCCCGCGCTTGGCCCTGGTCTGACGCAACTGCGCAAGGCCGCGCAGGGGATGTCATCGCAGGGGCTGACGACCAAGCTGGTGATCCCGAATTCGCAGATCCTTTATCTTCAGATCGAGGCGCCCGGCCCCAGCGCTGCACAGCGCCGCCGCCAGATCGCCACCGCGCTGGAGGGGCGCACCCCCTATGACGTGGCCGATCTGGTGTTCGACTGGTCGGGCACCGGCGCCGTGGTGCAGGTCGCGGTCGTGGCGCGCGAAACGCTGACCGAGGCCGAGGCCTTTGCCGAACAGCACCGCTTCAACCCGCTGTGTTTCGTCGCGATCCCGGAGCCGGGCACCTTTGCCGCCGAGCCATGGTTTGGCCTGACCACCTCCGCGCCGCGCTATCTGCCCGAGGGCGGGCGGCTCGACCGCGATCAGGACCCGATCCAGATCATCGCCCCCCCCGACGCGGCAGAGCCGGACCCCGTGCCCGAGGTGGAGGCCACCCCGGAACCCGCGCCGCTCTCTCCCGAAACCGTCGCCGCGCCCCCCGAGGCCGTGGCCGAACCGCAGCCCCGACGCGGCAGAGCCGGACCCCGTGCCCGAGGTGGAGGCCACCCCGGAACCCGCGCCGCTCTCTCCCGAAACCGTCGCCGCGCCCCCCGAGGCCGTGGCCGAACCGCAGCACGACGCGGCAGCGGCTGACGTGGCACGGCCGGAACCGACGCCCGAGGAAAACCCCGCCGCAGAGGCCCCCGGCACTGAGCCGAGCCAGCCCTTGCCCGCAGACACCCCCGAACCCGTCGCCCCCGCGACCGCACCCGCCGCCCCCTCGGGCGCGCCGCGGCTGGGCCCGGTGGGCGGAGCCGTCAACTCGGGCAAGACGAAAGCTGCCTTGCCAAAGCTGGGGGCCGCGGCCCCCGCCGACGCGGGCGCGGCGCGCGGGCCAAAACCGATCATGGCCCGGCCAATCGGGCCGGGCGCGGGCATCACCGCGCCGGGCCTTGCACTGCCTGATCTGCCGCCCGCCCCGCCCGAACCCGCCGCCCCGCCTGCGCGGGCCGCCTTGGGCGCGGCAGCAAAAGGCACCGCTGCCTTGGGCGGGGCGGCAGGCAAGGCCCTCGCGCGCGGCCTGATGCAGCGCGTCAACATCAAGCACCGCGGCACGACGACGCCGGCGGCGGTGCCCGCGCACGCGCACGCGACCGAACCCAAGAGCGCCGCCGAACCCGAACGCACCGTGTTCGGTCGCCTGCCCCAGCCCGTGCCACGCGGCCGGGCGCGGCTTGGGCTGGTTCTGACCGGCGCGCTCGTGCTGTTTCTGGGCGCCGTTGCGCTGTGGTCGAGCCTGCTTGAAACCGACGAAGTTGCGCGCCCGCTGGCGCCCGCGATCCCGGCGCCCATCGCCCAGCCCCTGCCGACCGCGCCGCAGCCGACCGTGGCTGTGGTGCCGCAATCCCCCGCCCCGGCGCAGGTCGAGATGGCCGAGGCTGCGCCCTCCCCCGCCGTGCCCCCCAGCCCGGCACCGGAGGCCGCGCCCGAGCCGCGCCCCTTGGCGCAGGCACCAGCAGCCGCGCAACCCATGCCCTTCACCCCGCTGGCGCCGCCCACCCAGGACATGCTGCTGGCGGCCCTGGCGCCGGTGGTCGCGCCGGATACCTCACCCCTGCCAGCCTCCCCGGTCCCCCTGCCCGGAACCACCCCCCCCACCGCCGAGGGCGTCGAAACCGCTGCGGGCGTGATGCTGTTCGCAGGCCGCCCGCCAGTGGTGACCGGGCCGCGCCCGACCGCCGTCAGCGCCGCCGCTGTGGCTGCGGCCACGGCTGCCACCCTGCCCTACGCCGACCCGGCCCTGGCGCGGTTCCGCCCGAAACCGCGGCCCGAAGGGCTGGCCCCCGCCGCATCGCCTGCGCCCGCACCAACCCCAATCCCGGCCCCGGTCGAACCGACCCCGCCCGCAGATGCGACCACGCTGCAACTCGACCGTCCGGCACTGGCGCCTCCCGCAGGCATGGCCCGGCCCAGAACGCGCCCGCAAAGCGTGGTGGAAACCGCCCGCGCCCAGGCTGCGGCGGCAGCAGCCGTGCAGGCCGAACTGGACGCCGCGTCGCGTCTGGCGGTCGAACGCTCGCTCCGCCCGATGACCCGCCCGCAGGATTTTTCGGGCGCCGTCGAACGCGCCCTGGCCGCCGCCGCCGCAAGCGCCCCACCGCCACCCGCGGCAGAACCTGCCCCCACCCCGGAACCAAGTCGCACCGCCAAGGCGCCCGAACCGCCGGTCGAGGACGAGATCGACGAGCCCGAGCCCACCAGCGCCGCGCCCAGTATTCCGACCTCGGCTTCTGTTGCACGGCAGGCCACGCTGACGCGGGCCATTGACTTGGGCAAGATCAACCTGATCGGTCTTTACGGCTCGTCCAGCGACCGGCGCGCGCTGGTGCGGATGCCGAACGGGCGATTTGTCAAGGTGCAGATCGGCGACCGGCTGGATGGCGGCAAGGTGGCGGCAATCGGCGATGGCAAACTGACCTACGTCAAGAACGGCAAAAACATCGTTCTCAAGCTGGTCACCGGCGGCTGAACCGCAACCACTTGCCGCCCGCAAATGCGCGCAGCCCCTGCACGGGGCGGCTTTCGGACTTGCGGCCCCCCGCGCAATCGCTAGGTTCGGCTCATGCCCCCAAGGCGCATCCGCCCAGCAACCGGACCTGACCGCGTGGTCATCCGCAGTGTAGCGGCACCGGATGCGCACCCCCGACAGGATCGTGAATGGAAAGCTTTCTGTTTCAGGCCACGCTCTATCTTATGGCCATCGTGCTGGCGGTTCCCATCGCCTCACGGCTCGGGCTTGGGTCGGTTCTGGGCTATCTGCTGATCGGTATCGTGATCGGCCCGGTGCTGGGTCTTGTGGGCACCGAGATGACCGGGCTGCGCCATGTTGCCGAATTCGGCGTGGTGATGATGCTCTTCCTGATCGGGCTGGAACTGGAGCCGCGCGCGCTTTGGGCGATGCGCGACAAGCTGATCGGCATGGGGGGCTTGCAGGTTCTGGTCACGGTCGTGCTGGTCACGGCGGCGGCCATCGCATTTGGCCAGACCTGGCAGGCGGCGCTGGCGATGGGGATGATCTTTTCGCTGTCATCCACCGCCATCGTTCTGCAAACGCTGACCGAAAAAAAGCTGATGGGCACCCCCGGCGGGCGCAGCGCGTTCTCGGTGCTGCTGGCGCAGGATATTGCGGTGATCCCGATGCTGGCCCTGCTGCCGTTTTTGGCGCTGCCCGGCGCGCGCGCCCTGGCCGAGGCCGAGCACGGCAACCACGCCGCAGGCCATTTCATCGACAGCCTGCCCGCCTGGGGGGTGACGCTGGTCACGCTCGGGGCCATAGCATCGGTGGTGGTGGCGGGGCATTATCTGGTGCGCCCGCTGTTTCGCTATGTCCAGGCTGCCCGCCTGCGCGAGGCCAATACCGCCATGGCGCTGCTGATCGTCGTGGGCATCGCCTCGCTGATGCTGCTGGTGGGGCTGTCGCCCGCGCTGGGCGCATTTCTTGCGGGCGTGGTGTTGGCCGACAGCGAGTTTCGGCATGAACTGGAAAGCAGTATCGAGCCGTTCAAGGGCCTACTGCTTGGGATGTTTTTCATCACCGTAGGCGCCGGGATGGATTTCTCGATCTTCCTTGATGCGCCAGTGCTGCTGCCGATTTATGTGCTGGGTCTGGTGGCGATCAAGGTGGCGGTGCTTTACGCGCTGGCGCGGCTGTTCCGCCTGCCCCGGCAGGATCAGTGGCTGTTCACGCTGGGGCTGGCGCAGGCGGGTGAATTCGGCTTTGTGCTGATCGCCTTTGCCGCCAGCCAGCGCATCCTGCCCGAACCGATTGCCCAGATGTCCAGCCTCGTGATCGCGCTGTCGATGCTGATCACGCCCGCGCTGTTCATCCTGCATGACCAGATCGCCAAGCGGATGAAGCCCGCAGCCCTCGGCCAAAGCGCCGATGAAATCGACGAACAGCACCCGGTGATCATCGCCGGGATGGGCCGCTTTGGCCAGACGGTGAACCGGCTGGTCACCATGTCGGGCTTTCGCACCACGGTGCTGGACCATGACCTGAAGGTGGTCCAGCAGATGCGCAAATTCGGCTTCAAGGCCTATTTCGGCGATCCCTCCCGCCCCGAACTGCTGGCCTCGGCCGGAATCGAGACAGCAAAGGTGCTGGTGGTGGGCCTTGGCGATGTGCAGGCCACCACGAAACTGGTGGCCTATGCCCGCCGCATCCGGCCCGAGCTGCACATCATCGCCCGTGCCCGCGACCGGGTGCATGTCTATGAGCTCTATCGCGCGGGCGCCAATGACATCGTGCGCGAGCTGTTCGATTCCAGCCTTCGCGCCGGGCGCTATGCGCTGGAAAACATCGGCCTGACCGAATACGAGGCCGCCGAAGCCTCGCGCATCTTCTACAAGCTCGACCGCGAAGGGCTGCGCGATCTGGCCGAGGTCTGGAAGCCGGGCGTGCCGCTGGATGAAAACCCCGACTATGTAGCGCTCAGCCGCGCATTGAACAGCGATCTGGAAAACGCCCTGATCCAGGCCGCTGCGCAGGATCTGCGCGCACCGCCGAAAAACGCGCCTGACGCAGCCTGACCCATGCAAAAGGCCGCAGCGGGGGCTGCGGCCTTGCAGGGTTGCCCGTCGCCGGGATCAGGCCGCGCGCGACACCAGCACGTCATCGACACGCTTCTGCGCGCCCGCCTCGTCGGTGCCCGACACGGCGGCCACTTCACGCGTCAACCGCTCCAGCGCGGCTTCGTAAAGCTGACGCTCGGAATAGGATTGTTCGCGCTGATCATCGCTGCGGTGCAGATCGCGGACCACCTCGGCAATCGCCATCAGATCGCCCGAGTTGATCTTTTGTTCATATTCCTGCGCCCGGCGCGACCACATCGCCCGCTTGACCTTGGCCTTGCCCTTCAGCGTTTCCAGCGCGCGCGTCACCACATCGGGCGAGCTGAGCGAGCGCATGCCGATATCGGTCGCCTTGTGGGTCGGAACCCGCAGCGTCATCTTGTCTTTTTCGAACGAGATCACAAACAGTTCGAGCCGCAGCCCGGCGATTTCCTGCTCCTCGATCGACACGATCTTGCCGACGCCGTGTGCCGGATAGACCACGAAATCGTTGGGGTGGAAATCGGATTTCTTTGTTTTGGTCATTCAGTCGCTTCCTTGCAGCCGTATCCCGGAGCGTGCGCTCGCAGCAAAAGCCGCCACACAGGGCAAGTTGCCCCATGCTCTGCGGTCTGTCGCTCAAAAAACCACCGCAGGAGGCGTGGCCTGCGGTGGTGCGGAGTGCCGTTATTCCTTGTAACAGAAATATAGCACCAAACCCGGGGGTTTCAAAGCACTCTCCCCCGAGACAAGATATCACGCATTGAAAACAAGGGCTTTGAGCGGGATCTGACCGAACCAGCGCCCAAGGCGCAGCATCGGCAAAGGCGAATCATGCCCGAAGACCGGCTCAGTCGCCCTGACCTGGGTTAGGGCTGAAATATTTTTCGCGCTTGCCCGGCTCGCCGTCGCGCGCCTCGGCCTCGGGCAGCGGGTCGCGTTTGCGGGTGATGACCGGCCATTGCTCGGCATAGGTGCGGTTGAACTCGACCCATTCTTCCATGTCCGGTTCGGTGTCCGGGCGGATCGCATCGGCGGGGCATTCAGGTTCACAGACGCCACAGTCAATACATTCGTCGGGGTGGATCACCAGCGTGTTCTCGCCCTCGTAAAAGCAGTCCACCGGACAGACTTCAACGCAGTCGGTGTATTTGCAGGCGATACAGTTGTCGGTGACGACATAGGTCATTTTGGCACCCGGGTCTGTTCAAGTTCTGAGGCTTCCTATCGCCCCCCGCCGCCGCAATCAAGCCGCGCGCCGGGGGAAAGATCGTTCTGCGGCGTTCTGGCTGCGCCGGCTTCTTCAGCAAGGCCCGCCAGTTCCGCGTAAAGTTGCGCCGCTTCGGGCGCGGGGCCGCGGCGATGGCCTGCGGCAAGGATGCGCAGCACCCGCACCCGGCCCCCCTGCACCAGCGTCAGCACATCGCCAGGGCCAACCGCCCGGCCCGGTTTGGCGCAGGGCTGGCCATTCAGCCGCACCCTTCCCGCCCCGACCAGTTCTGCGGACAGCGCGCGCGTCTTGCAGACCCGCGCATGCCACAGCCATTTGTCCAGACGGACCCGGTCCGGGTCCGCCGCTTCGGTCATATCTTGTCGCGCAGCGTCGCCAGCACTGCAAAGGGATTGTCGGGGTCCACCCGCGCCGGACGCGCCTCAAAGCTGCGCGGGCTGTCGTCACGCTTGCCCTGCGGCTTGCCACCCTTGCCCTGCGGTTTGCCGCCGTCGCGCTGCGGCTTGCCGCCCTCGCGCTTGCCAGCGTCGCGCTGCGGCTTGCCGCCCTCGCGGCGCGGCTCGCGCCGGGCACCCTCGGGGCGCTGTGCGGCGGCCCCACCTTCGGCCTGCGGTGCGGCCTCGCGCATGGCACGGCCCGGCCGCGGTCCACGCTCGGCACGCGGACGCGGCGCCCAGGTGAAGGTGACGAAGACTTCGGTTTCCGGCTCGGCCACGGCTTCGGCGGCAGCCTCGGCCAGCGGCGAGGCTTCTTCGGGGATCGGATTGACCACACCGCCCTCAGCCTCGGGGGCCGGGGCGGGCACGGCCACAGGCCGCACACGCGGCCGCTCGCCACGCTCGCCCTTGTAGCCCAGCCCCGCCATCAAATCGGCGAATTGATCCAGCGTCATGCCAGTGATCGACAGCATGTCGGGCGTCGCCTCAAAGCCCGCACGGCTGTCCTGCCCGCGCAGGATGTCGGCCAGACGTTCCAGCATGTCGATGCGGATGGCCCGCGCCCCCGCGGGACGATAGCCCGCCAGCATGTAATGCGCCTTGGGCACCTCGGGCAGATAGGGGATCGTCACCAGACCGGGAGGCGGGCTTTCGGGAAACTCGTCCAGCCCTTCGTAGAGAGACCACAGCACCAGCCGCAATCGGGTCGGCGCGGGCTTCAGCAGCGCAGGCTGGAAGATGGTATACTGACCAAAGCGCACGCCATGCTTGCGCAGCGCGCCGCGGGCGTCCTGATCCAGTTCCTTCACCTCGGCCGCCACGGTTTCGCGCGGCAGAACGCCCAGATTTTCCACCAGCCGGAAGGCAAAGCCGCGCGCAAGCCCGGTCAGCGCCTCGTCCCGGCTCATCGCAAGCAGCGGGTCGAACAGGGTCGCCACCTTGCGGTCGATGAAATGCTGCAAACGGCGGCGCACCTTTTCGGCCACGTCAAAGCCCGCTTCGTCATCGACAAACGCCTCGACCTGCGGCTTCAGAGGGTCGGCACCCTTTACCAGTTTGCCCACCGCCGAATTGCCCCACATCAGGCCACCCTGTTCGGTGAAATCCATCTCGGTATCCGGAGCGTTGTAGAACCGGTCGGCGCGCAGATGGAACTCGGGGCGCAGGCTTTCATAAGCCGCACGCGCCAGCATCTTCGCCTCATCGGGCGAGGAGGTGCCATCCTGACGGAACCGGAACCCCTCAAGACGGCCGGCGAATTCGCCCTCGACCGTCACTTCACCCTTGTCGTTCACCTCGGCCACAAGGCTCTCCTTCTGTTTGAGCCGGCGCAACAGCACCGAGGTGCGCCGGTCCACAAATCGTTGGGTCAGCGCGCCATGCAGCGCATCCGACAGACGGTCTTCTACAGCGCGCGTCGCCTCGCGCCAATGGCTTTCATCACGCACCCAGCCCTGGCGCTGCGCGACATAAGTCCATGTGCGGATAAAGGCCAGCCGCTTTGACAGCGCATCAATGTCGCCCTGGGTCCGGTCGATCCGCGCGATCTGGCCGGCAAGCCAGTCATCGGGCACATGGCCGGGACCAGTCAGAAAGCCAAAGATGCGGGCCAGAAGCGTGGCATGTTCCGCCTCGGAGATCGACCGGAAATCGGGGATGCGACAGACATCCCACAACCGGCGCACATCCGACGGATGACGCAGCCGGTCGCGCACCTCGGGCAGTTCGACCAGCGTTTTCAACGCGCGCAGGTCATCGGCCTCGCGCCCGCGGGTCAGCCACTCGCTCTGCGGCATCGCCTCCAGCCCGGCAATCAGTCGCCCGGCAGTGCCGAATTCCAGCCGCGGGTTGCGCCATTGCAACCGCTGGATCGGGGCGAAACGATGCTCCTCCACCGCCTCGATCACCTCGGGCGGCAGCGGGCTGGCCTCGCCGGTCACGCCGAAAGTGCCACTTTGCGTGTGCCGCCCGGCGCGGCCCGCGATCTGGCCGATCTCATGCGGAAACAGATGCCGCATGCGGCGGCCATCGAATTTCGCGGTAGCCGAAAACGCAACATGGTCGATATCAAGGTTCAGCCCCATGCCGATGGCGTCGGTCGCCACCAGATAATCCACATCCCCATTTTGATACAGCGCCACCTGCGCGTTGCGGGTGCGCGGCGACAGCGCCCCCATCACCACCGCGCAGCCGCCCTTCTGGCGCCGGATCAGTTCGGCGACGGCATAGACGTTATCGACCGAAAACCCCACGATGGCGCTGCGCGGGGGCATCCGGCTTGTCTTTTTCGAACCGGCCCAGGTCAGGGTCGAAAACCGCTCTCGCCGGGTGAATTGTGCCTTGGGCACCAGCGCCGCAATCGCCCCGCGCATGGTTTCAGACCCCAGAAACAGCGTCTCGTGCAGACCTCGCGCCGACAAAAGGCGCTCGGTGAACACATGGCCACGGTCGGGATCGGCACAAAGCTGGATTTCGTCGATGGCCACGAAATCGGCACCGATGCCGTCGGGCATCGCCTCGGTGGTGCAGACCCAGTATTGGGTGCGCTCGGGCACGATACGCTCTTCGCCCGTGACCAGCGCCACGACCGAAGGCCCGCGCGCCTTGACGATCCGGTCATAGACCTCGCGCGCCAAAAGCCGCAGCGGCAGGGCTATGACGCCAGTGCGATGCGCCAGCATCCGCTCGATGGCATAATGCGTCTTGCCGGTGTTCGTCGGCCCAAGGACCGCCGTGATCCGCCCCTCTGCCATGGCCTCTCCTTACAGGGCGGTGCCCGCAGCCGCGCGTTCCAGCCGCGTTATGGCGTCTTTCACATCCTGCTGGTGCGGATGCAAGGCGAACGAGGCGCGAAACGCCTCCAGCGCGCGGTCGGTCTGGCCCATCTCCTCAAGGATGGTGCCCAATCCCGCCAGTGCGCCCCAGTGGCGCGGCTCCAGCGACAGGGTGGCGGCAATATCAGCCAGCGCGGGGCCATAGGCACCCGCTGCGAAATAGGCCGTGGCGCGGGCATTCCAGCCCTCGGCAAAGCCGGGGCCATGATCGGTCAGCGCGGTCAGATGTTCGATCGCGGCCTGTGTGTCGCCTGCATCCAGCGCGTCTTCGCCGCGCTTGAGCAGCAGATCCAGCGCCGCCGACCCCGAACGCGACCATTCCCGCCGGATATCCGATTCGGCGCGCGCCCAGGCGGGATTGTCAGGGTTGGCCAGTTCGGCAAACAGCGCATCCAGCGTGGCCCGCCCCTCGGCCGCGGCCGCCCCGCCCAGCAACAGCCCGGCAAAAAGTGCCGTGACGATACATTTGAGACTTTGCCACAGGTTGCGCATAACAGGATTGTAACCCAAGGGTCGAAGAATGCGAGAGCCCGACCATCACTTTCGGAGGATTGAATGAGCGATATCATCGAAAAGG
>NZ_PZKF01000047.1 GCF_003034995.1 Phaeovulum veldkampii DSM 11550 | reverse complement strand
TCTGCGGTAACGCAGTTGCGAAGGCCGCCCCTGGGGGCGGCCTTTTGCTTTGCCGGCGAGGAGGTTGACCTGATCTGCGGCAATGCTGCCTGTTCGTGCAAATCGGCCTTGATTTCACCCGCAAGGTGGCTTAGCACCCAGCCACGGCCTAGGGGTTTAGCTCAGTTGGTAGAGCATCGGTCTCCAAAACCGAGGGTCGTGGGTTCGAGTCCCCCAACCCCTGCCAGGCCGTCTGCAGCAGAGTTCCGCGCACTTGCAATCACGCGCGCCAGCGCGTATCTGGCCTTCGCGGGCGCAGGGCCCGAAGGCAAGAGGACCGATGATGGCAAACCCCCTTCAGTTCATGGCTCAGGTGCGATCCGAGGTGGCCAAGGTTGTCTGGCCGACCCGTCGTGAGGTTGTGCTGACCACGATCATGGTTTTTGTCATGGCGGCGCTGACGGCGGTGTTCTTCTTTCTGGTAGATCTGTCGATCCGCTTTGGCCTGACCTCGCTGCTGGACTTTGTTGGCTGACCTTCGGTTTTGGGTGTTCCGGCCTTGAAAAGGTCGGGCCGGCCTTGTAGGACGTGGTGAGTTTTCCGGGGACCGGCGTGCATCGATTCGGGTCATGCGCGCTGTTTTTATTTCGGGGCTGCGCGGAGCGAACCGCAAAAAAGCAGGAATTGCGACGGTAAACCGTCGATGGACAAGAGGCAAAGGCGAGCATGGCGAAGCGTTGGTATTCGGTGAGCGTTCTCTCGAATTTCGAGAAGAAAGTGGCCGAACAGATCCGTCAGGCCGTTGTCGAGAAGGGTCTTGAGGGCGAGATCGAGGAAGTCCTAGTTCCAACCGAAGAGGTTATCGAGATCCGCCGCGGCAAGAAGGTGACCTCCGAGCGCCGTTTCATGCCTGGCTATGTGCTTGTTCGCATGGAAATGAGCGACCGCGCCTATCATCTGGTCAACTCGATCAACCGCGTCACCGGCTTTCTGGGGCCTCAGGGCAAGCCGATGCCGATGCGCGATGCCGAGGTGAATCAGATCCTGAACCGCACCGGCGATGGCGCCGAGGCTGCGCCGCGCAACCTGATCCGTTTCGAGATCGGGGAGAACGTGAGTGTCACCGACGGCCCGTTCGAGGGCTTCTCGGGGATGGTGGAGGAGGTTGACGAAGCCTCGAGCCGCCTGAAGGTGACGGTGTCGATCTTTGGCCGGCCGACGCCGGTTGAACTGGAATTCACGCAGGTGACGAAAACCGCCTGACGTGTGTGCCGTGGGAGGCGAGGGGCGACCCGGACCGGACCACTAAACTGCGCCCTTCGGGGCTGGTGACAAAGGAGAGGCCAGATGGCCAAGAAAGTAATCGGCAGCCTCAAGCTGCAAGTGAAGGCGGGGCAAGCCAACCCGTCGCCCCCCATCGGCCCGGCGCTGGGCCAGCGGGGCATCAACATCATGGAATTCTGCAAGGCGTTCAACGCCAAGACGCAGGAAATGGAACCTGGCTCGCCGGTTCCGACCGTGATCACCTACTATGCCGACAAATCCTTCACCTTCGAGATGAAAACGGCGCCTGCGTCGTTCTACCTCAAGAAGGCGGCTGGTCTGAAGCCGGTGGGCAAGCGTAACCGCGCCAAGGGGTCGGCCAAGCCGGGCCGCGATGTGGCGGGCTATGTCACCGTTGCGCAGATCCGCGAGATTGCCGAAGCGAAGATGAAAGACCTCTCGGCCAACGACATCGAAGCCGCGATGCAGATCATCCTCGGCTCGGCGAAGTCGATTGGTATCGAGGTTAAGGGGTAAGCCATGGCCAAAGTTGCAAAACGCACGGCCGCTGCGCGCGCCGTTTTCACCGGCAAGGCGAACCTCTCGGTTGAGGATGCTGTCAAGCTGATCAAATCCGCGGCTTCGGCGAAATTTGACGAAACGCTGGAAATCGCGATGAACTTGGGTGTTGACCCGCGTCATGCCGACCAGATGGTTCGCGGTGTGGTGACCCTGCCCAACGGCACCGGCAAAACGGTGCGCGTGGCGGTGTTTGCCCGTGGCCCCAAGGCCGATGAGGCCAAGGCGGCGGGTGCCGATATCGTTGGCGCCGAAGACCTGATGGAAACCATCCAGTCGGGCAAGATCGAGTTCGATCGTTGCATCGCAACGCCGGACATGATGCCGCTGGTTGGTCGTCTGGGCAAGATCCTGGGCCCGCGCAACCTGATGCCCAACCCCAAGGTCGGCACTGTGACGATGGACGTGAAATCGGCCATCGAAGCGGCCAAGGGTGGCGAAGTCCAGTTCAAGGTTGAAAAAGCCGGCGTCATTCATGGTGGCATTGGCAAGGTGTCGTTCACCGAAGCCGCGCTGGCCGAAAACGTCCGCGCCTTTGTGGATGCCGTGTCGAAAGCCAAGCCCTCGGGCGCGAAAGGTGCCTACCTGAAAAAGGTGTCGCTGTCGTCCACGATGGGGCCGGGCGTGTCGCTCGATCTGGCCTCGGCTACCGGCAACTGATGCCAAGGGGTGCGCCTGACGGCGCGCCCTACGCGATTCCCTGCTGCAAGGCAGGTGAATGACGGGGCCGGCAGGCCCTGTCCTGTCCGAGACGGAGGGTGGCGAAAGCCTTAATATCCTTCCTGAGATGGGGAACGAGACCATTCCGGGGGCGACCTCGGGCGATCTGGCCTCGGGACCATCAACGGACCCGAACGCCGTCGGCAGTCTGCCGGGGGCAAATGAGAGCCGGGGGGAAACCCCCACACTTGGAGTGAAACCGTGGATAGAGCCCAAAAAGAGAAAGTGGTCGAAGAACTCGGCCAGATCTTCGCAAGCTCTGGCGTCGTGGTGGTTGCCCACTACGAAGGCATGACGGTTGCTCAGATGCAGGATCTCCGGGCGCAAATGCGCGCCGCGGGTGGGTCCGTTCGCGTTGCCAAGAACAAGCTCGCCAAGATCGCCCTTGAAGGTCAGCCCTGCGCAAGCATCGCCGACTATCTCACGGGCATGACCGTGCTGTCCTATTCCGAAGATCCTGTCGCTGCTGCGAAGGTCGCGGATGCCTATGCCAAGGGGAACGACAAGTTCAAGATCCTTGGTGGGGCGATGGGCAACTCGGCTCTGGACCCGGCAGGTGTGAAAGCCGTGGCCTCGATGCCGTCGCGTGAAGAGCTTATCGCTCAGATCGTGTCCTGCATCGGTGCTCCGGCCAGCAACATTGCCGGTGCCATTGGCGCGCCTGCTTCCAACATCGCGGGCATCCTCAAGACGCTTGAGGAGCGGGAAGCCGCCTGACGCAACCTTTTGCCTTCGTCGAACACCGACGTCGGAAAACCCTATGAGAATGGAACGGAAAAATGGCTGATCTGAAAGCACTCGCCGAGCAAATCGTCAACCTGACGCTGCTGCAGGCGCAAGAACTGAAAACCATCCTGAAGGATGAATACGGCATCGAGCCCGCCGCTGGCGGCGCCGTGATGGTTGCCGGCCCGGCCGCTGCCGCCGAAGTGGTCGAAGAAAAAACCGAATTCGACGTGGTTCTGGTCGATGCCGGCGCGAACAAGATCAACGTGATCAAGGAAGTCCGCGCGATCACCGGTCTGGGCCTGAAAGAAGCCAAAGACCTGGTCGAAGCCGGTGGCAAGGTGAAAGAAGCCGCGGCGAAAGCCGAAGCCGAAGACATGAAGAAAAAGCTCGAAGCGGCTGGCGCCAAGGTCGAGCTGAAGTAATCAGGCAGGGTGCAGCCGCACCTAACCTGCTGACATGGGCTGGGTCCGGGGCAACCCCGGGCCCAGCCGAACCTGTCTTGGAGAGGGCTTTTGCCCAAGCTTTCTCCTAGGCGGCGTTCACGGTTCGGGAGCCACCCGGTGGGACGGGGGGCATGAATGGAACCGGCCCCCTTGATCGCCACGCGCCGCACTCCGGGCCCCGACGGGATGCGCGCCTGCGAAGAGACGAAAGGTGACGACGAGCATGGCTCAAGCTTACATCGGTCAGAAGCGTATCCGCCGCTACTTTGGCAAAATCCGCGAAGTGCTGGAAATGCCGAACCTCATTGAGGTTCAGAAATCTTCCTACGATCTGTTCCTGCGCTCGGGCGATGCCGACAAGCCGCAGGATGGCGAGGGCATTCAGGGCGTTTTCCAGTCGGTCTTTCCGATCAAGGATTTCAACGAGAATGCCATTCTCGAATTCGTGAAATACGAACTGGAAAAGCCGAAATACGATGTGGACGAATGCCAGAGCCGCGACATGACCTATGCGGCGCCGCTCAAGGTCACGCTGCGTCTGATCGTATTCGATGTTGACGAAACCACCGGGGCACGGTCGGTCAAGGACATCAAGGAACAAGACGTGTTCATGGGCGACATGCCGCTGATGACGTCGAACGGCACCTTTATCGTGAACGGGACCGAACGGGTGATCGTGTCCCAGATGCACCGCAGCCCCGGCGTGTTCTTTGATCATGACCGTGGCAAGACGCATTCCTCGGGCAAGCTGCTGTTTGCCTGCCGTATCATTCCCTACCGCGGGTCGTGGCTTGATTTTGAATTCGACGCCAAGGATCTGGTGTTCGCGCGCATCGACCGGCGCCGGAAACTGCCTGTCACCACGCTGCTTTACGCGCTGGGGCTGGATCAGGAAGGCATCATGGATGCCTATTACAACACCGTGTCCTACCGCGCCGAGGGCAAGCGCGGCTGGGTGACCAAGTTCTTCCCCGAGCGTGTGCGCGGCACCCGCCCGACCTATGACCTTGTCGATGCGGCCACCGGCGAAGTGCTGTGCAAGGCAGGCGACAAGATGACCCCGCGGATGGTCAAGAAGCTGATCGACGAGGGCTCGGTCAAGGAACTGCTGGTCCCGTTCGACCATATCGTGGGCCGTTTCGTCGCCAAGGATATCATCAACGAAGAGACCGGCTTCATCTATGTTGAAGCGGGCGACGAGTTGACGGTGGAGTATGACCGTGACGGCGAGATCTCCGGCGGGTCGCTGAAGGTGCTGCTGGACAACGGGATCACCGTGATCCCGGTGCTGGACATCGACAATATCAACGTCGGTCCCTACATCCGCAACACGATGGCGGCCGACAAGAACATCGGCCGCGACGGCGCGCTGATGGACATTTACCGCGTCATGCGCCCCGGCGAGCCGCCCACGGTGGAAGCCGCGAGCCAGTTGTTTGGCACGTTGTTCTTTGACAGCGAGCGCTATGACCTGTCGGCCGTGGGCCGAGTGAAAATGAACATGCGTCTGGATCTGGACGCGCCCGACACCCAGCGCACCTTGCGCCGCGAAGATATCATCGCCTGCATCAAGGGGCTGGTGGAGCTGCGCGACGGCAAAGGCGAGATCGACGATATCGACCACCTCGGCAACCGCCGGGTGCGCTCGGTCGGCGAGTTGATGGAAAACCAGTATCGCGTCGGCCTGCTGCGCATGGAGCGCGCAATCAAGGAACGGATGTCCTCGGTCGAGATCGACACGGTGATGCCGCAAGACCTGATCAACGCAAAACCCGCGGCGGCGGCGGTGCGTGAATTCTTCGGCTCCAGCCAGTTGTCGCAATTCATGGACCAGACCAACCCGCTCTCGGAAGTCACGCACAAGCGGCGCCTGTCGGCACTGGGGCCGGGCGGCCTGACGCGGGAACGCGCCGGCTTTGAGGTGCGCGACGTTCACCCGACCCACTATGGCCGGATGTGCCCGATCGAGACGCCGGAAGGCCAGAACATCGGTCTTATCAACAGCCTTGCGACCTTTGCGCGGGTGAATAAATATGGCTTCATCGAAACCCCCTACCGCAAGGTGATCGACGGCAAGGTGACCGACGAGGTCGTCTATATGTCGGCGACCGAGGAAATGCGTCACACCGTGGCGCAGGCCAACGCCGAGCTGGACGCCGAGGGCCGGTTCGTCAACGATCTGGTTTCGACCCGTCAGTCGGGTGAGTTCATGCTGAACCCGAACGAGGCGGTGGACCTGATCGACGTGTCGCCCAAGCAGTTGGTCTCGGTGGCCGCCGCGCTGATCCCCTTCCTTGAAAACGACGACGCCAACCGCGCGCTGATGGGCTCGAACATGCAGCGTCAGGCTGTGCCGCTGCTGCAATCCGAGGCGCCGTTTGTGGGCACCGGGATGGAAGCCGTGGTGGCGCGCGACAGTGGCGCCGCGATCATGGCGCGCCGTGGCGGCATCATCGACCAGGTCGATGCCACCCGGATCGTTATTCGCGCGACCGAAGACCTTGGCATGGGCGATGCCGGCGTTGACATCTACCGTCTGCGCAAATTCAAACGCTCCAACCAGTCGTCGTGCATCAACCAGCGCCCGCTGGTGAAGGTGGGCGATGTGGTGCAGAAGGGCGAGGTCGTGGCCGACGGGCCCTCGACCGATCAGGGCGAACTGGCCATCGGCCGGAACGTGATCGTGGCCTTCATGCCGTGGAACGGCTACAACTATGAAGACTCGATCCTGATTTCAGAACGCATCCACCGCGACGACGTGTTCACCTCGATCCACATCGACGAATACGAAGTGGCCGCGCGCGACACCAAGCTGGGGCCTGAGGAAATCACCCGTGATATTCCCAACGTCGGCGAGGAAGCGCTGCGCAACCTCGACGAGGCTGGCATCGTCTATATCGGCGCCGAAGTGGGGCCGGGCGACATTCTGGTGGGCAAGATCACGCCCAAGGGCGAAAGCCCGATGACGCCCGAAGAAAAACTGCTGCGCGCCATCTTTGGCGAAAAAGCATCCGACGTGCGCGACACGTCGCTGCGTCTGCCGCCGGGTGCCTATGGCACCGTGGTCGAGGTGCGCGTGTTCAACCGCCACGGCGTGGACAAGGATGAACGCGCGCTGCAGATCGAGCGCGAGGAAGTGGAACGCCTTGCGCGCGACCGCGACGACGAATTGGCGATTCTGGAGCGCAACATCTATGCGCGCCTGAAAACGCTGATCATGGGCAAGGTCGCGGTGAAGGGCCCGAAGGGCATCAAGGCCGGGTCCGAGATCAACGAAGAGCTGCTGGGCACGCTGTCGCGCGGCCAGTGGTGGCAGTTGGCGCTGGAAGCCGAGGCCGATGCCAAAGAGGTCGAGGCGCTGAATGACCAGTTCGACGCGCAGAAACGCGCGCTGGAACATCGCTTTGAAGACAAGGTCGAGAAGGTTCGTCAGGGTGACGACCTGCCGCCGGGCGTGATGAAGATGGTCAAGGTCTTTGTGGCCGTGAAGCGCAAGCTGCAAGCGGGCGACAAGATGGCAGGCCGTCACGGCAACAAGGGCGTGGTGTCGAAAGTCGTTCCGATGGAAGACATGCCGTTCCTGGCCGATGGCACCCCGGTTGACCTGGTGCTGAACCCGCTCGGCGTGCCGAGCCGGATGAACGTGGGCCAGATCCTTGAAACCCACATGGGCTGGGCCGCGCGTGGCCTGGGCATCCGCATCGATGAGGCACTGCGCGAATACCGCCGGTCGGGCGATCTGACCCCGGTGCGCGAGGCGATGCGCCACGGCTATGGTGACGAGACCTATGCGGAAGCCTTCGCCCAACTGGCCGATGACCGCTTTGTGGAATCGGCCGAAACAGTGCGCCGCGGCGTGCCGATCGCGACCCCGGTCTTTGACGGGGCGAAAGAGGCCGACATCAACGACGCGCTGACGCGGGCGGGCTTTGATACCTCGGGGCAGTCGATCGTGTTCGACGGGCGCACCGGTGAACAGTTCACCCGGCCGGTCACGGTGGGCGTGAAATATGTTCTGAAGCTGCACCACCTTGTCGATGACAAGATGCACGCACGTTCGACCGGGCCGTACAGCCTCGTGACCCAGCAGCCGCTGGGCGGCAAGGCGCAGTTCGGTGGCCAGCGTCTGGGCGAGATGGAGGTCTGGGCGCTGGAAGCCTATGGCGCCGCCTACACCTTGCAGGAAATGCTGACGGTGAAGTCGGACGATGTGGCGGGCCGGACCAAGGTCTACGAATCGATCGTGAAGGGCGAGGACAATTTCGAAGCCGGCGTGCCGGAATCGTTCAACGTGCTTGTCAAGGAAGTGCGTGGCCTCGGCCTGAATATGGAACTCCTGGATGCGGAGGACGAGTAACGCGAACGGTGCGCCCTGAGGGCGCACCTTACGGAAGGTGCGCATCCCTTGCGCATCTTCATCGCCCAATCGTTCCCCGCCGCCCCCATTCTTAGGAATTGAAATGAACCAGGAACTCAGCACCAACCCGTTCAACCCGCTGGCAGCACCCAAGCAGTTCGACGAGATCAAGATCTCGTTGGCGAGCCCCGAGCGGATTCTGTCGTGGTCGTATGGCGAGATCAAAAAGCCGGAAACCATCAACTACCGGACCTTCAAGCCCGAGCGTGACGGCCTGTTCTGCGCCCGCATCTTCGGGCCGATCAAGGATTACGAATGCCTCTGCGGCAAATACAAGCGCATGAAATATCGCGGCGTCGTCTGCGAGAAATGCGGCGTCGAGGTGACCTTGCAAAAGGTGCGGCGCGAACGGATGGGCCATATCGAGCTGGCCTCGCCCGTGGCCCATATCTGGTTCCTCAAATCGCTGCCCTCGCGCATCGGCCTGATGCTCGACATGACGCTGCGCGATCTGGAACGCATCCTCTACTTTGAAAACTACGTCGTGATCGAGCCGGGTCTGACCGACCTGAGCTATGGCCAGTTGCTGACCGAGGAAGAATTCCTCGACGCGCAGGACCAGTATGGCGCCGACGCCTTCACCGCCAATATCGGCGCCGAGGCGATCCGCGAGATGCTGAGCCAGATCGACCTGGAGGCGACCGCAGAACAGCTGCGGGCAGAGCTGAAAGAGGCGACCGGCGAGCTGAAGCCGAAAAAGATCATCAAGCGGCTGAAGATCGTGGAGTCCTTCCTTGAATCGGGCAATCGGCCCGAATGGATGGTGCTGACGGTCATTCCGGTCATCCCGCCGGAATTGCGCCCGCTGGTGCCGCTGGATGGTGGCCGGTTTGCGACCTCGGACCTGAACGACCTCTATCGCCGCGTCATCAACCGCAACAACCGTCTAAAACGGCTGATCGAGCTGCGTGCGCCCGACATCATCGTGCGCAACGAAAAGCGGATGTTGCAGGAATCGGTCGATGCGCTGTTTGACAACGGTCGCCGCGGCCGCGTGATCACGGGCACCAACAAGCGCCCGCTGAAATCGCTGTCGGACATGCTCAAGGGCAAGCAGGGCCGCTTCCGCCAGAACCTTCTGGGCAAACGGGTCGACTTCTCGGGTCGTTCGGTCATCGTGACCGGGCCGGAGCTGAAGCTGCACCAATGCGGCCTGCCGAAAAAGATGGCGCTCGAACTTTTCAAGCCGTTCATCTATTCGCGGCTTGAAGCCAAGGGCCTGTCGTCCACCGTCAAGCAGGCCAAGAAGCTGGTCGAAAAGGAGCGCCCCGAGGTCTGGGATATTCTGGACGAGGTGATCCGCGAGCATCCGGTTCTGCTGAACCGCGCGCCGACGCTGCACCGTCTGGGCATTCAGGCGTTTGAACCGATCCTGATCGAGGGCAAGGCGATCCAGCTTCACCCGCTGGTCTGTTCGGCCTTCAACGCCGACTTTGACGGCGACCAGATGGCCGTTCACGTTCCTCTCTCGCTGGAAGCCCAGCTTGAGGCGCGCGTGCTGATGATGTCGACCAACAACGTGCTGTCGCCCGCCAACGGCGCGCCGATCATCGTGCCGTCGCAGGACATGGTGCTTGGGCTCTATTACACCACGATGGAGCGCAAGGGCATGAAGGGCGAAGGCATGGTCTTCGGCTCGGTCGAAGAGGTGGACCATGCTCTTGCCGCAGGCGAGGTGCATCTGCACGCCGCGATCCAGTGCCGGGTGAAGCAGATCGACGAACACGGGCAGGAAGTGGTCAAGCGATTTGCCACAACGCCGGGCCGGGTGCGTCTGGGCGCGCTGTTGCCGCTGAACGCCAAGGCCCCATTCGATCTGGTCAACCGCCTGCTGCGCAAGAAGGACGTGCAGAACGTCATCGACACCGTCTACCGCTACTGCGGTCAGAAAGAGTCGGTCATCTTCTGCGACCAGATCATGACCATGGGCTTCCGCGAGGCGTTCAAGGCCGGCATCTCGTTCGGCAAGGACGACATGGTTGTGCCGGATACCAAATGGGAAATCGTCAACGAAACCCGCGATCAGGTTGCGGGCTTTGAACAGCAGTACATGGACGGTCTGATCACTCAGGGCGAAAAATACAACAAGGTCGTTGATGGCTGGACCAAGTGTAACGACAAGGTCACCGAGGCGATGATGGCCACCATCTCGGCCGCGCGGTTCGATGAGAACGGAGCCGAGAAAGAGCCGAACTCGGTCTATATGATGGCCCACTCGGGCGCCCGTGGCTCGGTCATTCAGATGAAGCAGCTGGGCGGGATGCGCGGCCTTATGGCCAAGCCGAACGGCGAGATCATCGAGACGCCGATCATCTCGAACTTCAAGGAAGGTCTGACCGTTCTTGAATACTTCAACTCGACCCACGGCGCCCGCAAGGGTCTGTCTGACACCGCGTTGAAAACGGCGAACTCGGGCTATCTGACGCGTCGTCTGGTGGACGTGGCGCAGGATTGCATCGTGCGCAGCCATGATTGCGGCACAGACCGCGCGATCACGGCCTCGGCCGCGGTCAATGATGGCGAAGTCGTCAGCCCGCTGGGCGAGCGTGTGCTGGGCCGCGTGGCCGCCGATGATGTGGTTCTGCCGGGCACCGACGAGGTGATCGTGCGCAAGGGCGAGCTGATCGACGAGCGCAAGGCCGACATGATCGAAACCATGGGCGTGCAATCGGTTCGCATCCGCTCGGCGCTGACCTGCGAGGCCGAAGAGGGCGTCTGCGCGCTGTGCTACGGGCGCGATCTGGCGCGCGGCACGCTGGTCAACATCGGCGAAGCGGTGGGCATCATCGCCGCCCAGTCGATCGGCGAGCCCGGCACCCAGTTGACGATGCGGACCTTCCACATCGGTGGCGTGGCGCAAGGTGGCCAGCAGTCGTTCCTCGAAGCCAGCCAGGAAGGCAAGATCGAGTTCCGCAATGCCAACATCCTGCTGAACGCCAATGGCGAACAGATCGTGATGGGCCGCAACATGCAGATCGCGATCCTGAACGAGCAGGGCGAAGAGCGGGCCAGCCACAAGCTGAGCTATGGCTCCAAGGTGTTCGTGAAGAACGGCGAGGCAGTGAAACGCGGCACCAAACTGTTCGAATGGGATCCCTACACCCTTCCGATCATCGCCGAAAAGGCCGGTATCGCCAAGTTCGTCGACCTGATCTCGGGGATCGCCGTGCGCGAGGAAACCGACGACGCCACCGGCATGACGCAGAAGATCGTGACCGACTGGCGCACTGCGCCGCGCGGGAACGACCTCAAGCCGGAAATCATCGTGATGGATGCGACCACCGGAGAGCCGGTGCGCAACGATGCTGGCAACCCGGTCAGCTATCCGATGTCTGTTGATGCCATCCTGTCGGTCGAAGACGGGCAGGAACTGAGGGCCGGTGACGTGGTGGCCCGGATCCCGCGCGAAGGCGCGCGGACGAAGGACATCACCGGCGGTCTGCCGCGGGTGGCCGAACTGTTCGAGGCGCGGCGGCCCAAGGACCATGCGATCATCGCCGAACTGGATGGCTATGTGCGCTTTGGCAAGGACTACAAGAACAAGCGCCGCATCACCATCGAACCCTCGCAAGAGGGGCTGGAGCCGGTCGAATACATGGTGCCGAAAGGCAAGCACATCCCGGTGCAGGAAGGCGACTTCGTCCAGAAGGGCGACTACATCATGGACGGCAACCCCGCTCCCCACGACATCTTGCGGATCATGGGGATCGAGGCCTTGGCCGATTACCTGATCGACGAGGTGCAGGACGTCTATCGCCTGCAAGGCGTGAAGATCAACGACAAGCACATTGAGGTGATCGTTCGTCAGATGCTGCAGAAGATCGAGATCCTCGACAGCGGGGAAACGACGCTTCTGAAGGGCGAGCATATCGACAAGGCCGAGTTCGAGGAAGAAAATGCCAAGGTCATCGCCCGCGGCGGTCGCCCGGCCACCGGCGAGCCGGTGCTGCTGGGGATCACCAAGGCGTCGCTGCAAACGCGCAGCTTCATCTCGGCGGCGTCATTCCAGGAAACCACGCGGGTGCTGACCGAGGCTTCGGTTCAGGGCAAGCGCGACAAACTGGTGGGTCTGAAGGAAAACGTCATCGTGGGCCGTCTGATCCCGGCGGGCACGGGCGGGGCAACCACCCGTGTGCGCAAGATCGCGGCGGACCGCGACCAGATCGTGATCGACGCCCGTCGCGCCGAGGCCGAGGCCGCGGCGGCACTGGCGGCACCCTTCACCGATGTGATGGAGGCCGAAGAACCCGATCTTGGCCCGGTGGATACACCGGAAAGCCGCGATCTGTGATCGGCTGATCTGACACCTGACGCCCCCCGCGCAACCTGCTGCGGGGGGCGTTTTCATTTTGGCGCCAAGCAGGTTCGGCCCTGCCTTGTTGACTTGCACAGGTAAAGTGTGGACGCTTTGCGCATACTTTCGGAGAGTCATCTTGCGCATTCAGGTTCTGGGGCTGTGCCGGTTTTCCTGTCTGGACGAGGGCGGCTTCTGTGATCTGCACGCGGCGCGGTGATGGCGGTGTCAGACAACCTGCGCGGTGCGCTTTTGATGATGGCCGCGATGGCTGCATTCACCCTGTCGGATGCGATGATGAAGGCGGTCACGGAAACGCTGCCGCTGTATCAGGCGATCTTTTTGCGTGGGCTGCTGACCGTGTCGGGGCTGGCGGCCATTGGGTGGGCGCGCGGCGGGCTGCGGTTGCGTGTAGCGGGGCCGGATACGCGGGCACTGGCCCTGCGCACACTGGCCGAGGTGGCGGCGGCGGTGTTTTTCCTGACCGCGCTGATGCATATGCCGCTGGCGAACCTGTCGGCGATCATGCAGTCGCTGCCGCTTGCGGTGACGCTGGCCGCGGCGCTGGTCTTTGGCGATGTGATCGGCTGGCGCAGGCTGGCGGCAATCGGGGTGGGCTTTGTGGGGGTGTTGCTGGTCATCCGCCCCGGCCCCGAGGGGTTTGACCTGTGGTCTGTGCTGGGCGTCGCCTCGGTTCTGACGGTGGTGGTGCGCGATCTGGCCACCCGGCGGCTGAGCGCCGATGTGCCCTCGGTTACGGCGGCGTTTTACGCGGCTGCCTCGGTGATGGTGCTGGGCGCGGTGGTGACGCCGTTTCAGGGCTGGGGGCCTCTGGCGCTGCCGCAGGTGGGGCTTCTGGCAGGGTCCGCCGTTGCGGTGATCGGCGGCTATCTGTTCATCATCATGGCCATGCGGGTGGGCGAGGTCGCGGTGGTCACGCCGTTTCGCTATACCTCGCTGTTGTGGGCCGTGGGGCTGGGCTGGGCGATCTGGGGCGATCTGCCCGATGCGCTGACACTGGCGGGGGCCGGGCTTGTTGTCGGGTCGGGTGTCTATGCCTTTGCGCGCCAGCGCCGCCGCGGCTGAGGCAGCCAGCGCATGTGTTGACAAGGCTGGCGACTCCCCCTATACGCCGCCTACCTGACGGGCGCAGTCTGTCTGTCGGGTTCTATGATTGAAGTGGTCACGATCCGGGCCTGCGCCCCGATCCTCTGGAATTCCACCGCGTCGCCCCCGCGAAGGGGACGTCTGCGGTTTTGGTGTTTTGCGGACGCGCAAGGCGCTGGCAAGTGAAATGCCCCCGAAAGTCGCTGACGGGCGATGATTATACGGGTTGCAAGAGACAAGGCGAACCTTATGCCGACGATTCAACAGCTGATCCGCAAGCCGCGGGAGCCGAAAGTGAAACGGTCCAAGTCGCAGCACTTGGAATCCTGCCCGCAAAAGCGCGGTGTCTGCACGCGCGTCTACACGACGACGCCGAAAAAGCCGAACTCGGCCATGCGGAAAGTCGCCAAGGTGCGGCTGACCAACGGCTTTGAAGTGATCAGCTACATCCCCGGTGAAAAGCACAACCTGCAAGAGCACTCGGTGGTGCTCATCCGCGGCGGCCGGGTCAAAGACCTTCCGGGTGTGCGTTACCACATCCTGCGCGGTGTTCTCGATACGCAAGGCGTCAAAGATCGTCGCCAGCGTCGTTCGAAATACGGCGCGAAGCGCCCGAAATAAGGAGAGCATCCGATGTCTCGTCGTCACGCTGCTGAAAAGCGCGAAGTTCTTCCCGATGCCAAATACGGTGATCGGGTTCTGACCAAATTCATGAACAACCTGATGGAAGACGGCAAGAAATCCGTCGCCGAACGCATTGTCTACTCCGCGCTGGAGCGGGTGCAGGGCAAGCTGAAGCGCGAGCCGATCGAAGTGTTCCATGAGGCGCTGGACAATGTGAAACCCTCGGTCGAGGTGCGTTCGCGCCGCGTCGGCGGTGCGACCTATCAGGTTCCGGTCGAGGTGCGCCCGACCCGCCGCGAGGCGCTGGCGATCCGCTGGCTGATCATCGCCGCGAAAAAGCGCAATGAACACACCATGGAAGAGCGCCTTGCGGGCGAACTTCTCGACGCGGTCAACTCGCGCGGCACGGCCGTGAAGAAGCGCGAAGACACCCACAAGATGGCCGACGCGAACAAAGCGTTCAGCCATTATCGCTGGTAAGGGAAGGACGCCATCATGGCACGCGAATATCCGCTGAACCTTTACCGCAACTTCGGGATCATGGCCCACATCGACGCGGGCAAGACCACCACGACCGAGCGGATCCTGTTCTACACCGGCAAGTCCCACAAGATGGGCGAGACGCACGATGGCGCCTCGACCATGGACTGGATGGAGCAGGAACAGGAACGCGGGATCACCATTACCTCGGCCGCGACCACGACGTTCTGGGAAAAGACCTACGACGGCTTGAACCCGGATTCGCCCAAGCACCGCTTCAACATCATCGACACCCCCGGCCACGTGGACTTCACCATCGAGGTGGAACGTTCGCTGGCGGTGCTCGACGGTGCTGTCTGCCTGCTGGACGGCAACGCGGGCGTTGAACCGCAGACCGAAACGGTGTGGCGTCAGGCTGACCGTTACGGCGTGCCGCGGATCGTGTTCGTCAACAAGATGGACAAGATCGGCGCCGACTTCCAGAAGTGCCTGCACATGATCAAGGACCGCACCGGCGCCACCCCGGCCCCGATCGCGTTCCCGATCGGCGCAGAAGACAAGCTGGAAGGCATCGTTGACCTGGTCACCATGGAAGAATGGGTCTGGGAAGGCGACGACGTGGGCGCGACCTGGGTTCACCGTCCGATCCGCGACGAGCTGAAGGGCGAGGCAGAAGAGCGCCGCGCCACCCTGATCGAGCTTGCCGTCGAGCAGGACGATGCCGCGATGGAAGCCTATCTGGAAGGCAACGAACCCGATGTGGATACGCTTCGCGCGCTGATCCGCAAGGGCACGTTGGCCATGGCCTTCGTTCCGGTTCTTGGTGGTTCGGCCTTCAAGAACAAGGGCGTGCAGGCGTTGCTGAACGCGGCGGTCGACTATCTGCCCAGCCCGCTGGACATCCCGCCCTACATGGGCTTTGCCCCGGGCGACGAGACCGAAACCCGCAACATCGCGCGCAAGCCCGAAGACACCGAACCCTTCTCGGGTCTGGCGTTCAAGATCATGAACGACCCCTTCGTCGGCTCGCTGACCTTCACGCGGATCTATTCTGGCCAGCTCAAGAAGGGCGACCAGATGCTGAACGCGACCAAAGGCAAGCGTGAACGCGTTGGTCGGATGATGATGATGCACGCCATCAACCGCGAAGAGATCGATGAAGCCTTTGCGGGCGACATCATCGCGCTGGCCGGTCTGAAAGAGACCACCACCGGCGACACGCTCTGCGATCCGGCAAAACCCGTGGTTCTGGAAACCATGACCTTCCCCGAGCCGGTGATCGAGATCGCCGTCGAGCCGAAGTCGAAGGCTGACCAGGAGAAAATGGGTCTGGCGCTGGCGCGTCTGGCGGCCGAAGACCCGTCGTTCCGCGTGGAAACCGATTTCGAATCGGGCCAGACGATCATGAAAGGGATGGGCGAGCTTCACCTCGACATTCTGGTTGACCGGATGCGCCGCGAATTCAAGGTCGAGGCCAACATCGGTGCGCCGCAGGTGGCCTACCGCGAGACCATCTCGCGCGAAGCCGAAATCGACTATACGCACAAGAAACAGACCGGTGGCACCGGCCAGTTCGCGCGTATCAAGCTGATCATCACCCCGACCGAGCCGGGCGAAGGCTATTCGTTCGAAAGCAAGATCGTGGGCGGTGCGGTGCCGAAGGAATACATCCCCGGTGTCGAAAAAGGCATCAAGTCGGTGATGGACTCGGGTCCGCTCGCGGGCTTCCCGGTGATCGACTTCAAGGTTGCGCTGATTGACGGTGCTTTCCATGACGTTGACTCGTCGGTGCTTGCGTTCGAAATCGCGGCGCGTGCGGCAATGCGCGAAGGCCTGAAGAAGGCCGGTGCGAAGCTACTTGAACCGATCATGAAAGTCGAAGTGGTGACCCCGGAAGAATACACCGGCGGCATCATCGGCGACCTGACCTCGCGTCGGGGCATGGTTCAGGGTCAGGACAGCCGCGGCAATGCCAACGTGATCACCGCAATGGTGCCGCTGGCGAACATGTTCGGCTACATCAACAACCTGCGCTCGATGTCCTCGGGCCGCGCAGTGTTCACGATGATCTTCGATCACTACGACGCCGTCCCGCAGAACATCTCGGACGAGATCCAGAAGAAATACGCATAAGAGCGGTGGGCAGACCTGCCCACCCTACCCCCCGTAGGGTGCGCCAACGGGCGCACCGCCATCGAACCAGGAGGCCATCATGGCAAAGGCAAAGTTTGAACGGACGAAACCGCACGTCAACATCGGGACCATTGGTCACGTTGACCACGGCAAGACGACGCTGACGGCTGCGATCACGAAGTATTTTGGCGAATTCAAGGCCTACGACGCGATTGACGGTGCGCCGGAAGAGCGTGCGCGCGGG
>NZ_PZKF01000046.1 GCF_003034995.1 Phaeovulum veldkampii DSM 11550 | reverse complement strand
AGGGCGTCAGTCGCGTGCGCGCAGCACCTGCGCGGGCCGCGCCGCCAGCGGGCGCAGCGCAAAGGCCAGCCCCGCCAGCAGGCTTGCACCCGCCCCCCCCAGCACCACCGCCAGCGCGGGAAGCGGGGCAAAGCGATACTCGGCCTCCATCACCAGACTGACCACCGCCCAGCCTGCCGCGGCGCCAAAGGCGATCGCCACCAGCCCCGCCGCCAGCCCCATCAGCCCCGCCCGCAGCGCGAACGACGCCAGGATCGTGCCGCGCGTGGCCCCCAGCACCTTGAAGATCGCGGCTTCCCAGGCGCGCGCCCGTTCGCCCGCCGCCGCGGCGCCGATCAACACCACAAATCCGGTCAAGAGCGTCACCCCCGCAGCCAGCGCACTGGCCCGCGCCACCGTGGTCAGCGCCTGCGACACGCCCTCGATTACCTCGCGCACCCGGATCGCGGTGATGTTGGGGAACGCCCCCGCCAGATCGCGCAGCACCGCCGCCTCGGCCTCTGGCGGGGCGTAGATCGTGGCGATATTGGTATGCGGGGCACCCGCCAGCGCCGCAGCGTTCAGCGTCAGCACAAAGCCGATGCCGCCGGTCGAAAAATCAACCTCGCGCAACGAGGTGATCGTGGCCTCGACATCGCGGCCCAGCACGTTAACGGTCAGCCGATCACCTAGACCCACACCGATTTCGCGCGCCTCGTTGGCCGAAAAACTCGCCTCGGCGGGGCCGGTATGATCGGGTGCCCACCATTCACCGGCCACGATGCGGGTGCCCTCGGGCGGGGTGGCGGCATAGGTCACGCCGCGGTCGCCGCGCACCACCCAATGCTCGCCCGCCACCTCACGCGCGGGGCGGCCATTGATGCGGGTGATGGTGCCGCGCAGCATCGGCGCAGTTTCGACCTTTTCCACCATCGGAATCGCAGCCAGCAGCGCCCGCACAGGGTCAAGCTGATCGGGCTGGATATCAAGCACGAAATAGGCGGGCGCGCGGGCGGGCAGATCGCGTGAGACCGCGCTGCGCAACCCCGCATCGACCTGCCCCACCGCCGCCAGAACAGACAGGCCAAGCCCCAGCGACAGGATCACCGATCCCGTCTCGCTCCTCGGACCGCCGATGGCGGCCAGCGCCGCGCGCAGACCGGGGCGGCCCCGCAGCAGCCGGTCTTGCGCGGCCAGGGCGCGCGCCGCGCGCCTGACCCCGGCGGCGACCAGCGCCAGCACCGCCAGCGCCACGACAATACCGCCCAGCGCCCCCAGAGCCAGCATCGGCGCACCCGAAAAACCGACCGCGGCCAGCCCCAGCGCCACCGCCAGCCCGGCCAGCGCCAGTGCTGTGCCCCGGTCGGGCCAGCCGCGCCGACCGGGGCCGATGTCACGAAACAGCGCCGCCGCCCGCACCCCCGCCATCCGCGACAGCGGCCAGAGCGTGAACAGGCCCGCCACCAGAACACCATAAACCGCCGCCTCGGCCAGTGCCGCGGGCGCCAGCGCCACATCGACGGCAATCGGCATCCGCGCGGCGATCGCGGGGGCGGCCAGCAGCGGCAGCCCCGCCCCCAACAGCAGACCCAGCCCCACGCCCAAGGCCGTCAGCACCGCCAACTGGATCAGAAACACCGCACGAACCAGCCCCGCGGTGGCCCCCAGGGCCTTCAGCGTGGCGATGGTTTCGGTCTTGCGCTCCATCCAGGCGCGGACGGCGGCAGAAATGCCGATGCCGCCCACCGCCAACCCGGCAAGCCCCACCAGCACCAGAAAATCGGCGATCCGGTCCACAAACCTTTCAGCCCCCGGCGTGGCGCGGCGGGCATCGGTCCAGCGCATTCCGGCGCCGTCGAAATCTGCCTCGGCCTTGGCCTCCAGCGCGGCCAGATCGGTGCCGGGCGCCAGCCGCAGCCGGTAATCGGTGTCAAAAATCGACCCCGGCTCCAGCAGCCCCGCCCCCGTCAGAGCGGCTGACCGAACCAGGGTGCGCGGCGCGATACCAAGGCTCGAGGTGGCACTGTCGGGTTCGCGCAGCAGCCGTGCCGTCAGCCGGAATTCGGCCAGCCCCACCCGGAACGTATCGCCCGGCTGCATTCCCAGCCGGTCCACCAGAACGCCATCCATCACCGCGCCGGGCAGGCCCCCCGCCTGCCCAAGCGCCTGATCCAGCGGGATCGGCGGGTCAAGCACCAGATCGCCCACCAGCGGGTAAAGCCCGTCCACCGCCTTGACCCGCGTCAGCGCGCGCTCGGCCGCGTCGCCCGCGCCCCGCACGACCATGGAGCGGAAATCAATCACCTCTGACACCGCCTCGGCCTGTGCCGCCATCCAGCCGCGTTCTTCGGGCGTGGCGTAGCGATAGGTAAAGGACAGTTGCGCATCGCCCCCCAGCAGAACCCGGCCCTGATCGGCCAGCCCGGTGCCGATGGCCGCCCGCACCGTGCCCACCGCGGCAATCGCCGCCACGCCCAGAATGAGGCAGAGCAGAAACACCCGAAACCCCGCCAGACCGCCGCGCAATTCGCGCCGCGCGATGCGGGCAGCCAGCGCCAGATCGCCGGTCATGCCGCCACCTGCCCGGCCACCACCTGCCCATCGGCCAGCCGGATCACCCGATCACAGCGCGCAGCGAGTTCGGGCGCATGGGTCACAAGGATCAGCGTCGCCCCGTGCCGGTCGCGCAGCGAAAACAACAGATCCATGATCGCCGCGCCGTTCGCGGCATCAAGGTTGCCGGTCGGCTCATCAGCCAGAAACAGCGCGGGCCGGGGGGCTGCGGCGCGGGCCAGCGCCACGCGCTGCTGTTCGCCGCCCGACATCTCGGCGGGGTAATGGTGCATCCGCGCACCCAGACCCACGGCGGCCAGTTCTTCGGCTGCGCGGCCAAAGGCATCGTCCATGCCCGCCAGTTCCAGCGGCAGGGCCACGTTTTCCAGCGCCGTCATCGTCGGAATCAGGTGGAAGGACTGGAACACAATCCCCATATTACCCCTGCGGAACCGGGCCAGCGCGTCTTCGTCCATCGCGGACATGTCTTGCCCCAGCGCCGTGACCGACCCCGAAGTGGCGCGTTCCAGCCCGCCCATCAGCATCAGGAGCGACGACTTGCCCGACCCCGAAGGACCGATCAGCCCGACACTTTCGCCCCGCGCGATGCCCAGCGTGATGCCGCGCAGCACCTCGACAGGGCCTGCGTTGCCCGCCAGCGTCAACCGCGCATCCTTCATCGCCAGAACCGTGTCCATGCTTCGTGCCCCTGTGCTGCCTGTCAGCTTCCGATATGGCGCGCGGGCGCGGCTTCGCAACCTTCTGGCGGCAGCTTTGCTGGCGCTGCCCGGACTTGCCGCAGCCGAACCGTTGGAACTGGTCGCCCTGGGCGACAGCCTGACGCAGGGCTATGGCCTGCCCGAGGGCGAGGGGCTGGTGCCGCAATTGCAGGCATGGCTGCTGGCAAACGGGGCCGATGTAAGGGTGGTCAACGCGGGCGTGTCGGGCGATACCACGGCGGGGGGGCGGGCGCGGCTGGGCTGGTCGCTGACCGATCAGACCGACGCGCTGATGATCGCCCTGGGCGGCAATGACCTGCTGCGCGGCCTGCCGCCCACCGAAAGCCGCGCCAATCTTGAGGCGATGCTGACCGAGGCGCAGGGCCGCGACCTGCCGGTTCTGCTGGTCGGCCTGCCCGCGCCGGGCAACTACGGGCCCGATTACAAGGCCGAATTCGACGGAATGTGGCACGATTTGGCGGCGCGGTTCGATGCGCTTCTGGTGCCCAACCTGCTGGCCCCGATCATGGACCTGGCGCCCGAAGACCGTGCGCGGCGCGAAGTCATGCAAGATGACAACATCCACCCCTCGGCCGCGGGGGTGGCGCTGATCGTCGCGGCGCTGGGGCCGCCTGTGCTGGAGCTTTTGGGCCGCGCCCGCTAGACTACAGGCAATCCTCGACGCGCATCCCCTCGGGGATCGCGTCGCGCCCCTCCAGCACCAGATCGGCCATCACCTCGGCCACCTTGGGCGCCATGCCAAAGCCGATCTTGAAGCCACCGTTGGCGACGAACTGCCCCGCCCGGCCAGGCCAGGCCCCCAGCATCGGCGCCATGGTGCGGGCCCGCGGGCGCACCCCGGCCCAGCGTTCGATTACCGGCGCATCGGCCAGCGCCGGGCAGATCATCCGCGCCTTGGCGATGATTTCTTCCAGCTGGTGATCGGTGGTGTCGGGGCTGTCGAACACCCGTTCCGAGGTGGACCCTAACGCGACAGTGCCGTTGGCATGCGGCACGATCAGCACGCCATCGTGAAACACCTGCGGCGCATCGCCCATGTCGATGCCAAGGCTGGCCGACTGGCCCTTGACACCATTGCCGACCTCGCGAGCGAAGGCGGCTGACAGCGCGGCCAGCCCCGCAACCCCGGTCGCATGGATCACCGCGCCCTCGTCTTCGGCATCACCCAGCACGATCTGCCCTCCCCGCGCGGTGATCGCCGCGGCCAGCGCCGCCCCCGCCGCGCGCGGATCCGCCCGGCCCGACAGCGTGTCATGCACCACAAGCCCGGTGGCCGAAACCGGCGCCATCGGGCCAAAGTCTTCGGCGCGGGCCACCGACCACCGGGCAAGGCCCTGCCAGTTCACCGCCGCCTCGGCGCCGCGCGCGCGGGCCAGCGTCACCGCAGCCTCGGTGTCCAGCGGCTGCAACCGGCCGGTGCGCGCATAGCCCGGATCGCGCCCGCCCGCAGCCGCTACCGCGGCCCAGAACGCGTCGGCCAGCGCCAGCGCCTCGAACTGGAACTGCTTTTTCGGGTTCCACTGGTCGGGAACATGCGGCGCCAGCATCCCCACCAGCCCACCGCTTGACCCCGCGCCCAGCCGCGCGGTTTCGATCAGCCGCACCTTGGCGCCACGCCGCGCGATTTCCCAGGCGCAGGCCAGCCCGAACACCCCACCGCCGCGCACCGTCACCTCGGCCCGAAATCCCGTTGCCATTGCCTGTTCCCTTCGTCATGGTCGCCGTTGCGGCGGGATTAGACCAGATGACGGATATCGACCAGAGCGGGCTTGAATGGCGCGGCGGCACGCTGCCGGTTTCGCGCCGTTTCGACGACCCCTATTTCAGCCTTGAGAACGGGCTGGCTGAAACGCGCCATGTGTTTCTGGCCGGAAACGACCTGCCCGCGCGGTTCCAGCCCGGCTTTGTCGTGGCCGAACTAGGCTTTGGCACCGGGCTGAACCTGCTGGCCACCCAGCTTGCCGCGACCGCCGCGGGTTGCGATTTTACCATGGATTACATCAGCTTCGAGGCCTACCCCCTGCCCGCTGCCGATATCGCCCGCGCGCTGGCCGCGTTTCCCGAGGCGGCGACAGTGGCAGGCCCGTTTCTGGACGCCTGGGGCCGGGGCGCGCGGTGCTTTGATCTGGGGGCGTTGCGTGTGCGCGTGATCGAGGGTGACGCCCGCGACACCCTGCCACGCTGGGGTGGCCGCGCCGATGCGTGGTTTCTGGACGGCTTTTCCCCCGCCCGAAACCCCGAATTATGGGCCGAACCCCTGATGGCCGAGGTCGCGGCCCATACCACGCCGGGTGGCAGCTTTGCCACCTATACCGCAGCGGGTTTCGTGCGCCGGGGGCTGGCCGCCGCAGGCTTTGCGGTCGAGCGCGCGCCGGGCTTTGGCCACAAGCGGCACATGAGCCGCGGCCGGATGCCGGGGCCGGCATCGTGACCGATCAGAACACCCGCAAAGGCATCTGGCTGATGGTCGCCACAACCGCGATCTTTGCGCTCCAAGACGGAATCTCGCGCCATCTGGCGGGGGAATACAACGTCTATATGGTGGTGATGATCCGCTACTGGTTCTTTGCGGCCTTTGTCACCGTTCTGGCCGCGCGCCAGACCGGCGGGCTGCGCCGGGCGGCGGCCTCGCGCCAGCCGCTGCTGCAAGCGCTGCGCGCGCTGCTGCTGGTGGCCGAGGTGCTGATCATGGTGCAAGGCTTTGTGATCCTTGGCCTTGTCGAAAGCCATGCGGTCTTTACCTGCTATCCGCTGCTGATCGCGGCGCTGTCAGGCCCGATTTTGGGCGAAACGGTGGGCTGGCGGCGCTGGGTGGCCATCGGCATCGGGTTTGTCGGTGTGCTGGTGATCCTGCAACCGGGGTTTGCGGTGTTTGCACCTGCGGCTCTGATCCCGCTGATCTCGGCTTTCATGTTCGCGCTCTATGGGTTGCTGACGCGCTATGTCGGGCGAACCGACAGCACCACGGTATCGTTTTTCTGGACCGGCACGGTCGGCGCGCTGGCCGCCACCGCCATAGGCGTCTGGTTCTGGGAGCCGATGAGCCTGCCCGACTGGGGCTGGATGGGCCTGTTGTGCCTGACAGCGGCTACCGCGCATTGGTGCCTTATCCGGGCCTATGAACTGGCCGAAGCAAGCGCGATACAGCCCTTTGCCTATCTGCAACTGGTCTTTATCGCGGCGCTGGGCATCACCGTTTTCAACGAAACCCTGCGCCCCGAGGTGGCGCTGGGCGCGGGCCTGGTGGTGGCGGCGGGCCTGTTCACGCTGTGGCGCGCGCGCGTCACGACGGATTGACCCCTGTCGCCTGCCGCCCGCAGGCTCTATCAAAACCCAGCCGAGGGAGACATTGATGCCAAGCGACCGCACCATTCTTGCCGTCACCGGGCCAGACCGCGCGCATTTCCTGCAAGGTCTGGTCAGCAATGACATCCGCCGCCTGCCCGACGGCCCGGTTTATGCGGCGCTGCTGACCGCGCAGGGCAAATATCTGGCCGATTTCATCCTGCTGGCGCAGGGCGACACGATCCTGATCGACGTGGCCACCCCGCAGGCCGCCGATCTGGCGCGCAGGCTGGCGATGTATCGGCTGCGCGCCGATGTGGCGATTGCGCCCACCGACCTGAAGGTGGCGCGCGGCACTGGCCCCGCCCCTGCAGGCGCGGTGGCCGACCCCCGCCACCCATCGCTGGGATGGCGGCTCTACGGCACCAGCGCCGCCGATGACGGCACCGACTGGGCCGCGCTGCGTGTGGCCCAGTGCATCCCCGAGGCCGGGA
This sequence comes from Phaeovulum veldkampii DSM 11550, assembly GCF_003034995.1. Classification (GTDB taxonomy): domain Bacteria; phylum Pseudomonadota; class Alphaproteobacteria; order Rhodobacterales; family Rhodobacteraceae; genus Phaeovulum; species Phaeovulum veldkampii. The sequence goes on along the minus strand of NZ_PZKF01000046.1, from coordinate 10,158 downwards.
TCGAACTGATCCCGAACGACAGCTACATCCTCGAAGCCGGGTTCGAGCGGCTGCACGGCGTCGATTTCCGAAAGGGCTGCTATGTCGGCCAGGAGGTGACCGCCCGGATGAAGCACAAGACCGAATTGAAACGCGGCCTTGTCACGGTGCGGGTCGAGGGTGCCGCGCCAGTGGGCACCCCGATCCTGACCGAAGACGGGCGCGAGGCTGGCACGCTTTATACCCAGGCCGCGGGTCAAGGCATTGCAATGCTGCGGCATGACCGGGCCAATGCGGCGCTGACCGCAGGCGCCGCGCGCGTCATCCCGGCATAAGCGGGCGGCATGAAAACGGGGGCTCGCAGGCCCCCGAATTTGTCCCCGACCGGCTCAGGCGCGTTCGGAATATTCGAACAGTTCCGTATTCACGATGATGTCTTCGTCCACGCCGATGAACGGCGGCACCATGATGCGCACGCCATTGTCAAGGATCGCGGGCTTGTAGCTGTTGGCCGCAGTCTGACCCTTGACCACCGGCTCGGTTTCCACGACCTTGCAGACCACCTTTTGCGGCAGCGACACCGTCAGCGCCTCTTCACCGAAATATTCGACCGTCGCAGTCATGCCGTCTTGCAGGAAGGGGCGGCGATCGCCCAGCAATTCGGCGTCCAGTTCGGTCTGTTCATAGGTTTCGCTGTCCATGAACACCAGACGGCCATCGGTTTCATACAGAAACTGCTGATCTTTCTGGTCCAGCCGGACCCGCTCCACCTTGTCTTCCGACCGGAACCGCTCGTTCAGCTTGCGCCCGTCGCGCAGGTTCTTCAACTCGACCTGCGCAAACGCCCCGCCTTTGCCAGGCTTGACGTGGCTGACCTTCACCGCGGCCCAAAGGCCGCCGTCATGCTCCAGAATATTGCCGGGGCGGATTTCGTTGCCGTTGATCTTGGGCATGGGATAAAACTCGTTGGGCAGGTTGATCGGATGTGCTGGGCACCTATATCTGTGCGGCTGCCCTCTGGCAACCCGACGATATACGGTATTGACCGATGCCAAGCCATGCGTCAGACGCATGGGTGACATGCCAAACGGGCCATATCGAATCGCTCGGGAACAGCCATATTCGGCGACACGCCAGGAAACGCAAGAGCAATAACAAAGGACGTAATAATGCGCGATTTCGTTGACGGCTCCGCCTTCAACTATGAACAGGGCCAGCGGGCGCGCAAATTGTTTGCCGCCGTGGTGCTGGCCGCACTGGATGACGCGATTGCCGACGACAAGAAGTATGGCAACGGCCCCGAGCAGATCGCTCGTTGGGCGCGATCGCGCGATGGGCGCGAGGTGTTGTCCTGTGCCGGGATCGACCCGAACGAACGGGTGGTCAAGGGGCTGATGGAATTCGTCTCGAAGGGTGTTCGCACCTCGGTCGCGCTATCGCGCGAAGAAAGCGAACGCCGGATCGCCGCGGGTGAGGCCGACGCCGAAGCCGCCTGATCGCGCCTGCGCCGAACAGAGCCAAGACCGCGCCCCGCCGGGCGCGGTTTTCGTTTGGCAAAGTGCCGGGCCTAGCCCGAGGCGAGTTTCATCAGCACCAACCCGCCCACGATCATCCCCGCCGCAATCAGGCGCGCGGGCGTTGCCGGTTCGCCCATAAACACCAGCCCCACGGCAAAAGCCCCGACCGCGCCGATGCCGGTCCAGATGGCATAGGCAGTGCCTAGCGGCAAGCTGCGCAGCGCCAGCGCCAGCAGGCCAAGACTGGCCGCCATGGCGACCCCGCAGATGATCGAGGGGGTCAGGCGCGTGAAACCGGCAGATTGCTTCATCGCAACGGCCCAGACGACCTCCAGCAGACCAGCCAGCCCCAGATAGACCCAAGCCATCAGGGCCCCGCCGGGCGAGGTGTTCCGGCCACCGCTTTCACCCGAACCACCCCGGCGCCAGATGCCGCAGCGGTCTGCCCGGAGACCGATGCGGCGTCATTCGAAATCACGGCTGGCCAGCGCGCGCTGGATTTCGCGGCGCACCAGTTTGCGGACGTTGCGGGTGATCCGTTCGCCCAGCATCCCCTGCAACTCCTGACGGACCACGTCGGCAATCAGGGCACGCAGGGCCTCTTCGTCGAAAATCTCGTCATCGGACAGGGCCAGCAGGTCTTCGCTCTCTGCCATGTCGTCGGGCATCGACTCAAACGGGTCGCGCAGATGCAAGCGGCGCGGTTCGGCCCCGGCGGGCGGCGCCATGGCTGCGGCCTGCGGTGCCGCCGCCGCCTGCTCGGGCAGAACCGACGCGGGGGCTGGTGGCACCGGTGCGGTATCGGCGGCATCGGGCGCAGCGTGGAACGCATCACCAACCACAGCCACCGCCGCCTCCATCGCCGCAATCGTGCTTTCAAGACGGGTCAGTTCGGCGCCCAGATCAACCGCCGGATCGGCCTCAATGACGGCGGGCAAAGGCGCATCGACACCAGGTGACTGCGCCCCGGCGACGGGCTGCCGAGCGGCCTCTTCTCCGGTCACATCTTGCTGCACATGCGCGCCGGTCCCCGTCAGATCGACATCAAATTGATCGTCCTGAGCCAAGTCCGGCCAGACATCCACTTCGTGACTGTCAAACCCGGCCACCCGCAGCGCTGGTGTCAGCACCAGACGGTCGGCCTCGGACATGTCTGAATCAGCGGCACGAGGCGGCGTCAGGGCAGACACCGGGGCGCTACCATCGGGCACAGTCTGACCCTGCGACACCAGCCGACGGATGGAGGATAAAACATCCTCGATCTGAACATTCGCCTTGGAATCAGACATGCCCCACCCTTGTCACACCACAACCGTCACCCGCGAAACGCCTACGGCTTGTTGATTGCGCGCAGCACGCGATCCAGACTCTTGCCCTGAACCGAAGTGCCAGGCGCGTTGCGCACAGCGTTGTAATAGGCCGCCGGATCATAGGTCGGAATCCCAAGGTTCAGATGATCTACCGTCAGCAAACCCATAGACGACAACAGTGAATAGAATGCTACCTGCAACGCGGCCTCGGCCTCGATGCGGTCGGCCTGCGCGTTCAGCAGATCCTGTTCGGCATCCAGCACATCCAGCGTGGTGCGCGCGCCCAGCGTCGCTTCTTCTTTCACGCCGCGGAAAGCGACCGTCGCTGCGCGGATCTGTTCGTCGATGGCGCTGATCTGCGCCCGGCTTACGGCAATGTTGGCCCAGGCATTGGCGACATTCTGCGCCACCTCGACCCCGGTCTGCAGCAAGCCGGCACGGGCAGCGTCACGCCCGGCCAGCGCGCGGCGGTGCAGCGCGCTCAGTCGCCCGCCGGAATAGATCGTCTGGTTCAGGTTCAGGCCCACCGACACATCGTCAAGATCGCCGGTGATGCTGGACTCACCCGTTCCCGCAGACAGCGACCCGGTCAGAACCGGCATACGCTCGGCCGCCTGCGCCGCAACCTGAAGCTCGGACACGGTGACCTGACGCTGCGCCTGCCGAATCGAGGGGTGCAGCCGCTGCGCGGTGTTTTGCGCTTCTGCCAATGTTTTGGGCAGTTTCGGCGACGGCGGCAGCGCGGCCAGTCGAACCGGATACGCCCCTGTGGCGGCCTTGTAGGATTCACGCGCGACCTGAAGCTGGCCTTCGGCTGCCGACAGCGCCGCCCGTGCCGCGGCCAGCCGCGCCTCGGCCAGGGCCACATCGGTGCGGGTCACCTCCCCCACTTCGAACCGGTCCTGCGCGGCGCGCAGTTCTTCGCCGATCACCCGCGCCGAATTGCGGTTGATGGCCACGCTTTCGCTGGCGCTTTTCACGTCGGTGTAGGCCTGAACAGCGCCCAGCAGAATGTTCTGTTCCACCCCGCGCAACGCCTCGCGCGTGGCCAGCACCGATTCCTTGGCAATGTCGATGGCAAGCCCTGTCCGCCCAAAGCTCATCAGCGTCATCTGCGCGGTCAGTTCCAGCGCGGCCTGACTGGCCTCATAGCGGTCGGTGTCGCTATACCCGGCCGTCGCCGCCCACTTCAGCACCGGCCGCAGGCTGGATACGGCCGTCGCCACATCTTCATCGGCGGCGCGCAATGTGGCGCGGTTCTGATCCAGCAGGTTGGAGTTGCGATAGGCCGCAACCAGCGTATCAGCCAAGGTCTCGGCCTGCGCAACCGGCGCAGCCATGATGCTCATCACCGCAAGACCGGCTGCCGCAAAGGTGGATCGGGTTATGCGCATCATGCCGAACATCCTCATTCTTACACCTTCGCCGCCAACAAAACGCGGCGGACTATTGGCTGCGATCATGCCGGAGCTTTGCCCCGACCGCCACACCAAATCTGCGTGCTCTGCCCGAAGATCAGAGCGTAAAGGCGTGTTTTGCCGCAAAACCCGGCAGAACCGGGGCGGCCGCATGGAAGGCGTTGCGCCAACTGATCGCGCCGTCGATCTTGACGCCGATGCGGGCCACGCCCAACGCACCCTCCATGAACAGGGCGCCGATCCGGCCCCCGTCCTTCAACTGATCGGCGATATCGGCGGGCAGAACCTCAATCGCTCCTTCAATCATGATCGCGTCATAGGGGCCGTGCTGGGGTGCCCCCGCGGCCAGCGGTCCGGCGACCACGGCAGCGTTGTCGGCGCCTTCGGCGGCCAGCGCATCCTGCGCCTGAGCGGCGAGCGGGCCCTCTTCAATGGCTACTACGGCTTCGGCCAGACGAGCGATCACGGCGGTCGAATAGCCCAGCCCGCACCCAATATCGAGCACCAGATCGGTGGGCTGAACATCAAGCGCATCCAGCAATTTGGCAAAGCTGCGCGGTTCCAGCAAAACGCGGCCCTGCGCAATGTCGAGGTTTTCGCCCAGATAGGCCGCCTGCCGCAGGGCGGTCGGCACGAACACCTCGCGCGGAACCTCAAGCATCGCCGCAATCAGTGGATACTTGGTCACATCATTGGGCCGGACCTGCGTATCGACCATCATGGTGCGGCGCGTGGCGAAATCATGCATGTTCTGGCTCTTTGATCTGAAAATTCCCCGGACTCCTTCTTGCCACAGAAGAACCCGCTCGGCAACCTGCGGGGCGGGCCTTGCCCCGGCAACGATTGCCCCTGATGATCCGAGGTTTGATGCCCCTTTGCCCCACCCCACCCCTGCCCGCCACCTGGTTGATAACCGGGGCAAGCGGGCGCGTGGGGCGGCTGATCGGCGCGCACTGGGCCATGCGCCCCCCTGCTGCGGCGCGTATTCTGAGGCAGACGCGCGGGGCCAGCCTCGGCGCGCTGGTCTGGGATCCGCTGCGCGAGGGGCCTGGGGCGCTGCTGGCGCTGGCCGCGCGGCAAGGCCCCCCCGCCGCGTTGATCCATCTGGCCGGCCCCACCGGGCGCGACGCCGACCCCGCACTCGCCCCGGCGCTGGCCGAGGCGGTTCTGGCCGCCGCCGTCATGGCCGGCGTAGGGCGGGTGCTGCTGGCTTCGTCCGCGGCGGTCTATGGCGGGGCGCGTGCGCTGCCCTATGCCGAAACCGACCCGCCCGCCCCGATCACCGCCTATGGCGCGGGAAAATGCGCCGCCGAGACGGTGGCGGCGCGCTGGCGCGACCGGGGCCTTTCGGTCTGCGCGCTGCGGATCGGCAATGTAGCGGGGGCCGATGCGCTGCTGACCAACCCCAGCCGCCCGCTGGTGATCGACCGCTTTGGCGATGCCGGAGAGGCGGCCAAAGCGGGGCCGGAACGGTCTTACATCGGCCCGGCCACGCTGGCTGCGGTTCTGGAAACGCTGGCCACCTGCCCCGCCCTGCCCGCGGTGCTGAATGTGGCCGCCCCGGCGCCGATCGGCATGGCGGCGCTGGCCGAGGCTGCGGGCCTGCCCTGGGCCTTTGCCCCGGCCCCGGTTGGCGCGCAGCACCGGATCGTGCTGGAGTGCACCCGGCTGGCCGCCCTGCACGACTTTGCCCCCGGCGCCGCCCGGCCCGAAACCATGATCGCCGAACTGGCCGCCCTGAACGCCCTTCCCCCCGCAAGTCTGCTGCTGAAAGCCTGCCGATGACGCCGCAAAAACGCCTGTTCGACCTGGTGCTGGCCTGCCTGCTGGCGGTGCTGCTGGCGCCGGTGCTGCTGGCCCTGGCGGCCCTGATCGCCCTGCGTGATGGTCGCCCGGTGCTGTATCTGTCCGAACGGATGCAGACGCCCGACCGCGGCTTTCAACTGGTGAAATTTCGCACCATGCGCCCCGACCCGGCCGATGCGGGCGTTTCGGGCGCTGACAAGGCGGGCCGGATCACCGCCACCGGGCGCCTGCTGCGGCGCATACGGGCGGATGAGTTGCCGCAACTGTGGAACGTAATCCGCGGCGACATCAGCCTGGTGGGGCCGCGCCCGCCGCTGCGCCAGTATGTCGAGAAATTCCCCGAACTTTACGCGCAGGTGCTGCGCGCCCGCCCCGGCGTGACCGGGCTTGCCACGCTGCGCTTTCACCGGCACGAGGCGCGCATTCTGGCGCGGTCACGCTCCGCCGCCGAAACCGACGCGCTGTATTGCCGGGCCTGCATTCCGCGCAAGGCACGACTTGACCTGATCTATCAGGCGCATCAGACGCTGTGTCTTGACGCGGCGATCCTGTGGCAGACGGTGCTGCGGGTGCTGCGCTGACCGCGCGCGGGCCGTGACAGGAAAAGGAAAAGCAATGATCCTGAAAGAAAAGATGTTCCTGTCGAACTGCGACTCGGTCCGCGGGCTGGCGCCGACCGAACTGCGCAAGCGGCTGCTGCTGGGCGCGGTCTGGTCCGAAGGGGTGATCGTGTCGCCGAACCTGCTGATCGACAATGCTGGCATTGCCGGGGTGCTGGACGACGATGGCCTGCGCGCCTGGTATCGCGACGAGGGGCGAGGATCGCTGGTTCTGCGCGGGCCGTTCGCCGATCTGGGGCTGTCGCTGGTCGATTACTTTCGCGCGCTGCCGGGCAGCCATGTGCTGTCGCGCTGCGGCGGGCGCTGCAAGGCGGCGCTGACCCCTGCCGAGACCGACACGATCCTGCGCGATCTGGACCGTATCGACCGGCTGCTGGCCGAACATGGCGCGCTGATCGAACCGTTCACGCTGGCCCCCGACGCGCTCAGCCGCGAGATCGTGGCGCGACTGGAGCAGGAACCCGGCACCCGCGCGGCCCTGACCGCGGCAGGTCTTGGCCCCGACGAGATGGCGGGGCTGACCTCGCGCTCGGCCTGGTATGCGCGGCTGGCCGCGAGATGCAACTGTTGCAAGAGGCCAGCCAGCCGCGCCGCCAACTGGGCCGTGGTCTGATCATGGCGCTGCCGTTTCTGGGGCCTTTGGCGTGGTTGCTGCACGACGTGCTGACGGGCGGCGAGTCTCCCGCGGGAAATAAAACGGCCTTCGGGCCGCTGATGTCAAAGCTGCGATTTCTGAACGCCACCTTCGAGGTTCCGTTGTCGCAGGGGAGTTTTCTGCTCAATCTTTCGGGGTTGCTGGGGTTTGTTGCCCTTGTGCTGTGCTTGATGACACTGCGTCGTCGCGCTGGCGGGCCGCGACTCAGGCTGGCGCCGACGATGAAGGGGCCAATCATTGCCGTGGCGATTGCCGCGCTTGTTTCGCCCACCTGGTTGAACGGGGTGGCGCTGGTGCATATCCGGCTGCCGTTGGTGTTGATGCTGCTTTTTCTGGCCGCAACGCGTTGGGAGGGGGTGTCAAAGGCGCAGGCGCGTGGCCTGGCGGTCGTGTTTCTGGCCCTGCTGGTTGCCCGCGGGGCGCTGGTCGAGCGTTATGCCGCGCGTCACGACGCCGAGATCAACGATCTTCTGGCGGTTCTTCAGGCTGTGCCGCCGGGCGCGCGCGTTCTGCCGCTGCGCGCGCGCGGCCATCAGCGCGACCTGCGGCTGTCCCATGTCCAGGGCTACGCCGTATCGACCCGGTCTGCCTTTGTTCCGACCCTGTTTCTGGGGGTGCACGCGATCACGCTGGCCCCGCGGTGGAAGGATTACGCGCATCCGGCGCTTTTTGCGCTGGACGAATGCTTTACCCTTCCCGACACCTGCTACCCGGCCGAGATCGCGCCCACTTTTGTTCAGGATTGGCAACAGAAATTCACCCATATCCTGCTTCTTGATGCCGCGCCGTCCTATCTGCAAAAATTGCCCGAACTGACCCCGCTGGCCACGGTGGGGCGGTTCACGGTCTACCGCACGGCGGCTGGCCTTGGGTAAGGCGCCGCTGCGCGGCTTTGCCATGGCCCGTAACCCGAAACCGCAGGCCTTTTTGGGGGCGGGCAGCAGGCCGGGCGCGACCTGATCCATACCCCGAGCCCTTTACGCCCAGTCGAAATTTCCATAGTGATTGCATTGAGTAAAACTGGGCTTCTGGCAACACTTATGACCCGATTTGCACCTGCGGCCCTCAATGGTATCACCATCACCTTGGGCGATCCGCTGGCCCCCGATCTGGCGCTGATCCACGCCCGCCACACTGCGGCGATGCACGCTGACACGCCGCCCGAAAGCATCCACATGCTGCCTGCCTCGGCATTGGCGGCGCCGGGCATCCGGTTTTATGTGCTGCGCGAAGGCGACCGCCCGCTGGGCATGGGCGCGCTGAAGCGGATCGACGCGGCCCATGCCGAGATCAAGTCGATGCACATTCTGGCCGAGGCACGGGGCCGTGGCCTTGCGCGGCACCTGCTGGATCATCTGATGGCCGAGGCACGCGCGGCTGGATTTGTGCGGGTCAGCCTGGAAACCGGCGCGCAAGACAGTTTTACCCCCGCCCGCGCACTCTATCTTGCGGCGGGCTTTGCCGCCTGCGGCCCATTCGAGGGCTATGGCGAAGACCCGTGGTCGGTTTTCATGACCTGCCCGCTTTGAAACCCTCGCCGATTTGAGGCGCCCGCTTGCCTTGAAACCCTTGCACGGCGCGGCGCGCTGTCGCAAAAAGGTGAAACGGTCCGGTAGTTCGACAGGATAGAGCGCCTGACTTCCAAGCGGCGGCTCTGGGGCCGAAAAGACGAACGGAAACAATCGGCTAGGGAAATGGGAAACACTTGCGAAGCGTTTTCCGAACAGTTAACAGAAGGATCACGGCCCCGTAGCTCAACTGGATAGAGCACCTGACTTCTAATCAGGATGTTGGGCGTTCGAGTCGTCCCGGGGTCGCCAATATCATAGCAAAAACAAAGTATTTAGTATTTATCGACAAGCCGCATCTGACAATCGAAGCCCTCCGGGCGGGGGCCGCCGCATTTGCAGAGGTCGAAAGCAAGTGCGATGAGCCAGCGCTTTTCGGGGGGGCTGATGGCAAGGCGGTCGGCACCTGCCTTGCGCACAAATTCACGTCCTATTTGGTGGAAAACTATTCCTTCGGTAACGGCAACCGCTGGAAGCGCTGGGGCGAAAATGGTGTCTTCGCCCAGATCATGGTGGCGCTGGCCTCCGATCATGTTCGGGCGCCTCAAAGATTGGCGGCGCGTGGCCACCCGATACGACCGGTGCCCGCAGCCCTTCTTCTTCGCCGTGATCCTCGCCGCCATTGTCTTGTTCTGGCTAGGATCCAGAACGAGTCCTGAGCCTACGGTCGCGCCCCGTTAAACGGGGAGGATTGCCGATTAATCAGAGATTTTAAAATGAAATCAATGATCTGTTTTCCGGTGGTGGAAAGAGGTTTGTGGGACCGACACATCTGATCGGGCGCTGCGCGGGGTCAGATCGCGCCGCGTGCCTGGGCCAGTGCGATGGCGGCCAGGGCAAAGCTGTCTTCGATCCGGCCCTCGGCCAGCCAGCGCGACAGATCGGGCGGGGGGATGCGCAAGATGCCCTCGGCCTCGCCGTCGCCGGCTTGGGGCAGGTCGGGCAGATTGCCCAGATCGGCCAGAAACAGCGCCACCCGTGCTGCCAGCAGGCCGGTGTCAGGGCGGCAATAGCCCAAGGGCAGCAGCGCGCCGGGGGCAATGACCAGCCCGGTTTCCTCGGCCAGTTCGCGCGCGGCGCATTGGGCCTCGGTCTCGCCCGGCTCGCACAGGCCGCGCGGAATTTCCAGCGTTTCGGCCCGGCCCTGCGCAACCCGGCGGTGGCGTTGTATGATCAGGCCCTGCCGGGTCACCGGCAGCACCGCTGCGCCGGGCACCGGCTGCGCCTGTTCGACCCAATACCAGCGCCCCGCGCGCCGGACCCGGAACCACGGGTTTTCATATTC
>NZ_PZKF01000045.1 GCF_003034995.1 Phaeovulum veldkampii DSM 11550 | reverse complement strand
GGGCACAACCGTCGTCTATGCCGACCGCTTCACCCCCGAGGACGAAAAACGCCGCGCTCGGGAAACCGGCGATACGCCAGGACAGATCCCCTTTCTCAAGCGCTTCACCGTCTTCAACGCCGCCCAATGCGAGGGACTGCCCGAGGAGATCACAGTCGCGGCACCCCCGCCGCCCCCGGGAATGATCGAGCCGCAGGTGGAGGCGCTGATCCGCGCCACCGGCATCGATTTCCGGATCGGGGGCGACCGGGCCTTCTATGTCCCGGCGCTGGATTACGTCCAGGTGCCCCCTCCGCAGGCCTATTTCGAGCCGATCAACTGGCATCGGACCGCACTGCATGAACTCGGCCATGCCACGGGCCATGCCTCGCGGCTGGGCCGGGACTTCTCGGGGAGTTTCGGGACCAAGGCCTATGCCTTCGAGGAACTGGTGGCCGAGATGAACGCGGCCTTCTGCTGCGCCTCGCTGGGGATCGTGCCCACCGTGCGCCACGCCGATTACATCGGCTCCTGGCTTGAGGTGCTGCGCGAGGACAACCGCGCCATCGTCCGAGCCGCCTCACAGGCGAGCAAGGCCGCGGACTGGCTGCTGGCCCACCTGCCGGAGCCTTCGGCGGCCGCCGATGTGGCAGGACAAGGGAGGGCAGCATGATCCTCCTGACCCCCAGCCAGCACGCCCGTCTTCTCGCCAACGGCCGGATGCCGGACGCCGATCACATCCCTGTCGTGAAGTTCTTCAACCCCTTCGGCCAGGGCACTTGGTTGGCCACCGAGCTCGATGAGGACGGCGACATCCTCTTCGGCCTCGCCGATCTGGGCTATCCGGAGCTCGGCTCCTGGTCGCTGAGCGAGATGGCGGCCATCCGACTGCCCTTTGGCCTGAGCATCGAGCGGGATCTGCATTTCGAGGGGCGGTTCCCGATCTCGGTCTGGGCCGAGGTGGCGCGGGCCGAGGGCAGCATCAGCGCGGCGGAGCGGGTGCTGTTCGCAATGTGCCGAGGATCAGATGAGGGGCGCCTCGGAAAGGCGGGTTCCTAGGCGCCGTAGGCCGAACCGGCGCTCCGAAGTTTCGCCTCTTCGCGCCGCTCTGTTCCAAGAGCGGCGCACTTGGGACTGGGTTGCAGCGTGATAGGTTGACGGAGAGCATAAGAAGCATCCGGTAACAGTGGTATCAACTCCGGAGAACACAGGGGGGACACCTGCTCTCCGCCACCGCTCTTGAGGCGGAAGCCAATCGGCGGAAGCGCTGGCCTATTGGTCATGTTGGCCGTAGCGTGGCTGTCACATGGCCTTGACCTGAACCGCTGACAAGGCACTATCGGTCGCGCGCGTGGCAAGGAAAATCCGTGAACGTCGTATGGGCGAGGGAAGTGCTTTGAAGCTAAAGAAAATTCGAATCGAAAAGTTCAGAGGGATCCGCAACGCAGAAATCGAAGTTGGAGCAGAATTGGCGCTGGTAGGACAAAATAGCGGTGGGAAGTCCTCAATTCTCAGAGCGTTGAATGCATTCTTTAATTTCGAAGACGAGCGCCCCCACTTTGAAGCTTCTCGCCACGCTTTTCAAAAAACATCAACTGCAATAGTCGATCTAGAATTCACGGACGCGCCTCCTCAGTGCAACTTGCCGCGTATTGTTGCTGGTGGATCTGAGGTTCGAGTTCGCCTGAAGTATAGGAAATCTCAAACTTGGGAAATACTTCAGAATGGGACGTGGATTGCCGCTCCAAGTGGATTTCAGGAGGAACTTCAGAAATTTGTTCGTTACGTGTATGTTCCTGTATCCAGAATTGAAAACGTTCTCAAATGGGGTCAAGAAAGCCTTCTGAGGGCTGCGGTCATGTCATGGGTGCAGGAGTACACGAAAAATAGAGACAGAATTTCCCCTAAAGTCTCCGAGCTTACAAAAATCATCAAGGATCGAACATTTGTAGGCCTTAGTAAGCACCTTCGAGCTTTAACGCATTTGAACGGATCGTTTGAGTTCGAGTTGGACTACTCGGCTACGCCAGATTTCAGTTTGCTAATTCAGGACCTTGTTCTACGAGTCAAGGATGGAAGCACAACGGTTGAAATTACTGACTGTGGAAGTGGAACGCAAAGTCTCGCAGCAGTTGGCATTTACTCATACTTGGCAGAATCTCTAGGGGGAACTTATATCCTTGGAATCGAAGAGCCAGAACAAAACCTTCACCCACAGGCGCAGCGGTCTTTGTTGGCAGCGTTGAAGAAACTTCCGCTTCAAGTTATCTTCACCACACACTCGACAGTCATGCTCGATAGCTTGGAACATGAAGAGGTCGCACTTTGTAGGAGGGTTTCTTCTAGTAGTCGTGGATTCGAGATAACCGTTACACAGCTAACGAGAACTTTTTGGGGCGATATCGGCATTGATCGAGCAAAATATTATAATTTCCACCGCAGAAGAAACTCCGATTTCTTTTTCGCTGATTTTGTCATTCTGACCGAGAGTCCGATCGACGCCGAGCTTGTAAAGCATCTGATCGAGGACGGCGGGCTGGATTTTGCAAAACACAGCGTGTCAATTATAAGCCTAGATGGGGTTGAGTCTCTTCCCTACGCTTATCATCTTTTACGCAAGATAAAGATCGAATTCGCTACTGTTGTCGACAAGGACTATTTCCTGCCATACTTGAATGATGAACTAGAAAGTAGTAGAGATGCCCGCGGCTTCCCGCGCTATCGTCAGCAATACAAAGCGACCTGCTTGATCGACCTGATGTTGCCAGACGCTGTGAAGCGTGCCGATCTTTTGAACTTATTCTTTACTAATCATTCTAGAGCATTGAGCGTTTTGGAAGAGGTAGGAGTGTTCTGCTTTCGATATTCAATGGACATCGATCTTGTTGGCTCAGCGACAGCGCAAGGAGTACTTTATGGCCGCTTGAACATTCCGGCTGCAGATCAATCGCCTTATGGACTACTTATAGGTCGAAAGAATCAACTCAAGAAGATCGAAACTGTTCTTGGAACAACAAAAATGCTAACCCCAGGGAGTCTCCCGAACTCGTATAAGAGAATAAGGAAGAAGATACCTGAGCTCGTTCGCGCTACGGTGCGTTGACCCTCATCCAATCGAAATTGAGACCATTTCAATCTTTTTGGCCCTGAAACCATATCCTGATAATTGTTGCGGTTCGGGTCATGGGATTTTGGAGACTGCTTTTGGGCTTTGGCGTCTTTCGCTACGTCTCACTTGACTGGGCGCTTCGGTAGTCCGAGTCGAGAGGTCGCAATTGGCTAAAGTCATGCTTTGACGGCCACGAATTGCCTAGGGTCCAGACTCATTGATCCTCAAAGCCAGAACATGACGGTCGCTGCGAGGGCGACGGCGGAGAGGAACACCTTCGGGCATCTGTCGTAGCGGGTTGCGATCCTGCGCCAATCCTTGAGCCTTCCGAACATAATCTCGATCCGGTTGCGCCGCTTGTAGCGTCTTTTGTCGTATTTCACGGGTGTCTTGCGCGCCTTCCGACCGGGTATGCAGGGCTTTATCTCCTTGTCTTTCAACGCATCTCTGAACCAATCAGCGTCATAACCGCGATCCGCCAGAAGCCAGTCGGCTTTCGGCAATTCCCTCAGCAAGGCCGCAGCGCCGGTGTAGTCACTGACTTGCCCGGCCGACATGAAGAATGTCACAGGGCGACCAATCGCATCGGTGACAGCATGCAGCTTGGTGTTCATTCCGCCCTTCGTGCGCCCAATCAGGCGGCCAGGCCCCCTTTTTTGACCCGCAGGCTCGAAGCCGTGCGATGCGCTTTGAGATACGTGGCGTCGATCATGATCGTTTTGGTCTCGGTCCCTTCTGCGGCCAGGCCCGCCATGATCCGGGCGAACACACCCATATCGCTCCATCGCTTCCAACGGTTATACAAGGTCTTGTGCGGGCCGTATTCCCTGGGCGCATCGCACCACCTCAACCCATTGCGATTGATGAAGATTATGCCGCTCAGCACACGCCGGTCATCGACGCGCGGCTTGCCATGGCTCTTGGGAAAAAAGGGTTTCAGACGCTCCATCTGCGCCTCGGTCAGCCAGAAAAGGTTGCTCATCGATCGGTCTCCTTGCGGAGCGTGAATCATGCCGCAAGGATGAAATCAATGGGTCCTGACCCTAAAGCGAGCCAACCGCCGACAATAGAGCCAGAGGAGGGGTTGGGTTCCGTGACGGGTTGGAGGCCGGAGAGAGAGGCTCCCCGGCGCCCGTCATGGAGTTGCGACCATGGCCTCTGCCATTCACAAGATCACGCTGTCGTTCTCGCGCGACATTCCTTTCAACAAGCTGGTGCTGAGCCAGGCGAACGTCCGGCGCGTCAAGGCCGGTGTTTCGGTCGAGGAGCTGGCCGAGTCGATCGCCCGGCGCGGGCTGATCCAGTCCCTGCATGTCCGGCCCGTCCTTGACGCCGATGGTCACGAAACCGGCCTCTTCGAGGTCCCGGCGGGCGGGCGCCGGTTTCGGGCGCTGGAGCTTCTGGTCAGGCAAAAGCGCCTCGCCAAGACCGCGCCCGTGCCCTGCGTCCTGTCCGAGGCGCAGACCGGCATCCTGATCGACGAGCTGTCGCTCGCCGAGAACATCGAGCGCGCGCCGCTGCATCCGCTGGATCAGTTCCGCGCCTTCCAGGCCATGCGCAACAAGGGCATGACCGAGGACGCGATTGCCGCCGCCTTCTTCGTGGACGCGAAGGTCGTCAAGCAGCGCCTGCGCCTCGCGTCGGTCGCGCCTGCACTTCTGGAGGTCTATGCCGAGGACGGCATGACGCTCGAGCAGCTGATGGCCTTTACAGTCTCGGAGGATCACGCCCGGCAGGAACAGGTCTGGGAGGCGATCCGCAACGGCTGGCAGAAGGAGCCCTATCACATCCGCCGCCTTCTGACCGAAACCACGGTGCGCGCCTCGGACAAGCGGGCGTTGTTCGTCGGCATCGACGCGTATGTGGCTGCGGGCGGCTCTGTCCTGCGCGATCTGTTCCAGCAGGACGACGGCGGCTGGCTGCAGGACCCGGTCCTGCTCGACCGTCTGGTCGGCGAGAAGCTGAAGGCCGAGGCCGAGACCATCGCCGCCGAGGGCTGGAAGTGGATCGAGGTCGCCGTGAACTTCCCCTACGGCCACCTGCAGGGGCTGCGGCAACTGGCGGGAACGACCGTCGACCTGACGGATGATGAGCGCGCGACGCGCGAAGCGCTGCGCGACGAATACGATCGGCTGGAAGCCGAGTATGCCGAGGCGGAGGAGCTGCCTGATGACATTGACCAGCGGCTCGGCGAGATCGAGGCGGCGCTCGAAGCCTTCGACAGCCGCCCGATGGTTTATGCCCCCGGTCAGATGGCAAAGGCGGGTGCCTTCGTCAGCATCGACTCCGACGGTCGGCTGCGCGTCGAGCGGGGGTATGTCCGGCACGAGGACGAGGCGGTCGCGGAACCCGAGGGTGTGGGCCCCGATGGCGCAGATGGGTCTTACCCTGAAGGGGCTGAACCGGGCCAGCCGCGGCGGGCTGTCATCGCCATCGGCGGCGCGGCTGTGGATTGCGACGACGACGAGGATGGGGCGGATGCGATCCGGCCCCTGCCGGACCGCCTTGTCACCGAATTGACCGCCCATCGCACCCTGGCCTTGCGGGATGCTATGGCGAAATCCCCCCATGTCGCCCTGACCGCGCTTCTGCATCGGCTGGTGTCGGACAGCTTCCTGCGCCAGTCCGGAAGGGGCTGCCTCGAGGCGCAGGTCCGCGAGGTGCATTTCCCGGCGCAGGCCGAAGATCTGCGCGACAGCGCCTCGGCCATTTCGATCGCCGCGCGGCATGAACGCTGGGGCGATCAGGTGCCGGCCGACGATGCGGCGGTCTGGGACTGGCTCGACGCCCTCGACGACGCATCGCGTTTGGAGCTTCTGGCGCATTGCGTGAGCTTCGGGGTCAACGCGCTCTACGAGAAGCCGAACCCCTATGGCGGCATGGGGGTGAGCCAGCACGGGCTGGCGCAGCGCCTTGCGCAGGCTGATCGTCTGGCGCAGGCGACGGGCCTCGACATGGTCGCGGCGGGCTGGCGGCCGACGGTCGAGAACTACCTCGGCCGGGTGACCAAGCCGCGCATCATCGAGGCGGTGCGGGAAGGTGCGGGTGACCGCGCGGCCGATCTGATCGGGCACCTGAAGAAGGGCGAGATGGCCAAGGAGGCCGAGCGCCTGCTGGCGGATACCGGCTGGCTGCCGGGACCGCTTCGCCGGGCGCTTCCGGATGCGGCCGACGATGTCGATCCGGCGTCGGGATCCGAGGGCGAAGACCTGCCCGACTTCCTCGCGGGTGAGGACGATGCACCGGCCGAAGATGAGGATGAGGCGCAGCGTCCCGTTGCTGCCGAGTGATCACCCCGGGGCGGCGCAGGTCGCCCCATCTTGCCCGATCTTCATTTCCTGGCCCGGCCACGTGCCGGGACTTTCCGCTATTGGAGACCCCATGCCCCCTGTCATCGATATCGACGAGATCTTCCGCGAGGACCGCACCAACCCGGTGACCGAGCGGTCGCTTCCCTGGGAAGAGACATGCGACGGGATCACCGTCGTCGTGGAACCCAAGCCCCACTGGGCCGAAGACCTGCGCGCCTTCCGTCTGGAAACGCGCGAATACTGCCGTTACGCCGACTGGCTGCTCCATGGCGCAAGGGCCCGGTTCTTCGGCCATGCCGACCTGTCCGGCGACGAAGTCATGCTGAAGGCGCGTGCCATGGTCGCGCGCGAGATCGCGGAGGGGCTCTGGGACTGAAGCCCCGGCGACGCTGTCCGTCGATGCAGGGCGTGGCTGCATGCCCGTGCGTGGATCAAGTGCCAGTTTCACCCGGCCTCTCGACCCGCATTCTGGCGTCGGGATCGGGTGCGAAATCACCGGCACCCAGTTCCGTTTGGATCGAGACGCGGAGCGTCAAGGCTGGCGCGGCAGGGCATCTGTGACGGGATTCCGGCATCCGATCTGCGGCAAAGACCATCCCCCGCTTCCATTCGCTGACCTTGGTCTGATCCGTCTCTTGGCATTCAACCCCAGAGGGGTCGGCTTACGCGTGCGTGCCGCCCTCGGCGTTCAGCGATCTGAACGCGCGAGGGTGAGTGCTGATCCGGTCAGACACGTCGGGCGCCTGTCGCGCGGGGGATGGTCCCCCGCCTCCAAGACAGGAGCTGGAACCCATGTCCTATGCAGATGCCATCGCCTTCGCCGCCAGCCTCGCCGCCACATTGCTCGTGTCGATCGTCGTGTTCGAGGCCGGTGACGGCACCCATGGCGCCATGCCCGCCGATGAATTCGACGGCGAGGAGAGCATGGTGAAACTGGAGCTCGATCCCTGGGCCTGAGGCGCGGGAGCGCCTCACCCCCCCGACCCGGACCCGCATGCGGGTTCCGGGTTTTTCCGCTGCCATGGCAGCGCGTCGGCACGCGCGAGGCCGGGGCCGCAGCCCCCGGCAAAGAGGAAGAGGGCGGGCCTTCGGGCCGTGACGGGTGCGAGGTGGAGGAGAGGCCTCCGCCGCCCGTCGCGGAGTGATCCCGATGACCCTTACCCGACAGGGCGGTTTCCGTCCCATCGGCCAGATCCTGGCCCATGACATCCTTCCCGCGCTGCAGGGCGCGCCGAGGTTGCCGCTGCGCGTCTCATCCATCGGCACCACCGATCCCGACGATGCCGATGCGCCCCGGGAGCGGTGTCTTGCCCTCGGCGAGGTCACCTGTCCCGACGAGGCCATGCGCCTTGCTGAGCTGGCCGTGTGCAGGGCCGACCATCCGGGCGCAGTCGCGCTTCCCGGCTTCCAGCCGCGTCTGGCGGTCATCGAGGATCGCAGCCATGGCCTCGTCCTCGCCGGAGCGATCCGCGCCGGGGTCATCCTCTGGCAGCCGCCCGTCGCCTCGGACGCAGAGGCGCGCCGGATCGTGACCGAGGCGAGCCGCCTGCGCGGCCAGGCCTTCGCCGCAGACGGGCGCGGGGATCGCAAGACCGCCAGCGCCCTGCGTGTCCGGGCGAGCCTCCTCGAGGCGCGGCTCGTCGATCCCTTCTGGCGGGCCACCGCGGCGGCGCTGCTCAGCCTGCCGCAGGCCGCTTGAACGGCTTCCCCTTTCCCCAGCACTGGCCCGGTCACTCTCCCGGGCCTTCTTCCATCCGGAGGCTGTCATGGCTGACTACTTCACCCACTTTTCCTGCCTGCTTGACGTGGGCACCCCCGAGAATGCCGCCCGCGCGCTCGACATCTACACGGCTCTGTCGCAAGAAAACGCGGCGGAGGATCCGCCTTCGGACGGGTTTGCGCTGTCGATCCAGCCCGAGCATGGCGGCACGCTGCTCTGGATGCGTGACGAGGGCAACGGCGATCCCGCGCAGGTCATCGCCTTCGTGAAACGCTGCGCCGCCGCCTTCGGTCTGACCGGCCGATGGGGTCTGCAATATGCGACGACCTGCTCGAAGCCCAGGGTCGATGGGTTCGGCGGCGGCGCCCATGTCCTGGATCTCGCGACCGGCGAGACGATCGATTGGATCTCAACCGATGGCTGGCTGTCGGCCCTGCTGACGGAAGGGGCGAGCCATGCCTGAGGTGATCGAGACCACAGTCTATCGCCTCGATGAACTCTCCGAGGCGGCCAAGGAAAGGGCCCGCGCCTGGTATCGCGAGGGCGGCTTCGATTACGACTGGTACGATGCCGTCTACGAGGATTTCCAGAACATCGCCGAAATCCTCGGCATCCGCTTCCGGACCCGGACCGTCCGCCTCATGGGCGGCGGCACGCGGCAGGACCCCTGCATCTGGTTCCGGGGCTTCTGGTCACAAGGAGATGGGGCGTCTTACGAAGGGGTCTGGCGATACGCCAGTGGTTCAGCGGCCCGTCTGCGTGCCCATGCCCCGCAAGACGCCGTGCTGCACGGCATCGCGGACCGGCTGCAGGCGATCCAGCGGCGCAACTTCTTCCAGCTGCGCGCCGAGATCACCCATCACGGGCATTACTCGCACGAATACAGCATGCGCATCGCCGTCGAACGCGACAGCCAGACCGGGCAGGACATGACAGCCGATGCCGAGGACATCGTCATCGAGGCGCTGCGGGATCTCGCCCGTTGGCTCTATCGGCAGCTCGAGCGGGAATACGGGTATCTCACCTCCGACGAGGCGGTCGACGAGAGCCTGCGCGCCAATGACTACACCTTCACCGAAGCTGGTCGCCGCTTCGGGTGACATGAAGCGCCCCACCGCAAGGTCGGGGCGCTTCTTCTTTGCAGCGTGTGCGAGAGGGAGAGGGGGGCCGCGATAGGGCGGGTCCGGGCGGGTGAGAGAGCGCCCTCCGGATCCTTGCCCGTCCCGCTCTACCGAGGTCATCCGACATGAACAGCCTTTCCCCAGCGGCCGGACCGGCCGCATCGATTTCGCCTGCCACGGCCATCCTGGCCGCGGCGCGGCTTCTGCTTCCCCATCTCGAGCGCGGCGCGCGAATCGATGCCGCGATCCTGCGCGCGGCCATGGAAACCGCCTTCGGGGCCTCCGACGCCGTCGGCGTCTGGGACTGGAAATCCGCCTATGAGGCCTGCGAGGTCGCCACGGTCCTGTTCCTCCGCAAGTATGGCTCTGCGCTGTTCCGGAAGGCCGTCAGCATGGACGCCCGTCTGGCGCAGCTCACGAAAATCGCTTCCCTGATGCCCACCCAGACCCGCCGCTCGGAGGACAGCCAGAGTTTTCAGCAGTTTAGCACACCGATCCCTCTTGGCCTTGCGGCTCTGGCTGCGGCTCGGATCACCCCTGAAGATGTCGTGCTCGAGCCCTCGGCCGGCACCGGCCTGATGGCCATTCTCGCGGAAACGCTGGGCGGCGGGCTGATCCTCAACGAACTCGCGGCGACGCGCGCCGATCTCCTCTCCGCCCTCTTTCCGGCCGCGATCCTTTCGCGGTTCGATGCCGCGCAGATCGATGACCATCTGGATGCGGGGCTCGTGCCGTCCGTCGTCGTGATGAACCCACCGTTCTCGGCCCTGGCCCATGTTGCAGGGCGCAACACGGAGGCCGCCTTCCGACACGTCGCCTCGGCGCTCGCGCGTCTTGCGCCCGGCGGGCGGCTGGTCGCCATCACCGGGGCGGGTTTCGGGCCCGAGGCACTGAACTGGCGCGAGGCTTTCATCCGGCTTCAAGCGAGTGGTCGGGTGGTCTTCTCCGCCGTGATCGACGGGTCGGTCTATGCGCGGCATGGCACGACGATCGAGACACGGCTGACCGTGATCGACAAGCAGCCCGCCAAGGATCCCGCCGCCTTACCGGCCTCGCCGGGCACTGCGCCGGATGTGCAGACGCTGCTTGGATGGATCGCGGCGCAAGTGCCCGAGCGCCTGCCGGTCTCCTTGTCGCAGCTGACCGCTCCGGTCGGCCGCTCCTTGTCGCCGCCAGTCCGCGGGGCGCTTGGTCGGCCAGTCCGCCCGACACGTCCCGTGCCAACGCAAGGCAGGGGCCCCGAAGCTGTCGAACTCGCCTATGACGCCATCGACTGGACGCCGCCCGAGGGCGGACGCCTGTCGGATGCCATCTACGAGCCCTATGCGCTGCAAGCGATCCGCATCCCCGGTGCTGAACCGCACCCAACCCGGCTGGTGCAATCGGCCGCCATGGCTTCCGTCGCGCCGCCGCGCCCGACCTATCGGCCGTTGCTGCCGTCCGACATCCGCGCCCGCCTGTCCGAGGCCCAGCTCGAGACCGTGATCTATGCGGGCGAGGCGCATGCCGGTCATCTGGCCGGATCCTGGACGGTCGATGCCACCTTCGACACGGTAAGCGCCGCGGCCGATGATGCCGAGGGGGCCGTTCGCTTCCGGCGGGGTTTCATGCTGGGCGACGGCACCGGGGCGGGGAAGGGGCGGCAATCGGCCGGCATCCTCCTCGACAACTGGTTGCGCGGGCGGCGCAAGGCCCTCTGGATCAGCAAATCCGACAAGCTGATCGAGGATGCGCAGCGCGACTGGCAGGCGCTCGGTCAGGAGCGGCTTCTCATCACGCCGCTCGCGCGCTTTGCCCAGGGCAAGCCGATCACGCTTGCCGAAGGCATCCTGTTCACCACCTATGCCACGCTGCGCTCCGACGACCGCGGCGAGAAGGTTTCGCGGGTCCGCCAGATCGTCGATTGGTTGGGCCGCGACTTCGACGGGGTCATCATCTTCGACGAGAGCCATGCCATGCAGAATGCCGGGGGCGGGAAGGGCGAACGCGGCGATGTCGCTGCCTCACAGCAGGGCCGAGCGGGGCTGCGGCTTCAGCATGCGCTGCCCGAGGCGCGCATCGTCTATGTCTCGGCCACCGGGGCGACCACCGTGCACAACCTGGCCTATGCGCAGCGCCTCGGGCTCTGGGGCGGCGAGGATTTTCCCTTCGCCACCCGTGCGGAATTCGTCGATGCGATCGAGGCTGGCGGCGTGGCTGCCATGGAGGTTCTGGCCCGCGATCTGCGGGCGCTCGGCCTCTATACGGCCCGGTCCCTGTCCTATGAGGGCGTGGAATATGACCTTCTGGAGCACAGCCTGAGCGCGGAGCAGCGCCGCATCTATGATGCCTATGCCGGGGCCTTCGCCGTCATCCACAACAACCTCGACGCGGCGATGGAGGCGGCCAACATCACCGGGCGCGAGGGCACGTTGAACCGGCAGGCGAAATCCGCCGCGCGCTCGGCCTTCGAAAGCACCAAGCAGCGCTTCTTCGGCCATCTGCTGACCTCAATGAAGACCCCGACGCTCCTGCGGGCGATCGAAGGGGACCTTGCGGCGGGCCATGCCAGCGTCGTCCAGATCGTCTCCACCGGTGAGGCGCTGATGGAACGGCGGCTGGCGGAGATCCCGACCGAGGACTGGAATGACCTGAATACGGACTTGTCTCCGCGTGAGTACGTCCTGTCCTACCTGCAGCACTCCTTCCCGGTTCAGCTGCATGAACCCTTCACCGACGGGGAGGGCAACCTCTCGTCGCGCCCTGTGTTCCGCGATGGCCAACCCGTGGAATGCCGTGAGGCCGTTGCCCGGCGCGAGGCCCTGATCGAACATCTTGCCGGTCTACCGGCGGTGCCCGGCGCGCTCGACCAGATCGTCCAGCATTTCGGGACGGATCAGGTCGCCGAGGTGACAGGCCGGTCGCGCCGTATCGTGCGAAAGGGCGAGGGGCGCGAGGCGCGCCTGGCCGTCGAAAACCGCGCCGCCGCGGCGAACCTGGCCGAGACCTCGGCCTTCATGGACGACCGCAAGCGCATCCTCGTCTTCAGCGATGCGGGCGGCACGGGGCGGAGCTACCACGCCGATCTTGGCGCAAGGAACCAGCGGTTGCGGGTCCACTACCTGCTGGAACCCGGCTGGAAGGCCGACGCCGCGATCCAGGGCCTTGGTCGTACGAACCGCACCAATCAGGCGCAACCGCCGCTCTTCCGGCCCATCGCCACCGATGTGAAGGCCGAGAAACGCTTCCTTTCGACCATCGCCCGCCGCCTCGACACGCTGGGCGCGATCACACGCGGCCAGCGCCAGACCGGGGGACAGGGGCTGTTCCGGCCCGAGGACAATCTGGAATCGGCCTATGCCCGCGATGCGCTGCGCCAGCTCTACCAGCTGATCGCAAAGGGCAAGGTGGAGGGCTGCTCGCTCGAGGCCTTTGAAGCCGCGACCGGGCTGAAGCTGATGGATGCGACGGGCCTGAAGGACGATCTGCCGCCGATCACCACCTTCCTCAACCGCCTCCTCGCCCTACCCATCGCGTTGCAGGGCATTCTCTTCGCCGCCTTCGAGCAGCTCCTCGAGGCGCGCATCGCCGGGGCCATGGCCTCGGGCAGCTACGACATGGGGCTCGAGACCCTCCGCGCGGAAAGCTTCCGGGTCACCGACCGCCATGTGATCCACACCCATCCCGGCACCGGCGCCGAAACCCGGCTTCTGACCATCGCGGAACGCCGGCGGAACCAGCCTGTCACCCGCGAGGCGGCGCTGGCAGAACTCTCCGATCCGCGGGCGCGGCTCCTGATCAACGAACGCTCGGGCCGGGCTGCGGTGCAGATCCCCACGACCAGCGTCATGCTCGATGATGGCGAGATCGAGCGGCGCGTGCGGTTGATCCGGCCCATGGAGGCGCAAGCCGTGCCGCTGCGGCTGATGGGGGAAACCCATTGGGTCGAGGCCGACGTCGCGCGCTTCGGCATGGCCTGGGATGCGGAATGTGCGGGCGTGCCGGAGTTCACCGAGAGCACGCTGCACATGGTTACGGGACTTCTGCTGCCGATCTGGAAGCGCCTGCCACCGGACTCGACCCGCGTCTATCGCCTGCAGGCCGATGACGGCGAACGGATCATCGGCCGCCGCGTCTCGCCCGCCTGGGCCGCGACGGCCTCGGTCGCCGGGACGGTGGCGAGCCTGACGCCTGAGGCCGCCCATGCCGCCCTGATGGAGGGCCGCACGATCCTTGATCTCGCCGAAGGGCTGCAACTCCGCCGCGCGCGCGTCATGAGCGTGCAGCGGATCGAGCTGACGGGCTTCACCGAGGCGATGCGCGAGCGGCTGCGGGCCTATGGTCTCTTCACCGAGATCATCGCCTGGAAGCTGCGCTTCTTCGTGCCCATCGACGCCACCGGCATCGAGGTCCTCGGCAAGCTTTTCGCGCGGTTCCCGATTGAGCGGATCGGTGAGCGGGAGGCGGCCTGATGACCCGGCTTACCGCCACCGATCTGGCAGAGCGTCTTGGCCGACAGGCCGAGGCGGTCTGTCGTCATTACCTGTCCAACGGGCGCAAGCAGGGCAACTACTGGTTGGTCGGCGATGTGCGCAACACGCCGGGCCGGTCGATGTTCGTCCGGCTGACCGGCGGGGCCTCGGGCAAGGGGGCGGCGGGGAAATGGGTCGATGCGGCCAGTTCCGAACATGGCGACCTTCTGGACGTCATCCGCGAAAGCCTCGGGCTGGTGGAGTTCGCCGAGATCGCCGAGGAGGCCCGCCGGTTTCTCAGCCTGCCGCAGGAGGCGCCAGCCGCACCGGACCACCCTTCGCGGCACATCGCGGGACCATCCGGCTCGACCGGCGCGGCGCAACGGCTCTGGCGCATGGCCCGGCCCATCGCGGGCAGCCTTGCCGAAACCTATCTGCGCGGGCGTGGTATCGCGGATCTGCAGAACGCCGATCCGTTGCGCTTTCTTCCCGATTGCTACTGGCGGCCCGAGGGCGCGGGGGCGACCGAGACCTGGCCCGCGCTGATTGCCGCCGTCACTGACCTCGAGGGGACGGTCACCGGCGCGCATCGCACCTGGCTTGCACGGGATGGCAGGCGGAAGGCACCGCTCGAACCGCCGCGCAAAGCGATGGGCACGCTTCTCGGGCACGGCGTCCGGTTCGGCCGCGCGCAGGATATCCTGGCAGCGGGCGAGGGCATCGAGACGATCCTGTCGCTGCGCCAGATCTTGCCCGGTCTGCCGATGGTCGCCGCCCTGTCTGCGGGTCACCTCTCAGCCCTCCTGTTCCCGGCGCAGCTGCGCAGGCTCTATGTCGTCTGCGACAACGATCCGGCAGGACGGATCGCACGGGAGGCACTGGTCGCTCGGGCCAGCAAGGCCGGGGTCGAGGCGCTGGCACTCTCGCCGATGCTGGGGGATTTCAACGACGATCTCGTTGGACGCGGGCGGGACGCGCTTCGAGCATGGGTGCGGCCACAACTCGCCCCGGAGGACGTGAGCCGCTTCATGGGTCCGATGCAGGCGCCGTGACGAGGCTGGGGATCGGCTTGTGGCGAAAGTTTCATGGGCGCGGAAGTGCAGCGTCATCGGGCAGGAGGACCGCGCCTCGGCCTTCGAGAGGGCGATCGGCCCACAAGCGGCCCGGCCCGGCAATGGCGGCGCCCGACTGATTTCCGTCGGCGGGCATCCACCCCACGCGACAGGTCGCGCGGGGACCCCGGAAGGCCCGCCTTTACAGCGCGATCCAAATCAGCCGGGCTTGGCCATCAAGGCCCTCGCAAAGGGCTCGGGCTGCCTGACCGGTCCGCCCGTGGGCTTTCGTCGCCACGAAGGCCGCGACGGTCGCGGTCCAGCCCAAGGACGCCTCTCATGAACGCCCATGACGATTTCGACGCCGATCACAGCACCTCACCCACGGGCCATGTCGTCGAAGCCCTTGAACTCTATGGCTATCGTCCCGCCGAGGACGAGGCCGACCCCCGGATCACGCCCGAGGATGACGTCATCCGCACCGCGGTCGCCGACATCTTCGACGCGTTGATCTCCACCATGGCCGATACCAGCCTCGACTTCGACCTCGACGAGATCCTCTGGTCGATCGTCAACACCTTCCACCGCGCGGTCTTGCGGATCGAGGGCAAGCTCGACGACAATGAGCAGGCCCAGAAGCGGCTGCAGCGCGAACAGGACGGCTCCGAGGTGAAATCCGTCCAGCTCGAGACGCTGATCGCCATCGGGCAGAGCCTGCTCGATCGCCGCGACAGCCTCGAGCTCTTCTGCGAAACCGCCGCCGACATCTATCTGCGCACGCTCGGCACCCCCTGGTCGCCGCGCACCGGCTCCCGTGTCAACCATCGCCAGATGACGGCGGCCATGATCGACAGCCGCGATTTCCTGGCCGCCAAACGCCGGGCCGATGCCGAGGTGCTCTTGCCCGCAGGGCCGAAGATCGCCTTCTCGGGCGGCGAGACCACCGATCATCGCCTGATCTGGGACAAGCTCGATCAGGTCCATGCCAAGCACCCCGACATGGTCCTCCTGCATGGCGGATCGCCGAAAGGCGCCGAACGGATCGCCGCCACCTGGGCCAGCAATCGCAAGGTGCCCCAGGTCGCCTTCAAGCCCGACTGGACAAAGCACGCCAAGGCCGCGCCCTTCAAGCGTAACGACCAGATGCTCGCGACGCTGCCGATCGGCGTCATCGTCTTTCCGGGCACCGGCATCCAGGACAATCTGGCGGACAAGGCCCGAAAGATGGGCATACCGGTCATCCGCATCGGGGCGGGCAGCGCGTAAGCGCTGCCAACCCCTTGAAGCCCGATACCATCCTCTGGATTCTGGGTGCGACGATTTCCGATCGGAAAGGAGGCCAAGATGGCTACGGTGACCATTCGCAATCTTTCCGAAGAGGCCCACCGCGCCCTCAAGCACCGCGCCAAACAGAACAGGCGCAGCCTTGAGGCCGAAACGCGCGCCATCCTGGAGGCGGCTGTCCGCCCGGAGGTACGGCTGCAACTGGGTTCCGCACTCTTCGAGTTGAGCCGCAAGTTCGGGCTGACCGATGCAGAGGTCGAGGCTATTCATCGGATTCGCGACAGGCGCCCCGCCGAGCCGATGCAGTCCGATGAATTCGTAGAAAAGTAGCTCTCCATCCCTTCCGCTCAGGCGGGATCACAGAGACCAGGGAGCAGCGCCCGTTGGATGACTGTGTTCGATAACCTGCTTGAACGAGACAAAGAATTGCGGCTCTTTGTGTGCGCGTGAGGGTGTACAGGGTCGGAGGTCGCTCACTTGAGCTGGACGCTTTTTGTGGATGAGTCGGGGCAGGATCGAAGGAATTCACCTTATGAAGTCCTGGCCGGTATCGCCATTGAGGATCGACAAATCTGGCCCCTCATCTGTCAGATATCAGACGCCCAGCAGCATTTTTTCGGTATGCGCCTGTATCAGGCCTAGGGAGCGGAAGCCAAAGCAAAAGAACTCCTGAAGACAAAGACATACAAGCATGCGGTCCAGATGGAGCCTTTTCCGCATCTCGACCGAACACGTCTTGCGCGTGAAATCCTGCAAGACGGCACCGACGTTTCGCGCGCCCGCTTGACAGCCCTTGCACAGGCCAAGATCGCGTATTGCGAATTCATTCTTCAATTGGCGCAGCGTCATGGCGGCCAGATTTTCGCGACGATGGTGCCGCAAGCCGCGCCAAGGCCACCAAGCGGCGAGCAAATGAGAAAAGATTATGCCTTCTTTCTGGAGCGTTACTATCACTTCCTGAACCAGAGGCCGGGTGATCCGATGGGTTTTCTGGTGTTCGATGAACTCGATAAGTCCGCCAGTCACGTCCTGTTGAGTCAGATCGCAAGATATTTTCAAAGAACGTCGAATGGCCGAACGCGCTCCCGCTTAATCGTGCCTGAGCCATTCTTCGTACATTCGGATCTTTCTTCATTGATCCAGCTTGCCGATATCGTTGCGTACGTGATCAGCTGGGGTTTACGCCTGCGACGCATGCCACCAACGACGCGTCCAGAACTGGATCCGCTGGTCGCTATCGTGAAGCGGATGCGCTACTACCACCAAACGGAAGGGGGAGGGGAAGTGTGGGGGGTCAAGGAAATTCCCGACCTGCGTCCCAATCCAAGGACATAAAAAAAGGCAATGCAACGTTTCCGCCACAAAGCCTCCATGCAGTACAAGACACAAAGTCGACCTGTTTGTCAAGTCCGGCCGTAAGGTTCCCGGCCTTGCGCACCGTGGCGTTGCTGATCGCTGTGGCACCGCCGACCGATGGTAGCCGAGAAGGAGATCGCAATGATAGAAGGCGTCGCGCCGAGGCGGCTAGCGAGCCTAAGGCTGGTCTCCACGGTCGCAGTGCGTCTTACATCACTGACGGTTTGTGACCTGATCGCGCGTCGGCACATCGGCTCCGAGGAACGGTTTGAGAATGGCTGAGGAAACACGTCAAGACGACCTTCGGCGCCGATCAGTGATCCGCCTTAGCTTGAGCCTCCGAGACCTTGA
>NZ_PZKF01000044.1 GCF_003034995.1 Phaeovulum veldkampii DSM 11550 | reverse complement strand
GGGCGGGGCAGGGGGGGCGTGCGGAATTGTCCGCGCGGCCCTACCTGATTGCGCGCATCTCCTCGCGCCGGATCGGCATCTTGTCGATCATGCGGATCAACTCGCGCCCGTCTTGCGGCGAGGGTTTGCGCTGCACCACGGTGCCGTCCTTTTCCATCAGCACCACCGAAAAGCCGCGCGGGCGCAGTTTCTGGCGCGGGGCCGAGGCGGCGGCGGGGTCGGTGTCGGTGATCACCACCACATCGCGCGCGGCCAGTTCCGGCCAGCGCGCCTCCAGATGCCGCATCTGTTCGGCAAAGGCGGGGTCGGCGGGTGTGTTGGCGAAAACCACGATGGGCCGGCTGGCCCAGAGGAACGAGGCCAGATCGACCGTATCGGCTGCAATCGGGGTGAAGCCCGTCTCGGTGCCGGTGATGTCGGCGGGGGCATCTGGCGCGCCCGGCGCCCCTTGCGCCAAGGCGGCAGTTGCAAAAACCGTCGAAAATACAAGGATCAGCGTCGGGATCATCCGGGTTCCTCCTGTCCTCGATATAGGGGTGGGGGCGGGCCGGGGCAAAGCCCGATGCACCCGATTTGTTGAAAATTCTTCACCCGCCAGCCGCGTTCTGCCGCGGCAGGCGGGCAGCCTGTGCGCCCTGCCGGGGCGCCAGACCCATGAACCGGCCCGGCCGCTTGGCCAGACGGGCACCCATTTCGCCGCAACCGCAGGCCATGCCGCCGCGACCGGCAAAACAGGAAGGACGGAACGATGACCGACAAGACAGCAGATTGGGCGCGGCTTGCGCAGAAGGAATTGCGCGACCGGCCGCTGGACAGCCTGACCTGGAACACGCTCGAAGGCATCGCGGTCAAGCCGCTGTATACTGCCGAAGATGTGGCGGGCCTGCCGCAGATGGGCGAGATGCCCGGCATCGCCCCCTTTACCCGCGGCGTGCGCGCCACGATGTATGCGGGCCGTCCCTGGACGATCCGGCAATATGCGGGCTTTTCCACCGCAGAGGCGTCGAACGCCTTTTACCGCAAGGCGCTGGCCGCCGGTCAGCAGGGCGTGTCGGTGGCCTTCGACCTGGCCACGCACCGCGGCTATGACAGCGATCACCCGCGCGTGGTGGGCGATGTGGGCAAGGCGGGCGTGGCAATCGACAGCGTCGAGGACATGAAGATCCTGTTCGACGGCATCCCGCTGGAAAAGGTCAGCGTTTCGATGACGATGAACGGCGCCGTGATTCCGGTTCTGGCCAATTTCATCGTCACCGGCGAGGAACAGGGCGTGCCGCGCGCCGCCCTGTCAGGGACCATTCAGAACGATATTCTGAAGGAATTCATGGTCCGAAACACCTATATCTATCCGCCCGAACCCTCGATGCGGATCATCGCGGACATCATCGAATACACCGCGAAAGAAATGCCCAAATTCAACAGCATCTCGATTTCCGGCTATCACATGCAGGAGGCGGGTGCGAACCTCGTGCAGGAACTCGCCTACACGCTTGCCGACGGCCGCGAATATGTGCGCGCGGCAATCGCGCGCGGCATGAACGTGGACGAATTCGCGGGGCGGCTGTCATTCTTCTTCGCCATCGGCATGAATTTCTTCATGGAGGCCGCGAAACTGCGGGCGGCGCGGATGCTGTGGCACCGCATCATGTCGGAATTCAACCCGCAGAAAACCGGCAGCCTGATGCTGCGCACGCATTGCCAGACTTCGGGCGTGTCGTTGCAGGAACAAGACCCCTACAACAACGTGGTGCGCACCGCCTACGAGGCGCTGGCGGCGGCGCTGGGCGGCACGCAATCGCTGCACACCAACGCGCTGGATGAGGCGATTGCGCTGCCCACCGAGTTTTCCGCCCGGATCGCCCGGAATACCCAGTTGATCCTGCAAGAGGAAACCGGCGTGACCAAGGTCGTCGATCCGCTGGCGGGCAGCTATTACGTCGAGAGCCTGACCAACGAACTGGCCGAAAAGGCCTGGGCGCTGATTGAGGAGGTCGAGGCGATGGGCGGCATGACCAAGGCGGTGGCCAGCGGCATGCCCAAGCTGCGCATCGAGGAATCCGCCGCGCGTCGTCAGGCGATGATCGACCGCGGCGAAGAGGTGATCGTGGGCGTCAACAAGTATCGGCTGGCCAAGGAAGACCATCTCGACATTCTTGATATCGACAACGTGGCGGTGCGCGAAAGTCAGATCGCCCGGCTGGCCGCGATGCGGGCGGCGCGAGACGAGGCAGCCTGCCAGGCGGCGCTGGACGAAATCACCCGCCGCGCGACCGAGGGCGGCAATCTTCTGGGCGCGGCGGTCGATGCGGCGCGGGCGCGGGCCTCTGTGGGGGAAATCAGCATGGCGATGGAAAAGGTGTTTGGCCGCCACCGGGCCGAGGTGAAGACGCTGGCCGGGGTCTACGGCGCCGCTTACGAGGGCGACGACGGCTTTGCCCAGATTCAGCGCGACGTGGAGGCCTTTGCCGAGGAAGAGGGCCGCAGGCCCCGGATGCTGGTCGTCAAGATGGGTCAGGACGGCCACGACCGCGGCGCCAAGGTGATCGCGACCGCCTTTGCCGACATCGGCTTTGACGTGGATGTGGGGCAGTTGTTCCAGACCCCCGAGGAAGCCGCGCAGGATGCAGTGGACAACGACGTGCATGTGGTCGGCATCTCGTCGCTGGCCGCCGGCCACAAGACGCTGGCGCCCAAGCTGATCGAGGCGCTGAAGGCGCAGGGGGCCGAAGATATTCTGGTGATCTGCGGCGGGGTGATCCCGCAGCAGGACTACGATTTCCTCAAGGGCGCGGGCGTGAAGGCGATCTTTGGTCCGGGCACCAACATTCCGGCTGCCGCGCGCGAGATCCTTGATCTGATCCGCGCGGCGCGCAAGGGCTGAGGGCGGGCGGGGGGCTGTCTGCCCCCCGGCCTTCGCAGCCAAGGCTGCGAAGGCTCCCCCCGAGGATATTTGGGCCAAGTTGAAAGGGCAGGGGCGCCCGACGCCCGGAGGTTTGTGCGATGATCCGACCCGCGGAACCGGCCGATTTTCCCGCGATCCTTGGATTCTGGAACCCGATCATCCGCGACACGACGGTGACTTTTTCCAGCGAGGAAAAGACGCCCGAGGGGCTGGCCGCGATGATCGGCAGCAGGCGTGCCGCGGGATGCGAGTTTTTTGTGGCCGAGGCGGGCGGGCAGGTTCTGGGGCTGGCCAGCTATGCCCAGTTCCGCGGCGGCAACGGCTATGTTCACGCGATGGAGCACACGGTCATCCTTGCGCCCGAGGCGCGGGGGCGGGGCCTTGGCCGCGCGCTGATGACGCATCTGGAGGGGCACGCGCGGGCTGGCGGCTGCCATGTTCTGGTGGCGGGGGTGTCGGCCGAAAATGCCGCAGGCATCGCCTTTCATGCGGCGCTGGGCTTTGTCGAGACAGGGCGGATGGCCGAGGTCGGGCGCAAGTTCGACCGCTGGCTTGATCTTGTGCTGATGCAGAAAACACTCTGACGCGCTGACAGCGCCGGACGGGGCCGCTATGCTGCCCCCATGTCGATCTGGACCCGTATCTCCGAGGCCGTGTCGGCCCTTGCCCGAGGCGAGGGCCTGTCGGTCATATTCGAGCGCCTGCGCACACCGCCCGAGCGGTCGGTGGGCTTTACCATCGCGGTCATTGCGCTGGGGGCCAAGATGGCCAAGGCTGACGGACAGGTGACGCGCGACGAGGTGGCAGCGTTTCGTGCGATTTTCACCATTCCGCCGGGCGAGGAGGCCAATGCCGCCCGTGTCTTCAACCTTGCCCGCACCGATGTGGCGGGGTTCGATGCCTATGCCCGCAAGATCGCGGCGATGTTCGGGCCGGGTGATGCGGTGCTGCATGATCTGCTGGAGGGGCTGTTCACCATTGCGCTGGCCGATGGCGAATATCACGCGGCCGAGGACATCTTTCTGGCCGAGGTGGCGCGCATCTTCGGGCTAAAGGCGTGCTGCTTTGATTCGTTGCGCGCACGTTTTGCCGCCGACAGCCACCCGGACCCCTACCGGGTGCTGGGTGTAACCCCCGAGGCGCCGCTGGCCGAGATCCGCGCTGCCTGGCGCGCGGCGGTGCATGAGGGCCACCCCGACCGCGCTATCGCCCGCGGCCTGCCGACCGAGGCGGTGAAACTGGCCGAGGCGCGGATCATGGCGCTGAACCGCGCCTGGGAAGAGATCAGCGCGCGCCGCGCCGCCTGACAGGGGGACCGATGCGGATAGCCACCTATAATGTCGAATGGTTCTCCAATCTGTTCGATCGACATGGTCAGTTCATGGCCGATGACGCGCCTTCGGGCCGGTTCAACGTGACCTGCGGCGAGCAGGTGGCGGCGCTGGGGCGGGTTTTTTGCGCGCTGGATGCGGATGCGGTGCTGGTGGTCGAGGCACCCGAGATGAACAAGCGCCGCAATACGGTGACGATGCTGGAGCGGTTCGCCGCGCGGTTTGGGCTGCGGACGCATCGGGCGATGATGGGGTTTGTCAACCACACCCAGCAGGAAATCGCACTGCTTTATGACCCCCAGGTGGTGTCCGCCGAACATGACCCGATGGGCAGCGATTTCGGGCCGGATCGGTTTGACGGCAGCTTTCTGATCGACCTGAACACTGACGGCAACCCCGATACCGTCACCTTTACCAAGCCGCCGCTGGAGGCGGCGCTGACGCTGAAATCGGGTCCGCAGCTGCGGCTGATCGGGGTGCATATCAAATCAAAAGCGCCGCGCGGGGGGATCAGCCCTGAGGCTGAAATCCGGCTGGCGATCGAAAACCGCCGCAAGCAACTGGCGCAATGCATCTGGCTGCGCGGGCGCGTTGCGGCGCATCTGATGGCGGGGGACAGTCTGGTCGTGCTGGGCGATTTCAACGATGGGCCGGGGCTGGACGAATATGAAAAGCTGTTTGGCCGCTCGGGCATCGAGATTGTTCTGGGCGAGGAGGCGCTGCCCGCACTGCGTCTGGCCGACCCGCACGCGGCCCCTGCCTGCGGCCACCCGACGCTGGCCACCCCAGCCTCGGCCCGGTTCTATCTGGACGAGGAGGGGCAGTTCTTTTCGGCGATGCTGGATTTTGTCATGCTCTCGCCCGATCTCTGCGCGCGAGGGCCGAAATGGCGCATCTGGCACCCGTTCGACGACCCCGCCTGCTATGCTGATGCCGATCTGCGCGAGGCGCTGTTGACCGCGTCGGACCATTTTCCCGTCAGCGTCGATATTTCGTTCTGACCGCTGCACATCGGGCGGGAATCGGGTATGATGACCCTATGACACGTTTTGCCCTTGCCCTGTCGCTGCTGCTTCTGGCCGTGCCCGCCTTGGCCGAAGGCCCTGTTGCCCCTGTCGAGCCTGCGCCCCCGCTTGACGGCGAGGTTGGCAAGGGTTTCAGTCTGATGGAAGAGGGGGCAAAGCTGTTGTTTCGTGGCCTGATCGACGAGATCGAGCCGTCGCTGGGCGAGATTCAGCGCGGTTTTGACGAGGCCATGGCCGAGTTCGAGCCAGCTTTCCGCGATCTGGCGCGGATGATCGGCGACATCAAGAATTACGAGGCCCCGGTCAAGCTGCCCAACGGCGATATCCTGATCCGCCGCAAGCCCGCGTCGCTGCCCCCGGCGTCCGGGGAGATGGAGCTGTGACGGGCCGCTGACGGTCTGATCCGCGCGCCGTTGGGGTTTGTCGCACGCCGCTTTGAAACACAGCGGCCCTTGCTGTTGTGCTTGGCGTCAGGTTCCGCGGGGCTTGGCGCGTGTGGTGGGCTCGGCCTCGCGCGGGTCTTCGGGCCAGGGGTGGCGGGGATAGCGGCCACGCATGTCCTTGCGGACATCGGCATAGGAATTGGCCCAGAAGCCGGGCAGGTCCATTGTCACCTGCACCGGCTTGGCGGCGGGTGACAACAGCGTGATGCGCAGGGGCAGCCGGCTCGGCCCGACGCAGGGGTGTTCGGTCACGCCGAACACCTCTTGCAGGCGCAATTCGATCGCCGGCGCGGCGCCCTCATAGTTGATCGGCACGCGGCGACCCAGCGGTGTGGTAAAGGCCGCGGGCGCCAGCCGGTCTACCAGTTGCGTCTGATCCCAGCCGAGCGCGCCGTGCAGCGCCTGCGTCAGATCAAGGTTGCGCAGGTCGGCCTCGGTCCGTTTGCCTGCCAGATGTGGCAACAGCCAATCCTCGGCGCGGTTTAGCAGGCCGGCATCGGTGAAATCAGGCAGATCGGCGCCGCCCTTGCGGCACAGTTCCACCCGCGCGCGAAACCGCGCCGCCGCGTCGGACCATGGCAGGCCCAACAGGCGCATCCCCTCCAGCGCGGCGCGCGCCAGCGCCTCGGGCGGGGCGTCGGGCCAAGGCCGGTCATCCAGCACCAGCGCACCAAGGCGTTCCTGACGGCGCGCCAGCACGCGGCCCTCGCGGCGCGACCATTCGCACACATCGTGCCAGCCGATCCGGTCGGCAAACAGGCCGCGCAGCGCCGTTTCGGGCAGCACGATGGCCTGCCGCAGCCGCGCCTCGCGCGGGTCGCCATCCAGATCGGTGGCCACGATCAGCCGGGCCTTGCCCAAAGGGTCGGTTTCTGCGGCCACCGCGCCCTTGCCACCTGACAGCACGAACCGCGGCGCCTCGCCCTTGCGGCGCAGCCCGATCCGGTCGGGATAGGCAAGCGCCGCCATCTCGGGCAGGGTGTAGCCGCGCGCGCCGCGGCGCACCAGGGCGGCCAGCCGTTTCGCCTCGGCGCGGATGCGGTCCACCGTGCCGCGATGCACGACATGGGGGTGGCTATCCTCATAATCCTTGGGGTCGCGGATCGCGGCCAGCCGCAGCGTCAGATCGGCCGATGCGCCCCGGATCGGGTCGCGCTCGGACATCAGCGCGGCCAGCGTGGCGGCCTCGGGGCCGGCGGTCACCAGCATATGCGCCAGCCGCGGGTGCAGCGGCAGGGCGGCCAGCGCGCGGCCATGGTCGGTGATGCGCCCGCCTTCCAGCGCGCCCAAGCCCGCCAAAAGCGCCCGCGCCTCGGCCAGTGCCGGGGCCGGGGGCGGCGTCAGGAAGGCCAGATCCGATCCGTCCGAGCCCCAGATCGCCAGTTCCAGCGCCAGCCCCGCCAGATCGGCCACGGCAATTTCGGGCGGGGCAAAGGCGGGCAGGGCGCCTTCTTCGCCCTTGGTCCAGAGCCGGTAGCAGACGCCTGGCGCCACCCGGCCCGCGCGGCCGCGGCGCTGTTCGGCCTCGGCGCGGCTGACGCGTTCGGTGATCAGACGCGCCATCCCCGAGGCCGGGTCGAACCGCGCGCGCCGCGCCCGGCCCGCATCGACCACCACCCGCACATCCTGAATCGTCAGCGAGGTTTCGGCGATCGAGGTTGCCAGCACCACCTTGCGCCCGCTGGCGGCGGGGGCGATGGCGGCGCGCTGGGCGGCAAAATCCATCGCGCCGTAGAGCGGGCGCAGCACGCACTCGGCGGGCAGGTGCGCGGCCAGCAGCGCCTCGACCCGGCGGATTTCGGCCTCGCCGGGCAGGAATACCAGCACCCCGCCCTCGGTTTCCGAAAGCGCCTGCGTCACAAGGCCCGCCACCGCGGGTTCCAGTCGCATGCCGGCTGCGACGGGGCGGGGCAGCCAGCGGGTTTCGACCGGATAGGCGCGCCCTTCCGACACGACAACGGGGGCATCGCCCAGCATCGCCGCCACCGGAGCCGCATCGAGCGTGGCCGACATCACCACCACCGCCAGATCGGGGCGCAGCGCCGAACGCGCCTCCCAAACCAGTGCAAGGCCCAGATCGGCGTTCAAGGATCGTTCATGAAATTCATCGAAAATGACGCAGCCCACACCGGCAAGCGCGGGGTCGGATTGGATCATCCGGGTCAGGATGCCCTCGGTCACCACCTCGATCCGGGTGGCGCGGCCCACCCGCGCCTCGCCGCGGATGCGGTAGCCCACGGTCTGCCCCACCGGTTCGGCCAGCGTCTCGGCCATGCGCTCGGCGGCGGCACGGGCGGCAAGGCGGCGCGGCTCCAGCATCAGGATGCGCCCTGCGACCTGATCCAGCAGCGCCAGCGGCACCCGCGTCGTCTTGCCCGCGCCAGGGGGCGCGACCAGCACGGCGGTTCCGTGCGCGGCCAGCGCCAGGCGCAGGTCGGGCAGGACCGTGTCGATGGGCAGGGCGATACTCACGCCTGACTTATCGCCGTTTCAGCGCGCCTTTGCCATAGATCGTGTCCATACTGACCTCGACCACCCGCATCATGCCGTTGGCTGCGGGTTTGTAGACCAGCCGAAACGGGAAGCGCGTCTTGTCGGCCATCTCCTTGTCTGAAAACCCGGCCAGGCGGCGATATTCCCCCGCGCATTGCAGCCCTTCGCCATCCGCCTTCGCGGCGGCCAACGTCACCTGACTGCGGCGGCGCCCGTCGAACAGAACGACGGTGGAATTGCAGGCTTGCGCCGCGGGCACATCGCGCAGCGTGGCATAGAGCGCGGTCAGCGGGTCAATCGTGCCGCCCTGTGTGGCGGGGGCAATGTCACCGGGCCGGGGTTGCCGCGGCGGGTTGTAGACGCGCACCTGTGGCACGCCGGCCTTGTAGTCCATCACCGATTCCGACTCGCGCTTGCCGGTGTCGGCCCGTTCGGCATAACGCGCGGGCGTGAACCGCGTGGCCCGGACGCTGCCGGATACGTCGGCATCATAGCGCACCTTGCGCAAGGCGCCGATCAGCCCGGCGCTTTGCAGCGTGCCCTTTGCGGCATAGCTGCCGCCCTCGATCCGGCCCGAAACGCTGAGCCGCCCGGCGGTTAGCCCCTTCAGCGTCAGGTCAAACACCATCTGGTCGCTTTGATCGGCGCGGGCCAGTGGAGCTGCGGAAAGGCTGAGCAACGCGGCCAGAGCCAGAACGCCGGCGCGGGGCGGGAAACGGGAAGGCATTGTCATGGGGCACCTTGCAAAAACGGAACGCGGGGCAAGCTTGGCTCTGGACATATACCGTTTCCTGGGGGCAAGAAACCCTGCGCACCGTCACGATTTCTGACGGTTCTGTCACGCGGAAGGCGATGCGATGCAGCAACCCGATCTTGCCACCGCCCTGATTGCGGGCGACCGCCGGGCCTTGGCCCGCGCCATCACGCTGGTGGAAAGCACGCGCCCCGATCACCGCGCTGCGGCGCTGGCGGTGCTTGAGGCGGCAGCACGCGCCGGGCGGCAGGCGCTGCGGATCGGTCTGTCGGGCACGCCCGGCGTGGGCAAATCGACTTTCATCGAAAGTTTTGGGCTGATGCTGGTCAATCAGGGGCTGCGGGTGGCGGTGCTGGCGGTTGATCCGTCGTCGGCGCGGTCGGGCGGGTCGATTCTGGGCGACAAGACCCGGATGGATCGGCTGAGCCGAGAGCCTGCTGCCTTTATCCGCCCCTCGCCCAGCCAGGCGCATCTGGGCGGCGTCGCGCGCCGTACGCGCGAGGCGATCAGCCTGTGCGAGGCGGCAGGATTTGACGTGGTGCTGATTGAGACGGTGGGCGTGGGCCAGTCGGAAACATTGGTGGCCGAGATGGCCGATCTGTTCATTCTGCTGCTGGCGCCCGCGGGCGGCGACGAGTTGCAGGGCGTCAAGCGTGGCATCATGGAGATGGCCGACCTGATTCTGGTGAACAAGGCCGATGGCGACCTCAAGCCCGCCGCGCTGCGCACCGTGTCGGATTATGCCGGCGCGCTGCGCCTGTTGCGCAAGCGCCCGCAAGATCCCGAGGGCTTTCCCAAGGCGCTGCCGGTGTCGGCGCTGGCCGAGGACGGGCTGGCACAGGCCTGGGCCGAGATGCAGGCGCTGGCGCAGTGGCGCCGTGACCGCGGCCATTTTGCCGCCCATCGGGCCGAACAGGCGCGCCAGTGGTTCGAGGCCGAGGTTCGCGAAGGGCTTTTGGCGCGGCTGACCCGCGACCCGGCGGTGCGGGCGCGGTTGGGGGCCTTGGGCGATGCGGTGGCGGCGGGCCGGGCTGCCCCGGCGCAGGCGGCGGCTGAAATGCTGGCCAGCCTCGGCGGCTGATCTGCCCCCCGATTCGGGGCGCGGAGGCAATGAATCGCTTGACGCGGCCCCCCTTTGCCCGTATCCCGCCCGAACGGAATTCGGGGTGCTGCCGCGCGGTGCCCCATCATGGTATGAATGCCGGGCGTGTCGGCCCGAGGAAACGAAGGAACGAAGCCATGTCGCGCGTTTGCGAACTGACCGGCAAAGGCCCGATGACGGGCAACAACGTGAGCCACGCCAACAACAAGTCGCGTCGCCGCTTTTTGCCCAACCTGAACGAGGTCACGCTGATCTCGGATGCGTTGGGCCAGTCCTACAAGCTGCGCATCTCGGCTGCGGCGCTGCGCTCGGTTGACCACCGCGGCGGGCTGGATGCCTTTCTGGCCAAAGCTGATGACGCGGAGCTGTCGCTCAACGCGCTGAAGATCAAGAAGGCGATCGCCAAGGCGCAAGCCGCGGCCTGATCCCTGTCTGATCGCTGATCTGCCAAGCCCCGCTTCGGCGGGGCTTTTGCATTTGCGCGGGCGCCGATCCGCGCTAGACAGGGGGCATGACCGGCCCCGTCCTGCGCCCCCTGTTCGGCCTTTTGCTGGCGCTGCTGATCGCGGCAACCAGCCTGACCATGGCCGCGGCCCGCGGCCAGACCCGGATTGCGGGTGAGGTGGTGATCTGCACCGGCGCCGGCGTCACCACGGTTGTGGTCGATACCGATAGCCAGCCGGTCGGGCCTGCGCATCTGTGCCCCGACATGGTGCTGGCGCTGATGGTCGCGCTGGATCAGGCCGCCCTCGATATCCGGTGCCCGCTGGGGCGGGTGGCGGGGCTGGTGCGGCTCGACCCGCCTGCGGCCCAGTCGCAGGCGCGGGCCGTGCCCCGCGCCCGTGACCCGCCTGCCGCGGTCTGAC
This sequence comes from Phaeovulum veldkampii DSM 11550, assembly GCF_003034995.1. GTDB lineage: Bacteria > Pseudomonadota > Alphaproteobacteria > Rhodobacterales > Rhodobacteraceae > Phaeovulum > Phaeovulum veldkampii. The sequence goes on along the minus strand of NZ_PZKF01000044.1, from coordinate 7,271 downwards.
CCTACCCTCAGACCCATTTTTTGACAGGAGCAGGCCATGACCTTGCACAAGTACACTCTGACTGCGGCGGCGATTGCCTTTTCACTGGGCCTTGCGGTTCCCGCGCTGGCCGAGATCGTGATCAGCGATCCCTACGCCCGCGTCTCGGCGATGATGTCGAAATCCGGCGCCGCCTTCATGGTGATCGAAAACACCGGCGCCGAGGATGACCGGCTGGTGTCTGCCGCGTCGGATATTGCGGCCAAGGTGGAACTGCACACCCACAAGGCCGACGCCAACGGTGTGATGCAGATGATCGAGGTGCCCGAGGGATTTGTCATCCCCGCGGGCGGCCAGCATGTGCTGGAACGTGGCGCCGACCATGTGATGTTTCTGGGCCTGCAGTTCGGGGCTGGAACACGGTACAAAACGTGACCGTGACGCTGACCTTCGAGAAGGCCGGGCCGATGACGGTGCAGATGCCGGTCGATCTGAAACGCGGGATGCCGATGATGGGGCAGGGGATGCCTGCCGCCGCGCCGATGGGCCAGATGCACGGCCAGCCCGCGAACTGACCGCGCCACAATGGCCGGGGGCGGGCGCCTGCGGGCGCCCGACCGTCAGCCGCCGCAGTAGGCTTCGGCGGTGGCGGCAAAATTCTTGTAGCGCAGCCAGAACGCCTCGTCGCTGGCGCGGTCCGACTGGCGAACCTTTTGTGCCTCGTCGGGGTTCTTGAAGAAACCCGCTGCGCGACGCTGGTCCGACCGGCTCAGCGTCATGTCGGCGACCTGCTGGATGCAGCCGCACAGGCCCCGGTTGCCGCCGCGATCCGACCGCATGCAGGCCCCGTCAACCGGCCCGGCCAAGGCCGGAACCGGAAGGGCCAGAACGACTGCCACAAGAAGAAGTCTTTTCATCGCTCGCGCCTCTGTTTGGCCGCAGATCAGCATAAGACCGCCCGCGCGCCTTGTGATTTTGACGCAAGTTTACCGTTTCAGGCAGAAATTTTCAATGCAAAGAGGGGGTTCGGCCAAATACAGCCGATTTGCCCCCCCCTTGCCACCAGCCATGGGGGCGGGGCGGGCGACTGCCGCTGCCGGTGGGGTGGGCGCGGCCCACCCCGGCCGGGTTCAGCGCGTGAACTTTTTGTATTTCACCCGCTTCGGTTCGACCGAGTCGGGGCCAAGGCGGCGAATCTTGTCTTCTTCATAGGCTTCGAAGTTGCCCTCGAACCATTCCACATGCGCATCGCCCTCGAATGCGAGGATATGGGTGCACAGCCGGTCGAGGAAGAAGCGGTCGTGGCTGATGATCACCGCGCAGCCCGCGAAATCATCCAGCGCCGATTCCAGCGCCTGCAGCGTTTCCACGTCCAGGTCGTTGGTCGGTTCGTCCAGCAGCAGCACGTTGCCGCCCGAGCGCAGCAGTTTGGCCATATGCACGCGGTTGCGTTCACCACCAGACAGCAGGCCCACCTTTTTCTGCTGATCGCCGCCCTTGAAGTTGAACGCCCCGCAATAGGCGCGGCTGTTCATTTCGGCATCGCCCAGATGGATCACCTCAAGCCCGTCCGAGATTTCCTCCCACACGGTCTTGTTGGGGTCGAGCGCGTCGCGCGACTGATCGACGTAAGACAGTTGCACGGTATCGCCTAGCGTGATGTTGCCTTCGTCCGGGCTTTCCTGCCCGGTGATCATGCGGAACAGCGTCGATTTCCCCGCGCCGTTCGGGCCGATCACCCCCACAATCGCCCCCGGCGGCACGCTGAAGCTGAGATCCTCGATCAACAGCTTGTCGCCCATGTGCTTTTTCAGCCCCTCGACCTCGATCACCTTGCCACCCAGCCGTTCGCCGTTGGGAATGATGATCTGTGCGGTCGACAGCTTTTCGCGCTCCGACTGGCCGGCCATTTCGTTGTATTTCTGAATCCGGGCCTTTTGTTTGGCCTGCCGCGCCTTGGCGCCGGCGCGAATCCAGTTCAGTTCCTTTTCCAGAACCTTCTGCTTGGCCTTGTCCTCGCGCGCCTCTTGCAGCAGCCGCTTGGCCTTCTGTTCAAGCCAGGCCGAATAGTTGCCCTCGTAGGGGATGCCCCGGCCGCGGTCGAGTTCCAGAATCCAGCTGGTGATGTCGTCCAGGAAATAGCGGTCATGCGTCACGATCAGGATCGTGCCGGTGTATTCGATCAGGTGCTTTTGCAGCCATGCGATGGATTCGGCATCCAGGTGGTTGGTCGGTTCGTCCAGCAGCAGCATGTCGGGCGCTTCCAGCAGCAGCTTGCACAGTGCGACCCGGCGCCGCTCGCCGCCCGACAGGGTTTCCACGTTCGCATCGTCGGGCGGGCAGCGCAGGGCCTCCATCGCCACGTCGATCTGGCTGTCCAGATCCCACAGGTTCTGCGCGTCGATCGTGTCCTGCAACTGCGCCATTTCGTCGGCGGTTTCGTCGGAATAGTTCATCGCCAGTTCGTTGTAGCGATCCAGGATCGCCTTTTTCGGCGCCACGCCCAGCATCACGTTGCCGCGCACATCAAGCGTCGGGTCCAGTTGCGGCTCTTGCGGCAGATAGCCCACGCGCGCGCCCTTGGCGGCCCAGGCCTCGCCCTGAAAATCCTTGTCGATCCCCGCCATGATCCGCAGCAGCGTGGATTTACCCGAGCCGTTGACGCCCACGACCCCGATCTTGACACCGGGCAGAAAATTCAGATGGACGTTTTCAAAGCATTTCTTGCCACCGGGGTAGGTCTTGGACACGCCATCCATGTGATAGACATACTGGTAAGACGCCATGAAAACTCTCCTGCCGGTGGGGTTGCAGGGCGCTATGTAGTCGAGATGGGGGGCAAGGGGAAGGGGCCGGTCTAGCGATAGAAGTTCAAGATATCGCGGCGGGTGCGGCCGATCACGGCATCGGACCAGATCAGGACGCGGTTCTTGCTGTCTTTGACACGCGCGCCCTCGGGCAGGCGCAGCAGCGCCTCGGGCTTGACCGACATCCCGCAGAGCGTGACGGCGACCAGTTTGGCGCGCCGCGCCCGGACCCAGGGCAGACGCGCCTTGATGCGGGCAATCAGCGGACTGCGCGCCATGAATTCGGCGGGGAATTTCACCGCGAAACTGGCCGGGATCGGTTCGATCACCGCTTGCGCGGCCCAGCTGATGAAGCGTTCGTCGGCGATCATCGGGCGAAAGCTGAAATCGGGATATTGGGCATGCAGCGTGCGGAACCGTTCGGCGATATAGCCGCATTCGGCCGGGTGAAAGATCACGACCGAGGAATTGCCTCGCGCATAGCGCCGCCCACCGGTCAGCCGCGACACCAGCCGCCCCGGCCACCCCAGCGGCAGCACCACGCTTTGCAGGATGCGCACCGTTTGGCGGGTGGTCAGCAGGTTGATCCCCGCGCTCAGATCGCCCGTCACCACGGTATCAAGATCGATGTAGATGGCGGGCAGGTCGTCGGGCAGAACGCCCGGCGCGAACAGGCACAGCTTGGCCTGGCAGCCCCCGGTCACGAAGCGCGGTTGCAAAAAGAAATCCGGGATCGGCCGCAGTTCGGCCCGTGCATCCAGCCCCGGGCGGGGGCGGTCAGACAGCAGAATGAACCGCGCGGGCCGGTGAGTGTGCGTTGCGATCGCCGTGATCAGGCGGTTGATGTCGGAAACGCCGTATTTCTCGCCCCAGGCGATCATCACGCATTGCCATTGGGGCGCGTCGGCCATCGTGTGCCTCTCTTGTTGCGGGGCGCAGTCTACAGGCGCCTGACCACAGGTCCAGCGTTGCGATCAGCACGGGTTGGCGAACACCTGCACCCACCATGGGCCCTGATTGCCCGTGCGCGGCACATAGCCGATGCCGATTTCCTGCACCGACCCGCGCAGGATATTGGCGCGGTGTTTGGGGCTTTGCATCAGATCCTGCATTACCTGATCGACCGAGCGCCAGCCGAAAGAGATGTTTTCGGCGGTCAGGCAGGTCCGGTAGCCGGCCCGTTTGACGCGGGTCTTGGGGGTCTTGCCGTCTGAACCGTGGTGGTCGAAAAAGCCCTTGGTCGCCATGTCGCAGGCGTGGCCTTGTGCGGCGCGGGTCAGCTTGGCATCCAGTTGCAGCGGCCGCAGCCCCTGCGCGCGACGTTCGGCGTTGACGCGGGCCAGCATCGGGCCGCTGATTTCGGCGGGCACCGCGCGGCAACTGTCAACCGCCTGCGCCGACGTGGTCAGCGCCGGAAGCGCCAGCATCGACAGTGTTGCGACGGCCAGATAGCGTTGAATCACTTGCATTCCCTACCTCGGTTCTTGATGCCGCGCCGCACACTGCCGCGAATGCGGTCAGCCTGCACAACCCAAAGGGCAAGGATCGGACAGCTTTGCGGAGTTTTCGTGGCACGCCCGCCGCAGCATCCCGCCGCCCCCACAGGTCATAGTCGCCCGCCTCGTCCACCGTCACGGTGACAATGTCGCCGGGGCTGAGGGGTTCGAAACCCTCGTCGATGAACAGGTTGCCGTCGATTTCTGGCGCGTCGGCCTTGGTGCGGCAGGTGGCGCCTTCAGCATCGACACTGTCCACGATCACCTCAAGCCGCTGGCCAACCTTGGCGGCCAGCTTTGCCTCGGAAATCGCCTGTGCCTTTTCCATGAAACGGTCCCAGCGGTCTTGTTTGACCTCGGCAGGCACATGGTCTGGCAGGGCGTTGGCGCGGGCACCGGCCACGTTTTCATACTGAAAGCAGCCGACGCGATCCAGTTGCGCCTCGTCCATCCAGTCCAGCAGGGTCTGGAATTCGGCCTCTGTCTCGCCCGGATAGCCGACGATGAAGGTGGAGCGCAGGGTAATCTCGGGGCAGATTGCGCGCCAGGCGGCGATTTCATCCAGAGTTTTCGCCGCAGCCGCGGGCCGGGCCATCCGGCGCAGCGTATCGGGGTGGGCATGCTGGAACGGAATGTCCAGATAGGGCAGCACCAGCCCTTGGGCCATCAGCGGCACCAGATCGCGCACATGCGGGTAGGGGTAGACGTAATGCAGCCGCACCCAGGCACCGAGGCTGCCCAGATCGCGCGCCAGATCGGTGATATGGGCGCGGTGGCCGCGGTCGCTGGCGTGTTTCAGGTCTACCCCATAGGCCGACGTGTCCTGCGAGATGACCAGCAGTTCCCGCACGCCCGCCGCCACCAGCTTTTCGGCCTCGCGCAGCACGGCGTGGGCCGGGCGGCTGACCAGTTTGCCGCGCATGTCGGGGATGATACAGAATTTGCAGGCGTGGTTGCAGCCCTCGGAAATCTTCAGATAGCTGTAGTGCCGCGGGGTCAGGCTCACGCCGGTGGCGGGCAGCAGGTCGATGAACGGGTCGGGCTGCGGCGGCACCGCGGCGTGGACGGCATCCAGCACCGCCTCGTATTGATGCGGGCCGGTCACGGCCAGAACCTGCGGATGCGCCCCGGTGATGTAGGCGGGTTCCGCCCCCAGGCAGCCGGTGACGATCACCCGGCCGTTTTCGGTCAGCGCCTCGCCGATGGCCTCCAGGCTTTCGGCCTTGGCGCTGTCGAGAAAGCCGCAGGTGTTCACAATCACCGCATCGGCGCCGGCATAGTCGGGGCTGATCGCATAGCCCTCGGCGCGCAGGCGCGTCAGGATGCGTTCGCTGTCTACCAGCGCCTTGGGGCAGCCAAGGCTGACCATGCCGATGGTCGGCTGGCCAGGGCGGCGGGCATCGGGCACCTCGGCGCGGGCGAGGTCAGGGCGGAGGTTCGGAGGGTTCTGGCTCATGGCCGCCATATAGCGGGGGCAGGGCCTTCCGGGAAAGCCCCCTCAGCCCCCGATCAGCAGAAGATCGCGCGCGGCCAGCGACACGGTGACGGTATCGCCCATCCGCGGCGGCACGCGCTGCGGATCGTTGAACGTGTCGAACGCCAGCACCGCGCCCGCCACATCGGCCCGGAGCCGGATCACCGAGCCGAGGAAATCGACATCCACGATGCGGCCCTGCAAAGCGGTTTCCCGGCCAGACGCCGCGCCAAGGCTGATCATTTCGGGCCGGGCGGCCAGTGTCACGCGGCCCGCGGGCAGCGGGCGGCCCAGCCGCGCCTCGGTGCCGCCGATGCGGACGTGGCCGGAGGCGGGGTCGATCACCTCGGCCTCCAGCAGGTTCAGCGTGCCGACGAAACTGGCGACAAAGCGGGTTTTCGGCTGGTTGTAGATTTCAAACGGCGTGCCGACCTGATCGGCGATGCCCTCATGCATCACCACGATCCGGTCCGACATCGACAGCGCCTCTTCCTGATCGTGGGTCACATAGATTGTCGTGATCCCCAGCTTTTGCTGAATCGCCCGGATCTCGGTGCGCAGGCTGATACGGATCTTGGCATCCAGCGCCGACAGCGGCTCGTCCAGCAGCAGAACCTTGGGCCGCACCGCCAGCGCGCGGGCCAGCGCCACGCGCTGCTGCTGGCCGCCCGACAACTGAAACGGATAGCGGTCGCCCAGTTCCGGCAGACCGATGATGTCCAGCATTTCGGCCACGCGTTCGCGGATCAGGCCCTTGTCGGCGCCCTGCACCTTCAGCCCGAAGGCCACGTTCTGCGCCACGGTCAGGTTGGGAAACAGGGCATAGCTTTGAAACACCATGCCGATGTTGCGCTGGTTCGGGCGCAGCCGCACGATATCCTTGCCGTCGATGCGGATGGTGCCGGTCGAGGGGGTTTCAAACCCCGCCACCATGCGCAGCGTCGTGGTCTTGCCGCAGCCCGAGGGGCCAAGAAACGAGACGAACTCGCCCTGTTCCACGTCCAGCGTGAAATCCTTGACCACCTTCGTTGCGCCAAAGGATTTTTCCAGATGCTCGATGTCGAGAAATGCCATTCAGCGTGCCGCCTTGGTGTGGTTGGTGAACCGGGTGATCAACTGGATCAGCCCCATGCAGGCCCAGGTGATGGCAAAGGCGATCACCGCCAGCGCCGCCGGTTCATAGGCGCGGTTGGCGCCCATCAGTTGCAGATAAGGCCCGAAAGCCGGGCGGTTCAGCAGCGCCGCCATGGTGAATTCGCCGATCACGATGGCGAAGGTCAAAAACGCCCCCGACAGCACCGCCACCAGCACATTGGGCAGGATCACGCGCGCCAGAATGGTCACCCAGCCCGCCCCAAGGCTTTGCGCCGCCTCGGTCAGGGTGGCGATGTCGATGGTGCGCAGGCCGGTATCGACGGCGCGATACATGTAAGGCAGCGCCAGCGTGGCATAGCCGAACATCAGCAACAGGTTGGTGCCCGTGGTCGAGCCGGTCAGCGGCAGCCAGCTAGCCCG
>NZ_PZKF01000043.1 GCF_003034995.1 Phaeovulum veldkampii DSM 11550 | reverse complement strand
GGCCACGCATGCCTGCTGCGGCAATACCGCCCACGCTGAAGGGCGCTCCTCGTCCAAGCGGGAAACCGTTCCGGACCAGAGACTTCTTCAGCGGCCTGTTAACGCCCGACCGGTCGCCAGCCGGGGTCGGCGGAAGCCTCCGGCGGGGATATTTGAGCCAAGATGAAGGGGCAAGGGCCGCACCCCGCCTCGGGCCGCGCCCCGCAAGGGGTTAGCTGCGGAGACGGGGTGCTTTCACCTTGGGCGGTCATCGGCATCCCCGCCTGTACCGCCCGTTCAGCATGCGTGATTCCCCTTTCAGCTTGGTTAAAATATCCCCGCCGGAGGCTTCCGCAGGCGCCGTAGGCGGGGCACCGGGCGTAGGGGCTTGCGGTTCGCGGTCCCGCGCCGCAGGGTAATTTGAGGAGGTGATGCAATGTACGAACATTCCCAAAAAGGCTACTGGATCGGCCACGTAACGGTGAATGACCCACAGGCTTATGAGGCCTACCGGCAGACCAATGCCGTGGCATTTGCGAAATATGGCGCGCGGTTTCTGGTGCGCGGCGGCGCGCAGGATGTGGTCGAGGGCAGCCTGCGCCCGCGCGCCGTGGTGATCGAATTCCCCAGCATTGCCGCGGCGCATGACTGCTACCACAGCCCTGAATATCAGGCCGCCAAGGCCCTGCGGCTGCCGGTCAGTCTGGCCGATCTGTGCATTGTCGAAGGCTGGGCGGGTTAACCGCCGTTCCCGCCGCCTGCCCCTGACCTGTTTCGGAGCCATGATGAAAGCGCTTCTGACCCGATTGTTTTCCCCTGCCCCCGCCCCCCTGACCGCCCCCGATGCCGAACTGGCGCTGGCGGCGCTGCTGGTGCGTCTGGCGCGCGCCGATGGCGCCTATGACGCCTTGGAAAAGCTGCGGATCGACCGGGTTCTGGTCGCCCGCGGCGGGATCAGCGGCGCCTCGGCCTCGGCCCTGCGCACCGAGGCCGAGGCGGTGGAGGCCGAGGCCCCCGACACCGTCCGCTTTACCCGCGCGCTGAAGGATACGGTCACCCATGAAGACCGCGCGGGCGTGATCGAGGCCTTGTGGGAGGTGGCCTTGGCCGATGGTCAGCGCGAGGCGCATGAAGAGGCGCTGATCCGGCTGGTGGCGAACCTGCTGGGCATCAACGACCGCGATTCGGCACTGGCGCGTCAGCGGGTCGTGGCGCGGCTGGGCTGAGGGTCCGTGCCCTGCCCAATTGCCGGGCAACGGCCCTGCGCCCCTGCGTCACCTGACACGAGACCGTTGCATTCGGCGCCAGAATCGCGCCCAATGCGTCGATGAACAAGAACAGAAGCCGAAATTGACCGCGATCCCGCCCGTTCTCGAAATCCGCGACCTGCACAAGAGCTATGGTCCGCTTCAGGTGCTGAAAGGCGTCTCGATCGCGGCCCGGCGCGGGCAGGTCGTCAGCCTGATCGGGTCGTCCGGGTCGGGCAAGTCCACCCTGCTGCGCTGCTGCAACCTGCTGGAGGACAGCCAGTCCGGCGATGTGCTGTTTGAAGGCGAGGCGGTGCGCTGGACGGGTGAGGGCGCGCGGCGCCATCCCTCGGACCGGGCGCAGGTGATCCGCTTTCGCACCAATCTTGCGATGGTGTTCCAACAGTTCAACCTGTGGTCTCACATGACCATCCTGCAAAACGTGATGGAGGCTCCCGTCACCGTTCTGGGCCAGCCCGCGACCGAGGTGGAGCCGCGCGCCCGCGCGCTGCTGGCCAAGGTCGGCATCGGTGACAAGGCCGACGCCTGGCCTGCGCAACTGTCGGGCGGCCAACAGCAGCGCGCCGCCATTGCGCGCGCGCTGTGCATGGAGCCCAAGGCACTTCTGTTTGACGAGCCGACCTCGGCGCTGGACCCGGAATTGCAGCAAGAGGTGGTCAAGGTCATCAAGGATCTGGCCACCGAGCATCGCACCATGATCCTGGTCACCCATGACATGCGGCTGGCGGCCGATGTCTCTGATCATGTGGTGTTCTTGCACCAAGGCCGGATCGAGGAAGAAGGCCCCCCCGAGCGCCTGTTTGGTGCGCCGCAGACCGAACGTCTGAAGGGCTTTCTGGCGGCGACGATGCCAGCGTGATGCCACCGCATAGAAAGAATAACGACGCAACTGGGAGTATTCTGATGAAAACCCTGATCCTGACCACCGCGGCACTGGCGCTGAGCGCGGGCTTTGCCCTGGCCGACACCGTGCGCATGGGCACCGAAGGCGCCTACCCTCCCTACAACTTCATCAACGACAAGGGTGAGGTTGACGGCTATGAGCGCGAACTGGGCGACGAATTGTGCAAGCGCGCGGGGCTGACCTGCGAATGGGTCACCAACGACTGGGATTCGATCATCCCGAACCTCGTGTCGGGCAACTATGACACGATCATTGCGGGCATGAGCATCACCGAGGAACGCGATCAGGTGATCGACTTTACCCAGAACTACATCCCGCCCGCCGACAGCGCCTATGCCGCGCTGACGGCTGATGCCGACCTGAAGGGCGTGATCGCCGCGCAAACGGGCACGATCCAGGCCGATTACGTTGCCGAAAGCGGCGCCACTCTGGCCGAGTTTGCCACGCTGGACGATACGCTGGCCGCGGTGAAGAGCGGCGAGGCCGATGCGGTCTTTGCCGATCTGGATGCGCTGGCTGCATCGGTGAACGAGTCGGGCGGCGCACTTGTCTGGGCCGGTGAGCCGGTGTCGCTGGGCGGCGGCGTGGGTATGGGTCTGCGCGAAAGCGACAAGGAATTGCGCGCCAAGTTCGATGCCGTCATCACCGAGATGAAGGCCGATGGCACGATCAACACCCTGATCACCAAATGGTTCGGCCCCGAGGCCAAGACCTACTGATCGGCCGGTTCCGTTCTGCCCCGCCCCGTCGTCTGGGGCGGGGTGCTCTCGCCCGTGGGGGGCGCGCCACGAACGGCCTGAGGAGCGACCCGAATGATGGATGCCTGCGCCGATCCCTCTGCGCTATCGGGCCTTGGCTGGCTCTTGTGCTACCTGAGCACGGGCAAGCACCTGCTGTTTTATGCCTCGTTCGGCACGGTGCTGTTGCTGCTGGCGGTGACCGCGCCGGTGGCGCTGGGGTTCGGCTTCATGGGCGCGCTGGCGGCGCGGGCGCGGCTGTGGCCGGTCCGCGTAATCGGGCGGGCCTACACCGCGATGGTGCGCGGGGTGCCTGACATCATCTTTTTCCTGTTCGTGCCGATCGCGCTGGATCAGGGGTTTGAATATGTCCGCCACCGCGTCAAATGCCCCGACTGGACCGAGCCGGTGCGGCAAGGGTCCGATTTCGTGGTCTGTCAGGCGGCCAAGCTGCCGCTGTCAACCTCGCCGCAGATCTGGCATGAGGTCTATGGCTTTGCACTGGCGGTGCTGGCATTCGCGGTGGTGTTCGGCGCCTTTGCTGCCAATGTGCTGGCGGGCGCGATGCAGGCAGTGCCGCGCGCGCAACTGGAAACCGCCGAGGCTTATGGCATGACGCCCCGGCAGGTGACGCGGCGCATCCTGATCCCGCAGATGTGGATCTTTGCGCTGCCCGGCCTGTCGAACCTGTGGATGATCCTGATCAAGGCCACGCCGCTGCTGTTCCTGCTGGGGGTCGAGGATGTGGTCTACTGGGCGCGCGAACTGGGCTCGGCCAAGACACAGGCCTATTCTTACCCGCATCCCGACTGGCGGCTGTGGTATTTTCTCGCCCTGCTGCTGTTCTATCTCGGCATGACCAAGATTTCCGAGGCGGTGCTGGGCCGTCTGACCGCGCGGCTGGCGCGCGGGCAGGCCACGATGGCGGGCGAAGCGATGCGAAAGGCCGCGGCATGAGCTGCACCCAGACGATCCTCGATTATGGTCTGCGGTCCATCGGCATTGGCGAACGGCTGTTGCCGAAATCCGATTTCACCCTGTGCCAGCAATTCACGCTGATCGGTTCAGGCCTGATCTGGAACGTCTATTTCGGCGTGCTGGCGCTGGCGGCAGGGTTTTTCTTTGCCAATGCGCTGGCGCTGGCCAAAGCCTCGCACCTGGCCTGGCTGCGCCGCCCGGCGGATTGGTTCATCTTCCTGTTCCGCGGCTCGCCGCTGTTCATCCAGTTCTTTCTGGCCTATGAAATGCTGGTTCTGCTGCCGCGCACGGGGATAGATATCTTTGGGCTGACGGTTGCCACCTCGTGGCTGACAAAGGCCTGGGCGGGGGCGCTGATCGTGCTTTTCCTGAACACCGCCGCCTATTCAGCCGAAATCTTTCATGGCGCGCTGATGGCGGTGCCCAAGGGCGATATCGAGGCCGCCGATGCCTATGGCCTGACCGGCTGGCAGAAATTCCGCCGCATCCTGTGGCCCACGATGCTTCGGCTGGCCTGGCCGTCCTATACCAACGAGGCGATCTTTCTGTTCCACGCCACGACGCTGGTGTTCTTTTCGGGGTTTCCGGCCCTTCGACAGCAGGGCGACGCGCTCTATTACGCGAAATATTTTGCAGACAAGACCTTCAACCCCTTCATTCCCTATCCGATCGTCGCAGGCTACTTCATCGCCCTGACCTTGGTGCTGATCGTGATCTTCGGATGGGTCAACCGCCGCCTGAACCGTCATCTGCCGGGGTCTATGCGCCCCCGCCTCCGGGTCAGGCCGCAAATCATCAGGTGAGGACATGGACTGGCTGAGAGAGCACCCCGAGGTGCGCACGATCCGCGTTGCGGCGGCGGACCTGAACGGGGTGGCGCGGGGAAAACGCATCCCCGCCCGTTTTGCAAGCAAGGTGTTCAGCGAGGGCACCCGCTTTCCGTTTTCGGTGATGAACCTCGACATCTGGGGCGAGGATATCGAAGACAGCCCGCTGGTCTTTGAAACCGGCGATTGCGACGGGCTGTTGATGCCCACCGAACGCGGCTTCATGCCGATGCCCTGGCTGGAGGCCCCCACCGCGTTGCTGCCGATCTGGATGTTCCACATGGACGGGCGCCCCTATGAGGGCGATCCGCGGCAGGCGTTGGCGCGCGTCGTGGGCCGCTACAAGGCCGCGGGGCTGACCCCGGTTGTGGCGACCGAACTGGAGTTTTTCCTGATCGACGATTCGGGCACCAAGCTGCGCGTGCCGCCTTCGCCCCGCTCGGGCAAACGCCGCACCGGGGGCGAAATCCTGTCGCTGCGCGCGCTTGACGCCTTTGACGGTTTCTTCACCGCGCTCTACGAGGCCTGCGAAAGCATGGATATCCCCGCCGATACCGCGATCTCCGAGGCGGGGCCGGGACAGTTTGAAATCAACCTCGTGCATCAGTCCGATGCGCTGCGGGCGGCCGATGATACATGGCTGTTCAAGATGCTGGTCAAGGGATTGGCGCGGCGGCACGGCTTTGCCGCCTCGTTCATGGCCAAACCCTATGACATCTGGTCCGGCAACGGGATGCACACGCATTTTTCAATTCTCGATGCGCAGGGCAACAACATCTTCAACGATGGCAGCCCCGAAGGCTCCGACCGGCTGCGCCATGCGGTGGCAGGCTGCCTTGCCGCGCTGCCCGGCTCCACCCTGATCTTCGCGCCACATGAAAACAGCTATGACCGGCTGGTGCCCCATGCCCACGCCCCCACCGGCATCGGCTGGGCCTATGAAAACCGCACCGCGGCGCTGCGCATCCCCTCGTCGGGCCCCGTCGCCCGGCGGATCGAACATCGCGTGGCGGGCGGCGACGTGAACCCCTATCTGATGATCGCCGCGATCCTCGGCGCCGCCCTGAACGGGATCGAGGATGCCCTGCCCGCCCCCGCGCCGATCATCGGCAACGCCTATGAACAGGGCCTGCCGCAACTGCCCGCCACATGGGAGGGGGCGATCGACACGTTCGCCACCTGCCCCCATGTCGCACGCATCTTTCCGCCCGAAATCATCGAGAACTTCCTGATGACCAAGCGGCAGGAACTGCACTACATGGCCGAACTGTCGGATGCCGAACAGACCGAGCTTTACCTCGACACGGTCTGACCTCCTTTCATCTTGGTCGAAATATCCTCGGGGGGTGAACGGGCCGCAGGACCGGAGGGGGGCAGACAGCCCCCCTTGCGCCCTCACCGCCCCTGCTCGCCCAGCCAGATTCCCAGCCCGATCAGGGCCGCCGCCAGCACCACCGCGATGGCGATCTTGACCGCCGACCACGGCCGCTCGCCCTGCACCTTGCCGGTCTGGCCGTTGACCACAAAGCGATAGCTCTTGCCGCCATAGCGATAGGCCGCGGTCCAGATCGGCAGCAGGATATGCTTGCAGGTCTCGGCGCTGTGCTGGGTCTCGATCCGTTCGATGCGCTGCTCGTCGCCGCCGATGGCGCGGCGCACGTCGGTGGCGATCACATTCGCCATGATCTCGCGCGCCTGGCCATGCGCCTCGGGCAGTTCGACCGTGTAGCCCTCGGCGGTAAAGCCCGCAAGGTAATCGGGCCGATAAGGCACCAGCGCCGACAGATCCCACGGCTGCAACGCATCGGTATAGCGCCGCGGCAGCGCGCGCGAGGCCAAGACCAGCACATCGTCAAACGCCCGCGCCACCCGGCCCGAGGCGCGGCTCCAGCGGATTTTGCGCACCTGCTGCTGGCGCCGCTCCATCCGGCCATCCACCCGCACCATCACCGACTGCGTCTCGTAATAGGCATCCCCACGCTGCCCCTGATAGGCCGACCGTGTGGCGGCATCAAAGGTCCAGAACGGCGAATAGACACCAGTCATCCGGCGCCCGCGCCGCGAATAATCCAGCAGGCCGTTCGGCGCAAACCACAGCCGCCCCAGCCAGGCCCCCAGCGCCGCCCGCGCCTCGGGCTCGGTGAGGGCAAAGGGCACCAGACCCTGCGGCTTGATCAGCCGCTGGGTGCCGGTATCGAGCACCACAGGGGTGGCGCAGAACGGGCATTCATGGGCATGTTCAGCCCCCGTCACCTCGATCAGCGCACCGCAATTGGGGCAGGTCGTGCTGCGGATATCTTCGGTGTCAGACAGCGGCAGCGCCCGTGCCAGCGCCCGTTCCAGATCCAGCTCGTGCAGGCCCCCGGCCCGGCCCCGCCCGGTCGCCGCCGGGATCGCCTGCGCATGGCCGCAATGGTCACAGACCAGTTGGCTTTGCCCCGGCGCAAACCGAAGATCTGCCCCGCAAGCCTCGCAGGGGTAGTGGAATTCTTCCGGCCTTGGCGGCATCTCAGCCCCCGCTGACCGGGGGGGGCGGCGGGGCGACGGTGAACAGGCGGGCCAGTTCGGGCACCTCTTCGGCGGGCGTCCAGCCGGCAAAGCCCGGCGCCCAGACCAGCGTATCGCGGGCAAAGGTGCCCTCGGCCACCATCCGCCCCAGATGGCCGCGCCCGAACGGCCCCTTGGTCGCGCCATTCTCGGCAATGTGCCAGACCGTCTCGACCATCGGCGGCGGGGGCGACATGACAGCGGCGGGAGCCGTCGGGGCGGCGCCCCAGGGCCCGGCCACGCCCGCGGGCGCACCCGCCATCTGCGCGCCCATCGCCATGCCCATTCCCGCGCCCATCGCGGCGCCCATCGCGCCGCCCGCAGCCGCCGGGTTGGCCAGCGCCTCGGCGGCGGCGAACTGGGTGTAACGGCCCAGATCGCCCACGATCCCGGCCGAGGTGCGCCGGTCCAGAACCTTTTCCACCTCTTCCGGCAGCGAGATGTTCTCGATGTAGAATTCCGGCAGCGACAGGCCGTAGGCCGCCACCGCCGGCTCGATCGCCTTGACCACCAGCCTGGCCAGATCGGCGGTATTCGCGGCCATGTCCAGCACCGGAATCCCCGAGGTTGCGATCACTCGCGAAAATTCCTGCACGATGATGTTGCGGATCTGAAAGCTGATCTCGTCGGCGGTGAATTCGCCATCTGTGCCGACGATCTCGGCCATGAAACGGCCGGGGTCGGAGACGCGCATCGAATAGGTGCCATAGGCGCGCAGCCGGATCGGGCCAAATTCGGGGTCACGGGTGATCACCGGGTTCTTGGTGCCCCATTTCAGATCGTTGAAGCGGGTGGTGTTGACGAAATAGATTTCGGACTTGAAGGGGCTGCGGAACCCGTGGTCCCAGTGCTGAAGCGTGGTCAGCACCGGCATGTTGTTGGTTTCCAGCATGTAAAGCCCCGGCCCGAACACATCGGCCAGTTGCCCCTCATGCACGAACACCGCCGCCTGCCCCTCGCGCACGGTCAGCTTGGCGCCGTATTTGATCGCATGCCCCTCGCGTTCAAACCGCCAGACCATGGTGTCGCGCGTATCATCGACCCAGTGGATCACGTCGATGAATTCGCCAGTCAGAAAATCCAGAATGCCCATGCCTGGCCTCCCTTGGGTTCAGCTTTCCCCGCCCATCAATTCGGCGGCGATGGTTTCAACGATCGGGCGCGCCTCGGCCTCGGTCATGCCGGGGCGCAGGCGCGGGTCGTAAAGGATGCGCAGCAGCATCTCGTCATGACGTGTCAGCAGTGCGAATTCTTCGTCGTCATTAAAGATCGAGGGGCGTGCGGCGGGGCTGTCATTGGCCAGCCCCATGCCTTGGGCCAGTTCCTCGTGAATGCACGACAGCCGCAGGATATCGGGGTGCTCGCCCCGGATCACCGCCACCGCGCGGGTATAGGTCGCCGAGGACGGCTCGGAAAAGGCAAAGACGATGCAGAAGGTGGCGGGCGACAGGTCGGCTACGGCGCGCAGCGCGCCCGCGTCGATGCCCGGCACCAGCGTCGCCAGCCGCGGGCCGATGCCGCGCCGCTCGCCCTCGTTCAGCACCATGACAGTGAAATTCGGCGCCCGGTCCGACACCATGACAGGGTGCCCGGTCGCACGAGCCAGTTGCCCGGCATAGCCGCCGATCCTGGCGCTGTCGGCGCGGCGCTGCGCCTGAGGCACCGAGGCGCCAAATTCCACATTCATCCGCACCGGCTCGGCCCAGCGGCGCAGCCGCGAGGCGCTTTGACGTGCCACAATCGACCCGCCCTCACGCGCATATTCATCATAAAGCGCGATGCGGATGAAGTTTTCGGTCAATTGCCGCGCCGTAAAGGGCGCATCGCGCGGGGCCGTGTCCTGCCGCAGCAGGCCCTGCCCCTGCAACATCTGCGCGACATTGGCAAAATAGCCCCGCATCGCCACGCTTTCGGGGCCGGGCGCCGGGAGGGCGGGGTCAGCGGGCGGCGGGGCGGGAACGGGTCGCACCGCCCCCGGTCCGGTCGCCGTTCCCACACAACCCGCCAGCGCCGCCGCGCAGGCCAGCGCCGCAAGCCCTCGGACGGGGCCGGGCCACAACCGCGGGGCGCGGGGCACGCCCATCACTCAGACGGCACCCCCAACGGCGCGCGCACTGGCCGCGGCCAGCGTGTCGCGCAACTCGGTCTCCATCTTCTTCAGTTCCACCTCGGCAGCGGCGCGGCGCGCCTTGCCTTCGTCGGCGATGCGCAGGCTGTCCTCGATGGTGGCGATCAGTTCGGCATTGGCCGCCTTCACCGCGGCGATGTCGAACACGCCGCGCTCCATCTCCTCGCGGACGATCTGGTTGGCCTCGCGCAGGTTCTTGGCGTTCGCGGTCAGCAATTCGTTGGTCAGGTCCGAAGCCGCGCGCACCGCCTTGGCCGCCTCGGACGACCGCTGGATCGTCACCGCCTGTGCCAGTTGGGTTTCCCACAGCGGCACGGTGTTCATCAGGGTTGAATTGATCTTGGTGACCAGCGACTTGTCGTTTTCCTGCACAAGCCGGATCGAGGGCAAGGCCTGCATGGTGACCTGCCGCGTCAGCTTCAGGTCATAAACGCGCCGTTCCAGATCGTCGCGGGCCGAGCGCAGATCGCGCAATTCCTGCGCCTGCATGATCTGCGCAGTTTCGGGCGCGGCCTTCACCGCCGCCTCCTTGGCCGGGATCGTGACGGTGTCCAGATCGCGCAGCTTTTCCTCGCCCGCCGCGATATACAGCGCCAGTTCGTCATAGAAGGCCAAGGTCTTTTCATACAGCATGTCCAAAGACTTGATGTCTTTCAACAGCTTGTGTTCATGGCCCAGCAGATCGTCGGTGATCACGTCGATCTGGCCCTGCACGTTTTCGAATTTGGCGATGAAATTCGCGAAGGGCGCGGCACGGCCCAGAAGCCGGTCCCACCAGGTCCGCTCGCGCCGCACGTCCAGCTCCGACACCGAAAACCCGCGAATCGTGGTCACGATCTTGCGAAGGCTGTCGCCCGCGGGTCCGGCGTCCTTGTTTTTGACATCGGCCAGCATCGCCTGACTGATCGTCTGCAATTCGCCCTGCGCACGCGACCCGAACCCCACGATCGAGCCGGTGTCGGTCATGTCGAGTTCGGCAATCCGGCTGCGGATTTCGGCGGCGAGCGGCGCAGGCGCCGCGGCAAGCGCCACCACCTCGCGGCCCGGTTCGGGCAGCACCACGGCGGTTACGGCTTCCACTTCGGCCAGCGCACGGGCGGCCTGTTCGCGGACAGTCTCGGTCATGTCACGTCCCTTTCACTCGTTCGCACCGGTCATTTGCCGGTCTGGTCCACAATCTCGCGCGCCACCACCCCTTCGCGGGCAAGCCGGTCACGCAGCACTTCGATTTCAACCTCCAGATCATCGCGCCCGCCGTCGATCAGGCTTTGGGTCCGGGCGGTGAAATTGGCCTCCAGATCGCTTAACAAGGCCTCGTAATCGCTGCGCGCCGACGCATCGCGCGTGGCAGCCCAGTGATCGGCGAATTTCGCCGTCGCGTCGCGCGCGCCCATCAGATAGACGCCCAGATAGCGCCGCGCCGCGGTCAGATCGCGCGGGTCGGTTTCGACAGCATGGAACAATTCGCGCGCGGTGGCGGCGAACATGTCCACCCGCGCCAAAAGCCTGCGGTCATTGGTGCGGGTGATGGCGTCTTTCATTGCGGCCAGATGGCGCTCGGCCTCGTCGATCACGCGGGCAACGCGGTCCTGCTGGAACGGGTCGATCCCCTCCATTCCCTTGTTGCGGGTCGGGTCCAGTCCAAAGGCCAGCAGATTGAGCGCCGCCGCCAGCGCGGCCAGAATGACCGTTCCCACCAGCCCGTTTTCCGGCGGATAGGCGGCAAGCCCCACGCCCAGCGCCAGCAGACCGGCGCCCAGCGCCTTGCGCGGGATAGCGGGGCGCCGGGCGGTGCGGCGCGCGTCATAGGCAGCCTCGGCACGCAGCCCTTCGCGGGTCATCCAGGCCGACAGCGCAATCGCTGCAAAGGCTGCCAGATCGGTGGCCAGTTGCGCCGGGCCATCGCCAAAGCCGGTGAACAGCAACGGCGCACCGCACAGCACCAGCCAGAACGGCCGCCCCTCCAGCCGGTGGCGCGGCGGCTTCGCGGGTGCAGGCGCACGCGTTACGGGCGCCCCCGGCAACGGGCCGGAACCGGGGCTGAACCTGCCGCCAAACCGCTCGGCCATCATACCCCCCCGGTCATGCTGACCGACAGAACAAGTGCCAGCAGAAGAAAAAACGCGATCCGCTGCATTGCGTTACGAGACATGGCGCCCCCATCGGCAAGGGCCAGACTGCCCCCGCGTTCAGAGTATAGGCATTCCCCCGTCGCTCTGCCAGAGGCTTGGCCTCAGGATCGGCATCATGGCGGGCACTGCAGCGATGCCCCGGCGCGGCTCAGCCCCGGTTGCGCGGCGGGCGGGCACCAGAACCAGCCCCCGGCTTGCCACCGCCCGGTTTACCGCCGGGCCGGTCACCATGCGATTTGAACCCCGCCGACTTCCCAGAGCCACCGTGCGACTTGAACCCGGCCGATTTGAACCCGCCCGGCTTACCCTGCGGGCGTGCGCCAGAAGGGGCCGCACCAGGCCGGGCACCACGCTCGCCCGCCGGACCACCCGCAGCACGGTCCCGCTGCGGCCGATCCCCGACTGCGGCATCCCCATGAGATTTGTAGCCCGACGACCGCCCCTCGGCCCTCGGACCATGCGATTTGAAAGCCGCAGCCTTGCCCCCCTGCGGTTTACCCCCTGCCCCACGCCCGGCAGGCGCGCCCATCTCGGCACGCCCCTCGGCGCCGCGCGCCTTGTCGGCGCCCCAGCGCGGCTTGCGTCCGGCCTCAGAGGTGGCCCCGTCCTCCCGCGGCTTGCCAAAAGGCTTTCGGTCGCCAAACGACTTCGGCGCGTCGTCACGACGGGGCCGGTCGCCATAGGGCTTGCGGTCGCCCTCCTCGCGCGGCTTGCCAAAAGGCTTGCGGTCGCCAAACGATTTCGGCGCGTCGTCACGACGGGGCCGGTCGCCATAGGGCTTGCGGTCGCCCTCCTCGCGCGGCTTGCCAAAAGGCTTGCGGTCGCCAAACGATTTCGGGGCGTCGTCGCGCCGGGGCCGGTCGCCATAGGGCTTGCGGTCGCCCTCCTCGCGCGGCTTGCCAAAAGGCTTTCGGTCGCCAAACGACTTCGGCGCGTCGTCGCGGCGGGGCCTGCGCTCCTCGGCATCCTCGTTCCCGGTCAAAAGCCGCTCGCCCAACTGATCGCGCAGCACCTTGCGCTTGACCTCGACCACGTCCCCCGGCTGCATCTCGTTCAGCCGGAACGGGCCATAGCTGACCCGGATCAGCCGGTTGACCGCCAGCTTGATCTCTTCCATCGCGCGGCGGATCTCGCGGTTGCGACCCTCGCGGATGCCCACGGTCAGCCAGGCGTTGGCGCCCTGCTGACGATCCAGCACAATCTCCATCGGCTGGAAATCCTCACCGTCAATGGTGATGCCGCGGCGCAAAGGGTCGAAGGTGGTATTGTCAGGCCGACCGTTCACCCGCACCCGATATTTGCGCAACCAGCCGGTTTCCGGCAGCTCCAGCCGCCGCTTCAGCCCGCCGTCATTGGTCAGCAGCAACAACCCTTCGGAGTTGAGGTCAAGCCGCCCCACGCTCATCACCCGCGGCATTCCCTCGGGCAGGGTATCGAACACGGTCTGGCGGCCCTTTTCGTCCTTTTCCGAGGTCACAAGGCCCAGCGGCTTGTAATAAAGCCACAGCCGTGTTTCCTGCGGCGCGTCGATGGGCTTGCCATCCAGCGTGACCTTGTCACCCGGCCCCACATCCAGCGCCGGGCTGGTCACCGCCACGCCATTCATCGCGACGCGGCCCGCAAGGATCATCTTTTCGGCGTCCCGGCGCGAACAGATGCCGGAACGGGCCATCACCTTGGCGATACGCTCGGCCTCGGGGCGTTGCAGGGGGTGCGGATCGGATGCCATGATGAATGCTCCAGCTTGGGCGGCGAAGGCGTCTCTCTAGCGCCAAGCATCGCAAAGGGAAAGCATCTTGCGCAAGCCGCCCCGATCGCGCGATGAAAGCGCATGAGCGGATTTCGCAGCCATATGGACACCGCGCTGGACGAAGCCCGCGCCGCGGGCTTGCGCGGAGAGGTGCCGGTGGGCGCCGTCGTGGTCAACCCCGAGGGCCGCGTGGTGGCCCGCGCGGGCAACCGCACACGGGAACTGAACGACCCGACGGCGCATGCCGAAATCCTCGCGCTGCGCGCAGCCTGCGCCGCAGCGGGCAGCGAACGGCTGCCGGGGCATGATCTCTATGTCACACTGGAACCCTGTGCGATGTGCGCCGCCGCCATCGCCAACGCCCGCATCGCCCGGCTGTATTATGGCGCAACCGATCCGAAATCAGGCGGCGTGGCGCAGGGGCCGCGTATCTTCACCCACTCCCAGTGCCATCATGTGCCTGAAATCTATGACGACATCGCCGCCGGTGAAGCCGAGCGGCTGCTGAAATCCTTTTTTGCAGCCCGCCGCTAAGCGCGACCCGCCCCTTCATCTTGGCAAAAATATCCCCGCCGGAGGCTCCCGGCCCAAACGTGGGAGCCTCCGGCGGGGATATTTGGACCAAGATGAAGGGATCACGCGTAAGCGTCAAAAAAGCCCTTGGGGATCAGCAGGTTTTCGCGCCGCAGATTTTTCAAGTCGCGCTCGCCGCAAAGCGCCATGGTCACGTCCAACTCGCGTGCGATGATCTCGAGCGCGCGGGTCACGCCGGCCTCGCCCATCGCGCCCAGGCCGTTGATGTAGGCGCGTCCGATATAGGTGCCCTTCGCGCCCAGCGCGAGCGCCTTGAGCACGTCCTGCCCGGTGCGGATCCCGCCATCCATATGCACCTCGATCCGGTCGCCTACGGCGGCGACGATCTCGGGCAACATGCGGATCGAGGATAGCGCGCCATCCAGTTGCCGACCGCCATGATTCGACACGATGATGGCATCAGCGCCGAAATCGGCGGCCATGCGGGCGTCTTCGGCATCGAGAATGCCCTTGAGGATCAGCTTGCCGCCCCATTGGTCGCGGATGCGGGCGATTTTGGACCAGTCCAGTTGCGGGTCGAACTGTTCCGATGTCCAGACGTTCAGCGCGCTCATGTCGCTGACGCCCTTGGCATGGCCCACGATATTGCCAAAGCTGCGCCGCTTCGTGCCCAGCATCTCCAGCCCCCAGGCCCATTTGGTGGCGAGGTTCATCAGCGTGGGAAGCGTGAGTTTGGGCGGGGCCGACAGGCCGTTTTTCACATCCTTGTGGCGCTGGCCGAGAATTTGCAGATCGAGCGTCAGCACCAGCGCCGAACAGCCCGCCGCTTTTGCCCGCGCCAGCATGCTGTCGACGAAATCCTCGTCGCGCATCACATAGAGCTGGAACCAGAACGGCTTTGTCGTATGCGCCGCCACATCCTCGACCGAGCAGATCGACATGGTCGAGAGCGTGAACGGCACCCCGAAGCGTTCAGCGGCGCGGGCGGCCTTGATCTCGCCATCGGCGCATTGCATGCCGGTCAGCCCGACCGGCGCCAGCGCCACCGGCATCGCCACCTTTTCGCCGATCATCTCGCCCGCGATCGAGCGGCCCGACATGTCCACCGCCACCTTCTGTCGCAGCCGGATCTGCGCAAAATCCGAGGTGTTCTCGGCGAAAGTCTGTTCGGTGTAGCTGCCGCTTTCGGCGTAATCGTAAAACATCTTGGGCGCGCGTCGGCGGTGCAGACGTTTGAGATCGGCGATCGTGGTGATGACGGGCATGGCTGTCTCCTGGCCGGGCTGTCGCGATCACATGTGATTACCGCTCCGCGGGGGCTTGCGCAATCTTTGGGCAAAGCACGGGCACGGACACGGGCTTGCAATAGCCAAGGCAACCGTGTTTTCTGCGGCGCGGAAACCACGGGAGACGAAACGATCATGGACACCGTAGCCATTGCAACGCTGGGCGGGCTGGTGGCGGCGCTGGCAACCGCGCTGGGGGCGGTGCCCGCGCTGATCGGGCGCGACATGACCCAGCGGACGGCCGACACGATGCTGGGCTTTGCTGCGGGGGTGATGCTGTCGGCCTCGTATTTCTCGCTGATCCTGCCGGGGATTGATGCGGCCGAGGGGCTTTATGGCTCGCTGCCGCTGGCCGCGCTGATCGCGGGTTGCGGTATCGCGCTGGGGGCGGGGTTCGTGGCCTGGCTGAATGCGACGCTGCCGCATGAGCATTTTCTGACCGGGCGCGAGGGAGCCGACACCAAGGCGCTGGCGCGGATCTGGCTGTTCGTGACCGCCATAGCGATCCACAACTTTCCCGAGGGCCTGTCGATCGGGGTGGCCTTTGGCGCGGGCGACATGTCGAACGGGCTGTCGGTGATGACCGGGATCTCGCTTCAGGACATGCCCGAGGGGCTGGCGGTGGCGGTGGCCCTGGTGGGTCAGGGCTATTCGCGCCGCCGCGCCTTTCTGGTGACGCTGGCAACCGGGATGATCGAGCCGGTGGGCGCCTTCCTGGGCGCAGCGGCGATTTCGTTGTCATCGGGGCTTCTGCCCTGGGGGCTGACCTTTGCGGCGGGGGCGATGCTGTATATCATCAGCCATGAAATCCTGCCCGAAACCCACCGCAACGGGCACCAGAACCGGGCCACCACGGGGCTGTTGTTCGGGCTGATCCTGATGATGTTCCTTGATGTGACGCTGGGCTGAGGCGGGCGCCAGGAATTTTCGACTGAAAGTCCTGGCGCGGTCAGCCCCCTGTCAGCCCCGGTCAAAAGCGGGTCAGGCGCGGTGCGCGCCTGCCGCAAGTTCGGCCACACGGGCCAACACCTCGGCCACCGGGCGCCCCTCGCCCACCAGCTTGACGATGGCCGATCCGACAACACAGCCGTCGGCCACGCCCGCGATACGTTCGGCGGCCTCGGGCGTGGTGATGCCAAAGCCCACGATCACCGGCAGATCGGTGGCGGCCTTGATCCGCGCCACTTCGGGGCCGACATCGGCGGCCTCGGCAGCGGCGGCGCCGGTGATGCCGGTGATCGAGACGTAATAGACAAAGCCCGAGGTGTTCTGCATCACCTTGGGCAGGCGTTTGTTGTCGGTCGTGGGGGTGGCCAGGCGAATGAAGTTGATCCCCGCCGCCTGCGCGGGAATGCATAGCTCCACGTCTTCCTCGGGCGGCAGATCGACCACGATCAGCCCGTCGATGCCCGCGGCCTTGGCATCTGCCAGAAACCGGTCCACGCCGCGCGAATAGATCGGGTTGTAATAGCCCATCATCACCACCGGCGTCGTGGCATCGCCCTTGCGGAATTCGGCCACCATATCCAGCGTCTTTTGCAGGGTCTGGCCACCGTCCAGCGCGCGCTGACCCGCCAGCTGGATCGTCAGTCCATCAGCCATGGGGTCGGTGAAGGGCATCCCCAGTTCGATGATGTCCACGCCCGCTGCGGGCAGCCCCCGCATCACCGCAAGCGAGGTTTCCAGATCGGGGTCGCCCGCCATGATATAGGCTACGAAGGCCTTTTTGCCCTCGGCCCGCAGCCGCGCGAAGGTGTCGTCGATTCTGGTCATGCCCTGCCCCTGCCCTTGATCGTCACCGGGTTTGCGCGATGGGGCGCGGAAAATCAATGCCGCAAAGGCGCCGCGCGGCCCGGCATCGCTTGACCTGCCCCCCGCGCGCCCCCTAGATGCGCCGCAACAACCAAGGGGAACGGGTCATGGGCTTTCGCATGGGTATCGTCGGGCTGCCGAATGTGGGCAAATCGACGCTTTTCAACGCGCTGACGCGCACCGCCGCGGCGCAGGCGGCAAACTTCCCCTTCTGCACGATCGAACCGAACGTGGGCGAGGTGGCCGTGCCCGACCCGCGGCTGGAAAAGCTGGCCGCGATTGCAGGGTCAAAAACCATCATCCCGACCCGGATGACCTTTGTCGATATCGCCGGGCTGGTGAAGGGCGCCTCCAAGGGCGAGGGGTTGGGCAACCAGTTTCTGGCCAACATCCGTGAAGTCGATGCCATCGCCCATGTGCTGCGCTGCTTTGAGGATGGCGACATCACCCATGTGGAAGGCCGGGTTGACCCGGTCGCAGATGCCGAGACCATCGAAACCGAACTGATGATCGCCGACATGGAATCGATCGAAAAGCGGCTGGCGGGGCTGGCGCGCAAGATCAAGGGCGGCGACAAGGACGCGGTCGATCAGGAACGCCTGCTGAAGGCCGCGCTGGCCGTGCTGGAGGCGGGCCGCCCCGCGCGCACCGTGCCGGTGTCCGAAGACGACCGCAAGCAATGGGCCATGCTGCAACTGCTGACCGCCAAGCCCGTGCTTTACGTCTGCAACGTCGAGGAGGCTGCGGCGGCCACCGGCAACAGCCAATCGGCGCGGGTGGCCGAAATGGCGCGCGCACAGGGCGCGGGCATGGTGGTGATCTCGGCCCGGATCGAGGAGGAAATCAGCCAGTTGCCCGAGGACGAGGCCGAGATGTTCCTGACCGAGATGGGGCTGGAGGAAGCGGGCCTTGACCGGCTGATCCGCGCGGGTCACGACCTGCTGGGGTTGCAGACCTATTTCACCGTCGGCCCGAAAGAGGCCCGCGCCTGGACGATCCGCAAGGGCACCCCTGCCCCGCAGGCCGCAGGCGTGATTCACGGCGATTTCGAACGCGGCTTTATTCGCGCCGAAACCATCGCCTATGACGATTACATCGCCGGCAACGGCGAGGCGGGCGCGCGCGAGGCCGGCAAGTTCCGCGTCGAGGGCAAAAGCTACATCGTGCAGGATGGCGACGTGCTGCACTTTCTGTTCAACGCCTGAAGCGCCGCGCCGGATCAAGCCGATAGACGATAAGCCCGGCGTTTTGGTATCACCGGGGGACCGCTCGCCCGACACGGGCGCTGCGGCCCCTGCCGGAGAGCCGCTTTGCCCTGCCACCGTTCCCCGACCCGTCTCTGGCCGATCCTTGCCCTGATCGGTGCTGCGGCGGCCGCGCCCACGCGGGCCGAGGTGGTGTTTGTGGACCGCGGCAGCGCGCTGCCGGTTCGGCAAAGCTACGAAGGCGGCTGGACCCATTACGTCGGCGGCGGCCTTGCGGTGATGGATTGCAACGACGACGGGCGCCCCGACATTTACGCCGCCGGTGGCACCGCCGCATCGCGGCTGTTCGTCAACCGATCCGACCCCGGCGGCGACATCCGCTTTGCACAGGCCGGGATCGCGGCGCTGGTTGGCGTGACCGGGGCCTATCCGCTGGATGTGGACGGCGACGACAAGCTGGACCTGATCGTGCTGCGCGACGGGGCGAATGTGCTGTTGCGCGGGGATGGCAACTGCCGATTTTCCACCGCGCCCGCGGCATGGAGGTTTGACGGCGGCGCGGAATGGACCACCGCCTTTTCCGCAACCTTCGAGGCCGGGCACGACTGGCCGACGCTCGCCTTTGGCAATTATGTGGATCGGACCCGCCCCGATGGCCCGTTCGATGCCTGCGACCGCAACACTCTGATCCGCCCGGCCGGGCACGCCTTTGGCCCGCCGCGACCGCTGGAGCCGGGGTTTTGCGCACTGTCGATGCTGTTTTCCGACTGGCAGCGCGTGGGGGTGGCGGACCTGCGCATTTCCAACGATCGGCAATATTATGTCCGCAACGGACATGAACAGATGTGGCACCTGTCACCACTGGCTGAATATACCGAGGCCGAGGGCTGGCCCAGGCTGCGGCTTTGGGGCATGGGGATCGCCAGCCGCGACATCACCGGCGATGGCCTGCCCGAGGTGATGCTGACCTCGATGGGGGATCAGCTCTTGCAACTGAATCTGGGGCGCGGGCAAATGGTGAACGCGCCCTATTCCCTGGGCACCTATGCAACGACCCCCTACACCGGCGATGACGGACGGCCCTCGACCGGGTGGCACGCCGAATTTGGCGATATCGACAATGACGGGCGCGACGATCTGTTCATCGCCAAGGGCAACGTCGAACAGATGCCGTCGAATGCAATGCACGACCCCAACAACCTGCTGATGCAGCAAGCCGATGGCAGCTTTGTCGAAACCGGCGGCAGCGCGGGCGTGGGCACGACCGAACGCGCGCGCGGCGCGGCGCTGGCTGATCTGAACCAGGACGGGCGGCTGGATATTGTCGTGGTGAACCGTCGGGCGCCGCTGGAGGTCTGGCAGAATGCGACCACGGCCACCGGGCACTGGCTGGCGGTCGATCTGCGCCAGCCGGGGGCGAACCGCCGCGCCCTCGGCGCCTTTGTCGAGGTGCGCCTGCCCGACGGACGGGTTCTGACACAGGAACTGACCTTGGGCGGCGGCCATGCCTCGGGCAAGGCGGGGCCGCTGCATTTCGGGCTGGGCGGGGCCGAGGCGGTCGATCTGCGGGTGATCTGGCCGGGCGGCGCGGTCTCCGGCTGGAGCCGGTTTCCGGCGGATCAGGTGCTGCGCCTGTCCCCCGGCACCGGCACCGCCTTGATCGGGGTCGAGGAGCGATAGCGATGCACCGTCTTGTCTGGCCTGCCGTGCTTCTTGCCGCCACCATGGCCCGCGCCGAACCGCCCGGCCCGCCCCTGCCCTCTCCTCTGAGCGA
>NZ_PZKF01000042.1 GCF_003034995.1 Phaeovulum veldkampii DSM 11550 | reverse complement strand
TCCAGAAATATATCAGATGCTTACGCAGCGCACCATGGGGCGCTTTTTGCATTCGCGCGTTTACATCAACGCCACATCAACACGACACCAGAAAAACCGCACCAGCACGCATAAGCGGGCAGTGGTATGCAGCGGCGGGCAACTCGCAGTTGCGCGCGATTCCGGTTCCCGCCATCATCCACCCGTGGTTCTCTAGACGGTGAATTGACGACGAAGGATTTTGCCCTCGGCTTCCTGACCTCGGATCAGCACCTCTCAGGCAGACGGACGGGCAGGCGATGAAGCAGGACGAGTTCCGGAAGTGGTTGGTTGCGCAGGGGCAAACGGATGCGACCGCTTCGTCGCGCGTGAGCAGTGCCAAGCGCGTGGAGCAGTATCTAGGCGATCTGGACGAGTTGTTCGCGCAGGAGGATAGGGACAGCATCCTCAACCGGTTTGCCTACACGGCCGAGGATGAACGCGCAGACCGCCCCAACCCGTCACCCGTCCCCATCGATGGTGTCTTGCGCACGGGGCTGGCCAGCCTCCAGCAGGCCCTGAAACTCTACCATTCCTTCCTGACCGAACAGTCCAATGTGCCCGATAAGGCAGAACACAAGGCATTGGTCGACCGCCTGACCCGCAAGGAGATCGATGCGGCGATGCGGGAGTGTGATCGATTGGGCCTTAAGGCCTTCCTCGCCCGCGGTGGCTTTGCCAGCCCTCAGGTCTGGGTCAGCGATGAGGGCAAGGGGCAGTCCTATCCGGCGAAGGCGACTGTCGCAGCAGCTTTGGGGCATCTTCCCGATGGTCGTGCTCTCGCGGCCAAGGAATTCTTCAACGGTTTTGGAGAGGCGCAATCCTTCGCCAAACTCGAGGCTCTTGGGTATGAGATCCTTCGCAAGGGTGCCAATGGCGGAGATGACGCCTTTTCTCGCGACCGGATCGAGGGTGCGATGGACGCCTACGACCAGTTCCGCACGTCCGGTGCCCATGCCGATGCGTTCTCAAGCTTCGGCACGCCATCCGAGTATTGGGTGCGGTCGACCCGCCCACGCCAGGACAGGCGCTTTCCGACGAAGCCGATTGTAGGGTACCTGCTGGCCAAGGCTTCAAACGCACTCACCGGCGGATGGAGTCAGCCAAATGATGCGGCCGCACGTCTCCACGCGGCAGGCTACATTATTGTCGATCAAGACGACGTACCACTGCCGCTGCCAGAGCAGTACACCCACCTTATGCGCGGGGCAGACCGCGTGCGTTTGGTCGCACTCAATTACTACATCGCACCTGCCCGCGAAGCTGACATGTCTTCAGTGGCCATCCGTGCGCGGGACGTAGCTCGCGACATTTCCGAGCAAGATGCCTTTCCGACAATTTGCAGCGCCTTGGGTGGCAAGAAGTTCAAAGACATGGCGGGCTACTCAACGCTTCAGTCGACTACGCCCAATCCGTCCAGCACGACGACTTTCACATTCACCCTCGATACCGGGGACAAAGAGGGTAACGCGATGGCAGACTTAGAAACCCGCTCGCAGGACCAACTTGCCTGGACGGCGGTCAAGACGACCAACCTGATCCTCTACGGACCTCCCGGCACCGGCAAGACTTACCAGACGGCGTGGGAGGCGGTTCGCCTCTGTCTGGGCGAGGACGCGGCCGCTGGCCTCTCAGGTGAAAAGAACCGCGATCGGCTGATGGGGGAATACCGGCGCTTGACGTCCAAGGGCCGGATCGAGTTCGTGACCTTCCACCAGTCGATGTCATACGAGGAATTCGTCGAGGGGTTGAGGCCCGCTGTTGACGGAGAAGCGCCGTCGGAAAACAGCGCAGGCTTCCGACTTGAACCTGTCGCGGGAATTTTCCAGCGAGTTGCTCGGCGTGCAGAGGCCAGTGCATGGGATGGCGCGAGCACCGGGCAGGATGCAGATGAAGCGATGCCTGATGCCCCAGAGCTGGACGTCGCTGTGTCTGTGCCGCCCGAGACTGATTCCTTAGATAACAGAGATCGTCAGCCCCAACAGGGTTTGGAAAATGACCTGTTCACCGTGGGTCAACTGCCGCCTGTGCGCGATGGCACTTTCCGGAAACTCGCCCAAAATGTCGCGCAGGAGTTGGCACAGGCACACCCACAAGGTTTCTCCCTCCAACAGTATCGGGAAGCCCTCGTGAGCGCCGGTCGGGAGACGGGCATTGAGCCGACCGGCGGTTGGGAGAAACACAACATGCCCACTTGGGCCAGTCATCCGGACCAGGCATGGTTGGTGCCTGCGGACGCAGCAGTGGCAGCGTCCTCGAATCCTCGAACGAATGGCGGGCAGCAGACGTCGGGCGTCTCAGTCCGGGTCGAGCACAACACCTCAGCTGCGCATGTCCTGATCATCGACGAGATCAATCGGGCCAATATCTCGAAAGTCTTCGGCGAACTGATCACGCTCCTGGAACCGGACAAACGCCTCGGGCGGCGCGACGAAATCCAGCTCTCCTTGCCCTACTCGAAGAAGCGCTTCGGGGTGCCGCCCAACCTACACATCATCGGCACCATGAACACGGCCGACCGCTCGATTGCGCTGCTGGATACCGCCCTGCGCCGCCGGTTCACCTTCAAGGAATTGATGCCGAACCCGGCGGTCCTGTCCCCGAATGTCGGCGGGATCAACCTGCAGAAGCTGCTGACCACGATCAACGACCGCATCGAGTATCTCTTCGACCGCGAACACCAGATCGGGCACGCCTATTTCACCGGCTGCAAGTCTGCCGAAGAGGTCGAGGACGTGATGCGGCACAAAGTCATTCCGCTCCTGTCCGAGTATTTCTACGAGGATTGGTCCAAGGTCGCCGCCGTTCTGGGCGATGGCCCGCAGGGGCCGTCCCGGTTTCTGGAGGCGCGCCGCCTGACTGCGCCGCCGGGAATTGCCGCGGATGATTTCAGCGGCGAGAGACTACGCTGGCGGGTGAAGGACAAGTTCGACTTCTCCGAGTTCGCGGCCTGATGCCCGCCTTCTCCGTCCGCGAATGGGAGGCTGTGCCCCATGGCGATGGGGAAGGGTGTATTCCGCCGCATCTTGCCCAACGCCTTGTAGCACTGGCCAAGGCATCCCCCTTTGCCGGGCGTGGCGGCGGTGGCGTGCTGGAAGATCGCCGCCATGACTTGCGGGCGCGCGGGGTTGTTGGCGTTCTGGCGGTGCCGGGCTGTACGCTTGAAATCCTGCCGAAGATCGGCGTAGGCGAAAAGGAAGGCTCGGCCCAAGAGACGCGCGAGATCCGCAAACGCCTTGTCCACATGCTGGCGGTGGCGCTCGACCTGAAAATCCAGACCGGACGCATGACCGAACTCGACTGGCAGCGCGAGACGCTGCTGGAAATCCTGATCCGCGTCTTTTGCGACAAGCTGACCGAGGCGGTGCGGCGGGGAATGCCGCGCCGCTATAGCCTCCACGAAGATGACCTGCCGACCTTGCGGGGATCGCTGGATATCCCGCGCCAGTTCACTCGCCATCTCGCCAACCCGGGCCGCCTGGCGTGCCGCTATGACGAGTTGTCCGAGGATATCGCCCTCAACCGGATCATGAAGGCGACCATCTCGCATCTGGCAGGCATGTCTCGCAACGCGGCGAACGTGCAGCGGCTGCGGGAATTGGCCTTCGTCTACGCCGAGGTCGCGGAGGTGCAGATCCCCGCCCTGCGTTGGGACGATGTTGTCATCGACCGCACGAACAGCGCGTGGCAGGAACTCTTTGGAATGGCACAGTTGTTCCTGCGCAACCGGTACCAAACGACCAGCGCCGGGTCGGGGCAGGGATCGGCTCTGCTGTTCGAGATGAATGCCCTGTTCGAGGAGTACATCGGCCGTCTGGTGACGCGGGCGCTGGCGGGGTCCGAATTCCAAGTGACACTGCAGGGTGGCCGCCTTTTCTGTCTGACCTCGCTTGATGATGATCGGGCAGTATTCCAGACCAAGCCCGACATCTTGATCTGGCGCGCTGGCCAGGTCGCCCATGTGATCGACACCAAGTGGAAGCGGATTTCCGACCGGATCGACGATCCGAAACAAGGGGTCTCCCAAGCCGACGTCTATCAGATGATGGCCTATGCCCACCTCTACAAGGCCCCGCGGCTGACGCTGCTTTATCCCCACCATGCGGGACTGGGCGAAGAAGAGGGGGTTCGCGCGCGGTTCCGGGTGACGGGTCAGGAAACCCTGCTGGAAACGGCGAGCTTCGACATCTCCACTGGCGCCGACCTGGTGGATCGCATTCGTAGCCGGATCCTGACTGGCTTCGAAGAAATGTCCCCCGCGCTACCGTGAGAGCGAAGGGTCAGCCCCTGGCAGGTGAACAATTGTGCCCATCGCGGCAGGAGACTGGAATGACCGCATCTGCCATCATCGCCCAGCAGCGAATCCCTGCCGCTCGTTGACAGCGTGAATCCATGATCCGGGCCGGGCGATGTGCCGCGGTCGAGGCGTCTGGCGCTTGCCTCGTGGCAGGCTTCGTCCGGCCCGGCTTTCACCGGCACGCCCGCGCCTGGTCGCGCAAGACGGCATAGTCGCTGAGCATCCGGACGATGACGGCACCTTCCGGCAGGGTTTCGACCTCTTCGGCGGCTCGCGCTTGATCGGCTGCCGTATACTCGACCACGGGTGGGCAGGGCGCGATGGCTTCAGAACCTGCCATCGCGCAGCCGGTCAGCCAGAGCATCGCGATCAGGAGGGCGGCGGGCGGCGGCGTCGAGCATCTGGCGGTGGATGGCATCGTTTCTCTCTCGGGCATCAAGCCGTTCGGCGGCGCGCCCGGCGCGTTCGCCTGCGCGGCGGAGGTTCAGCAGGAACAGCAGGATCGCTGCTGCGGTGAGGATGAGGCCCAGTGCCTTGCGCGCCGGGTCATGGGTCAGAAGCCAGCCGATCACCGCTGGCCCCGTTTCCAGTCGTCGAGCCGGGCGTGGATGGTGACGGCGATGCCGATCAGCGCGATGACGATCAGCACCCAGCGCAGAGTGTCGAGGTAGGGCACCAGCGGCTGGATCGTGGACTGGGTCTCGGCAATTACGTCCTGCAGCACCTCCACCCCGGCCACGCCGACAGTCGCGGCACCCGCAGCACCACTGCCCCGAAGCGTGCGGCTTTCCGACAGGACTTCGCGCGCAGGCGGCAGTTCCGGGGCGAAGGGCACGGGCCGCACCGGGAACGGATCGCCCCAGGACCGGGCAGGGCCGAGGTCGATGTGCATGAAGCCGGAGCGGGGATAGTATCCGAAGCCGAGGAACCCCACCGCCCGCGCCGCCGCCTCGAAGGCCGCAGGATCGTGGTTGGCCATGGCGATATCATACGCCGTGCCCTGCATGTGCTTCGAGGCCGGGGCGCCACCGACAGCACGATTGTGTTCCGGGCTGCGATAGGCCGAGCGGATGATCAGCGGCTTGCCGAGGCGGTCGCGCAGGGCCTGCAGCTTGTCCATGGCCTCGGTGTTGATCTTGATCGCGCCGGTGCCGCGGCAGGCGATCTCGGCGGCCGAAAAGTTCGGCCAGCGCCACGTGTTGGCTGGCACGTCGCGCCAGTGGGGGTAGGTCAGGGTGGGCATGGGATCCTCCAAATGAAAAACCCGCCTCTGGGGCGGGTGGGGTGTCGGTTGGCGAGGTTCGGATGGGTCAGTCGGATCGGCCGCGCTGGAAGGCGTCGAACAGCATGTCGCGCATGGATCGGATGTCGGTCTCTATCCGGTCGAGGCGGTCGCTGTCGGCCTTGCGGTCCTCACTGCGCTGCTTGTCGGCGCGGTCGCGTTCGGTGATGAGTTCGCGATCAAGCCGGTCCAGCAGTGCCTCGTTGGTAAACGCTTTGCGCGTGATCGCCGCGATGAGGGCCATGGTGCCGCCGATCAGGGCGGTGAGCGCGGCGGTGATCCCGTGGTCCCGAAAGGCCCGCGCGACTGCGTCGGCGAGAGTGGTCTGGTCGTTCATCATGGTCCTTTCCGGCCACGGTTCGTGGCGCTTCAATAATCGGTCTCGACGTAGACGCCGGAGCAGTCATAGGCGACGGCCGCGGCGGTGCTGCCGTTGTTGAGGTAGTTGCGCGGGCTCAGGAGCTGGGTCGCCGCGGGCATGTCGGTGGTGATCGTGGCCTTCGCCACCGCGCCCGAGACCTCCTCGACCACGCGGATCCCGACCGCGCTGTCGTTCGGGGCCGCCGCGATATAGAGCGTCAGGACATTCGTCGTGCTGGCCACGGGGAAGCCCGCGCCGAGGTCGATCAGGGTCGGCGCGCCGGTGCCGTCATTGT
This sequence comes from Phaeovulum veldkampii DSM 11550, assembly GCF_003034995.1. Taxonomy (GTDB): domain Bacteria; phylum Pseudomonadota; class Alphaproteobacteria; order Rhodobacterales; family Rhodobacteraceae; genus Phaeovulum; species Phaeovulum veldkampii. The sequence continues at coordinate 13,926 of NZ_PZKF01000042.1, read as the reverse complement.
GCAAGATCTGCCAGTTGGCATGGGTGCCGCGCTCGAACCCGATGCCCAGCGCGTTGACGACGGCCGAGAGCGTCAGGGTGGTGGACAGCGCCGCGACCGATCCGATCAGGCCGAAGAACCCCATGCCCGTTGGCTGCAGCGTGACCAGCGACAGCCGGTTCACATAGGTGAAGCCGCCAAGGCCATCCGCATTACCGCGCCAGCAGACCCAGCCTGCCGAGCGTTCCTCGGCCGCCGCCCCGGCTGTCGCTGCCGACGTCATTCGCCAGCGGCGCATGGAGGTGGAAAGGTTGGTCGTGGCGAGCGTCGGCGTGGCCGCCGTGCCGACAGCCGTCCGCGGCATGCCGTTGGTGTTGATCGTTGTGCTGGTCGAGGGCGCCCATGTCGCGATCCGGTTCACACCGAAATGCGGCTGGAGAGGGAAGTGGCGACCAGAGGGGCGTTCGACGTCGAGCCAGCCCATCCCCGCCCGGTCGCGGGCATAGAGCGCGAGCTTGCCCGCAGGCGGCGGCGAGGGGACGGAGTCGTGGGTGGGCAGGACCACCGGTTCAGCCAGTTCCACGCGACCGTTGGTGCGGTCGACCCTGATGGCATCGAAGTAGGCAGACCCGTCCGGGCTGACCTTGAAGCTGAAATCGTCATTACCGAGGAGGCCGATCAGCGCGCGGGCGGAGAAGCCGGTCTTGAACGCAAAGGCGGCGTCGTTCGCCGGGGCCGCCTTGTTCACCGTCGCTTCGATGCCCGCGCCTGCATTGTTCAAGAGGACTGCGGGCGTGTTCACCGACAGCCGGTTGTAGCTGTCGGCCGTGGCCCCGCCGAGGCCGAGAAGCTGCGCAGTCAGGTTCGCCTGCGGCATGCCGACCTGTGTGACGGCATTGGCGAAGGTGACGGTTGGCGTGTTGATGACTGTCGTCCCGCCCGCCCCGGCGGAGGCCGAGCCGATGTTGACGACCGTCGTCGACCCGGAGGCACCACCCGTGCCGATGTTCACGGTCTTGGTCACGCCCGTGGTCGTGGCGCCGGTGCCCATGCCGTAGGTCGCCGTCGTTGTGGCCGTGCCGATGCTGGCGGAAGCGGCCGAAACGGTGAAAGTGCCCGAAGCGGTCAACGTCCCTGAGAAGGTCTTGTTGCCAGTGAAAGTCTGCGTCCCCGCCGCGAGCTTCGCGAGATCGGCGATCATCGAGGTCACCAGATCACGGAAGTCGAGCTTGCCGGTCTTCACGAACTCGCCGATGGCATTCTCGGCGCTCTGGAAGGCCCCGACCAGCGCGCTGCCGACGTCCCCGCCGATGTCGCGCGCCTTGGCGGCGTAGTCGGCGAGTGCGGCGGTGACGGCCTGCCAGCCGGTCAGGGCCGTGTCCGCGCTCTCGGCGGCTGCAACGCCCGCGTTGCGTGCTGCGCCACCAGCGCCGTCGGCGGCGGTGGCCGTATCGTTCAGACCGCTGGTCAGGGCATCGGCCGAGGCGGCGGCATCTGCCAGCGCGGTTTCGGCCTCGGTTCCGGTGCCGGTCACCGCATCCTTCAGCGCCTGCCAGCTGGCCAGCGGTCGACCGGCGGCATCGGCCAGCATTCCGGCCGCTTCGCGATAGCCGTCGGCCCGAGCGCGGGCATCGTCTGCCATGGCGCCGAGGCCGAGGTCGGGCGGCTCGAGATAGGTGCGTGCCAGCGCGGCGGAGAAGGCATCCGCGGCGGCGGCGCCAGCAGCGGTCGCGGCCCCTTCGAACGGATTGCCGATGCGGCCAAGTTTCACCGGGTCAAGGATGCCGATCCGGACGCCATCTTCGCCGGTGGCCCATTCTGGCAGCAAGGCCAGCGCCGCGTTCAGGGTATCGATGAAGCTGTTGATGCGGGTGACGACACCGTTCAACATCGCCTCGACGCCGGAGATCAGCCCGTTCGCGGCCTGAAATGCGAAGTCGCCGATGGCCCCGGGCAGACTGCCCCAGATTGCGACCGCCGCGTCATAGGCCCCCTGGAAGATCGCGGCCGTCGTGTCGCCGAAGCTGACCACACCTGCGATGGTGCTTTCCAAGGCAGATAGCCCGGCCGCCTTCAGCCCCTCCCATCCGGCCGCCATGCGGGCGAGTGCGGCGTCCAGCGACAGGCCGATGCGGGACCAGACTTCGCGGGCGAGATCGCCGAGCAGGCGAAACGCCTCGCCCACACCGCCGACCCGGGCGACCAGCTGCGAGAACTGGTAGACCAGTTCGCCCGCCCCGACGATCAGAGCGCCGATGCCGGTCCGGATGAGGGCGCCGCGCAGGAAGACGAGTGCCGTCGCAAGACCACGCACCGACAGGGCCGCCGCCGCCATGCCCGCGACCCAGCGCCCGGCCATGACGGCGGCGAACGTTGCCGCATAGGAGGCGAGACGGCCGAGGTTGCCGATCAGGGTGTCGATGGCCGACCGCAGGATGCCACCGTCTGACGCGAGGGCCACGAAGGCATTGGCCAGCGCCTCGATGGTCGGGGCGACAGCCACGGCGATCCGATTGCGCAGGCCATCGAAGACCAGCGACACTGTGCCCAGCGCCAATTGCGTGCGGCGCAGGGCTTCGAGGGCGTCACTGTCCAGAACCGCCCCGAGATCGGAGGCCTGGTCGCCAAGCCGCGCCATCTCGGCCCCACCATTGCGCAGGAGGGGGATCAACCGCGTGGCGTCCGAGGCCATCGCCTCCAGATAGAAGGTCATTTCCTGCTGGCTGAGACCCGCCCGTTCCAGTGTGTCGACGTAAAGTTGCAGTGCCTCCGGTCCCGACAGCCGCGCGAACTGGTCGGCGGTGACACCGACCCTCGGGGCCACGTTCTCGAAGAAATCCGCCATGGGCCCGCCGCCGGTCTGGAGGAAATCCCCGACCCGGTCGTTCACGTCCTTCAGGATGTCGGCCAGCTTCTCCTGTTCGATGCCAACCGTCCGCGCCCCGGCCGACCAGCGCTGCAGGGCCTCGGGCGTGGAATTCGCGACCTGTGCGAACTGCCGGATTTGGGCAGCGCTTTCGGCTGTGGATCGGACGATCAGGCCGAGCGAAGCTGTGGCCGCCGCGGCTGCGGCCCCGAGGGCGAGGCCCGCCCGGCGCGCAAAGGCGGCCAGCCGCGTGTTCGCCAGTTCCATCTCGCGCGACAGGCGACCGAAGCCACGGGCCCCGGCCTCACCGACCCCTTCCAGTTCGGCGCGCACGCGACGTCCGCCCTCCGCCACGAGGCGGACGGAGACCTTCTTCTCGGCCATTGCAGCATTCCTTGCGTTTTCGGACTTGTGTTCTTACGTTGTGCTTATCGATCATGGAGGCGTATGATCATGTCCGAGACCGCGACCCTGTCGTCCAAGTTCCAGATCTCCATCCCCAAGGCGATCCGGGCCGCCCAGCATTGGGAGGCCGGGCTGACCTTCGCCTTCATTCCAAAGGGCACGGGCGTACTGCTGGTTCCGGTCCCGAAACGCGACGCCCTGAAAGGCCTCGCCCGTGGGGCTTCCGCCACCGATTACCGTGACCGGACAGACCGCATCTGATGCTGCTCGTCGATACATCCGCATGGATCGAATGGCTGATCGGCTCGGCCACCGGCGACCGGGTGGCAGAACATCTGCCGGATCAGGCCGACTGGCTGGTGCCGACCATCGTACAACTCGAACTCGCCAAATGGCTGACCCGCGAGGTGGGCGAGGACAAAGCGGATCAGGTGATCGCCTTCACGCAGGTCTGCCAGGTGATTCCGCTCGACACCGAGATTGCGCTGGAGGCGGCCGAGGCCTGCCGCATGCACAAGCTCGCGACGGCAGACGCCATTGTCTTCGCCACAGCCCGTTCGCGGAAGGCGACCCTCGTGACTTGCGACGGTCATTTTGAAGGTCTGCCTGGCGTGACTCTGGTCCCCAAGGTCAAGGCCTGATCCCCGTTCCTTCGGCATTGACCATCTGTTCGTTGACTTTGCGCACCATCACCGCCTCGATCTCGGGCAACAGTTCGGCGGCGATCAGGGGAGCGATGCCCAGCGCCTGCGCCAATGACAGCGCCGCGCCCATGTCCCATCCGATGACGGCCCCCGGCGCGATGCGCAGCTGGCCGCCGAGGCGCTGGGTCAGGTCCCAGACCTGCCAGCCCTCGACGGTTTGCGGCCGGTTCAGTCTTGCGGGGCAGTCGGGGCAGGGGCCTGCACAGGCCGCGCAGTAGCCGTCGCCCCCGCCGAAGGACCAGTCGGCGAGGGCGCGGAGGCGTTTTTTTCCTGATCCAGCATCAGGCCTCGGGCGACGTATTGCGCCTGGAAGGCTTCGAACACCGGCCAGATTTCGAGAAGGGCGTCGATCCCGGCTGGGCTGACGGGCACGAGGTTGCCGTCATCGTCGCCGACGCCTTCCCAATCCAGCAGCGCGCGGCGGGCGACAGCCTTGGCCATAGCCAGCGCCATGTCCTCCTGGCTGGAGGTTTCTGACAGGCCGTCGATGACGGGATCGGCGCGGGCCGAGACCATCAGCGCGGTGGTCAGGGGCGCCACCAGGACGCGCAGGCCGGGCAGCAGGTCCAGCCATTCGGGCCGGTTCGAAAGGTTCAGACGGATCATGGTCAGTAGTATCCGTCTTTAACAAGAGGCATTTGGTGTCCACTTTCGGTTGTCGCGCAGGAGCGCATTTGCGAGGACGATCAGCTTTCGCATGATCGCAGTGAGTGCGATTTACCGCGGCGACCCTGTTACTGCCGCCGCGGCCAATGCGGCCATCGAGCGCCTGTCTCAGACCGACCCCGAGGGCGCGCTCCTGGCGCGCCTCTACCAGATGCTCGACGTGCGCCCGGCGCAATACTGGCCGGAAGACGTGCCCGAGGCGGCCGCCGCCGACCTCGCTACGCTGCACGCCGCCATCCGGGCCTGCCATCCGGTGTCGTTCGGCTATACCGACCTGTCGGGGAACGAGACTGCGCGGACGGTGCTGCCGCTGGAGCTGGTGCATCCACCGCAGGGCGTGAAGCTGCTCGCCTGGTGCGAGGAGCGCGAGGACTTCCGCCAGTTCTTCGTTCGGGCTATCCGCGATCTCATGCCTCGCGCGGGCAACTTCAGCGCGGATCGCCTGGCGTTGCTGGAAGGCCTCGTGGAAAAGGAAACCGGGCGGGCTTGACCCGCCGGGCCACTGTCGCGTTCCAGCAGATGCGGCAGTGACGTGGCTAGTCATCGCGAACGGGCAGCAAGTTGCCCTGGCTTCCGGCCGCCTGGCTTCCCCGAAGGTGGCTTCCTTGGCTTCCCGCCGGGAATCCACCCCGGCCAGATCGTGATTCCGCAAGCCGCTGATCTGAAACAAGATTTCCGGCTCCGGGTCGCAAGGTGGCTTCCGCCTGGCTTCCCCGGTGAAAGTGCCTGTCGCTAGCGAACTGCCGCGCTGCGCCCCCCGCATACGTTCGGGGCCGGGGAGGAACCAGAGGAGGGGGGCAGTCCGACCTCGTCGGTCAGTTGCCCTTGAGGAAGTCGTCGACGAACTCCGACACGGGAGTTACGCCGGTCACCAGCAGGTGATCCCTCGCCCTTGTGCAGGCAACATAGAGCAGGTGCCGTTCCGTGTTGTAGACTTCCTCGAGGTCCGCGTCGTCAGCCACTGACTCGATCCGCTCTGATTGCGGGATCACCTCGTCGTCGCAGGCCATGACCACCACCGACCGGAACTCCAGCCCCTTCGCGAAGTGCATTGTACTGATGGCGACTGCCCCGTCCTCCACTTCGACCTTTTCACTCAATTCGACCGCGCGAACGCCCGCAGCTTTCGCGGCAGCACGCGCACGTTTCAGTTCCGCGTCAGACCTGACGAAAATACCAACCTCGCGCGGTGCGCAGCCCTCCTTCAGTCGATCCGTGATCCATCCTGCAACCGCGCGGCATTCGTGACCCTCATCGTTGCAGGCCAAGACCATCGGCGGAGGTCCGTCGAACATCGACACAGTGCCGCGCCGCCCTTCCGTGTTGCCATCCACATCCGAAACGGTTGACGGCAGGAGTCGATCGGCATGTGTGCGGATCTGATGTGACGTGCGGTAATTGATGCGCAGGGTGAAAGAGCGGCCGCGGACATCAAGGCCAAGCGCCTTCCAGGAAAAGGGCTGTTGAAAGATGCGCTGGCCAAGATCCCCGGCGAAGAAGAGACCGTCGCTTCGCCCTGCTGCCATGGCGGCGAAGAACCGCGCCTCCGTCACACCCAGGTCCTGCGCCTCGTCGATCACGGCGAAGTCGTAGGGGCGTGCGCTGCCTTGGCCGAAACTGTCTGCCAGACGGCCGAAAACGTCCGACCATGTCACAACGCCGCGTTCCCGTAGCCCAGCACGGACGCGTTCAAAGATGGTCCAAAGGGCTTCGCGCTGTTTGCCGCCGATCCGAGTCTTCCTACCGAGCCGCGAGACGTCACGGTAATCTTCCCACGACCGAAGCTGCCAGGCGTCCACGACGTCGTTCCACTCTCCGATCAGGAACTGGGTCGAGAACCTGTGTCCTTCGACTTCAGTCGCTGCTTTTGCGATCAGCGACTTGACCAGTGCAGCAGGTGCAATCTGCGGCTGCCCAAACCGATCAGAATAAAGGTCATAGCCAACGGCCGACACCGCCTTCACGATGATCCGCGCCGAAACCGCGGGCTCATTGCCGACGAGGCTGGCCAACTTGGCTCGCAGGGCGTTCGCCAGCGGCTTGGAGAACGTCGTCAGCAAGACCTTGGCAGAAAGATTGGCGCGGGCAAGATGGACCGCACGATGCAGCGCCACGATGGTTTTTCCTGTCCCGGCCGAACCCGAAACCCGGGTCGGACCGGAGAAGGATCGCTCGACAAGGTCAGCCTGGGCCGGATGCAAGAACACCGCCCACTTGTCCCAAGGGTAGTCCAGCGCCTGCTTCAGATCTTCGGCATTGGTCAGAACGCGGAAGCGGCGCTGAGCGTCCGGGTGTGCAAAGGGGTCGGCTTCGACCGGAGCAGGCTCTGGCGGTTGCGGTTTCTCGCCCACAGCCAGTTTCAGCAGAGCTTCCTGCGCCTCTTGCGGCAGGTGCTCGATGATGTCGAACAGGGTGTCCTCGGTTGCTGCCCGAACGTCGTTCACCCATTCCTCGGGCACGCCAAAGGCCATCAGTTCGAACTTGCGCAGATTGTCGAACAGGCGGGCCGCGGGCTTGGTGGCAGGCGCCGGTGTAGCGGCCACTTCTTTGGGTTTGAAGATTTCCACCTCTTCAACCCTCTCGCGCACCTCGACAAGCTGCATGGCACCCGTGGTCGGGTGGCGTTCGATCTTGCGCCGTTCAGCCCATTTGTACGCGTCGTCGTGGTGATCGACATAGACCAGCAGGATGCTGGCGGCCGTGCGGTGGACGATGATCCTGATGTCAGCATTCACCCGCACCGACCAGAAGTTTGTGTCCTTGGCGCGGTCCAGCTTGTGGAAGGACAGGCCGTTCGAGGTCGGGTCCAGTTGCAGGTCGAAAGCGGTGGTCTTCGCAGCCTTCTGCTCCTGCGCCGTCAGGCGGCCGAGGCTGTCGGTAAAGGTATCGGCGATCCGGAATTCCATGGCGTCTATACTCGCTTTGTCTTTTTCTTGGCCTTCTTGCGTGCCTTCTTTGCGATCATGCGCTTCTGGCTGACTGATGGTCCTTCAAAGTCCAAGGGATTCCGCCCCTCTGCAATCATTTGCTTTCGTGCCTCGATGTCCTGTCGAATTTCTTCCGCACGCGCCTCGAAGTCATAGTTCTTCGCATCGACGGCCGGAGCATTCTTTCTTGCTTTGCGCAGCTTCGGCCAAATACGCAGGATTGTCCCGCCACCCAAATATCCGCCACGCCCCATTCTCTCACTCCACCGCAAACACCTTCATCACCTCGTCGCCGAGGTGGTTGATCACCTTTACCGCGATCCGCCCCGACTTCGGCTTCGGGAACGGGCGCGACGTGTCGGAATACAGGCTCTCCCAAGCCTCCTCGTCGATCTCGGCCTTCAGCGTGGTTTTCAGCGCCTTGTAGGGGTCGTTGGCGCCGAGGAAATAGGCGTGGCGGACGAAGAAGGATTCCTCGTTGTAGTCGGTGTCCAGCATCCACAGGGCGATGCCGTCCGTCCCCTCGCTCTGCACCTCGCCGGTCTGGGGCTTGAACACGTCCACGCCGAAGACCTGGACCTGCACCATGCCGTCGCCCGCATCGGTGATGCGGATATCCGGCTCGCCGAAGATCACGAACAGGTTGCCCGCGCCTGTGGATTTCAGGTCGCCGCCCATGTGCAGGTCGGGGTTCATCCGGGCCTTCAGCACGCGGATGCGGCCCAGCTTGTCGAACTCGGAGCTATGGGCGTCGTAGTTGAAGGCGCAGCAGATCAGCACGTCGAAACCGGCATCGCCAGCCTCGCGCGCGGCGGCGACAAGGTCGGGGCGGGAGACGGTGCCGAACTCGGGGCCGATGAACACGCCCGCGCGGCGCTGGGTGTCGCCTTCCATGAAGGTGCCCTCGGCGGCGATCCAGTTGCCGGGCCACCCCTTCAGGCTGGTAAAGGTGATCCGATCCTCCTTGTGCGCCTGCTGCACGCCTGCGGCTTTCAGGTTTTCCAGGACCATGTGGGCGAAGTCGGTAAAGTCCCGCGGGGCCTCGACGGCCTTGCGCTTGCCCTCGGCGGCTTCATAGGTGTCGATCAGCTCGTCGTCCCAATCGACGGCGAGGGTGCGGTGGGGCGACAGGCTTTCCACGGTGAAGGGGCCTGCGACGCGGACTTTAGATTTGTCGTCGTAGGGCTTGTCGTAAAGGTATTCGAATTCGGCCTTGGCGGCGATGCTGGCGTCGATTTCGCGCTGGCGGGTGATGCGCGCCTCCCAGAACCGTTTCAGGGCGGCCTGAGCAGCGGCGGGCCAGCCTGACGGGGCCTCGCGCGGGATTTCCCATTCCATGAACCCGTTCGCCGGGGCCATTTCACCCGAGGGGAGCTTGACCTCACCCCTCGCGGTGAAGTCGATCTTCGCCCCCGCACGGCCGCCGGTTTCCACCTTGAAGGGGGTGGGGTGGCCCGCAAGGGCGGCGTTCAGGGCGGTGATGGCGTCTTCAACAGCAGGCTGGAGCCTGTCCCAGATCACGTCGATTTCGGCGTTGTTGGCGATGGATTTCAGCGTGATGTGCGGCACGCGGTCATAGACGAAGCCCTGGCGGATGCTGCCGTGGGTGGGGGTGGTCTTGGGCGGGGTGCGGGTGATCTCGCCTTCCTTCGCTTGGCCTTCTTTGCTGTCGGCCAGCAGGTAATAGGGATAGCGCGCGCCCATCAGGCGAGAGCGGGCGAGCGCGATGGCGACGCGGCTGGTGTCGATGGTGATCCAGCGCCGCCCCCATTGTTCGGCGACATAGGCCGTGGTGCCCGAGCCGCAGGTGGGATCGAGCACCAGATCGCCGGGGTCGGTGGTCATCAGGATGCAGCGTGCGACTGCCTTGGTTCCGCTTTGAACGACATACACTTTGTCTTCGGTAAAGCTACCTGTGCTGGTGTCCTGCCAATCGTCATTGAGCGGAATTGCAGCGAAATCGAGCAATCCACGAACATAACGAAGCGCGATTCCACCCTTGGTCACGCGCGACGCCTTCGCGAGTCTTGAAATCCCAAGCGCGTTGGTCTTCCATCCACCTTTAGTAGGACGATACGTTTCACCAAAATGGGCAACGGGAATCTGAGTGGACTCCACACCAGTTTGCGATGTCAGATTGTCAGATGCGACTAATCGCCAACCATCAGGTGCATAATCGCGATCAAAGTCCTCGTTGGCCCTGAGGCCACGAACGGTCATGCCATCTGGGCTCTGAACCCTGTTATAGGATGCAGCGCCTTCTGCACCTGCTTCCTTTTCTCGATATGGCTGGCGATACTTTACCTTCGCTTTGTCTTTGGCAAACCAAACGATGTAGTCCTTCACCCCCGCGAGAACATCAGTTCCAATAGCTGGGCTACCCGCACCGGTCGTCTTCTTATAGGTGATGAGTCCGCAGCCATTCGCTTCCCCAAACACCTCATCCATCAGCGCCCGCACGCGGTGGACGTTTTCGTCGCCGATCTGCACGAAGATGCTGCCGCTGTCGGTCAGCAGATCACGCGCCACGGTCAGCCGGTCGCGCAGGTAGGTCAGGTAGGAATGGATGCCGTCCTTCCAGGTGTCGCGAAAGGCGCGGACCTGTTCGGGCTCGCGCGTCACATGGGTCTTGTCGCCATCCTTGACGTCGCGGCTGGTGGTGGACCACTGGAAGTTCGAGTTGAACTTGATGCCATAGGGCGGGTCGAAATAGATGCACTGGACCTGACCGCGCAGCCCCTCACGCTCGGCCAAGGACGCCATCACCGACAGGCTGTCGCCCGAGATCATCCGGTTCGACCAGTGCTGATCGTGCTGGTAGAACTCGGTCGCGGCCTCGGCATCGGGCAGGCCGTTGAAATCGGCGAACATGTCGAACTGCGGGGCATCTTTGGTCGCACGGGCGCGGTTGGCGCTTTCGCGTTTCAGATCGTCGATGATGACCTTGGGGTGGACCTTTTCCTGAATATATAGCGGCGGGGCCTGGACGATCAGGTCGGACCAGTCCTGCTCATCCTTGCCGCGCCAGACCAGCTGCGGGTCCAGATCGCGGTTGCGGCGTTCGTAGGCAAGCTGGATCGGCGTCTTGTCCTGATCGCGCATCAGGCTTTCGAACTCCGCCGTCGGGATGTTCTTGCGCGTGGCGTCGTGGGTGAGGGTTTCGACCTCGATGGGTTTCTTGGCCATGTCTTATTCCGCCGGGTCTTGGGGTTGGGGGGCAGGAGCGGCCTCGGCGGCCTTTTCCTTGGGCTTGGGCTGCGGAAAACCGCTGCGCAGCCCGTCGATGTGTTCAAATAGGGATGCCTCGACCGAGCGCCACATCGGATCGAGGACGATGCGGACGCCTTCGCGCCGGGCGAGTTTGGAGGCAGGCACAAAATCGCTATCGCCTGCGACGAGGACGATGGTGTCAGCTTGACGCTTGAGGCTGATGGAGGCGATGTCGACGCCGATGCGCATGTCAACGGCCTTCTGGCGGAGACCGGGATAGAAGTCCTCGTCCTTCAGGTCTGCGGGTTTCCGCGTTCCGTTCAGGATCGCCTTCTGGGCATCCTCCGACAGGATCCACGAGCGTTCCTTGCGAACCTGGCCGAGGCGGACGGCAAAATTGGCACGGCGGCGGAGCAGGTCGAACAGGGCAAGGCGGAACTTCGCCTGATCGGATTTGGCATAGTCGATGGCCTTACCGCTGATGGGAAGGTGGCCCTTTTCCATGTAAGGCAGGGCATCGTAGAAGAAGCAACGATAGAGCAGGCTGTAGGGGTTGCCCGCCTTTTCGACATTGTTGAGTTGCTTCAGGTGGCTGTCCACTAGTTGCCCGATGGCCTTGTCGACCGCCTCGGCATTGAGCATGTCCACGTCGCGGCGCACACTGCCGAGGCGCTTGAGGAAGTAACCACCGTCTATGAGGATTGCCGCCTTCACGGTTGCACCCCCGTGAAAAGCAAAAGCCCCGAGGGGTCGGTCCTGCCCGGGATCGTGGGCGGACGTACTGCCAAGGGGCGAATGTATGGTCTGTATATGGTTCTGAAGCCGAAGCTGTCAATCAAGATCGGCATCATTCGATCAGCTCTCCTTGCCGCGCTGGGCCCGCGCCGAGGGTTTCGAGCAGTTTGTCGAACTCATCCTCCATCTCGTAGACCGCTGTGAACTCTGCGAATTCCCAGCGCCCGAACTTGCCGAGGTTGTTCACGCCTGGCACCCAGTAGGCGCGCATGGTGTTCGCCTTGTCCTTTGCGTCTTCGCCGCGATAGCCTTTGATCTCGACGATCAAGTTCAGCGGGTCCGGTTTGCCGTCATCGGTGCGACGGCCGTCATCGACCTGGACGATGAAGTCGGGCAGGTATTTGCGCGGGGTGGAGCCGGAGAGGTAGGGCACCTCGAGGCCCAGCCCCTGGTTCTTGACGTACGACAGCACGCGGGGGTGACCTTCGGCCACGCGGGCAAACTCTGCCTCCCAATCGCTGTCGCAGACCACCCAGTTGACATGGGATTTGTCGGGTCGGGTTTGCCAGCGCAGCGCCTTGGACGTGGTGAAGTTGACGAAGGCGGTTGTGCCGGTGGGATTGTAGGCGTCGAGGATCGCCTTGATCTGGTTTTGACCTTTTAGCGTTTCGGTGATGGCCGCCTTGATCCGCTCGGCCGCCATGTCGGCGATTTCCTTGTAGACCAGCTGTGCCGGATAGGTGCCGCCGGAGCATTTCAGGTATCCGCCGTCCAGCCACTGGCGCGTGATGCGCTTCAGCTGGCCGAAGAGGTGCAGCTTCGGTTCCTCGCCGGGGTCGCGGTACTTGGTGTAGAGAAGGTGCCGCGCCAGGTGGAACAGGATTGTGGACGAGCGCATGTCGTCCAGATGCTCCAGCGTCAGGTCCACGCCTTCCCCGATGATCCCCTGGTTGGTAGTGGTGGAAGGGCCAAGCAACTGCGGCGTCAGTTCCAGAACGTGATCGGGGCCGAAGTTGGCCTCAAGCCGTTCATCCGGCAATTCGACCCGATAGCCTTCGACACGGGGGAAGGTGATTTCCAGCGCGTCGCGATCAGGCTTAACGGCGTGGACGCGGACGGTTTCGCGCGGAGCCGCCGGGGGGGAGATTACCGGTTTCGCGGTGAAGTCGAATGGAATGCCCAGGACATCGGCATATTCGACGTTGAAGAGCCCCTCGTCGTTCAGTTCATAGGATTGGCGGCGCAGCGCGCGGCCGATCACCTGTTCGCACAAGAGCTGCGTGCCGAAGGCGCGGACGCCAAGAACGTGGGTGACGGTGTTCGCGTCCCACCCTTCTGTCAGCATGGAGACCGAGACGACGCAGCGGATCTGCTCCCCGAGGCGACCCTTCTTGCCGACGGTGTTCATGACCTCGCGCAGCAGTGTGGATTCGTCGATCTTGTCGCCCGCCGTGATGTCGCCCGTCCGCTCAACCATCTCGCGTTTGAACTGCTCAATTTCGACGGCCGCCATTTCGCGGAAGTCCTTGTCGAGTGCCTCGCCGGATTCGAGTTGTGCGCTGTCGATCAGGATCGTGTTTGGCCGCGGCATGCGGTTGCCGAAGCCGTCGTAGTTCCGAAACAGGGCCAGGCGGCCGTTTTCAAGGGTGGTCTCGGTTCCGTCGTCGCTGACCCGATCAAAACCCGAGATGTATTTGTAGATCAGTTCCGAAGTCGCTGTGTTGTTGCAGACGACGATGAACACCGGCGGTACGCCGATCCCCTTGTCCTGCCAAAGCTGGAAGGTCTTTTCGTAGTGACCGTAGAGGGCTTCCAATGCGGTCAGCAGCTCGACCGGCAGGCTGAACGGATCAAGCGCCTTGCCTGCCGCACGTCCCTTTTGGGGGAGCTTCTTGCCGATGTGTTCCCAGAGATTGCGGAACTTTGGCGTATCGCCGCCCGGCACGTTGTCTGCAATCGGCACGCGCGGAAGCTTAACAATCCCGCATTCGATGGCGTCCATCAACGAGAAGTCGGACATCGTCCAGGGAAACAGCGTGCCTTCGATGTATCCTGAGCCTCGAAGGAAGAACGGTGTGGCCGACAGGTCGTAGACGAGGCTGATGCCAAGCTTCCGCTTGACCGCTTCAAGGCCGGATATCCACATGCGGGCGGCCTCGTTGTTCTCCTTGGCCTCGCTTTTTTCGTCGCCCTTCAAGTCGTCTTCGGTTTCGCCAACGGCATCCTTCACCCGCTCGCGATAGCAGTGATGCGCCTCATCGTTCAGAACGACGATGTTCTTCTGGCCCATCAGGTCACCCATGACCCTCTGGATCATCTCGCCCTCGGTCTCCAGCGTCTGGACTTTTTCGCCGCGCCAGCCCTCCAGTGCCTGCCTGGTGCCTTTGGCGATCACCAGTTTTTCACGCAGCTTGAATGCATGGTAGTTGGTGAT
>NZ_PZKF01000041.1 GCF_003034995.1 Phaeovulum veldkampii DSM 11550 | reverse complement strand
TTCCTCCTTGAATGCGCCATAGGTTCAACCACGGGTTCCCCCCGTTCAACGCCTTGATTCAGGAGTTTTCCGCGATGACAAAGCAAGATCCCCCAGAAGACGGTCCGACCCAGAAAAGCGAATTCGAGGCGCTTCGCGAAAGCATGGTCTTCGAAGGGCCGGAATTGACCTTCACCCCCCGTGGGTCGCCCGACCCCAGATTGATGCGCCTTGTCCGCCTTCTCGCGCAGCAGGCGGCGCGCGAGTGCTACGAAGAGGAGCTGCGACTGGCGCGGGAAAAGAGGCGCGAGGCTCCCCCCGCCTAAACGCAGGGCAACGGCAATCGACCGTCCCGCTCTCTGCGCGGGGTGCAAAGGCGCGCTGCCGGTCCTTCCGACTTGGGCACAGGGCTGGCCACGCGCTCGGCGCGATGCCGTTTTCGACAGCCCCCACCCACATGACGCGTTTTCGACATCCGTGATTGATTTTCAGCGCGATGAGCGTATAAGAATTTTCGACACTGGCCCATGAAACGTGGCCATAATCCGCGCACATGAGGCCTTTTCGACGCATGAGACCCGAGAGCCTGACGCCCTCCTTCTTCCAGGATGAGCCCCTTCCCGAGGGCGCCAGCCTCGCAGGTTGGGCCGCGCTGGTCTCCGCCTTCGGCATTCCTGCGCCGGTGCGCAACCCCACCTGCATCTCGGAGCGACATGTGCGCGGCAATGTCCGCGCTGATGGGGTCTGGCAGGTCTATGACAAGCGATACCTGCCGGATGCAACGCTGGAGGGCCATCTCGGCTTTGCCCTGCGGCACGAGAGCATCGACCTCCTGATCCTCAAGCGCGTGTTCGATGCCGTTCCGCAACAGGAGATCGAAGCGATTGTCCGCGCCACTCCAACTGGCGCCTTCTCCCGGCGGCTGTGGTTCTTCTTCGAGACCCTGACGGAACGGAGGCTCGATCTCGAGGATGCACCGACCGTCACGGCGGTCCCGGCTCTGGACCCCGCCCTCTATTTCACCGGCAAGGAGCGCTTCTCGCAGCGCCACCGCGTCCGCGACAATCTGCTTGGCACCGGCGCCCTCTGCCCGGTGATCCGGCGCACCGAGAAGCTCAAGGACCTGATCGCGCTCAACCTGGCCGAGCAGGCCCAGGAGACCATCGGCAAGACCGGCGGCCATGTCGTGGCGCGGGCGGCAAGCTTCATGCTGCTGGCCGACAGCCGTGCGAGCTTCGAGATCGAAGGCGAGCGCCCGCCCGTCAACCGCCTGGAACGTTGGGGACGCGCGGTGCTCGAGGCCGGCAAGCGCCCCCTCAATCAGACCGAGATCTACCGCCTGCACCGCATCCTGATCGGCGACGATCGCCTGACCCCGATCGGCTATCGCGACGACGGGGTTTTTGTGGGCGAACGGGACCACAGCAACGACCCCTTGCCCGAGTTCATCGGCGCGCGGCCCGAGGATGTTCCCGACCTTATGACGGCGCTGAACGATTGCAACAACCGGTTGCGGCTGACGGATACCGAAGAGGTCGATGCCGTCCTGCAGGCCGCCATCATCGCCTTCGGCTTCGTCTACATCCACCCGCTGGCAGACGGGAATGGCCGCCTGCACCGCTGCCTGATCCATCACGTTCTCGCCGAGCGGAAGTTCACCCCACCCGGGATGGTCTTCCCGGTCTCGTCCGTGATGCTGGACCGCATCGACGATTACCGGGCGGTTCTGCAAGGCCACTCCGGCCCGCTGATGGAGCACATCCCGTGGCGTGCAACGCCCACCGGCAATGTCGAGGTGTTGAACGACACGGCCGATCTCTACCGCTTCTACGACTGCACGGCGGAGGCCGAATTCCTCTATGACTGCGTGCGCAAGACCATCGAGGAGGATCTCCCGCGCGAGATCACCTATCTCAAGCGCCACGACGCAGCGATGCGCGGGATCATGAACCGCATCGAGATGCCGGACGCTCTGGCACGGCAGGTGATCCTGTTCGTCACCCAAAATGACGGGCGGTTCCCGAAGCGCAGGCGCGACCGCGACCCCTTCGACAAACTTACCGATGCCGAGATCGCCGATCTGGAGGAGATCGTGACGACGGCGTTCTCGAATTGAATTCAGCCCGCCCCCGCACAGCACCTGACCCAAAGACGCGCAAACATCCGATTTGACGGCCCTCGAAAGCACAGGACAGCAGTAATGGCGAGATTCAACCCGCACCAGAAAAGCGCCGCATTGTATCCTGTGGTCTCGGACTTCGCCGACCGCTGCTTGCTGCAGGATGGCTCCATTCTGCAGCCAGACCTTCCGCTTTGGACAGCCGAGAACCTCGCGGAGCTCGACCGCACATTCGTCCAGAATCCCGATGAAGGCACGGACAGCTATTACCAGAAGCTCGAACAGCAGATCTCCTCAGGCACGCCGGAAAGCCGCCAGTTGATGGCTGAGCTGCACTGGATCCTGTTCACCTTTCCGAGCGACATGGGCGCGGCGACCAAAGCGCAGAGAGTCAGAGAAATCTGGTCCTGGTCGGGCACCCCGCTTCCCGAGGGCGTTGCAGCCTTGAGCCCAGAGGTTCTGGAAGGCATCGGGCACGCGGGCACGGCCTATAACACGCACAGATGGCGGGAGCTGAGTTTCCTGATTGCCCTGGTTCGTGACTGGAAAGCGCAGCCGCCTGAGATGCAGGCCCAACAGCGCAAGGACCATGAAGCGTTCTGCGCGTTCCTGGACAAGGTGCCCAGTGTCGATGGCCGCCAACTGCGTCAGATCCTTCCGCATCTCTTGTTTCCAGATCACTACGAGCGGATTTCAAGCCCGCGGCACAAGCGAGAGATCCTTGAAGGCTTTGCCGTGGCAACGCGGAAGGACATCCGGAAGATGCGGATTGCCGAACTGGATTCACATCTTCTTGCCCTGCGTCGCAAGCTCGAGACGGAGCTCGGCCGCGAGATCGATTACTATGAGCCGGAGATTGAACAGCGCTGGCGCGACAGCGGCGCGACCTATCTAATCAGTTGGAATCCGTCACGCTGGGACTGGGATACATTCGCAAACGACCGCCAGGAGACAGCTTCAGGAGGAACTGTCGTCCATCGATGGCGCACGAGTTCGAAGAAGCCAAAGCCTGACGACACGGTCTTCCTGACCCGAACGGGTGACGATTTCCGTGGCATCATCGCAAGGGGACGGGTTGCGAAGTCCGCCTGCTCTGACCTCCACTGGGACAAAGAGCGGGCTGCCGCGGGTGAGACCGCGGATTTCATCGATGTGGAGTTCGAGGACATACGGGACCCCAGGAAGGATGCCTACATCCCGCATGCGACCCTGACGAGCAAGATCAGCGGGCAGGACTGGAGCCCTCAGTCTTCCGGAATTCTGATCAAGCCCGCTGCCGCGCGGGCGCTGGAAAAGCTTTGGGAAAGCGCGGAACCCGCGAAAACAGACGTCGAAAAGGCTGTGCCGATCATGGGATCAACCTCTCACAACATCATCCTTTACGGCCCTCCCGGTACCGGAAAGACCTACCGCACAGCTGAGGAGGCCGTTCGGCTATGCGGGGAGCCTGTTCCGGATGACCGCGCCACTCTGATGGCTTCCTACCAGCGCCTCCTCGCCGCCGGTCGGATCGAGTTCGTCACCTTCCATCAGTCGATGGCCTATGAAGAGTTCGTCGAGGGGCGCCAGCCGATGACCGGCGCCGATGAGGGCGAGGACACATCCTCGGCCGGGTTCCGGCTGGAGACGGTGCCCGGCATTTTCCGGCGCATCGCGAAACGCGCCGAGACCAGCCGTGGGCATTCATCCGAGGAGGAGTCGACACGTGTTGAAGGCCGCCAGGTCTTCAAGATGTCGATTGGCGAAGCGAACAACCCCGAGGACGCGCATCTTTTCGAAGAAGCGATTAAGGGCAACTATGCCCTCCTCGGCTTCGAGGACATTGACTGGTCGGACGCCAAGTTCGAAAGCCGAGAGGCGATTATCGAAGCCTGCAAGGCCCACGGCAACCAGAACGGCGCTGTCGATGCCAGATCTGGCATGGTGCAAATGCCCTTCATCTTCCGGAACTGGGTCCGAAAGGGCGACATCGTCATCGTGTCCAAAGGCAATGGACTGTTTCGAGCCATCGGTGAGTTTACGGGCGGGTACGAGTTTGCTCCCCGTCCCGAGGGCGGATATGCCCATCGGCGGGCCGTCCGCTGGCTTTGGATCGACCGAGAGGGCGTGCCAGTCGGCGAGATCTATTCCAGGAAGTTCTCCCAGAAGTCGATCTACGCCCTCTATGACGCCGAGCTCAACGTCCCGGCCCTCGAGCGCTACATGAACAGCCAGCAAAGCGAGGGGCCGTCCGAACCCGAACCCTTCGTCCTGATCATCGACGAGATCAACCGGGCCAATATCTCCAAGGTGTTCGGCGAGCTGATCACGCTCTTGGAACCCGACAAGCGGCTCGGCCAGCCCAACCAGCTCAAGGTGCGTCTGCCTTACTCGGGGGATGAGTTCGGTGTTCCGTCGAACCTGCATATCGTCGGCACGATGAACACGGCAGACCGCTCCATCGCGCTGCTCGACACAGCGCTGCGGCGGCGGTTCACCTTCCGCGAAATGATGCCCGATCCGGCCGTCCTGAAGGACGCCGCGACCCGCACCGGCATCGATCTTCCAAGCCTTCTGACGATCATCAATGAACGCATCGAATATCTCTACGATCGCGATCACCAGATCGGTCATGCCTATTTCACCGGCTGCGGCACCCGCGCGGATGTGGACGCGGTGATGCGGCACAAGGTGATCCCGCTGCTGGCCGAGTACTTCTTCGAGGACTGGGGCAAGATCGCCGCGGTGCTGGGCGATCTTGAAACGCATGACAGGCCGATCAAGGGGGGCTTTCTGAACAGGTCGGTCCTGAAGGCGCCACCGGGGCTCGACAATGGTGAGGCGATGCCGCGCTTCCGGTGGGACGTGCGCGACGACGGCTTCGATTACGCGCGGCTTCTCGGCTCATGATCCGCCGCACGCTCCGCGAATGGCAGCGCATCGGCTACGGGGATGACGACTCGACCATCCCGACGGCCGAGGCTGATCGGATTGCCGCCGTCGCGGCGCGTTCCAGCTTCGCGGGTCGTGGCGGCGAAGGCGTGCTCGAACACGGCCGCAAAGGCCTGCGGGCCCGCGGCGTGGTCGGCGTGATCGCCGCGCCGGGATGTCAGCTGGAGATCCTGCCCAAGATCGAAGGCCTTGGAGAACACGATGCCTCAGACGAAGCTCTTCGTCGCCGTCTCATCCACATGCTCGCGGTGGTTCACGATCTGCGGATCGATGCAGGCTCGCTGGCCCAGCTCGGATGGCAGAAGGATACCATCCTCGAATTGCTGATCCGCCTGTTTTGCGCCCGCCTGATGGAAGCGGTGCGCATGGGTCTGCCGCGCCGCTATGTGGATCATGCAGACGATCTCCCCGCCCTGCGCGGCAGGCTCGACGTAACCCGGCAGTTTTCGCGCCACGCGGTGGCGCCGCAGCGGCTTGCCTGTCGATACGACGAGCTGTCCTCTGACATTGCGCTCAACCAGGTGATGCGCGCCGCCGTGACCCGTTTGCAGCGTGTGGCCCAGGCCCCTGACAATCAGCGTATCCTGCGCGAGCTGGGCTTCGCCTATGCGGATGTGACCGAGGTTCCCGTCTCTGCGTTGCGATGGGATCAGATTACTCTGGATCGGACCAATCAGCGGTGGCGCGAGCTTCTTTCCTTCGCGCGTCTCCTTCTCAGCGATCGGCACCAGCAGACCAGCGCGGGGGCTATGGATGGTCATGCGCTCTTGTTCGAGATGAATGCCTTGTTCGAGCAATACGTCGCCAGACTGGTCACCCGTGCCCTAGCAGGAAGCGGATACCGTGTTTCAGCGCAGGGTGGCCACCGGGACTGCCTGTTCGAAGCCGATACGGGGCGGTTTCGC
The DNA here is from genome assembly GCF_003034995.1 of Phaeovulum veldkampii DSM 11550. Classification (GTDB taxonomy): domain Bacteria; phylum Pseudomonadota; class Alphaproteobacteria; order Rhodobacterales; family Rhodobacteraceae; genus Phaeovulum; species Phaeovulum veldkampii. The sequence goes on along the minus strand of NZ_PZKF01000041.1, from coordinate 14,450 downwards.
ACCAAGCCGGACCTCATCATCCGACACGGGGATCAAGCCGTCCTCGTCGTCGACACCAAGTGGAAGCGGATGGCCCCTCGCATCGACGACCCCAAACAGGGGATCAGCCAGGCAGACGTGTATCAGTTGATGGCCTATAGCCAACTGTATGGCTGCCGGGACGTCATGTTGCTCTACCCCCATCACGGCGATCTCCCGCCAGAGCCGATTTGCACCCGCTACGCCATCGCACGTGAAGGCGCCGAAGAGGCCCTGCACGTCGCGACCCTTGTCATGACCGGTCCCTCGGGATCGCACGTTGATGCGCTGAAGAAGCTGCTGGGACGGATGTTGCCGGATGCGGTGGCGGCCTAAGCAACGCGCCGGGCGAAGCAAACGGAGTGGGTGTCGGGTCACTGGCGGCCTTGGTCATGACCTTGCTGGCATCCGCGCGCGACGGGTAGCGGCCGATCATTTCGCCGCTGGCGCCGGCATCGACTGCCTGCACGCGGTTGGAGGGTCAGGCTCATGTTGGTGTTGGGCTTTAGCTGGCGCCTGACCGCTCCTGCGATACAGCCGCTTTCGACATCGGGCCTCCTCATGAAGGGCTTCCGACGGTCGTGACCGAACTTCGGCATGGAGAACGGATCGTGAGTTCAGCGACCGAGTGACGGCTTTCAGCTACCCGACGGAAATAGGCGCGGGTAAGCCCGCGTCCTAAGTCCCTCTCGGAAAAGAGCCTGCGGCCGTGACGGATGAGGTGCATTCCGACCAAACACCCGCGCCCAGGCATTCATGCTCGACCTTCATTACGAACTATAAGTCACTCTAAATCCATCGAAACAACTTCCAGAAGCCAGGTCGAACCCGACCGTGGTAATCTCCGACATGACCGCTCTCCTTTGTGGATCCTTGCAGACCCACTTTGGCACATCGTGCCGTCGGGGGCGGTCACATCATCAAAGCCGATATGGCCGGAAAATCAATGCAGCGGCTCTGGAAGTCAGGCAAACTGGCAGGGTCGGCCCTTTGCCGACGGTCGGCAAACATGTCTGCTAGGCATGCCTGTGTTGCTGGCGGGATAACGGGCACTTCAGTTTATTGATGCTTGCCTTGTTTGCGAATTTCTGCAACCGGTCAGAACTTGAGAAACTTGGAAGATGGCGCATCGGAAGATGGGCTTCCAATGGAGAAGTGGCACCGTAATGAATTTTATCAAATCCCTCGCGTTCGTCATCGGCTTAGGCATTTCTGCCTCGGCCGCGCAGCAATCCGACTGGTGTACCTACTATGATGCAAACGGCGTGTCAGCTTACATGCCGGTAGGCGAATGTCGGTTCATGGGCAGTAAAGAAGACTTGGATACCTGGGGGCGAGAGGTATGCGGGAGCAGGACCGTAGTCCTAGTGCCAGACTGGAATGACCGGATCACTGCCGTCAAACTGTCTGCCTCGACCGCGCGCACCGTCACACTCTATCTGAACGTGATGAAAGACGAAAATGTCCTTACGCAAGTGGTAAACGGGGGCACCACGTGGAGTATCCCTACCGATAGCCCGTTTTACAGCCAGGCCTCTGTCGCACTCTGCGAGTGAGGCAGTAGCAGTTGACAGCATCGGCCTGCTCTGCCGCTGCTGTCGATGTGCTTTCCTTGCGATTTAGTTGCCGGGCACGACGCTGCTACGGTCCAGGAGCATGTTAAGGTCGATGCTGCGACAAAGCTCGACGTGAGTGAGCCCCTAGCTGCGCATGTTACATCCGGGCGTCTGCCTGCCTCCCCTCACGCCCCCTCCACCCTTGCCACCAACCTTTCACCTCCCAGCGGTGCAAAGGCCCGCTGGCGGCAGGTCAGGACTATAATCTGCTGATCCTGTGCCACGCGGTGCAGGGCGGTGAACATTGCCTCGATCCGGTCATCGTCGCTATGGACGAGCGCATCGTCCAAGATCATCGGCACCCGGCGACCTGACCGTGCGAACAGCCGGGCAAAGGCTAGGCGGGTCAGGATCGCCAGTTGCTCTCGCGTACCGCCTGACAGGATGTCCAGCGCCTCGTCTTGACCGGCGCGGGTCAGGATCGTGGGCAGCAGGCTGGTATCGTCTATGCGCAGCGCGGCGCCGGGGTGCAGGATCGACAGCAACGGATCGATCTCGCGCAGGACGGGGCTGAAATAGGCCTCACGCGCGGCCCGGCGGGCCTCATCCAGTGCCGAACGCAGGCGGGCGAGGGATTTCACCTCACGCTCATACCGCGCTGCGCGGGCGGCGGCGGTGGCCTCGCGGCCGCGCAATTCGTCCAATGCCTCTTCGATCCCCTCATCGGCCAGCGCCCCGATGGAGCCGTTGACCCCGGCCAGATCGCTTTGCAGCCTGGCCAGATCGCGGCGGCGTCCTTCGACTACTGAGCGCAGGCGCGACACCGCCGCCTGTGCGGTGGCAAGATCTGGCGCATCGGCGGTCAGCCGGGCAAGCGTCTCGGTGGCCTCGGCCTCAGCCTGCGCCAGCGCGGGTTGCGCGGCTGTCAGGTTCTGCAGACGGGCGGCGAGGTCCACAGCATCGCCCGCCTCGGCCTGCACGGCGGCCAGCGCCTGTTCGGCGGATTGAAGGGCCGCCTCACGGGCGGCGCGGGTTTCGCGAAGCGTGGCGTGACGGGTCTCTGCCTCGCGCCGCAGGGTCAGGGCAGTGGCCTCGGTATCGCGCGCAACGCGAAGCGCCTCTTGCAACTGGACAGCGTCTTCGCCGGGATCCGCCTCAACGCCGTTCGCCGCAGCACGCGCCTCGGCAAGGCAGGTTTGCAGGGCGGCCATGCCGTCAGGCGCAAGTTCCTTGAGCATATCATCGGCCTGCCGGATGGCAGCGTCCAGCCGCTCGGTTTCGGCCAGCGCCTTGCGGGCGTGCGCAATGCTCGGGGCGGCGCAGGCGGCGAGGGCCCTGGCCAAGGCCTCATCCGCGCGGACCAACTGGGCGGCAAGGTCGCTCTCGGCGGACAGGCCCGGATCAATGGTCATACGGCCGATGCCGGGCAGGTCCAGCCCGGTCGCCCCCCGCAGTCGGAGGCCATCGGCGGGCAGCGGGCGACCGTCGATCATCACCCGCGCCTCGCCCTGATAGTTGAGACGCACAGAGACCAGCCGGGCTTCATCCTGAAGTGCCAGTCGGTCGCGGGCAGCCTGCGCCTTCTCCGCCAGATCCAGCAGGGCGCGGGTGACCTTCAGCAGACTGCGGTCGGCGCGATGCGCCTCGGCGGCAGCGCGCTGGCGTTCGGCCCGTTCATATTCGACCGCAAGGCTGGCGGCCCGGTCACGAGCGGCAAGGGCCAGTTGCGCGCGCTGTGCCCGATCAAGCCGGTTGGCGAGGGTTTGGAGTTCCTCGCGGGCGGTTTCGTGGCGGGTGACCGCCTCGGCTTCCTGCCCGGCTGCGGCCTGCGCCACCGCCTCGGACTCTGTCAGGGCCTGCTGCGCTTTGTCCCGCTCGATTCCGGCACGGGCAAGGCGGGCTTGTAGCTGCTGCAGACGGCTGATCGCTTCGGCGCCCTGCCCCGCACTCAGCCGCGCCAGACGCAACTCGCCCTCGGCCTTGGCCATCTGTTCGGCATGACGCTCAGCGGATGTGAGGGTCTGTTCGGCGGCGGTCAGCGCCTCGACCTCCCGCGCCCTGGCGGTGGGGTCGGCACATTGCGCCAGATCGCGGGTAATGGCGGTCCGCTGGCGCAGATCGGTGCCCAGCCGGGCGGCCTTGACCTCCAGACCCGCGCGCTGTTCGGCCAGCGTCGCTGCCTCATCTACCGCCCGCGCCCATTCACCGCCCGCCCTGGGGCGGAGCGTGGTCGTGGCCAGTTTCGCCAGCGCGTCATTCACCCTGGCCAGCACCTGATCCATCCGGCGCCCGCCGGTCATCATCTCGATCTCACCCGCAACCGAGGACAGCAGATCACGCCGCGCATGCAGCGCCCGTTCGCGTTCGGATTTCTCGGCAGCACTGGCACCTTCGGGTTCCATTCCCAATACACCCTGCCGCACCCACAAAAGGCCCGAAGGCCCGGCAAGATCCTGCCCGATCAGCCGGTCGATCCAGGCCTCGGCCTCGTCTTCCTGCGCGATCAGGCGGCCCGATGCGTCCAGCACCCGCGCCGTCGCGCGCGACAGCCAGCGCTTTTCCAGCCGGAACCGCCCTTCGGGCAGGTCAATCTCGACCGCCGCCTCGGGCGCCCCACCGGCATGCGGCTGCAGTGCCTTCACCGGGGCCTTTGCGCTGCGATGGGGCTGGAAGAACAGGGCGTGCAGCCCGTCGAAGAAGGTCGACTTGCCGAACTCATTGGGCTGGGACAGCACGGAGATGCCGTCGCCGATCCCCTCGATCCGAGCGCGTTGACCGGCAAAACGGCGCAGGTTGGTCAGTTCAATGGCGCGGATTTTCATACGCCCACCTCTTGGACCAGCGCATAAAGCCGCGACAGCGCCAATTCCGCCAGATCGCGGTCTGCCTGTGCCAGGGCCTGATCGGCCGTTTCGGACAACAGCGCATCGGCTGCGCGGCGCAGGGCACCGCCCCGGTCAATCAGATCAAGGTCATCGGCTTTGACCTCGGTCGTCAGGCGGGACAGATCGCTGTCGAACCATCCGAAATCGGGAGCGATGGCGGCAAGCTGCGCTTCGAACCCGGCACGTTCGGCAAGGGTCAGGCGACCGGCAGCTTCGACCCGCAGCAGGGTGTCGCGGCGGCGCGCGTCGGGCGGCAGGATATCTGACAGACGAGCTGCGGTATCTTCGCCCGGCAGCAGGTCGAGCGCGGGGCGCAGCCATTGGAACTGGCCGGTCGGTACCATGCCGGCCTGCGCGGGGGCCCCGCTGGCCGCAATCCGCACCGCCAGCGCACCCGGCGCTGTGTCGTGCTTGAAGCCATCCGCCTCGGGCGTGCCGGAATACCATGTGGCCGGGCCGATCTGCATGCGGCCATGCCAGTCGCCAAGCCCCAAATAATCAAGGCCCGAAAGCTGTGCCCGGTCGGGCGGGATGATCCCGGCGCTGCCTTCATCAGAAGTGAAATCCATGATCGCGCCATGCCCAAGGCCGATGCGGATCGCGCCCTCGGGCGTCGCGGCAGACATGGCATCGGTCAGGTCGCGGCCAGGGCGGCGCTGCGTGCAGGGCGCAGGCAGAAGCCAGACACCTGGGGCAAGGGCAACCGGGGAGGCTTCGGTCAGGACGAGAAGATTCGAAGGGGAATCGGCCTTGATGCGGCGCCAGAGCTCGGATGCAGCAAGACTGTCATGATTGCCCGGCATCAGCACCCAGCGAATATCAGCCTCTGCCGCCATGGCCCGAAGCGCATGGCGCAGCGTCTCGGGCGACGGGGTTTCGGCATCAAATGTGTCGCCTGCCAGCAGCACATCCGCCGCCCCTGCCCCGCGCGCCGCCGCGGCCAACCGGGTGATGACGGTATGGCGCGCCTCACGCAAGCGGCCCCGGATATCCTCGGGGAAGCCACCATAGGCGCGGCCAAGATGAAGGTCTGAAGAGTGAAGAAAACTGTAGCTCATATCGCCTTGCCATCCGGAACCAGCGCCGCCCAGCCGCGCACCGTATCCTGATGCGAGACGAACCACTCACGCAAGGCGCGGGTCGCCGTGATCCCTGTCCGCACCGCGGAAATCTGGCTATCAAAGGGCAAGAAGTGATCGAGCACTGGGGTCGGCGCCATCAGCATCAGACCCGCGCGACCTGCATTGCGCTTGTTGACGCTGGACACGGCGCGGATCCCCGTCCCCGCCAGATCGGTCGAAATCTGGGCTGCCAGCTCGTTGAAGTGATCGCTCCAAGTATAAATGCTGATATTGGCATTGGCCTCGCGCAGCTGATGCACGATCCGCATCTGTGGCAGGAAGGGCCATTTCGGCAGGCTGAGAATGTCCCGCGCAGCGCGTCGACATAGACCGCCAAACCTGTTGGTAGCTGCCTCGCAGCATGTTGTTCGGAGCCCATCAGTGATATTCATGCAGACCGAAGCCTGTTGCGCGCCTTGCAGACACACCGGAAAGCCCGGCCCCGATCTGCCGTTCGTCCCCGTCGCAACCCCCTGCCATTTTGGGCGGCGAACCGTTCGATGCCGCGGCTGCTTTGGCAGTCTGCTAATCTCTCGTGAAGGTGTTCTGATCCACGTTCCGGTCCACCAGCACCGATGTGTCATAGACCCCGGACACGCGCAGAGCCGCGGCCCGCATGGCCGCACTGAACCCCCGTTCGCCGCGGCGGATGCCCGCCGCAAGTTGGTGATCTGGCGATACGACTGCAACAACGCCAGGCCGCATTCCTCGCTGGCAACAAGACCCCGGCTGAAGCACACCGGGCGCTTGAGCAAACTGAGGGCTCCGCGCCCGGCGCGCTTGCCCAACCCGAAAGCGACAACAATCAAACCAAAAGGAAACTCGTTATGAACGAGGAACGAACGGGGGGCAGGTCAGAACATACATGATCCGGCGGAGCAGAATATTCGCTGGTCAGCATCAGGGCTGTATCCGCCTCGCGAAGTGATCGTTCTTCTGAGCGTGGCGCCTTCCGATTGCCCGCTACAGAGGCATTTTCGGAATCGATATACCCGATGATCTGACAGTATGACGACACCTTGCGGCTCATGGATTTTATGATCATGGCGGCGGTGTCCTCGGGTCTTGTCCGTGTTGGTTGCCCTCGGGGGAAGTGTTTTCCCCCTCACCCGGCCCAGCGGGGTGATCCTGAGATCAAGGCAGCGGCAAGTGCTCCGCGCAAGGCAAACTGGCAGGGTCGGCCCGCATCGACTTCGGCCCGATCTTCGTGGCGGTCAGCCGCAACGGGGCCCACGCCACCGGGGAACGGCTGTCAGACAAGCATGTCGCCTGGCTGATCAAGCAAACCGTCGAAGCCGCCGGCCTGCGCCCCGATCTGCCAAAGGCCGAACGGCTGGCGCTTTACTCGGGCCATTCGCTGCGCGCGGGCCTTGCCAGCAGTGCTGAGGTGGACGAGCGCCACATCCAGAAACAGCTTGGCCACGCCAGCGCCGAAGGGACAGGTTCCGCGTCAACCTCACCACGGTCACGGGGCTGTGCCCCCCTCTGCCCTTCTGACAGGCCTTCACTGAAAGACTAAGCTCCAAGCTGACCGCTCAGGTTTTACCTAACCGCTTCAATTGAAATCGGGAACCAAACGCGACGCCGAAACACACACAACGACTTCGATCTCGGGCCTGTGTTCGTAGTAGTAGACTGGCGGCGACAACCACGCCTCCGGCTGCCCCGGATCGCCATCGCGCAGGATCACCACCCCGGCTGCAGGCCCCTTCTCGGGCAGAATCGCATTGCGAAGCACCTTGGCCCCCGGCGGCATCGCGCCGGACAATAGGCTATGGAGCGACGCGAGCAGACGCTCGGCCGTGGATTGCGTGGGCATGGGTTGGGGTTCCGCGATTCGTTCTTGAAGAATTAGTGCCTTCAGGCTATATAGCTTCCAAGACATGAGGACCGAATGCCTTGGACAGTTTCTTTCGCCGACGAATTCGAACCGGAGTTCGACGAGCTCGATGCAGAAGTTCAGGATGCAATCCTTGCGCGCTTGCTGCTGCTCGAACGCGAGGGTCCCTCACTTGGACGGCCGCACGCTGACACCCTAACCGGGTCAAAGCACGCAAACATGAAAGAACTGCGCTGCGCCGCCGCGGGTGGTGTCTGGCGCATCGCTTTCGCCTTCGACCCCGATCGGCAAGCAATCCTGCTTGTCGGAGGGGACAAGTCGGGCGGCAGTGAAAAGCGCTTCTACAAGCAGCTGATCACGCGCGCCGACGAACGGTTTGACCGCCACCTTGCGGCACGGAAAGGATAACAACCATGGCACGGAGCCTTCAGGACACGCTTGCCACGCTCGACCCCGATCGCCGGGCACGGATCGAGGCCGAGGCAGAAACGCTGCACACCGAGTACCTCACGCTTCAGAAGCTACGGAAAGCCCGTGACCTGACGCAGGTGCAACTTGCCACGACCTTAGGCATCCAGCAGGCCACGGTGGCCAAGTATGAGCGACAGAGTGACCTTCTGCTTTCGACCCTGACCAGCTACGTCCGGGCGATGGGCGGTTCTTTGAAGCTGATGGTCGAGTTCCCTGGGAAAGAGCCCGTGGCTCTCGAGGGCATCGGTGAGATTGATGAACCCCGGCGCCGCCGCGGGGGTGAAGGCGACAGACGGGCCGCGGCCGGTTCGTAACGAAGCTGCGCTCCGCCTGCTCGGATTATGAGCCGACGGGCAGATCGGTCCAAACTTGCCGTTCGTACCTGGCAAACCTGTTCTCGAAATCTACTGTTTCGTTTTGGAGCAACGTGCGCTGCTTTTGAAATAGGTGACGCCGGACGTCAGTCGGCGGACCCCTCAAAGTGAGCCTTGAATCTGTCAGTTATAGCGCCCATGCAGATCACCGTGTCTCACACATCAAACCAGGAACCTCTGTCGTTGGCCGAACTAGGGTGGTCAGCGTTTTTCGACGATCAGCTTGATCGAGTGGATGCAGGCCTCGCACCCATGCGTGTCGCGACCGTTCATCGCGCCAGAGTGACGGCGGAATCGCAGTCCGGTCCGATAAAGCTGAACCTTCCCAACCGGGCCAATACAGTGGACTACGCGGTGGGCGACTGGGTTCTGGTAGACCCAAACACCCGGATCCCTGTGCGCCGACTAGAGCGAAAAACCACGCTGCAAAGGCGGACCGAAGGCGGGCAGTCTCCACAACTTATCGCGGCGAATGTCGACACGCTCTTCATCGTCACGTCCTGCAACGAAGACCTGAACGTTGCAAGGCTGGAGCGTTATTTGGCGTTGGCCAACGAGTCCGGGACAACGCCGGTGATCATCCTTACCAAGGCTGACCAAGTGGCAGACAACGCGCCGTGGCGGGATCAGGTATTAGGACTGCAGCGCGGCCTGAAGGTCGTCGCTCTGGATGCCACGGCGCCAGAAGCTGCGCTGGCGCTGGCCCCTTGGTGCGCGACCGGGCAAACGGTCGCCCTTGTAGGCTCGTCTGGCGTGGGGAAGTCATCACTCCTGAATACGCTTTCAGAGAAAGCGCCGGACGAGGCGCAACTGACCGGAAGCATCCGTGAATCCGATGCAAAGGGCCGCCACACGACCACCTCCCGATCGCTTCACCGCATTGCCGGAGGCGGCTGGGTGATCGACACGCCGGGGATTCGGACGCTGCATGCCAGCGACCTCTCGGTTGGATTGGATCTGGTGTTCGTCGAAATCGCCGAACTTGCACCAGAATGCCGTTTTCGGGACTGCACCCATGACCATGAACCGGGCTGCGCGGTCCAGGCGGCAGTTGCGGTCGGAGGGATCGATCCGGAGCGTCTTGAGCGCTGGCGCAAACTCGGAAACGAAAATCGAACAAACACCCCTGTTCTTTCCGGGCCTCGCGGAAACAAGCAGACGAAAGCCAGTAGCAAACGAAGCTGTAATCCAAAGTAGGCATCGGCCCATTGCTGCCGGTTGCGCCTCGGCGCGCCTTTCCTCGAAGCGGCCGTTCAGTCTCGACGCAGCGATGGGCAAGCCAGCCCCATAGTAGCCGAGAAGCCACATCCCGGAAGCGGCCGTTCGATCAATCCTGCAACATCGTGACGGTCGCCGCAGGCGGTAGAGCGAAGAAGCAGACATTGGGTTGGTGAGATCCGTCCACAGGCTGAGAGGCGTGATGAAGTGCCTCGGTGCCGATCGGCGGATCTTGATCGACAGACTGGTCGGGGCCTTCCTAGTTTTGATGCATATAAAAACATCAGATGCAGGAATGATATCGAAATAAGCATCGCACTTGAAAGTCATCTCAAGGAGCGATACATTAAACTGCATCATGAAGGCGATATGATGTAGAAAAGAACATTGAGATGAGCTACGACACGGCAGACATAGCAGCGCGCTTGCAGGCGGCACGCAAGGCAAGAGGGTTAAGCCAACGCGAGTTGAGCGACTTGGCTGGTGTGCCCCAAGCGCAGATTTCGCGCATTGAAGCCGGAACCGTCGACTTGCGTCTCTCTAGCTTGGTGGCGCTTGCCCACGCCCTTGATCTGGAGCCAACCCTCGTCCCGCGCAAGGCCTTGCCCGCCGTGCGCTCCTTGAGCCGCGATGCTGTCAGCGCCAGCCGCAAGGACATCGTTGCCGCCCAGAAGGAGATACAGCGGATCAGCGAGACGATGCGGGGTCTCCAGATAAAGGCGCCAAACCTTGAAGGCCTTCAGCAACTCCAGAAATCTTTCTCGGAACTACAGCGGTTCCGCGTGCCGACGCTCGACCTCAAAGGCTTGAAGCAACTCCGCCAAGCGCTGGAGCTGATTAACCGACCGACACAGGATATGGCAGCCCTCAGCCAAAGCATCAAGTTGATGCAGTCAGTCCGCAACAAGGCTGCGCATGGTCCGGTTCGCGATGCTGACGACATCCCATCACGCCCGGCCTACTCGCTCGACGATGAGGACGACGATGCCTGATGTTACCGTTCTGACGGTCAAGCTCTACGGCGAACCGATCGGAACGCTCACGCATCTCGGCGATGAGCGTTCCATCTTTGCGTTCAATGACGCCTATGTTGGGAACGCAGACAGGGCCACGCTCGGCCTGTCGTTTAAAGACCAGTACGGGGAGCTGCGCAACGACTTCAAGCCGATCAAGATGAAGCTCATGCCGTTCTTCTCGAACCTGCTCCCCGAAGGCCATCTTCGCAGCTACCTGGCAGACAAGGCGGGCGTCAACGAGAAGCGTGAATTCTTCCTGATCCAAGCTCTTGGCCGCGACTTGCCGGGTGCTGTGACCGTTGAGGCAGCTGACCCTGACACATGGCCGGTGTCGGATGACGTTGACGATCAGGTGATGACCGATAGTGAGAACGCCCATGATAATGCACTCCGGTTTTCACTCGCCGGGGTTCAGCTGAAATTCTCGGCAGTGATCGACGCGGCCGGCGGCTTGACCATTCCAGCGAGCGGCATCGGGGGCGGGTGGATCGTCAAGCTGCCGTCCAGGGAGTATCGAGGCGTCCCCGAAAACGAATTCTCGATGATGACCCTTGCCCAAATGGTCGGCATCAATGTCCCACCCATCGATCTTGTTGACATCGGTGGCATAAAGAACTTGCCGGATGGCATCGATCAGCTCGGAGACAAGGCTTTCATAATCGAGCGCTTCGATCGCCGCGAAGATGGCACATCTGTGCATATCGAAGACTTCGCTCAGGTGTACGGCGTCTATGCCGAAGACAAGTACAAGAAGGCCAGCAATCGCAACATCGCGGCGGTGATCGCCGCCGAATCTGATCATGCTGATATTGCCGAGTTCATCCGCCGTCTGACCTTCAATACGCTCATCGGCAATGGCGACATGCATCTTAAAAACTGGTCGCTTATTTATCCTGATCAGAGAAATGCTAAGCTCTCACCGGCCTACGATTTCGTGTCGACAATCCCCTATCTCCCCAACGACCAATCGGCACTGAATTTCAGTCGCACACGGCGCTTTGACGAGTTCACGGAAGATGAGCTCCTGCACCTTGCCAGCAAAGCCGCGCTACCGAGAAAACTGGTCATCGATACCGCGCGTGAAACCATCAGCCTCTTCATGGACAGGTGGTGGGCCGAAAAGGCACATCTTCCGATGTCCACAGATGTCGTCGATACCATCGACAAGCACCTAATGACTCTGCCGATTATTGGCGAGGCTCTCACATGAAAGGCAAAGCATTATGAAGATTTTCCCTAACGCAAAGGTTCAAACGCTCAAAGACTGCCATCCAGGGCAACTGGTGCGCGGTTACGGATATTCTGAAGACAGCGATTTTGGCATTGTCTTCGATTTCGACAATGGTGATATCAAGAAGCGCGGCGTCATATCGCTTACCAAGAATGGGCCAGAGTACAGCTTTGACGAGGAGCCAGACATTGCAAAGGTGCTGGCCTATGGCGGTGAGCTTGTATTCGAAGTAAATCAGTTGCAGCACTGCGAGAGCCGAGCCTCCAGTCTCTACGACCAGAAAGGCGTTCTAGTTGGGACAGCCGCAGGTTGGAGCTTGAATGTCCAGGCCGAGGAGCAATTCGGTCGCCGAGGTCGGCGCGCTCAGCTCCATCTTCCTTCTGCAATACTGTCCTTCGGTCAAGATCAAGCCCAAGGTGTCGGCTTCTTCGGATCGTGGTCTGTGTATCTCGAAGACGAAGATCGGCCGGTCGAAAGGCGTGTTCTGATCGCGAAATTTACTGTGAAAGGCGAAGTCTAGGTCCTTGTAATGACGAAAGTGTTCTTCTCATACTCCCACAAAGACGAAAGCCTACGCGACATGCTTCAGACGCATCTCGCAGGCCTCCAGCACAAAGGGTTGATCGAAACTTGGCATGATCGCCGCATTGGTGCTGGGGACGAGTTCGAGAATGCTATCGACCAGAATTTGAATGATGCAGACATCATTCTGCTGCTGGTCAGTTCCGATTTTATCGGCTCCAAATACTGCTACGACATCGAGATGAGGCGCGCCATCGAGCGCCACGAAGCGCGAGAAGCGCGGGTCATCCCGGTTATTCTGCGTCATTGTGATTGGCACGACTTGCCCTTTGGCAAGCTGATGGCCGCCCCGAGGGATGGCAAGGCGATCAAGTCGTGGCCTGATATTGACGAGGCTTTCCTCGATGTGGTGCAGCAGATCAAGGCAGCACTGCCAAAGCCTGAACTAACCCAAACCCGTCCAGCCTCCGCGCCACGGGCAGTCGCGGCTCCTGTTGTCCATCGGCCCAGGTCGGGCAACCTATCGGTCCGCAAGTCATTCTCCGACGCGGATAAGGAATCCTTCCTCGAAGAGGCGTTCGCGTATATTGCCGCCTACTTTGAAAATTCTCTGCAAGAGCTCGAAGCGCGCAACACAGGATTGACCACCAAGTTCCGTCAGATCGACGCGAACCGTTTTACCGCAGTCATCTATAAGGACGGTACGGCCGTTTCTCACTGCAAGATTTCATTAGGCACCGGGATGTTCCGTGACGCGTCAATCACCTACTCGGCAAATGACCAGGTCAACGACGGCAGCTACAATGAAGCGTTGAATGTCGAGGCCGACGACCAGCACATCTACATGAAATCTATGGGCATGGCGTTTCACTACAACTCCCGCGAAAAGAAGCTAACCCAAGAAGGTGGCGCCGACCTCTACTGGGCAATCTTCATAGGGCCGCTCCAGTAGTAATCCAAGGACCTTACCCCGTCAGAGCGACGTGGCAGGGTGAATACGTCCGCTCCCTGCGCTGAGAGGTCGGGAACCTACGGCGGTTGCTGCGGCGCGCACGGATGTCCGCTTTCATGGGTACGCTGCGGGGCCTCGCTGCGCCTCCATCGGGCCGCTTTCAGCGTATTTCGTCGCTCGCCAAGCGAGGCGCGAATGGCGGCTTCCGCTGATTTCTGTGGATGCGATGCCGCAAGCTCACGGTCGGCAAACCGCCCTATGCGAAGGCGACATTTGGTTCGACGTGCCCGGCCCTTACTAGGCGCTCGGCGCCTTCAGCTACTGCTATGCACCCAAGTTCGCACACTACACGACACAGCTTGATTTTCTGATTTTGGGGGTGGCAGCGACCGACGAGATGGATTCTGAGCATGGAGTCTTTCCCTGCAAGGATTTCGTCCATGACCAGCTGTTCTCTCGCCGATCTGAAAAAGAGGCTAACCCCACATCTTCAGCTCGGCAAGACCCGGGTTGAGACGCTGTGCCTGCTGGTGCTTGGGATGATTAGCGCTCGCACAGTGAACTTGACCCATATTGCGACGGAGCGCCCAACTCGCGCCAAGGTTGCATCGACCTACCGCCGTCTGCAGCGCTTTTTCCAGCAGGTGCTTCTGCCGGAGGACTGGAGCGTCGGCATCGTAACCGCCCTGATCGGCAATCCAGACCGCTGGTATCCTCGCGCAGCACCTCGAGCCAGGAGCCGATGTAATCGGCATGGCGCACGGTGGGCACGATCCCCAGCGAGGCGCAGCAGAAGGCCGCGTTCATCTCGGCCACGAGTTCCTCGAAGGCATAGGCCTTGGTCCCGAAACTCCCAGAGAAGTCCCGCCCCAGCCGCGAGGCATGGCCCGTGGCATGGCCGAGTTCATGCAGCGCCGTGCGGTGCCAGTTGATCGGCTCGAAATAGGCCTGCGGAGGGGGAACCTGGACGTAGTCCAGCGCCGGGACGTAGAAGGCCCGGTCGCCGCCGATCCGGAAGTCGATGCCGGTGGCGTGGATCAGCGCCTCCACCTGCGGCTCGATCATGCCCGGCGGCGGCGGGGGTGCTGCGACGGCGATCTCCTCGGGCAGTCCCTCGCATTGGGCGGCGTTGAAGACGGTGAAGCGCTTGAGAAAGGGGATCTGTCCTGGCGTATCGCCGGTTTCCCGAGCGCGGCGTTTTTCGTCCTCGGGGGTGAAGCGGTCGGCATAGACGACGGTTGTGCCG
>NZ_PZKF01000040.1 GCF_003034995.1 Phaeovulum veldkampii DSM 11550 | reverse complement strand
TTTTCGGGGGGGCGTCCTTGCGGAAATGCCCGAAGACACCCAATTGGAGGCGGTCGTCAGCGCGACCAACGGGACGATCGTTACCAAAACGCTGTCCAAGATATCGGACAGCGACGTCTGGCGGCTCGTGATCGACGTCGCCGGGAATTCCGAAGCAACCGTGGAACTGGGCGCTCATTTGCGCGGCCACGGCCGCAAACTGTCTGAAACCTGGCTTTATCAATGGATTGTGGCCTGATGCTCAAACCTGACATGATGGTTCTGGCCGAGATCGACCGCCTGGTAGACACCCTTGGCGCGCTCCCTTCGGCCCCCCTTTCGATGCCCAAGCAGATGCTCGAAACCGAGTCGCGGCTCCGGTCGCGTCCGGCACTGGGCCGTGCGCTAGACACCGGCGCCCCCCGGTCCGAGAGCTGACCCATGACCCGCGCCGTGTCGCGCGTGCCGGGCGTCGCCCGAGCGCGCTTTCTGACGCTTTTGGTCAGCATTGCGGCTGCGGCGGTGGCTTTTGTGCTGTTCCTGCAATTCGGCGCGGCAGACGGGCTGGACAGCCTGGATATTGCACGCGCTGCGTTGATCCTGATCTCCACATGGTGGCTCGCTTGGGGCGCGGCGCAGGGCCTTATGGGGCTGACGACGCAAGCCGTAGCCCCGGTGCGACCGCAACCTGACGGGCCGATTCGGGGCCGCACCGTCGTGCTGGTTCCGGTCTACAACGAAGACCCGCTGACGACCTTTTCGCGCATCGCGGCCATGGATGCCTCGATCCAGGCGACCGGGGTCGAGGGCGTGTTCCACTTTGCGATCCTGTCCGACACGCGCAACGACGACATCGCCGCGCTGGAAAAGCTGTGGTTCCTGCGGCTGCTGAACGATACCGGCGGGGCCGGGCGGATGTTCTACCGCCGTCGTTCCGAAAACACCGGCAAGAAGGCAGGCAATATCGAGGATTTCTTTGCGCGCTCCGGGGCGGCCTATGACTATGCGCTGATCCTGGACGCCGACAGCCTGATGGAGGGCGACACCATCGTCGAGATGGCCCGCCGGATCGAGGCCGAACCCGATCTGGGCCTGCTGCAATCGCTGCCCAAGGTGATCCGCGCCAACACCCGCTTTGGCCGGGCAATGCAGTTTTCGGCTTCGTTCTACTCGCCCGTCTTTGCCCGCGGTCTTGCCATGATGCAGGGCCGCGCCGGGCCGTTCTGGGGCCACAATGCCATGGTGCGGGTGCGCGCCTTCGCCGAAAGCTGTGGTCTGCCCGAACTGAAGGGCAAACCGCCCTTTGGTGGCCACATTCTCAGCCATGATTACGTCGAAGCCGCGCTTCTGGCCCGCGCGGGCTGGCGTGTGCGGCTTGATGACGATCTGGAAGGCTCGTTCGAGGAAGGCCCGGAAAACATCGTCGATCATGCCAAGCGCGACCGCCGGTGGTGTCAAGGCAACCTGCAACACAGCCGCCTGATCCTTGCCCCCGGCTTGAAACTCTGGAGCAGGTTCGTTTTCGTGCAGGGCATCTTTGCCTATATCGCGCCGCTGTTCTGGTTGGGCTTCATTCTGGCCTCTATCGCGGCGGCGGTGCTGGCCGCGCCGCACAATTATTTTCCCGAACCCTACTGGCCCTTCCCGGTGTTTCCCGCGAACGAGAAATCAAAGGCCATTTCGCTGGCAATCGGCATTTTCGGGCTGCTGCTGCTGCCCAAACTGCTGATCGCCACCGATGCGGCCTGGTCACGCCGGGCCCGTGGCTTTGGCGGAGGCGCGCGGGCCTTTGCCTCGACACTGACAGAGCTTTTGCTGTCGTCGATCACCGCGCCGGTGTTTCTGATGTATCAGACGCGCTCGGTCTTGCAGGTTCTCTTCGGGCGCGATGGCGGCTGGCCCGCCAACAACCGCGGCGATGGCACGCTCAGCCTGTCCGAGGCCTGGGCCGCGTCGAACTGGATCAGCATGATCGGCACCGCCGGTTTTGCGGTGACGTGGTTTCTGGCACCTGATCTGGTGTTCTGGCTGATGCCGGTGGTGCTGCCGATGATCTTGGCGCCGGCAGTGATCTGGTGGACGGCGCGCCCCAGCCGGTCGCGGCTGTTCCTGACTCCCACCGAATCCAGCGCTGCCCCGGTGGTCGTACGCCACGATGCGATCCGCGCGAAATGGGTCGGCCACGGCCCTGACCTGCCGGGCCTGGGCGCGCTGCCCATTTCCGCCCAACCGGAGCCTGCCAATGGCTGACACCATTTCGGCCCCGGATCGCGTCAGCCGACGCGACCCGAGGCTTGACGTTTTTCGCGGCCTTGCGCTGGTGATGATCTTCATCAACCATATTCCGGGCACGGTGTTTGAAAACTACACCTCGCGCAATTTCGGCTTTTCCGACGCCGCCGAGGGCTTTGTACTGATGTCCGGCATCGCGGCAGGGATCGCCTATGGGCCGGGCATGGCGCGCGCACCGATCCTGCCCACAGTGCTGCGGATCGGGCACCGGATATGGACCCTCTATCTGGTGCATATCATGGTCACCATCGCGGTCATCGGGGTCGTCGCCGCGGGGGCGCGCTGGTTTGATGTCGTAGGCCTGCTGTCGCAAAACAACTTCGCCCCGATCTTCAACGACCCGCTGGGGGTGATGATCGGCATTCCGCTGATGGGGCATCAGCTGGGCTATGTGAATATCCTGCCGATGTATGCGGTGCTGCTGGCCGGTGCGCCGGCGATGCTCTGGGCCGCGCATCGCTGGCCTTATCTGCTGCTGGCGGCCTCGGTGGCATTCTGGGCGCTGACCGGGCAGTTCCGGCTGAACCTGCCGAACTACCCCAATCCGGGCGGCTGGTTCTTCAACCCTTTGGCATGGCAACTGATCTTCGTGATCGGCCTCGTGACGGGCCTCTTCCTGCGCGCCGGGCGCAGACTGGTGCCGGTATGGCGATGGCTGCAATTGCTGGCGGCGGCCTATCTGATCCTTGCGCTGGTCTGGACCAAAAGCCCCGACTTCGCCGCCGCGATGAACCACCGGATGTGGCAGCTCTCCGAGGCGGGTGCACCGTTCTACATCAGCGCCTTCGACAAGACCTTCCTGACCCTGCCGCGGCTTTTGCACATTCTGGCGATCACCTATCTGATATCCTCGCTGCCCGTCGTCCGGCGCGCGGCGGGGTCGGCCCTGGCTGCACCTCTGGCGCTGCTGGGGCGGCAGGCGCTGCCGGTCTTTGCGCTGGGCACGATCCTCAGCCTGACCTGTCAGGTCATCAAGGGCGCGAACGCCCCCAGCGGATGGCTGGATGTCGGCGTGATCGGCGGCGGGATCTGTCTGCAACTGGCACTGGCCTGGGCGCGTGAGCGGGTGCGTCAACGCTAGGCCCGCGCCGTATCAGGGCCCGCCGACAATCACCCAAGGCTCGGCGAGTGCCACCTCTTCAAGGTTCGCGCCCGGCCCGATCCGGTCGATCACGGCGAACAGGCCGGGGGCGGCCAGCGGCGTCAGCACCCCATGCCATGTGCCGCGCAAAAGGTTCACCCCCTGCCCCGGCGCCGTCAGAAACGCCTGCGGCTGACCGGGGAACCCGCCCGCATCAGGCGCGACAATCACCAGAAACGGCGCAAGGCTCATCGGGATGAAGGCCTGACTGCCCTCGGGGTGGCGTTCGAGCAGGTCAAGCCGGTAGGGCAGCGCCCGCGGCTCGGCCATAAAGACCGAGATACCCGCGCGCCCATCGGGGCCAAAATCCAGCCGCGCCCGGTCATGAAACCGGGCGCAATGGCCCGCGTTGATGATCCGGTCAGGGGCGCCCGCCGCCTCCAGCACATCGCCAAAGGGGGCGAAAGCCGCCGCCGCCAGCGGCACGGCCCGAATGTCACGCGCGGTCACGGCCCGCCAAAGGCGCCGGGGCCGCGCAGCCGGGCGTGACGGTTCACGTCCTTGTAAAGCAGATACCGAAACGGCCCCGGCCCGCCCGCATAGCAGGCCTGCGGGCAAAAGGCGCGCAACCACAGGTAATCGCCCGCCTCGACCTCGACCCAGTCGCGGTTCAGCCGGTAGACGGCCTTGCCCTCCAAAACATAGAGTCCATGTTCCATCACATGCGTTTCCTCGAACGGGATGGTGCCGCCGGGCTGGAAGGTGACGATGTTGACCTGCATGTCATGCGCCAGATCTTCGGGATCGACAAAACGCGTGGTGGCCCAGCGCCCCTCGGTACCGGGCATCGGGCTGGGCGCGATCTCGGTTTCATTGGTCACGAAAGGCGCGGGCGCCGCGATCCCCGGTGCGGATTCATACAGCTTGCGTATCCAGTGAAAACTGGCGGGCGCATCGGTGCCGTTGCGCAGCCGCCACGGCGTGCCCGCGGGAATATAGGCATAGCCCCCCGGCGCCAGTTCGTGCTCTTCGCCATCCAGCCACAGCCACAACTCGCCGCAGGTGACAAACAGCACCGCCTCGGCCCCCGCCTCCGGTTCGGGCAGGTCCGAGCCACCATCAGGCGCGACCTCCATCAGATAGTGGCTGAAGCTTTCGGCAAAGCCCGACAGCGGTCGCGCCAGCACCCAGGCGCGGGTGCCTGCCCAGCCCGGCAGGAAAGATGTCACGATATCGGAAAATACCCCCCGCGGGATCACCGCATAGGCATCGGTAAAGGTGGCGCGGCCGGTGTGCAGCGCGGTCTGCGGCGGCAGGCCGCCTTGGGGGGTATAATAGACGGTCATGGCAGGATGTCCTTCAGACGCAGGGTGGCGATACGCTCGACCTGGGCGCAGGCCTCGGCAAATTCGGTGGTGCTGTCATGTGCGATGCGGCGGTGAAAGGCGGCAAGGATGCCCCCCTTGTCATGGTCGCGCACGGCGATGATGAACGGGAATCCGTGCCGCGCGGCATAGTCGGCGTTCAGACGCTCGAACGTGGCGCGCTCGGCGTCGGTCAGCGCATCAAGGCCCGCGCTCTCCTGTTCGGCGGTCGAGGCGCCGGTCAGCCGACGCGCCTGCGCCAGTCGGCCAGCCAGGTCGGGGTGGGCGCGCAGCACCGCCAGCCGCTCCTCGGGTGTAGCCGCGCGAAAGGCGCGCGCCAGTGCATTGGCCAGCCCCACCGCGCTGTCATGCGCGGGGCCAAGCTCCAGATCAAAGGCGCGGTCGGCAACCCAGGGGCTGTGTTCATAGATGCCGCCGAACCGCGCCACAAAGGCCGCCCGCGGCATCCGGCTGGGCCGGTCAAAGGCCACCGGCGGATGCGTTGCGGCCCAGTGCGCGGCAATCTGGGCGCGGGTGGCAAACCACACGCCCTCATGCCCGCGGGCATAATCCAGAAACCGTTTCAGCCCCACCACCCGGCCCGGTCGCCCCACCAGCCGGCAATGCAGGCCGACCGACATCATCCGCGCCTGCCCTGCCAACCCCTCGGCATAAAGCGCGTCGAAGCTGTCTTTCAGATAGGTGAAGAACTGATCGCCCGTGTTGAAGCCCTGCGCGGTGGCAAAGCGCATGTCATTGGCATCCAGCGTATAGGGAATGACCAGCTGATCGCGCCCTGCCAGATCGGACCAGTAGGGCAGATCGTCGTCATAGGTATCCGACACCCAACCCAGCCCCAGTTCCGACACCAGCCGCAGCGTGTTGACCGAACAGCGCCCGGTATACCAGCCGGTCGGCGCCGCCCCCGTCACCTCGGTATGCAGCCGCATCGCCTCGGCGATCTGGCGGCGCTCTTCGTCCTCGGGCATGTCCTTGTGCTCGACCCATTTCAGCCCGTGGCTGGCAATCTCCCAGCCTGCGGCCTGCATCGCAGCCACCTGCTCGGGCGCGCGGGCCAGCGCGGTGGCCACCCCGAACACGGTGACAGGCAGCCCCATGCCGGCAAACAGCCGGTGCAGCCGCCAAAAACCTGCGCGGGCGCCATAGTCGTATATGGATTCCATGTTCCAGTGCCGCTGCCCCGGCCAAGGCGCGGCGCCGACGATTTCCGACAGAAAGGCCTCAGAGGCCGCGTCGCCATGCAGCAGGCAGTTTTCGCCACCCTCTTCGTAATTCAGCACCAGCGACACCGCGATGCGGGCGCCACCCGGCCAGCGGGCATCGGGCGGGATGGGGCCGTGGCCCCGGAAATCGCGGGGGTAACGCATGGGGGTCTCCGGGTAGCGTCGGGGCAGTATTGCGGGGTGTGCGCGGCTCTGCAAGCCCTGCCGGGGGCCTTGCCCTGCCCGGCGTTTGGCGCATAATCGCCCCACAAGCAGGAGAAACAGGCATGACCGGCTGGCTGACAACGCATGTTCTGGATACCGCCCGCGGCCGCCCCGCTTCGGGGATGCAGATCGACCTGTTCCGTATCGACGGCGGCAGGCGCCCGCTGCATACGATGCGCACCAATTCCGACGGGCGCACCGCCAGCGCGATCCTGCCCGCCGACGAGTTTCAGCCCGGCACCTATGAGCTTCTGTTTCACGCCGGGGCATGGTTCGACACCAACGGCTTTCTGCCCGAACCTCATCGCTTTCTGGACGAAATCCCCGTGCGCTTTGGCATTTCGGATGCGACGGCGCATTACCATGTGCCGCTGTTGCTGTCGCCGTTTGGCTATTCCACCTATCGCGGCAGTTGAGGCCAGCCGGGTCACGCGGCACCGCAGATGCACCATTCCGACCTTGGGTTGCCAACCGCGCCATCGAAGCCTTGAACAGCCTCGCGCAATAGTTGACAGATTGACGGATAATTTCCTTTTGCACTGTAGACCCGCCCCATGACCGAACCCCTGACCCATCTTCGCAGGCTTGAAGCCGAAAGCATCCACATCCTGCGCGAGGTCGTGGCCGAGGCCGAGCGGCCGGTGATGCTCTACAGCGTCGGCAAGGACAGTGCGGTGATGCTGCATCTGGCCAAAAAGGCGTTCTTTCCCGCGCCGCCGCCCTTCCCGCTGCTGCACGTCGATACGACTTGGAAATTCCGCGACATGTATGCCCTGCGCGACCGGGCGGCGGCGGCGGCGGGAATGGAACTGATCGTCTATCACAACCCCGAAGCGATGGAGCGCGGCATCAACCCCTTTGACCACGGCGGGTTGCACACCGATCTGTGGAAGACCGAAGGGCTGAAACAGGCGCTGGACAAATACGGCTTTGACGCGGCCTTTGGCGGCGCCCGCCGCGACGAGGAAAAATCGCGCGCCAAGGAGCGGATATTTTCGTTCCGCACCGCCACCCACCGCTGGGATCCGAAACAGCAACGCCCCGAACTTTGGCGGCTCTATAACGCCCGCAAGGCCAAAGGCGAAAGCATCCGGGTGTTTCCACTGTCGAACTGGACGGAACTCGACATCTGGCAATACATCCATCTTGAAGGCATCGAGATCGTGCCGCTTTATTTTTCGGCCCCCCGGCCGACTGTGGAACGCGACGGGCTGATCCTGATGGTCGATGACGACCGCTTCCGCCTGCGCCCCGGCGAGGTGCCGCAGGTCCGCCCGGTGCGGTTCCGCACCCTGGGGTGCTACCCGCTGACGGGCGCGGT
Organism: Phaeovulum veldkampii DSM 11550; assembly: GCF_003034995.1. Classification (GTDB taxonomy): domain Bacteria; phylum Pseudomonadota; class Alphaproteobacteria; order Rhodobacterales; family Rhodobacteraceae; genus Phaeovulum; species Phaeovulum veldkampii. The sequence goes on along the minus strand of NZ_PZKF01000040.1, from coordinate 14,429 downwards.
GGAAAGCACCGCCACCACCCTGCCCGAGGTCATTCAGGAAATGCTTCTGACCACCACGTCCGAACGGCAGGGCCGCGCGATCGACCACGATCAGGCCGCCAGCATGGAAAAGAAAAAGCAGGAGGGCTATTTCTGATGACCGACACGCCCGCCTACCGCCCCGAGGCCCTGATCGCCGAGGATATCGACGCCTATCTGGAGGCGCATCAGCACAAGACCATGCTGCGCTTCATCACCTGCGGGTCCGTCGATGACGGCAAGTCCACGCTGATCGGGCGGCTGTTGTATGACAGCAAGATGATCTTTGAAGATCAGCTTGCCGCGCTGGAGGCAGACAGCAAGCGTCTGGGCACACAAGGCGAGGCGATCGACTTTGCCCTGCTGGTCGACGGGCTGGCCGCCGAACGCGAACAGGGCATCACCATCGACGTGGCTTATCGCTTTTTTGCCACCGAAAAGCGCAAGTTCATCGTGGCCGACACGCCCGGCCACGAACAATACACCCGCAACATGGTCACTGGCGCCTCAACCGCCGATCTGGCCGTGATCCTGATCGACGCGCGCAAGGGCGTGCTGACGCAGACCCGGCGGCACAGCTATCTGACACACCTCTTGGGCATCCGCCACATCGTGCTCGCGGTGAACAAGATGGACCTTGTGGGCTATGATCAGGCCGTGTTCGACGGCATCGTGGCCGATTACCGGGCATTCGCCGACAGCATCGGCATTGGCGACTTTGTGGCGATCCCGATTTCGGGCTTCAAGGGCGATAACATCACCGCGGCCAGCGCCAACACGCCGTGGTTTGCCGGGCCCGCGCTGCTGCCCCATCTGGAATCGGTCGAGGTCGATCAGACCCTTGATCAGGCGCGCCCGTTCCGGATGCCGGTGCAATGGGTGAGCCGTCCCAACCTCGATTTCCGCGGCTTCGCAGGGCTGATCGCCTCGGGCATGCTGCGCCCCGGCGATGCGGTGCGGGTGCTGCCCTCGGGGCGCACCTCGACCGTCACACGCATCGTCACCTTTGACGGCGACCTGCCGCAGGCGGTGGCGGGCCAGTCGGTGACGCTGTGCCTGGCAGATGAGATCGACTGTTCCCGCGGTCAGGTCATTGCCGCCGCCGATGCGCCGCCCCAGGTCGCCGACCAGTTCGAAACCACCCTCGTCTGGATGGACGAAACCGAGCTGCTGCCCGGCCGCCCCTATTGGCTGAAGATCGGCACCCAGACCGTTTCCGCCACCGTCCTGCACCCGAAATACCAGATCAACATCAACACGCTGGACCATCTGGCCGCCAAGACGCTGGACCTGAACGCCATCGGTGTGGCCAACATCACCACCGACCGCGAAATTGCGTTTGAACCCTACGCCGACAGCCGCGATCTGGGCGGCTTCATTCTGATCGACAAGATGACCAACGCCACGGTCGCGGCAGGCATGATCCATTTTGCACTGCGTCGCAGCCAGAACATCCACTGGCAGGCCACCGACATCACGCGCAACCATCACGCCGCGCTGAAAAACCAAAAACCTGCGGTGCTGTGGCTGACCGGGCTTTCCGGGGCGGGCAAATCGACCATCGCCAATATCGTGGAAAAGAAACTGGCGCGGATGAACAGGCACACGTTTCTGCTGGATGGCGACAACGTGCGCCACGGGCTGAACAAGGATCTGGGCTTCACCGATGCCGACCGGGTGGAAAACATCCGTCGCGTGGGCGAGGTGGCGAAACTGATGACCGATGCGGGCCTGATCGTGATCACCGCCTTCATCTCGCCGTTCCGGGCCGAACGCGAGATGGTGCGCCAGATGATGCAGCCCGGCGAATTCATCGAGGTGCATATCGACACGCCGCTGGCCGAGGCCGAACGGCGCGACGTAAAGGGGCTGTATAAAAAGGCGCGCGCGGGGCAATTGAAAAACTTCACCGGCATCGACAGCCCCTATGAGCCGCCCGAAGCCCCGGAGATCCGCATCGACACCACCCAGATGTCTGCCGAAGACGCCGCCGATGCGATCATACGCTGGCTGATCCCCTAGGACGCCCCGCCCCCCGCCGGTCGGCTGCGGTGCTGTCGGAACGGGCCGGGCGGGCTACCCGGCTCAGGCCACCCGGTTGCCAGCAACCCAGGCTTCGCGCACCACGGGCGCCCCGCCGATCCGGCGCAGCCGGATCAGATCGGCCCGCAGCCCCGGCGCAATGCGGCCCCGGTCGGCCAGCCCCGCAGCCGCCGCGGGCGCAGCGGTAACGGTGGCGATACCGCGCGCCATGTCGCCCCACAAATCGCCCAGCATCAGCCCCGCCGCCAGCAGCGACGACGGCACATAATCCGACGACACGATATCAAGCAGGTCGAGCCGCGCGAGATCTTCGGCCGCCACATTGCCCGAATGCGACCCGCCGCGGATCAGATTCGGCGCGCCCATCATCACCGCAATACCATGCGCCCGGCAGGCCCGCGCCGCCTCGACCGTGGTGGGAAATTCGGCCAGCCGGATGCCGTGGCGGGCTGAGGTGGCCACATGTTCCTCCAGCGTGTCGTCATGGCTGGCCAACACCGCACCATAGCGCGCGGCCTCGGCCAGGGCCACCGCCTCGTGGCGGGCGCCCAGGCGCGCGTGGAGCGCCTGCTGGCTGGCCACATGATCAACGAATTCCGCATCGCTCATGCCACGCTTGCCCGCCACATAGTCGCGCAATTTCGACAGGTCGCGGAACTGCCGCTGGCCCGGCGTGTGGTCCATCAGAGATACGATACCCACCCGGTCCTCGGGGCCAAAGCGGGCCATTTCGTCGATCAGGGTTTCCGAACAGACCTCGGCCCGCAGATGCAGGTAATGGCTGATGCGCAGCGCGCCGCGGACCCGCAGATCCAAAATCTCGGTGGCCAGCGCGCGGGCATATTCGCCATAGCCCAGCTTGCCGTTCGTCACGATCGAGCCCACCCGCAGCGCATCGAATACCGTGGTAATGCCCACGCCCGCCAGTTCGGCATCATGTGCGATGATCGCGGCGGCATGGGGCCAGTCAACCTTGGGGCGCGGCGCGATGTGGCGTTCAAGGTTGTCGGTGTGCAACTCGATCAGGCCGGGCGCCAGCAGGTCGCCCCCGCAATCTACAGCGCCGGGCGGCACCCCTGCCCCCTGCGCGATCTCGGCGATCTGCCCGTCAGCGATGCGGACAGACCCGCGCAGGGTTTCGCCGGGCAGAATGATCGTGGCATTGGCAAGGATCGTTTCAGTCATGGTCGGTCTTTCGGGCAAGGTCATTCGGGGCAGTCTCAAACGCGGCGATAAAGGTTTTGATCGCGGCCTCCAGCGGGCCATCGTTCACGACGGTCTGAACGGGCAGGCCCGGCGGCAGGGCATAGCCGCTGCGGGTCAGCCTTTCGGCAATGTCGGCCTCGGTCTCGCGGCCTCGGGCGGCAAGGCGGCGGGCCAGTTCGGCCACCGGCGCGGTGACATGGATCACGCGCATCTCGGGGAACCGGGCCGAGGCCGTTTCCAGCGCCGCGCGCGAGGCGTTGAAAACCACATCCCGCCCCGCCGCCAGCGCCGCCGCCATACTGGCGGGAATGCCATAGTGCAGCCCATGCGCCTGCCAGAACAGCGCAAACTCGCCCCGCGCGCGGCGGGCGGCAAATTCGGCCTCGGTCACGCCCTCGAACGGCTCGCCCCCGGCCTCGGACGGGCGGGTGATCACGCGGCGCACCACATGCAGATCGGGCCGGGCCGCGGCGGCCTCGGCGATCAGCGTATCCTTGCCCGCGCCCGAAGGCCCGACCACAGCAAAGACGCGCCCGGTCATGCGGCCCGCGGTCATGCCGGCCTCGGGGTAAAGGCCGCCACGTCGATTTCCCGATCCGCCACACGGGCACGGGCCGCCTCGTCATGGAAGATGCCCACGATGGCCGCGCCGCGGGCCTTGGCCTCTTCGATCAGGCCCAGCACGGTTTCGCGGTTGGCGGCGTCAAGGCTTGCCGTGGGTTCATCCAGCAACATTGCCGGGTAGGCATGGGCAAAGCCGCGCGCGATGTTCACCCGCTGCTGTTCGCCCCCCGAAAAGGTGGTGGGCGACAGCGCCCACAGCCGCTCCGGGATGCGCAGGCGCGTCAGCAGATCGGCGGCGCGGGCGCGGGCCAGTTCGGCGGGCACACCCAGCACCCGCAGCGGTTCGGCCACCACATCGATCGTCGGCACCCGCGGCACAACGCGCAGAAACTGCGAGACATAGCCCAGCGTGGCCCGGCGCAGCACCAATATCTCGCGCGGTTCTGCCGCCGCCACATCGGTATCGCCCACAAGGATATGGCCCGAGGCCGCCAGATAATTGCCCCAGATCATCCGCATCAGCGTGGATTTTCCCGCCCCCGACGACCCGATCAGCGCCACGCATTCGCCGGGCGCAACACTGAAGCTGGCCCCCGCCATCACCGGGATCACCGCGCCGCCCTGATTATGCAGGGTGAAGGATTTGTGCAGGTTTTCGACCCGGATCATGGCTACACCTGAAGAACAGAGGAAACGAGAAGCTGCGTATAGGCGTGCTGCGGGTCATCCAGCACCTGATCGGTCAGGCCCTGTTCGACCACATGGCCGCCCTTCATCACCATCAGACGGTCTGCCAGAAGCCGCACCACCGCAAGGTCATGCGTCACGATGATCGCCGACAGACCCATTTCGCGCACAAGCCCACGCAACAGGTCCAGCAGTCGTGCCTGCACGCTGACATCCAGGCCCCCGGTCGGTTCGTCCATGAACACCAGCCGCGGCCCGGTGACCAGATTGCGCGCGATCTGCAACCGCTGCTGCATCCCCCCCGAAAAGCCCGAGGGGCGGTCGTCGATCCGATCGGCGGCAATCTCGACCCGGCCCAGCCAGTCAAGCGCCGTGGCCCGGATCGCGCCATAGTTGCGCGCGCCCACCGCCATCAGCCGTTCGCCCACATTGCCCCCCGCCGAAACCCCCATCCGCAACCCGTCGCGCGGGTTCTGGTGCACAAAGGCCCAGTCGGTGCGCGCCAGCATCCGCCGTTCCGGCTCGCTCATCGTCAGCGTGTCGCGCGGGCCGTCGGTGCGGGTGTCAAAGATCACCTTGCCCGCGTCAGGCACCAGATGCCCGGCAAGGCAGTTCAAGAGCGTGGATTTGCCCGAACCGGATTCGCCCACGATCCCCATCACCTCGCCGGGGAAAAGGTCAAACCCGACATCGGCACAGCCGATCCGCGCGCCATAGCGTTTCGTCAGCCCGCGCACCGAAAACAGCGGGGCAGCAGAACCCGTGGCCATCATCATGCCACCTCCTTTCCGGGCACGCCCAGCCGCCCGACATGGCCCGCGCGCCTGCGGCTGCCGCAATGGTCGGTGTCGGAACAGACAAACATCCGCCCGCCCGCATCGTCGATGATCACCTCGTCCAGATAGGTGTCGCCCGCCCCGCACAGGTCGCAGGCATGGTCAGCCTTTGAGGCGACAAAGGGGTGATCGTCAAAATCGAGACTGACAACCCTGGTGTAGGGCGGCAGCGCATAAATGCGCTGCTCGCGCCCCGCGCCGAACAATTGCAGCGCCGGGCTGTCGGACAGTTTCGGGTTGTCGAATTTCGGGATCGGCGACGGGTCCATCACATAGCGCCCCTCGACCTTGACGGGGTAGGCATAGGCGGTGGCGATCTCGCCGTGCCGGGCGATGTCTTCATACAGTTTGACGTGCATCAGCCCGTAATCCTCCAGCGCGTGCATTCGCCGCGTTTCCACCTCGCGCGGTTCCAGAAACCGCAGCGGCTCGGGGATCGGCACCTGATAGACCAGGATCTGCGCCTCGGTCAGCGGTGCCTCAGGGATGCGGTGGCGGGTCTGGATCAGGCTCGCCTCAACCGTCGCCTCGGTCACAGCCACGCCTGCGGTGCGCTGAAAGAATTTGCGGATCGAAACCGCGTTCGTCGTGTCATCGGCGCCTTGGTCGATGACCTTCAGCACATCCTCGGGCGTCAGGCAGGCCGCCGTCACCTGCACCCCGCCGGTGCCCCAGCCGTAAGGCATGGGCATTTCACGGCTGGCGAACGGCACCTGATAGCCGGGGATCGCCACCCCCTTCAGGATCGCGCGCCGGATCATGCGCTTGGTCTGTTCGTCCAGATAGGCAAAGGTATAATCGTTCATTCGGCTGCCTCCGGTTGGGCCTGCGCCAGTTCTGCCTCGGCGCGGATGCGGCGGACAAGCTCCAGTTCCGACTGAAAATCGACGTAATGGGGCAGCTTGATATGCTCCAGAAACCCGGTCGCCTGGATGTTGTCGGCGTGGCTGAGCACGAATTCCTCATCCTGCGCGGCGGCGCCCAGAAAATCCTCGCCCAACTCGCGCCAGCGCAGCGCGCGATCGACCAGCGCCATGGAAATCGCCTTGCGCTCGGTCTGACCAAAGACCAGACCATAGCCGCGGGTGAACTGCGGCGGCTCGGTTTTCGACCCGGCAAACTGGTTGACGGTTTCGCATTCGGTCAACTCGATCTCGGCCACCTCGATGGCAAAGCCCAGCTCGGGGATGTCCACCTCGACGGCCACGGTTCCGATGCGCAATTCACCCACAAAGGCGTGGTTGCGCGCATAGCCGCGCTGGGTGGAATAGGCGAGCCCCAGCAAAAACCCCTCATCCCCCCGCGCCAGCGCCTGAAGGCGCAGCGGGCGGCTTGCGGGCAACTCCAGCGGCTCGCGCGTCAGGTCGGGCGGGGTCGCCTCGCCCGCCGCTTCGGTCTGGATCAGGCCGTCGCGGTTCAGAAAGCCGGTGATGTGGGGCACCGGACCGGGGGTGGCGGAAGCCTCGGGCGCAGGGGGCACATCGCACTCGGCCATCAGCGCAAAATCCAGCAGCCGATGGGTATAGTCAAAGGTCGGCCCCAGCACCTGCCCGCCCGGCGCATCCTTGAAGGTGGCGCTGATACGGCGGATGCAGGCCATGGCGGCGGTATCGACCGGGCGCGAGGCGCCCAGCCGCGGCAGCGTGGTGCGATAGGCACGGATCAGAAAGATCGCCTCGATCAGATCGCCCCGCGCCTGCTTGATCGCCAACGCAGCAAGATCGGGGTCGTAGAGCGAACCTTCGGCCATCACCCGGTTCACCGCCAGGGCCATCTGTTCGCGGATCTGCGCCACCGTCAGTTCGGGCACCGCCCGGTCGCCCCGGCGCTCCTCGGCCAGCCAGGCATGGGCGTTTTCGATCGCCCGCTCGCCGCCTTTCACCGCCACATACATCAGACTGCCTCCACCTGGGTGCTGCGCGGCAGGGCAGCCAGCCGGTCGCCCGCACAAAACAGGAAATCGCGCCCCAGTGGAAAGTCCGCCGCATTGGCGCGCAGGGCCGCGATGTCGGGCAGGTTCAGATGCGCGGTGTCGCGGATGCCGGGGCCAGTCAGGCGGGCACCGGCAGGGTGCAGCGCGGGCATCTCGACGATCAGGGTTGCCGACCGGTCGGGGTATTCCGGGCTGCCCATGGCAAAGCGGGTGATCGGCGCCAGCGCGACCCAGGTGCCCAGCGCAAAGACCGCCTCGGCCGCCCCCACCAGCGGCGCGCCGGTGTGAAAGGTCAGCCAGTCGCGCAGATCGGGCGTGTCATGCGCGCCCGCCAGATGCACCGGCGTCGTGGCATCGGCCAGCGTCAACAGCGCCACCCCGGCCGCGATCGAGGCGGGCGCGGGCGGCTGCGCGCCGACCAGCGTTTCGATGGTGCCGGGCCGGGCCAGCGCGTTCAGCACCGCCCGAAACGCGCGCGCCGACTGGGTCGGCGCCTCGGCAAAGCCGCCCTGCAAGGCCATGTCGTGCATCAGTCTTCCCCCCGGACCAGCGTGAAAAACTCGACCCGCGTTGCCGCCGCCTTGGCCGCGCGGGTGGCGCGGGCCGCCGCCGCCTCGGCCACCAGCGGCTCCAGCACGGCGGCGCGGATCGCCCCAGCCCGGTCGGTCTGCATCAGCGCATCGACCAGTGCCGCGCGGCGGGCATGGACCCGGTCGCGGCCCGCCACCATCGCATGGCCCACCTGCCCGCCGGCCAGCCGCAGCGTGCAGCGCGTTACCGTCATTTCGCCCAGATTGAACGGCGCGCCGGTGCCGCCTGCGTGCCCGCGCACCATCACCGCCCCCACTTCGGGCGCGCGCAGCATCGCGTGCGCGGGTTCGTCGGGGAAAAGGGCAGCCAGCCGCGCGGGCGCGGCCTTGGCCAGAACGCCCATCCAGCCCTGACGGTCAAAGATTTCGGGGGCTGACCCCGGATCGGTCTTGGTCATCTAGACACCTTGCGAAGTTGTCTGCAATACTATACAACTAGACAAATCCATACCGCAGCCCGTGCCATCGGGCAAGTCGGCCAACCGTGAATTTTTGGTGACATACCGATGCCCCGCACCCCGATCTGGAAATCCATCGCGGCGACGCTGGACGCCGAAATCGCCGCAGACCTCTACCGCCCCGGCGACCGTCTGCCGACCGAGGCAGAACTGGCCGCGCGCTTCGGGGTGAACCGGCACACCATTCGCCATGCCCTGGCCGACATGGGCGCGCGTGGTATCGTGCACAGTCGCCGCGGCGCGGGGGTGTTCGTCGCGGCCCGCCCGCTGGACTATGCCATTGGCCGCCGGGTGCGGTTTCACCAGAACCTTGCCGCGGCAGGCCACCTGCCAGAACGAACGATCCTGCGGATGGAAACCCGCCGGTCCGAGGCGCGCGAGGCCGAGGCGCTGGCCTTGCCTGCGGGGGCGATGGTGCATGTCCATGAAGGGGTCAGTTCCGCCGATGGTGCGCCGATCCTGATGTTTCGCTCGGTCTTTCCCGCCGACCGCTTCCCCGACCTGCCCGCAGCCCTGACCGAAACCGGATCGGTCACCGCGGCGCTGGCGCGCGGGGGCGTGGCCGATTACACCCGCGCCGTCACCCGGCTGACCGCGAAACTCGCCACCGCGATGCAGGCGCTGCACCTGCGCATCGCCGAGGGCGCACCGATCCTGCGCAGCGTGGCGATCAACGTCGATGGCGCGGGGCGCCCAGTGGAATATGGCCACACCTGGTTTGCGGGCGACCGGGTCACGCTGACGATGACGCCAGACTGACACCAGCCCGTCACCACACCGCAACATTCACGGCGTATAAAATTGGCCAACCTGTTTTAAGGGCACGACCGCGATGAGCCCCTATCTGCCTCCCCTGCGCCTTGTCGGCGCCCTGACGCTGCGCGATGGCGCGCTGTCGAACCGCTCGGTCGCGCTGGCCGAGGGGCGCATCACCCGCGGCCCGCTGCCCGAGGTGGACCTGCGCGGCTTTCTGGTATTGCCCGGCATCATCGACCTGCACGGCGACGCGTTCGAGCGCCACATCGCCCCCCGCCCGTCGGCCCAGTTCGACCTGACCGCCGGGCTGGCAAGCGCCGACCGCGAGGCGGCGGCAAATGGCGTCACCACTGCCTGGCTCGCCCAGGGCTGGAGCTGGGAAGATGGCCCCCGCGGCCCCGATTACGCCGAACGGGTGATGGCGGCGCTGACCGCCTATCGCCCCCGCGCGCTGACCGATCTGCGCCTGCAAATCCGCTGCGAAACGCATCTGGTGGACAGCGGCCCCCGGCTGATCGAGGCGGTGCGCCGCCATGGCGTCGATTACGTCGTGTTCAACGATCACCTGTCCGAGGCGCAGGAAATCTGGCGCAAGAACCCCGCCGATTTCGCGCTTTGGGCGCGCAAGCTGGGGCGCACGCCCGAGGCGCATCTGGACGCGGTCAACATCGCCGCCGCCCGCGCGCGCGAGGTGCCGCGCCACCTGTGCCGTCTGGCCGAGGCGTTTGACGGCCTGGGCGTGCTTTATGGCAGCCACGATGACCCCGATGGCGAAACGCGCGAGCGGTATTCGATGATCGGGGCGCGGATCGCTGAATTTCCCATCACCTGGCAGGCGGCGGCGGCGGCCAAGGCGATGATGAATCCGGTGGTGATGGGCGCGCCCAATGTTGTGCGCGGCGGCAGCCATACGGGCAATGTGGCAGCAGCTGATCTGGTGGCGGCGGGGCTGTGCGATGCGCTGGTGTCGGATTACTACTACCCCGCGCTGGCGCAGGCCGCCTGGGCGCTGGTGGATCGCGGCCTGCTGGATCTGCCGCGCGCCTGGGCGCTGATCTCGTCTGGCCCGGCCGAGATATTGCGGATGCCCGACCGCGGCGAAATCACCTTTGGCAAACGTGCCGATCTGGTGGTGATGAACCCCGAAACCCGGATGATCGAGGCCACGATCTGCGGCGGGCGGCTGACATGGCTTGCGGGCGAGGCGGGGCGGCGCTTTCTGTCGGCGCCGCAGGCGCTGCGGATAGCGGCGGAGTAACCCTCAGCCGCCATATTTCTCCAGAAATGCCTCGGCGGGCAGGCGGCGGAAATCATCCATGGCGGCATGCAGCGCGTCGTGCCCCCAATCCCACCAGGCCAGCGCCATCAGCCGGTCGGCCACCCGCGCAGGCAGGCGGTCGCGCAGTGGCGTGGCGGGCACCCCGGCCACGATCATGTAGGGCGCCACGTCGCGCGTCACCACCGCCCCCGACGCGACCACGGCGCCGTGCCCGATCGTCACCTCGGGCTTGATGATCGCGCCGTGCCCGATCCAGGTGTCATGACCCAGCGTGGTGCGGCGGGCATGGCGGCGGGCGAAAAAGGCGGCATCGTCGGGCTCGTCGTCCCAGTAATAGCTGGTGCGATAGTGGAAATGATGCAGCGCGGCCAGATGCATCGGGTGATCGGTCGGCCCGATCCGCACAAAGGCCGCGATGTTGGCGAACTTGCCGACGGTGGTGTTGGCAATGTCGCAAAACCGGTCACAATAACTGTAATCGCCGATCTCGGCATTCAACAGCCGGGTGCCCTGGCCGATCTGCACATAGCGGCCAAAGGTGGCTCCCGAGATTTCACATTCCGGCTGCACCACCGGCGCATCGGGCGAAAGCTTTGGCATGATCTACCCCTTGTTCCCAATCAGCCGGGCGCGCAGCCAGCCCGAGAGCGTATCCATGGCCATCACCATCAGAATGATCAGCACAATGTAATAGCTGACTTCCTCCCAGTCTTTCTGGGTGCTGATCGCCTGCGTCAGCAACAGCCCGATTCCGCCGCCCACAATCGCCCCGATCACGGTGGCGCTGCGGGTGTTGCTTTCGAGATAATACAGCACCTGACTCAGCAGCACCGGCATGATCTGCGGCATCACCCCAAAGCGCGCCCGTTGCAGCGCATTGGCGCCGGTGGATTGCACCCCCTCGATCTGCTTGGCATCGATGTTTTCCAGCGCCTCCGAGAACATCTTGCCAAAGCTGCCGGTGTCGGTGAGCAGGATCGCAAAGGCCCCTGTCATCGGCCCCGGCCCGAAGGCGCGGCTGAGAATGATGGTCCAGATCAGCCCATCAACCCCGCGCAGAAAGTCGAACACCCGGCGCAGCGCATAGCGCACCGACCGCAGCGGCGCAAAATTCGACGCCGCCGCAAAGGCCAGCGGCAGGGCCGCCAGCGCCGCCCCGATGGTGCCCAGAAAGGCCATCAGCACCGTTTCAAACAGCGCCCAGACCACGTCGCCGTGCCGCCACATCTTGTTGGTCCAGAACTCTGCCAGCATGTAGCCGATGTTCGACCGTGCCGGATCGACCCGTTCACCCCACAGCGCCAGACTGGCCAGTTGCAGCGCGGGCTTGCCGTAAAACGGACTGTCGAGGGTGAAGAAAAACAACTCCCACCCCGGCTGATAGCGCAGCACCTCGGTGCGGTTGCGGGTAAAGCTGAAACGGCCCTGATCGGTCGTCACCGCCACCCGCGTATCGGACGCGTTGATCCAGTCGGGCAGCGGCTCAGGCGCGGTCAGGCGCAGCGCGCGGCCCTCGGGCACGATCTCGATCTCGCCATAGCCCGGCACGGTGTAGCGCGCGCCCGCGCCCTCATAGATCACCTGATGGCCCTGCCCCAGATCAATCCGGGTCACGCCATCCTCGCGGCGAACCCAGTCGGGCAGTTGGCCAGGCGCATAGGTGCCCTTGGCCTCGCCCTCGATTGCCACGATCACATCGCCGCTCCGGTTGTCACGCGTGACATGGGTCTTGTAGGTCCAGAAATCCGACAGCAGAATCCGCACATTGTCCATCCGTGCGCGGTTGGCGATGCCCGGAATGTCGAAGGCGAAAAACACATAGACCAGATACAGCAGAATTGCCGTCGGCGCGGCGAGGGCCAGCAGCCGTTTGCGGGCGAACAGCGCCCCCACCTCGGCGCGCAACGCGCCGCTGCCTGTATCGCTCATCATGCCGGGCGCCCCTTGACCAGACGGTTGCGGAAATGGTCGGACACCTGGTCCACCAGGACGATGGTCAGAAACAGCAGCAGGAAGATGGCGATCACCTGATCGTATTTTCCCTGCCCCCATTGCATCGCGGTTTTCAGGTCATAGCCGATGCCGCCCGCCCCCACGAAGCCCAGGATCGACGAGGCGCGAATGTTGATCTCGAACCGCAGCAGCGCGTATGATAGCCAGTTCGGCGCCACCTGCGGGATCACGCCCAGCCACATCTTCTGCGGCCATGAGGCACCGACCGAGGCCAACCCCTCGACCGGCTTCAGATCGGTGTTTTCGGCCACTTCGGAAAAAAGCTTGCCCAGCGCACCCGTGGTGTGAAAGGCGATGGCGATCATCGCCGGCACCGGCCCGCCGCCAAGAATAAAGATCAGCACCAGCGCAATCACGATTTCGGGGATCGCGCGCATCGCATCCATGGTGCGGCGAAACACCGGGATCAGCCGCGGATAGCGCGCCAGCCCGCGCGTGGACAGAAGAGCCAGCATCACCGCCATCAGCGCCCCCAACAGCGTGGCCACTGCGGCGATATTCACCGTCTCGATCAGCGAGGGCAGGAACTGCGCGAACAGCGCAGGCAGATTGGCGTGGTTGCGCACCGCCTCGTGCAGCACCTCGGCGGGAAAGTCGAAGATATGGGTGATGCCGTTCAGAAACCCGCCCGCGTTGCGGTTTTCGGCCAGGTTGAACCCTGCCGCCATCAGCAGCACGAACAGCGTCAGCAGAATGCCCGAATACAGCCGCTTGCGCTGCACCTGCGCCATGTAACGGCTGGAAACCGCCGCCGCGCCGATCCCGATATCTGCCATGTGCCCCCCGCGAAAAAAAGCGGACCCTCAACAGGGTCCGCCCGGTCATGATCAGATCAGTTCGACTGCGCCTTGCGCACCGCGATGATCGAGCCGTAGTAGTCATGCGTGATCGGCACGAAACCTGCGGTATCGCCCGCCGCCACGTTGTAGGCGCATTGTGCATCGCGCGCGTGCAGCCCCGCGACCAGTTCGGTCATCTTGGCCTTCACATCGGCGGGCAGCGCCTTGCGCAGCACCACCGGGCCTTCCGGGATCGGCTTTGACTTCCAGATTTCCACGATGTCGTTCATGTCCACCAGACCCGCATCAACCGCCTTGCGCAGCGCGCCGGAATTGTAGCCGTCTTCCCAGTCGCCCTGCCCGTCGGCCCAGGTCACGCCCGCGTCGATGGCACCATTGGCGACCGCCACGATGGTCTGCTCATGACCGCCGGTGAACAGGACTTCGCCGAAATAGTCGCCCGATTTCATGCTGGCGCCGGTCACTTCGGGGATCTCGACCGAGGGGATCAGATAGCCCGAGGTCGAGTTCGGATCGCCGAAGCCGAACTTCTTGCCCTTGACGTCTTCCAGTTTGGTGATGCCGCTGTCCTTGCGGGCAAAACCGATGGAATGATAGGTGTAGGAGCCGTCAAGATTGGCCTTGACCAGAACCGGCTCGACCGCTTCAGGGTCGGTCAGGTAGGTTTTCGCATAGGCCGAGGCACCCAGCCACGCCATGTCGATGCTGCCGCCCAGCAGACCCTGCACCACACCGTCATAATCGGCCGGAGTGAACAGTTTGACCGGCACGCCCAGCGTTTCCTCGGCGTATTTGCGAAGGCATTCGTTCGAGGTCATCCGGTCCTGAGCGTTTTCACCGCCCAGAATGCCGATGTTGAATTCCTTGATTTCCTGCGCCTGCGCAGCGCCGATCAGCGCGGTCGAGGCAGCCAGAACGGCAAGCAGCTTTTTCATGGTCGTCTCCGGTTTCATGGCCCCGCGGGGCCGGTGGGAAAGGTCAGGTCAGCATCGCCTCGGCATAGGCGTCATCAAGAACGTCGATCGAGGTCGAGGTGGCCGCTTCGGAAAAACTCTCGTCGGCGCCGTAAATGTCGCGCGCGGCGCCGGTGGTCAGTTGTTCGGGCGTGCCGTCAAACACCACGCGCCCGTCGCGCATGCCGATCACCCGGTCGCAATAGCGCCGCGCGGTGTCCAGCGTGTGCAGGTTGGCGATCACCATGCGCCCGTCTTCCTCATGGATGCGGCGCAGCGCATCCATCACGATC
>NZ_PZKF01000039.1 GCF_003034995.1 Phaeovulum veldkampii DSM 11550 | reverse complement strand
ACTAGATCAGAGCTCCTCGAAGAGCGCGCCCTTCTTATGGAGGCGTGGGCGGGCTACCTTGCGTCGCCGCCAGAGTGATGTGTTTTTCGCAAATCAGACTGTCAGGGAAGCTTCAGCCGACTAGGCTCGCTCACCCTGATCTGCCGTGTCGGGGCTCGGATCCGTTGACCGAGGCCGGGGTATCGGCTTCAGTCATATTGGACCGGTCGACTTGCCCGCGGTTCCCCGGTCTGTCGATGAAGAGGAGACGAGATGGTCGACAAGACGAAGGACGGCGCGACTCTTGCGCCAGATGCGGACGCGCGTCGCTCTTGGCTGGAAGAGAACACAGAGGCGTTCTCGGCGCAGGCAGCATGGCATGCGCGGCACCCCCATCCACTTTCCGACCTCATCGTCGAACCACGAAAACCGTCTTCGTGGGTGTCTCAGGACGGGTAGCTCGGACGCTGAGCTGATACCCATTCACCGCTGTTCAACTTTCCAGGTCCATGTCTGGCGAAATCGTGCCGCGGACATCGCAGAAGGCCGCATTAAAATCGTCCTTCCGGGTACGACCCGTTCTTCCGCTTGCGAGAGCGGCCATGAACTGATCGATGTGGATCGCGCGCAGCCCGGCTGAGCGCGGCCCATCGATGTCAGCTGCCGGCGTATCCCCTACGAACAGCACGCGCGATGCGGGCACGCCAGCGGCCTCGATCACCAGCCTGTATATCTCGGCCTGCGGTTTCATATAGCCCACCTGACACGACAGTATCCGGAACAGAGGGCGGATTTCCGGGAACCTGAATACAGCCGGTACGTAGTCCGTGCTAAGATTACTGCACAGACCATATGGATGTCTCAGGCCGGCCAGCATTTCTGGGATCCCAGGCCGCAGGCGCGTCGACGCGACCTCATGCGCGATCAAGACTTGTGCTAGTGAGAGATCAGCGATGGTCGCCCCGCCGTTAATTTCAGCGTCAAGCTCTGCCAGCGTCAGCTCAGTCGTCATCGCCAGGCGGCGATACTGGCTTGCTTTCTCAGCGCTCATTCTCCGCCTGAGATGCGCGACGGGCCGGCGTCGGGACCCGATTTCCAACAGCGTCCCGAAGGCGTCAAAAACGATGAGGTCGATGTCGGCGAGAACGCCGGTTTTCGTCTCAGTCATGCGTTCCCTCCGATAGCATCAGTGTAACGGGGCTCCGTCCAGTCGGATCAGCTCGACCGCAGGCGAGACCACCCCGTCGGCCTGCATTTTGTATAAGATCTGCGGGGCATGCTCGCTGAGCGCGTAATACCGATTCCAAGTGCGCGCCCAGGACTGGTCTGGGGCGATCCGGATAAGCACAGACGTCCGCGTTCGGGCGCCCCACCTCAGCAGCGGATGGCCCGTGCACTGCCCTAACATAAAGGGCGAACTCCCCAGCCTGACGGCGCACCAGCCATGTAGGACTGGTGCCCGGTCCAGCTCTTCCTGCGAGGGTGCCGTGGAACTCAGGTTCCCCACACGGTCCAAGAAGTGGCGCACCCGGTCCGCCAGAACCTCCGGCTGATCATTTGCGTACAGGTCGGCCCGGTCATCTTCGTACAAGTTTCTGAAAACGGTTGTGAACTGCGCGACGGTACGTTCCGGGTGCGCTGGATCAAAGAGCGCACGTAGGACTTCGAGCTCGCCCCACAGCGGCTGGTACGGGTCGGGGAAATCATCAAAATCCATCCTTAATCTCTCAATCTTCGAGGGTTTTCGGGTCTGTGGCGGCCGCGATGAGGTCGCGGAGGGGAGCGATCCGACCGTCTTTGATCACCTGAATTCGGTCGAGAAACTCGTCGCGGTAGAGGTTCGGGAAGTGCAGATCAAACTCCACGCCTTCCGCGCGCGTGACATCTTCCGCGATGTTCCAGAGCTCGCCCTGCTCTTCGCGCGTTACATCCCCCGGTACGATCAGGTCGAGATCCGACCGACCGTGAACCCGCCCCTCGATTAGAGACCCGAACGGAATGACTGTGTGCCCCCGATCACGGAAGGCAACCTTGATACAGCTTAGGACGTGATGGAGGGCTCGTTCTTGAGCTTTGGCGCGCTCCACACGACCTGGATGCTGCGCGACGAATTCCGGATCGGGTGCGCAGCCGATCCGGAGCGTGCCGTTGATGAGCCGGGAGTCGAGCGCTGTAAGAGCGCCGACCAGCAGCGGCGCCGCAAGCATAGCGGCCTGCCGCCGTCTGCGCTGAACCGCGAGGGTCTCGTCCAGTTCCAAGATCGGATCGAAGTTCAGATCCGCTACGACTTCTCTCAGTGTGTGTGCTAGATCGGACGGCAGGACCGGTCTCCGGCCCGAACCGGACCCGGATAGCTGGTCTAGGGCGTCACCGTACCAGCTCTCCTCGGCGTCCGGCACACTGCCGTCCAGTGCGAGACACAGCACCGTTACGATGGCCTCGTAGCTGCGGCGGAGGGCGTTCAAGCCGCTGGATAGCGCGGCGCTCTCCAAGCGGTGTTGTACGTGCTCAGACAATCCATCCGGCACTTCCGCCAGGATCCGCTCGAGATGCTGGAGACGCTCAAAGAGGCCGTCCAGGCGGAGCTGCACGGGCTGGAGCAGGTCGGACCGGAGGGGGCGTTTCGTTTCCATCTCAACTCAGTCCGTCTCAAAAAATATGAGCGGCCCGAGCTCCAGGGCATGGGTCCCCAGCTCTTCTGGATATCCCAAGGACACGTTTCGGATCACAGTCCGGCCTACTTGCGCACCACATCGCCGGTGCGAGTGCCCGAAAAACCAGGCATCGGGCTGCGTTTGGAGGATCAGTTCATGAAGATTCGAGTGAAATGAAGGCGTTAAGTCGTCAATCTCACCGACGGCGGTTGAGCGGCTCGGCCCATGATGAGTCACGACTATGGTCTTACCCTCGGGGCCAGCGAAATGAGGCTCGCGCAGAGCTGCTTCGAGCCACCGCCGATGATCCAGATGTAACGCAAGCGTGTCTCGTGGCGTGATCGGGCGCGTGCCCTGGTGATCGAAGGGCAGGCCAGCTACCGCCCCTGTTCGGATCTGCCGATAGTCATTCATTACGCGGGCGGCCACCTCGGTCGCGACCCGGACATCGCCGTTCAGGGCAAAATCGGTCCACAAAGTGGAGCAAATGACCCGGGTGGTACCGACCCGGAGCTCCTCCTTCTGAGCGAAACGCACACCAGCCGAAGAGCACATCTCGCGGAGGATATGCTCCCCATCCAGCCGAAAGCCGTAGTAATCGTGATTGCCGGGGACTATGACGATCTTTTCTGGCGCGATGAGGCGCCCGAGGCGTGAGAGGATCCCCGGCCAGTTCCGAACCGGATCATTGGCGACGTCTCCCGCGATCACCAGCAGATCCGGCCGCCGCTTATGGATGACGATGTCCAGCCCCTGCGCCGTCAGAGGGTCCACTGCCCACCTGGTCCAGCTGTCAAAATGTAGGTCGGCTAGGACGGCGATTAGGGCCATGAGGTCGTCTTCTCCGTGGGCGCAAAGACACCACGCACGGCGCATGCCCTGCGGCGCGGACGCCGACATTTCTGTACTGATAGGCGGAGCGGACCCAGCAGGAATGTGGGTGTTCCGATTGACGTCCAGCTTACCGAAGGCGGGCGGGCGTGTCAATAGGGGTATCATTGTAAGTAATTGATTTCCTTACTAAATATGAAATTCCGAGCGGTTCATATTTTCGCACCTCGGATTTTTGCGAGAATTGAAAGCGGCGTGATTTTCGCACCCGTCAGACCGGGGCTTCTGGTGGCAGGGCATCGCAGGGCGACTGTGTCTTAGTTGCGCGTACAGGCTTGCAGCGTTAGCGTTCGAGGGGGACTTCGATCTGATCAGGACGTAGTCCCGCGGGGTGCGCGCCCGGTCCGGTACCGTCAGGGTCTCAGTCGTGGAGGGGTGCGAAAAACGAAAGTCGTAAGATTTTCGCAAATCTGGAGCTCCGGAGCCGGCCTTAGACTCACCAGAGGACTATCCCGAGCCGCCGCGCATTATGCGCGCATGATTCGAGGGCGGGTTCTCGAACGCCTGATCCGCATCAAGCGTAAAGGAAACCCCGGCCTATTTCATATCTGGATGTGATTTCCTTACGATCCGCGTTACGGCTACGTGACCGATCAGTTAGAAAAGATAATTTGGTTGTCGATTGACAACCAGCCGGGTAGGGAGCATGTTTATGGGGCGATCACGGCATCCGGACAAAGACATCGAAAAGGCTCTTGTCGAGCTGGAGGAGATGGGATGGACGGTCGAGATGGCAAAAGGGCGTAGCGCCCACGCTTGGGGTTATGCCCTGTGCCCTGCAAACGCGGGAGATGCCTGTAGGTCAGGGACCTTCTGCCGGATGTCGGTCTGGAGCACCCCAAGAAATCCGAGGGCGATCGCCCAAGGCCTTGTTGGGCGGGCACGGGGCTGTGTGATGAAGGATGACAAGGATGAGTGACGTTCAGGAATTCGAGTTCGACCTGATGATCGCCCTCCCGGCGGGGGAGCGTGACGAGGACGCTATGCTGGACGCCCTGTTCGAGGCGGGGTGTGACGATGCGGTCGTCGGGACCGGTGCCGCTGGAATCGTCGCTCTCGGGTTCATCCGGGAGGGTTCTGATGCTGAGGCTGTCATCGCCGAGGCGGTAGGGCAGGCGCTGAAGGGTCTTCCGGAGGGGGCCACGCTGCGCGAGGTCCGTCCGGACCTGGTCAGCCTCGCGGACGTGGCGGCCCGGCTCCAGGTGAGCCGTCAGGCGCTCCAGAAGCGCGAGATGCCGCCGCCATCGCTTGGCGGGCTATACCGGGTCACCGAGATGGTCCGGTATCTGGAGGGGCAGCCAGGGAAGATCCGGGATGGGGTCTCGAAGGCTGCACCGTGGTTCGCGGCGGCCCCAGCGGCGCAGAAGATCAACGCCCAGCTCGGGTTGAGTGATTAACGCACCGTCTGACGTCTGCGCAGGCGCGATCAGGACGGAGCGCCACAATCGGTCGTTTTTGACGGGACCGCCCTGCCCTCCCGGATTTCAACAGGTTGGCCGGGACAGAAACCCATGACGAAACCAGTTAGGTTTGCAGACACGCAGGCGTCACCAATCACACGCCTCGGTTGGCAGCGTTTCGCTCCTGAATGTCCGTCTCCGTGACCCCATACAGGAAGGCGGAGGCGGGAGAGGCCCGATCCGCCGTCTCGGAGAGGATCTCGGCCATCTTGCCCCGGTCCGCCTCGTTCAGGTCTCCGAAAACCTCATCGACCAGATTCGCGATTCCCGCGTCAGGTGTCCTGTTGCGAAACAGCCGCCCCAAAGCGTCCGCGATACGGCCCCGCTCACGCAACTCCAACCCATGCGGAACCCGCTGGATGGTCACCGCCTGGATGTAGTCCGGCGCCGTCATCTCATAGGACCCGGCGATCGCCTCCCCGAGAAGACCGGTCGAGCCGACCTCATAGAACTCGATCAGCCCGAGGATGTAGGGGGTCTTGTCGATCCCGATGAAGGAGAGCGGGGGCAGACCCGCCCGGAGCAGCGGCTCGTTCGAGAGGAGCCGACCCATTCGCTTGTTCCCATCCCCGAAGGCTTGCAGGTAGGAGAGGCCCGCGAGCAGGAGGAACGACGCCTCGAACGGGTCCTCCACCTGACCGGCCTTGGCCAGAAGGTCGCTGAGACCGGCTGTGAGCAGAACATAGTCGGAGGAGGGGCGGTAGCTGGTCGCAGAGATCTGCACCGCGCCCCTGCGGACGCTGCCGAGGTCGGCCGGGTCCAGCAGATCCCGCATCATGAGGACGTGACGGCGCTGAACGGACCCGGTGTCCGGGAACGCACCATCGAGCCCCTCCATCATCAGGGAGATGGCCGCCTTGTGGTTGAGGATCATCGCCGTCTCCAACCGGTCCCGGCCGGAGGCGCTTTCGCCGTACTTGATCAGCATCTCCGTCGAGAGATGATCATAGGTGTTCCCTTCCAGGTTCGAGGACGCCCACGATAGGTCGATCAGAAATCTCTCCGCGATCGCCCTGCTGTATGTGGAGGCATCAAGTCGCTGTCCCCCGGCCTGTTCCACGGCGTCCCGCATCCGGGCGGCTGCCTCCTCAGGGAGCCAACGTGTCTGGTTCGGCACATAGCCGCCGATCCGGCCGGGGTCGTAGGGGGTCGGAGTGCGCCGCCTGGGATCCGTCGCCACGCGTCGCGCGTCCTGTGTGAGTGAGAACCGGGCACCCCGAGTCTCTCCCTCCTTGAGGAGAAGGCCCCTGCTGATCAACCCGGACATCACACGGGACATCGTCGCCTGACTGGGGGCGTCGCGCATGCGGGACATCAGCTCGCGCTGGCTGACAGGGTCCGGGCTGCGCAGCAGAGCGTCCATGACGGCGCGTTCCTGCGGGGTCAGATTTCGGATCTCGAGGATGGCATGCATGGGGCTAACTCATATATTCATTATTTATTCATGTAGCGCGGTTCCGGCATCCATACAAGGTCCGTGAAACAATCACATCTCTCAAGACACTGTAATACAAACATACTTCTCGAAATACCCGTTCCTGAATGAATGAAGGATAAATTCAGGAGAGCGTAGGTCAACGCAGTCCCGAACAGCCGGCCCGGCCCCGGCTACTCGTAGCCCCGCTTCGCCTTCTTCATGAGGATGTCGAACCGGGCGTCCTTCGCGGCGGCCTCGGTGTCGTACCAGTCGACCCGGACCTGCCCGGGCTGGCCGATCCGGCCCCATTCCCGGACCAGGGACCAGTCCCCGAAGAGACCAGGCATAATCTCCATCCGGTAGAACCGGTTGACATTGTCGGATGGGTCGATCCGCGCCAGGTCCATCGTCACCCCCACATCCGGGCTGCGATATGCTGTTCTTCCTTCCCGACCGCATCGGCGTAGATCGCGGTGGTGCTGAGCTGCGCATGGCCAAGCCAGCGCTGAAGCATGTGCAGGGGCACGCCCTGAACAGTCGCATGGACGCCGAACCCATGCCGGAGACCTTTCGGGGAGCGGTGCGGCGCATCCGGAATGCCGGCCTCAATCATCACGCGTTTCACGATCTGCCAGACCCGAACCCGGCTCAGGTCCCAGATCGGAGTAGCCGACTTCCGACGGGATCTCTGGGCTTCCCGGATGCCGTGGGCGGTGGTCAGAGTATCGATGAATTCAGCAGGGACGGGCACGGACCTGAACACGATCTTCTGCTGACCGGAGGTGTCCCGGCGCTTCTTGAGGGACCGGATCGCGATGGTGCCGCCGGAGAGGTCCACCCGGGCTGGGGTGATCTCCAGGAGCTCGGACGGGCGGCACCCAGTCCAGTGCAAAGCCTCGCAGAGGGTCCGGTCCCGGGCGGGCTGGCGCCGGGTCGCCGCGAGGAAGGCGGCGCGCTCCTCGGCGTTGAGATAAAGCCGATTTCCGGCGGGGTCATGGAGGCGCATTTCGGACATAGTAAACAGAGTACCCGAATACTGTTAAATAGGGAATCCCGAACAGGCCCCCTGCCCTGCCGATCCGCCGGTCCGGGCCGCAGGGTGAGGGTCGGGCGTTTAACACTATTAGTAATAGTGTTAAACCAGACCTGCCCACCAGCCCGGACCCCGGTAATGCGTGCAGGTCCAGGCAGACCCGCCGCCTCTGACAAGGGCAGTACTGGACTTGAGCCCGGTCACACCCGCGACGGACCTTGGGAGCGCCCGTGCTGACGGAAGCGCAGGCCACAACGGTCTTTTCAACGTCGTCTGGCGATCCGCAGAGACGAAAGTCTCCACCGCTCCTTTACTTTGAAGTTTTCTGAGATAACTTCAAGTCTACATTCTCCGTTTCAAGAGGATTATCCCATGCACAGATCGATCGCGGCCCTCATGAGCAGCTACAAGGAAGACCCGGTATGGGCCGACATTCTCGAGGTCATCCGCGGCCATGAGATCGACCACGAAACGACGGTCGAGGAAGTACTCGCTGAGCTCGCGCAGCTCGACACGAAGGAAACCTGGACCCGAGGAGACGTGGTCACCTGCTTCAAGGAGTTCCGCAAACTTGGGTTCGCCACGATGACCAAGGGCGTGAAATCCAAGCAGACCCGCCTCACCTGGATGTTCCCGCCCCGGGCCGTTGCGGAGGCCGCGATGGGAAACCCCGACGAGCTGCAACGTCTCCTGTCGGGCACCCCCATCACGACGGCGTTGACGCTGAACGCGTTCAGGGGAAAGCGGGATTGGTCGCTTGATGACCTCCTGGACGCCCTGTCGCAGCTCAGCGGGCTTCCCGCCAAGGAACTGAGCATCCGTCTCACGATTCCGGAGGCCCGTAAAATTCTCGCCGCCAGCCAGGACATCTCCCCTGACGACGTGCTCATCAGAATGGGCTGAGCCGTTTCAGGCTTCGGCCGGCCGCCATACGGCGGTCCGTGAAGAGAAGGCGATCGTGCCGGTTTGGCACGCACGCCAAGACCAGAAAAGTCAATGAGGGGGGCCATGCCTCAATCCTGTATTACGGCGCTGGTTCGTGCCCTGAACCGCATCCTCACGTCGGTCCCGCATGACCACCCGGCCGCACTACCGGTGGCCCTGTGGATCTGTGATCGTGACGATCTTTTCGAAGCCGTCCCGCAGGCGTGGGACCGGTCCGGTGTGGATCCCACAATCTGGCGCGCCCTTTCCCAGGTCATCGCCCGGCATGCCGCACTATCAGCCCCATCATCGGGTTTCACCGTTCGAGAACAAACAACGCTTGTGGGGGTGACTGAATTGACCGCCGTAGAAGAGGAGGTTCTCGCCTTCCTTGTCGCCTGCGCGGGCTGTGATGACCTCGCCGCTCTGGTTGAGATGCTCTCGGACGGGACGGGTCTTGATCCGGTTGACGTTCAAGCCCTGTGCATAGGCGCCTCGGCGGCCGAGGTGGCTGCCGTGTTGACCGGGCGACTATCCGGAACATGTTTGATTGAAGACGGACGGGCATCACCGGCTCTTCTGAGGGCTGCCGATACACACAGAGGAGGACAACATGCCGTATGATATACGAAATAATACGTTCACCGGGGCGATGCACGACATCCTTGAAACATTCGCCTCTCTGAATGAGCAGTACGAGGAAAAGTGCGAGGACGCGGCGCACTGGTATACCGAAAATACCTCGACCGCCCTTTTGTCCGTAGCGGCTTGGCAGTGCGGATATCCTGCCTTGTGCGAGACACAGTCATCGAAACGTGTCTATGGAGGACGGGGGCGTCCGCCATCCTCGAACGGGCGGGTAGATCTTTTTCTCTACGATGCCGATGGGACCGGCTTGTGGGTCGAGGCAAAGAAGCCGCAGGGTTCGATGGATGTTTCAGAACAATCTGACTATCCCGCAACAAGAGCAAGGCTCTCGAGGTTCTTTTGGGGCGCCTACAGTTCTGCGGAGCAGAACAGAATTGAGGCCCAAGAGTATGAGGGCAAGCTTGTCAGCTTGCTGTTCTGCTCCTTTTCTCTCCGCAAGGAATACTACGAGGGGCCGAACGCGAGAGAACGCCGGCAGGCCCGCGCCGATAGCGTGAATGCCGTGATCAAAGAGGTCGTGGACGAGGACGGCGGCGCGAATGTTTTCGCGTCCTACTTCAACACGGGTGATACCGACTTGATCGATGAGTACGACAAAAGGGCCTTCGGATTTGCGGTCCTCGGATATTTCGAAGACGCGTAAGTGACGTGACCGCGCGCGGGACGGTACCGTGGCCGTCCTGCTCGATGAGCGGGGATACATGTACCCCCTCCCCGCGTGCGGCCGCCTGTCCCGCTCATCCAACGACCCGGGTTGGGAAGGCCTTGCACGGGAATGGAGGTCCGAAATGTCCCAGATCACCCGGAATTCCCTCACCGAGCACAACTTCTTCGCGCTCGTCGCAGGGCTCGAAGGGCGGTGGGAGTTGATCGACGGCGAGCTGGTGATGATGGCTCCCACGACCCAGCGACATGCGAACATTGTCGCCAACGTTCTGGCCACCCTGCACGGTCAGCTGCGCGGGACAGGATATCGGCCGACCTGCTCGGGGCCAAGTGTCCGGACCGGGATCGGGACGATCCGGTACCCGGACTTGGTCGTCGATTGCGGGCACAGGCATGATCACGAGATGTGCGCCACCACCCCGGTCGTCGTGTGCGAGGTGCTGTCGTCCTCGCGCGATCAGTTCGACACCCACCTGCGGGTGCTCGAATACAGAGCAGTCCCGGACATCGCCTGCATCCTCCTGATCGACCCTGACGAGCCGCGCGCCATTCTGCACCGGCGCGACGATGCCGGGTGGTGTGACCACCTTTCTATCGGGCTGGATCAGGTCGTGGATATCACGGAGGTCGGGGCCACGGTCCCGTTGCGCGATGTTTACGATGGGCTTGAGTTTACTCAACCCGACGACACCCTCCGGGGGCACCTATGCTGACCCCTGCGCAGGCGAGCGCAGTCGCCATCTATCTCGTTACGAACGGGCCCGTATCCTCATCCGGTTATCTCGACCATGGTTGTGAGACCGCTTGGGAGATGGCGTGCGACGTACTGATCGCGCTCGGCTATGCAACCGAAGCGCCGCGCGGGGCCCGGCTTCTCCCCTCCCCCGTCCCTCCCAATGTTCTGCCGCGGCGGGATGACGCCTGCTGCGTCATTCTATCCGTCGCCGAACAGCTGTGCCGGATCCAGCTCAGGCACCGGCGGTCCGGGCCGGATGAGAAGACCGGACCCGGCTCGGCGGACCCTGAAACGTCCGTCCTTCTGAACCTCCTAGGGCTCACTTCCCGTGGGGTGTGGACGGACGCGGCCACGCGGGTCCTGTGGCGCACGGCCCCGGATGAGGTGCCGCCCCCTGGTGAGGAGGAATTCGCGGCGCAGGTGGACCGGGCGATTACCGAGATGCCGGACGATATCCGGGACCGGATTCAGTCCATTTATGCCGAACACCAGGAGCCAATGGTCCGGAACCAACTGCTGGACTGGATCTTCTACGGGGGCTGGCGGTGGGGGGACGGATGGGTGACAGACGAAGCTGGTGGGCGCCCGCTGGAGGTTTTTCACGACCCGCTTGCTCAGAGGGTCCGGGCGGCGCTGATGGCTCGGGTAATGGAAGCCTGATAATATTCTCCGTGACGAACCGGTCAGATAACTCTAACTCTAACGCTATATCTAACGTTAGAGTTAGAGTTATCTCTAACTACAATCCTGTTATTGACTCTAGAGTTATTTCCGATAACCTCTGAGCATGTATGTAATCACCTTCGCAAACCCCAAGGGCGGCTCGGGTAAGACCACCGCCGCGATACTGCTCGCTGAGCAGATCGCCGTTTCCGGCGGTCGCGTGGCAATCCTAGACCTCGACCCGAACGCGAACATCCTAGCCTGGTCGCGAGGCCGGGCCGAAGCGGGCAGGGGGGTACCTTTTGTCGTCCATGCACGCCCACAAGCTGAGGATACCGTCGAGCTCATCGACAGATTAGCGGATTCTGTCGACTATCTGATTGTGGACCTCGAAGGGTCAAAAGATCAGATAGTCACCTTCGCGCTATCCCGAACCGACCTGTGCATGATCCCTCTTGATGGCTCACCCATGGAGGCCCGGCAGGCGGCCGCCGCAGTCCGTCTCATCCAGTCGACCAGCGCCATGATCCGCGCACCGATAGCGTACAGCCTGCTCTTCACGCGGACGAACGCAGCCTTCCAGTCGTCCGATGAGCGAGATGTGCGGGCCGAAATGGAGATGAACAACATCCCCACCCTGCCGGTGCGGCTCGCTAAACGGGCGCCTTATACCCGGATATTCCGTGACGGCGTCCTGCTGTCCGAGCTCCCGGAGCTGATTGAGGCGGATCTGGTCGGAAAAAGCGCCTCCGTCACGGAGAAGGCCCTCCAGCAGGTGACCGGAGCGATCGACAACGCGCGGGACTACGCGCAGGCCGTGATCCAGGTCCTCGTCAAGGAGGTCACATGAACAAATACGGGTTCAGCGGCGGAATCGACCTACCGCAGACGACACCGGAACGCCCGGATCGCCGAAAAGTCGATACTGAAAGTCTGTCGCAAGCCGTTCAGGCTGGGAACGAGATGGGTTTCGTAAGTCGGGAACCCGCGCGGCGCACCAAACCGGGTCCGAAACAACGCGAAGCTCAGGATAAGGTGTCGATCCCGGGTCCGAAGCGCGTAACGGACGCATTTCGCACCTTCTGTCGGGAGAGGGACCTGACCCTCTGGGAGGGTTTGGAGCTCCTCTTAAACGATCGAGAGGGCAGGGGATAAGTCAACCGGACGTCAGGATGGCCGCCCCTTCTTCTCCTGCCAGGTTCGACAGAATTTCAGGAATAACGCGTCTGGATTATGCGTTACCGGTTTGCCTATATTCACCCACCAGACTCCAAACCGCTGAATCACGAAATAGATGTCCCAACCTATGGCAATGGATCGGGCCTCGTGGAGGGCATCAGGTGATACGCGATTGATGATAGACTGGGCGTCGTGCTCAATAACGTCCGTATCGCGCGGCATCGTGTTCCGGTTTATGAACGTCACCGTATCTGCGTCGTCATCATAAGAAATCATATAGTCTGGAAGATAGTCCCCTTCGACGATCGGTTTTATCTGTCTGCGGAACTCCCGAATGGAACCCTTGGAGCCGGATTTGTGATGCAAGGTGCTCATCTTGAACATCCAGCTCTCATTCTGCCCCACCGACTTACGGGCTATTTCATAAACGCGTCGTTCAATCGGACGCGATAACCGGAAATAGTCCCGGTGTAATGTCAAAACCTTCATCTCCTGGACTGACGAGATCACCATATCCGACAGATCTAGCTCGAGCAGCTTGATCTTATCTGTGCGCGCATCCGTTTGCATCGTTGCGCCATCAATCAACCCCATCCACTTATCAGTCCGGGTGCCCTCAAAAAGAATGTTGGTCCGGAAACGTGTCCCATCAATCCGATCAAGCGAATCGACGAGGGCGTCATAGTCGCGGCCCCCGACCCCACGTTGAGTGAATACCAGAAAGGCGTAAGGGTCGATCTGAACGCGCTTCGAAAGGGGACGTCCATCCCGCATACCAGCAATAAGCTGGCTTATCGCGTAAATGATCAAATCCTTATCATAAATCGTCGGCATCCCTTTGAAGCTCGGACGAAACTCAATCCATTTCCCCTTATATTCGTAGCGCTTCGGTTCACGATCCGGTTTTTTGGAAAGCGAATAGAAGGGATGTTCCATAGACGCCAAATCGTCCTTAAGAATGACATCGGTGATGTCGCAGACGAAGAGGTCCCCTTGAGGGTGACGCACCGGCTTAAGTTGGTCGCTCATCAGTCTACGTCCCCCTTAGTGTGTGCAAGATTTCGGGATTCACACACGTTCAGGGCACCGTCCCCGATTTGAACGTCCTAATCAAGTGAAATTTCGGGATTCACACACAGGACGTGCTGGCCTGTGGATAAGTGGGGGCCGCGAGCGCACTTTACACACGCTCTTTCGGGATTCACACACGATATTTCGGGATTCACACACGTCAAAACTCACGATTTATAGGATAAACTACTGGTATTAAAAGGAAATTTGACGGGCCTCGAGTCTCTAAACACCTATGAAACACCCTATAAACACCCCCTCAAGGAACGACTGAGCCCTACTACAGGTAAAAACCACGCCCTAAAGGGCTTGAAAGGGCGTGGGTAAAATCACGCTAGGGACTGAGAGAGCATGTACCCCAGCTGAGGAAAACGACGAGAAATGTGGAAAACTCATGCTCCGCAGATGACAGGACACCTGAACAAGGTTATCTTGAAATAAAGAAATCCGCCTAAGAAGACGGCGGGGCGCATGGGGAGACCCGAAGATGGCTGAGAACAACCAAAATGAGGATAGCCAGCTCGACGAGCTTGTAGCCCTCAACTTCAAAATCACCGAACGGGAACGGCGTGCGTTCAAAATGTGGTGCGCATCGAAGGGACTGACACAGGTTCAGGCCTTCAAACAAGGGTTTAAGTTATTGAAAGAAAAGGACGAGGCGCGCTGATGAGTTCAGGATACAACATACCGCTGGTCACCTCCGTCTGCGATATCAGCCCGGACGTCTTCTTCATGAGCCGGTCCGAACAGGTGGAACACCTCTCCTCGATCCGGGAGGCCGACATTGGAACCGCGCGCCTGTTCTACGCCCGCAACCACGTCACCTCCGGTATGTCCGAGTTCCTGCGCGGCGCCGTCAAGCGCCTGTCCGGTCAGAGCCAGCAGGCCGTGTTTGAGCTACGCCAGGCGATGGGGGGCGGTAAGACCCACAACATGATCGCCTTGGGGCTCCTGGCCCGGTTCCCGGAACTGCGCGAGCTACTCCCTGAGGCCATCACCGCCGGGATGGTGGAGGAGCCGGCCGTGATCGCCACCGTCAACGGGCGGGACGTGCGCAATTTCATTTGGGGGGACATCGCTGAACAACTCGGCCGCGCCGAGGAGTTCCGGGACCACTGGGTCAGCGGCCCCAAGGCGATGAGCGAAGGGGACTGGATGCGCCTCATCGGGGAGCGTCCCACCCTGATCATGCTCGATGAGCTGCCCCCGTATCTGGCGGTCGCGCACACCCAGACGGTGGGTCAGGGGACCCTGCTGGACCTGTTGAAATACTCGATCGCCAACCTGTTCTCCGCCGCAATGAAGCTCAAGCGCTGCGTGGTGGTGGTGGCCTCCCTGGACGCCGCCTATGATGAGGCGCGCCGGATTCTGGGCGGCCAGCTCGCGGACCTCCAGAAGGAGACCAGCCGCGGCGCGAAATCCATCACCCCGGTCGACCTGAACACGGGCGAGATCTACGACATCCTGCGCAAACGCCTCTTCACCCGGCTCCCGGACCCGGATGGGGATGAGGTGGATCGGGTGTCCCAGGCCTATCTCGCCACCTACCAGGAGGCGGTCCGGGGCCGGGCGCTCGCGAAATCCGCCGAGCAGATGGCGGACGAGATCGTCGGCTCCTACCCGTTCCATCCGAGCTACAAGGACATACTCTCTCTCTTCAAGGAGAACGAGAAGTTCCGTCAGACCCGGGGCCTGATCCAGTTCACCGCGAACCTGATGCGCGGGGTCTGGGGCCGGAAGGACCGGGAGGAGGTGTTCCTGATCGGCGCCCAGTTCCTGGACTTCTCCGACCAGGAGACCCGGGACCAGGTCAAGGAGATCGAACGGTCCTTGGAATCCGCGCTGGCCAGCGACGTTTATGACACGGACGGGTCCGCACACGCGCAGGGGATCGACGGGGATCGGAACGACCGGGCCGCGACCCAGGTGGCGACCCTCCTGTTCATCTCGTCCCTGTCGGACAACACGGACGGGATCCGGGGCCTGCCCCGGGACACCCTGGTCGAATATCTGGTCGCGCCGGGACAGGAGCCGACCCGGTTCATTGAGGCGTTTGATCAGCTCCGGGACCGGTGCTGGTACCTGCATAACCGGGACGGGGACCGGTGGTACTTCTCCGACATCGCCAACGTCCGTAAGCAGATCGAGGACAAGGTGGGGAAGATCCCGCAGGACCGGGTGGACGAGGAGATGCGCCGCCGCCTGACGGACATCTTCCGGCCCGTGAACAAGCTCGCCTATTCCGAGCTGGTCGTGCTCCCGCGGGTCGATGACGTGAACCTGACCCCGTCGAAGCGGACCTGCCTGGTCCTCTCCCCGGATGCGAAGTCCCCGCCCGCCGCGGCGGCCCGGTTCTTCAACGACGTGGTCTACAAGAACGCGTTCTGTGTGGTCGCCGGGGACGGGTCCAAGATGGCCAGCGCGGAGGACAGCGTCCGGCGCCTCCTCGCGATCGCCGCCGTGAAATCGGTCGTGGCGGACACCCCCCGGCACCAGCGGGAGATCGAGACTGAGCAGGAGACCACCGAGATCGGTTTCAATTCCACCGTCAAGAGCCTCTTCAACGCGGTCTGGTATCCGCAGACCAAGGAGCTCAAGAGCGCCCGGATCGACCTGGGCCACTTCCAGGAGAAGGGGGTGATCCAGGGGGAGAAGGCGGTGGAGGCGGCCCTTTCCGGGGGCGGGGCGAAGAAGCTGGTTGAGGTGGACCCGGAACGGATGGACGGGCTGATCCAGCGCTGCGAGGACCAGCTCTTCCCGGAGAACCAGTCCCGGACCCGTTGGTCGGACGTTCTGGAGCGGGCCGCGTCCAACGCGCGCTGGATCTGGCTCCCCCCGAAAGGGATGGAGGAGATCAAGGCGTCCGCCCTGGCGGACGGCCGCTGGGTTGAGGAGAACGGCTACGTCGACAAGAGCCCGCCCCCGCCGCAGCCCCTGATCCGGGTCACCCGGATCGGCGGGGACGAGGCGACCGGGGAGAGCGAACTGGAGCTCGCCGTCTCGAACGCCGGGCGCGCCCCGGAGGTGCTGGTCGCCCCGACCCGGGAGGGCCTGGACGCGGGAGAGGTGATCACGGTCGGGACCCACAAGACCACCGAGGTGGAGCTATGGTTTCAGGCCCGCAACCCGGAAACCGGCGAGGTCAGCGACCCCTATCGGTGGTCCGGGTCCATCACCATCACCCATGAGCGGCGCGATAACGCCGGCATGTGGCAGGTGACCCTCGCGGCGCGCCCGGAGGCGGAGCTGCGCTGGAACACCACCGGCATCAACCCCAAGGACGGTCAGGCCTATGACGGGAACCCGATCGAGATCGACGGGGGCCAGAAGACCACCCTTTACGTCTACGCGGTCAAGGGGGGGGTGTCCGCGCAGCGGACCTTCACCTTCGACGCCGTGGGGGCGAAACGGACCATCAACAATGATCTGCCCGCGAAGGCGAAACGGGATTTCCAGTTCGCCACCAAAGGGGAGGTGCTCCGGGTCGTGCGCGCGGCCAAGGGGAAAGAAAGCGTTCGGTTCCACGGGGTCAGCGTCACCGTTGGTGAGGGGGAGCGGAGCCTCCGGGTCCGCAGCGGCGGGGACGTCACCCTGTCCGGCACGGACATTGAGACCATGATCGAGGGGCTGCGCGCAGCGCTCGGCCAGCCGGACGCGGAGGTGCAGCTCCGGTTCCGGGAGGCGGACTTCCCGGACGGGTACTCGATGAAGGACTTCGCCACCCAGGTCGGGATAGACATCCCGGTCGAGGACGTGGAGCAGGAGGCCTGATGGCGGACAAACCGATCACCCACGGGTTCGGGGTCCCGAACGACCCCCTCCCGCACCAGTTCCTGGTCCGAATCCCGGCCGGCCGCACGGACCCGGTCGAGATCTGGGAGGATTTTGGCGCGGCCGGGGTCGGGACCGCCGCGCAACGGCTCTGCCGGGCCGCGGTGCCGCGTGACACCTGGCGTCAGGTGGCCGAGGGGGTGAAATCACACCTGAACCGGCGCCTGAAGGAGAAGGACCTCAAGGCGTCCCGGTTCAACGCCGGGGACAACCGGGTGGAACGGATCCTCGGGCGCGAGCTCTGCGTGCTCACCTGGGCCATTGAGGACGCGACCCCGGACGAGGCGGCGATCGCCTTCACCCGCTGGTCCTCGCACCGGCCGGAGGAGCTCTGGTGGCTCTTCCAGCAGATCGACAAGGACGGGGGGGAGTGGGACAGCCCCAAGACCGGGTGGCGGGTCGCGATCCGGCACGCCCTGATCCGGGACGGAGAG
The DNA here is from genome assembly GCF_003034995.1 of Phaeovulum veldkampii DSM 11550. GTDB lineage: Bacteria > Pseudomonadota > Alphaproteobacteria > Rhodobacterales > Rhodobacteraceae > Phaeovulum > Phaeovulum veldkampii. The sequence continues at coordinate 7,211 of NZ_PZKF01000039.1, read as the reverse complement.
GAGGCGCCCACGGCGGCGCGTCGCCCGCGCCCGAAAACCGCCGGCGAGAAGACCCCTGACCTGTTCAGCAAGCTTTAAGGATTGATGATGACCCTGACCGCCCCCGAGAAGACCGCAGTTGTGCCGTTCAGCCTGCGGGACGCCCCGTCCCTGATCGAGAAGGCTTGGCCGACCGCGAAGATTTCGGCGGAGACCCAGAAGGAGCGCAGCGCTGGCGCAGGTCAGACTCTGACACCCCTCGGTTCCTACTGGAAGGGTCGGAAGATGCTTGTGTTGAACCGAGCCTGCGTCTTGGCCGCCCTTATGCCTGCGACAGATGATCTGGAACGGGACGTCGAGATCTTCGAGAAACTCATGGGGATGGCGGATGAGACTTTCGGACGTCGCTTCATCGGCGGGCCATCCGCCTTCGCCAAACTCTTCCCCGAATATGCGGAGACGGTCGCGACCGGGAAGGATCTCGAATGGAAGATATCCGTTCGGGATGGGGACGATCAGGCGCTGGAGGCGGTGAAGCTCCTCTCGCGTATGCGGGACGAGGTACCGGACTGGATTCGGCGAGACATTGAGAGCCTCGCGCGCGGAGAACACCCCCAAGGCGATCCCAAAGAGTTCGTCGCCGCCCTGCCTGAGGACTGGTCGCCGTTCATTGAGGAGAAGCATCGTCGCTGGACCTGGCGCGACGACATCACCGAGCAGGAGCGCGAACGCCGGATCACCCGCGCCTTCGTGACCCTCCCTTACGCGGAGCGTCTTGAAAAGGTGAAGCGCCCCGAGGAGCTCCCGGAGGAGGATCTGCTCGCCGGGGTCTGGAACGAGGTGAACGCGCATCTAGGAACCGATGCATATTCGATCTCGGACCTCGTAGAGCAGCTCGGGGTCATGCGCTTTGGTAGGCGCCCGAAGATAGCCGATACCTTTTCCGGATCTGGTCAAATTCCATTTGAGGCAGCCCGCATGGGTTGTGATGTATATGCATCCGATCTTAATCCGATTTCGTGTCTGCTAACATGGGGCGCATTTAATATTGTTGGAGCAGATAAGGAGAGCAATTTAATATTAGAGCGTGATCAACGCATGGCGATTGAGTCCGTTGAGAAGGAGATTCAGGAGATTGGCATAGAGTTAGATAGCTATGGAAATAGAGCGAAATTCTTCCTTTACTGTGTAGAGGTGAAATGCCCCCATACTGGTTTCTTGGTTCCCCTGTCAACAAGCTGGATTGTATCAAAAAAAGGAAACGTGATAGCAAGTTTACTTCCTGATTTCGAAAATAAACGATATAGAATAGAAATTTTGAGTGGCGTTTCTGATGAAATGATGAAGCAAGCTTCTCGTGGGACGATCCGAGATGGCAGAATGTATCATGAAATCCTCGGGGATAGCCTTGGTATTTCCATTAAGGAGATCCGAGGCGACTACAAGGATGACAACGGGGCGAACCGGAACCGCCTGCGGCTCTGGGAGAAGTCTGACTTCAAGCCGCGGCCGGATGACATCTGGCAGGAGCGGCTCTACGCGATCCAGTGGATGGACGCGAAGGACCTGGAGAAAGGGAAGGCGAACCCCCGGACCTGGTTTGCGGCACCGACCGAGGCGGACTTCGATCGGGAGCATCTCGTTGAGGAGATCGTCGAACAGAACCTCTCCGCCTGGCAGGAGGCCGGTCTCGTTCCGGACATGGAGATCGAACACGGGAACGAGACAACACGACTGATGAGGGAGCGGGGCTGGACGCACTGGCATCATCTCTTTAGTCCTAGACAGCTCTTAATGCTAAGCCTGCTGAAAAGAGAGACTTTAGAAAGTTCACATTTATTTCCCTTCTTTTGCAGGACGCTTAATTTGTCATCTAAACTTTGCTTGTATAATCCTACGGGGGGGAATGTGGGGAGAGAGCCCAAAATAGATCACGTTTTCCTGAATCAGTCATTCAATTTACTGTTTAACTATGGCGTTAGGGGTAATCAATATCTGTTGAGCAGTGGGGCTGTAAAAGTAAAAAGAGTATCTAAAGTTACTGGTAATATTGTTTTGAGAAATGCGTCGGCCAGTGAGTTCGGTGGTATTGCAGATATTTTCTTGACTGACCCTCCATATGCTGACGCCGTTAATTACGATGAAATAACTGAATACTTTATAGCTTGGCTCCGCAAGAACCCTCCTGCGCCCTTCGATGAGTGGATCTGGGACTCTCGCCGGAACCTCGCCATCAAGGGCGATGGGCAGTCATTCAAGGCAGCAATGATCGAAGCCTACTGCGCCATGACTGAGCACATGTCGGATAACGGTATCCAGATCGTCCAGTTCACGCACCAGGACGCCAAGACCTGGTCCGACATGGCCCAGATCTTCTGGGGCGCGGGCCTTCAGGTCGTGCAGGACTGGTATGTATCCACTGAGATCACCTCGGAACTTAGGAAAGGCGGATACGTCCAGGGCACCCACATGATCGTCCTCCGGAAGCGCCGGGGTGAGCAGTCCGGCTACCAGGACGAGATCGTCCACGAGATCCGGGACGAGGTGGAGCGCCAGATCCGGGACATGATCGGGCTGAACGACCAGATGGACGCGGCGCGCGGCGAAAACATCTTCAACGACGCTGACCTCCAGATGGCCGGCTACGCGGCCGCGCTGCGGGTCCTGACCGCCTACACCAAGATCGACGGTCAGGACATGACCCGGGAGGCGCTGCGCCCCCGGAAGAAGGGGGAGAAGACCCTCGTCGACGAGCTGACCGAGTTCGCGGTCCAGACCGCCAACGAGTTCCTGGTCCCGGACGGGCTGGAGCGGGAGCTGTGGCTCGAGCTGAACGGGGCGGAGCGGTTCTACCTCAAGATGATGGACATCGAGGAGGTGGGTGAGGCGAAGCTGGACCAGTTCCAGAACTTCGCCAAGGCGTTCAGGGTGGGGGACTACGACGACATGATGGCGTCAAAATCCCCCAATAACGCCAAGCTGAAGACCGCAACCAAGCTCGGGAAGACCTCCATGGCGGAGGGGATCCCGTTCGGGAAGGGTAGCATCGTCCGGCTCGCCTTGCGCGCCATCTGGCGGGTCGGCAAGGAGGACGAGGTGGAGGAGGTCCTGGAGGAGCTGCGCGAGTTCATCCCGGACTACCTGCGCAAGCGGGACACGCTGCGCGCCATCGTGGCCTATGTGGCCGCCAAGCGGAACCGGTCCGACCCGGACGAGGCCAGCGCTGCCCGGATCCTCGGAACCGCGATCCAGACGGAGCGGATCTGATGAGGGGGACCGCGTCGTGCCGGACCTGATCTCCCGCTTCTCCTCCCGCAACCAGCGCCTCTCCCACGTGTTCCTGAAGGACCGTCTGAAGGGGGCGGAGACCTATGACCGGATCGCGGGGTACTTCCGCTCCTCCATCTTCGACCTGATCCATGAGGAGATCAGCACAATCGGCCGGGTCCGGATCGTCTGCAACGCGGACCTGGACCCGCGCGACCTGACCGCGGCGACGCTCAGTCAGAAGGCCCGGGACCAGGCGCAGGTGGAGCGATGGCACGAGCAGGGCGACGAGATCGACGCGCTCCTCGAGCGGCCCCGCTGGCGGCGCCTGCACCAGCTCCTGACCTCCGGGAACGTGGAGATCCGGGTGGTCTCCCGGGACAACGCCCCGTTCCTGCACGGGAAGGCCGGGGTGATCACCCGCCCCGACGGGACCACCTCCAGCTTCATCGGGTCGATCAACGAAACTGCCAACGGCTGGGCCCAGTCCTATGAGATGATCTGGGAGGACCCGTCACCGGAGGCGGCCGCTTGGGTCCGTTCCGAGTTTGACTGGCTCTGGAAGAAGGGGGTTCCCCTCTCGCAGGCGGTGATCGACGAGATCGGCCGGACCGCGGAGAAGGTGGAGGTCCAGATCGATGAGATGCGGGCGGACCCGGTCGGGCTCGCGAAATCCGTCACCGTGGAGTCCCCGCTCGTCCGCCGTGGGGAGGGGCTCGCCCCCTGGCAGAAGGCGTTCGTGAAGATCTTCTTTGAGCATGACCAGAAATACGGGGCGGCCCGGCTCCTGCTCGCGGACGAGGTGGGGGTCGGGAAGACCTTGTCGATGGCGGCGACCGGGGCGCTCACCGTCCTGATGGGGCACGGCCCCTTCCTGATCCTCTGCCCGGCCACCCTGACCCTCCAGTGGCAGATGGAGCTCTGGGACAAGCTGGGGCTGCCCGCCTGCGTCTGGTCCCGGGCCCCGCAGCGGGGCTGGGTGGATCATAAAGGCCACGTCTACCGGTCCCGGGACCCGGAGGACGTGCTGCGCTGCCCGTCCCAGATCGGGATCGTGTCGACCGGGCTCCTGGTCCGGGGCGGCCCGGAGGCGCAGGCGCTGATGCGCGGAAATTATGGGATGATCGCGCTCGATGAGGGGCACAAGGCACGGGTCAAGCGCGGGATCGGGATGGAGGAGCCGGAGCCGGGCAAGCTCTACCGGGCCATGGAACGGCTCGCTGGCCGGACCCGGCACCTGGTGATCGGGACCGCGACCCCGATCCAGACGAACCGGGAGGAGATCTGGGACCTGATAAAGGTGCTCGCCTACGGGCAGGACCACGTGCTCGGCCGGCCGAGCGCGTCCCGCTGGTGGGACGCGGAGCAGGCGCTCGACCTGATCGCGGGCCGGACCACCCTGCCGGACCCGGACGCGGCCTGGCCCTGGCTCCGGTCCCCGCTGCCGCATGCGCGCGAGGCGGCCGTGTTCCGGGGGATCCGGGAGGATCTGAAAGTCTCGGAGGACGACTTTTTCACGGATCGCGGCGTCGCGGACCTGGACGAGTTCACCCGTGACGACCTGGAGGAGGTGCTTGAGCGGGGGGAGATCGCCCGGAAGCTCCCGTTCATGCGTTACCACAACCCGCTCGGGCGCCACGTGGTCCTTCGCCGGCGCAAGACGCTGGAGGATGCGGGGCTGATGGACCGGATCGCGGTGAACATCCACCCGCGCCCCGGGGCCGCCCCGGGGGTGTTCGAGCGCAGCGCGGTCCGGACCCCGCACTTCTACGACCGGGCCTATGAGGAGGTGCGCCTGTTCACCCGGGCGATGAAGGCGCGGCAGGCGGGGACCGGGTTCCTCGGGAACCTGATGATGCAGCGGATCTGCTCCTCCGTCGCCTCGGGGATGGCGACCGCGTCGAAGATGCTGGAGCGTCGCCGCGAGGGGCTCCTCCTGGAGGAGGCGGAGGACCCGGACCTGCTCGAGGCGATCGAGGAGATGGGGGCGGAGGCCTATGCCGCCGCGGTGGACGTGGAGGCGATCCATCTGGAACGGGTCCTCAACATCCTCACCTCCGCCAAGCAGGAGGATCCGAAGGGGAAGGCCGTCCTCCACTATCTTGATCAGGAGGGGTGGCTCCAGCTCGGCTGCATCATCTTCTCCCAGTATTACGACACGGCCCGCTGGGTCGGTGAGTTGATCAGCGCCACGCACCCGACCGAGCCGGTCGCCGTTTACGCCGGGGTCGGCAAGTCCGGGATCCTCCTGGACGGGGAGTGGCGGTCGATCGACCGGGAGGACATCAAGCGGGGGGTCAAGGAGCGCAAGCTCCGGGTCGTCTGCGCGACGGACGCGGCCTGTGAGGGCTTGAACCTCCAGACCCTCGGCACCCTGATCAACGTGGACCTGCCCTGGAACCCGTCCCGGCTCGAGCAGCGGATCGGCCGGATCAAGCGGTACGGCCAGCAGCGCCGCGAGGTGGACATGGCGAACCTGGTCTATGCGGGTACCATCGACGAGCGGGTCTACCAGCGCCTGTCAGAGCGGATGCAGGACCGGTACGACATCCTGGGCTCCCTGCCGGACACGATCGAGGACGACTGGATCGAGGATATCGAAAAGGTGGAGGCGGAGCTGAAAAGCTTCACCAAGCCGGAGAGCCCGGCGGACGTGTTCAGCCTGCGCTATGGGGATTTCCTCAGCGTGGACGGGGAGGACAAGGGCTGGGAGGTCTGGACCAAGGTGGTGGCCCGGCGGGATATCGAGGAGCGGCTGATGAGGCCGTGGAATGGGCGGGGTGGCGCTTTATGACACATGCTTTTTTCTGCGTTTCGCGGTGCAGGCGGAAGGTATGGCATGCTTACCTTCTCGTGAATAAAGGGCTGGAATGCAGACGCTGATCTATAAAACGGAGCTTTTTGTTGAGCGCGCACCCCCTTGGCTTGCGCCCAACAGCCCGGTCGAATTGTACCCCCAAGCTGATGGGACAGTTGTGGCTTTTGCGCGACGCCCGTCGCGTTGGTTCCCCTTTTGGGGAGAGGCGCGCCCGGTTCGGATCGGGGTTCTGAACGAGGAGGTGTCGATGCTTCTGAGTCCGGTCCTAGAGGCGGGCATCACCCTGCGGGTTCGGATCGTCGAGCTGCATCCGGCTCACCTGACTACTGATCAGCGGGCCCGGATCAGCGTTTCCGTTTGGGGTCCCGGGTCCAAAACTGGGGAGTCCCGCATCTTTGCGGCGGTAGGGTATCCCTGATGAATTTTTGGGCATCTCGTTTCAAAGGTTGCGCATGGCGTCCTTAGCTGACCGGCTCACCAAAATCGAGGCGCTCGAGGCAGATCTGCCGCGAAAGGCCGCCCCGATCATTCAGCCTGGGACCGGGATGTTCTTCGTGGACTGGTATGTCATGGGGGCCGCGCAACGCACCATGGCGCAGTCGCGCGGATTTCGGGCGATGATCGAGACCCGCAATTTCCCCGGGGCGGCGATCCTGCTCCGGACCCAGATCGACACGGCCATGCGGATCAACGGTCTCCGCTATCTTGATCGGCCGGAGGAGCAGCTGAGCGAGGTCTTTCAGGGGGAGAAGACCTTCCGTCAGCTCGATTCATGGGAAGAAACCGACAAGGAGCGGCCGAAGAAGATGCAGGACGTCTTTCTGCGCGGCAAGCTTGTCGAGGAGGCGCCCTGGATCGATCCGGTCTATGAGAAGACCTCAGATTTCGTGCATCTGTCGTTCCGCCCCCTGTTCTCGAGCATCTATCATCTGGATGATGATACGCGGACGATTTCCTTCGCCATAAATGGCGAGGATCAGACCACTGATGAGAGCGACTATTTCGAGATATGCGACGCGTTCTTCGACGTGACGAAACTGACGGGCACCTTCATTCTGGCGATCCTGACGGGTCGGCATGGCTGTGGTGAGGCTGATGGATAATGCATGTGAGAGGGACGCTGAAATTCCCGGAACGGACCATCTAG
>NZ_PZKF01000038.1 GCF_003034995.1 Phaeovulum veldkampii DSM 11550 | reverse complement strand
TGCCCCCGCGCCGGATCATCGCTTATTCGAACTCCATGATCACGTCATCGACGCGCAGGCTGGCGCCCGGCACACAGGTGATCTTTTTCACCACGCCTTTGCGCTCGGCCTTGAGGATGTTTTCCATCTTCATCGCCTCGACGGTGCACAGGGCCTGACCTTCCTGCACCTCGTCGCCCTCGGCCACGTTGATTTTCACGATCAGGCCGGGCATCGGGCACAGAAGGAATTTCGACGTGTCGGGCGGCATCTTTTCAGGCATCAGGCGCGCCAGTTCGGCCTGCCGCGAGGTGCGGACATGCACCTTGAGGTCGGCGCCGCGCAGCCGGATACGGAATCCCGAGGGGATCTTGCCGACTTTCAGCACCAGCGGCGCATCCTCCACCTCCAGCCGCGCCAGAGGCTGACCCGGCGCCCAGTCCGAGGTGACACGGTAAACGCCGCCATCGGCAAAGGTCACGGTCGAGCCCGCCTTGTCGGCGGAAATCGTCACCGGGTATTCCATGCCTTGCAGCGTCACCACCCAGTCATCGCCCACATGGCGTTCGTGGTTGCCCAGCGTGCCCGAAATCCGGGTGCGGCGAATCTCGGCCACCCGGTTCATCGCCGCCGTCGCGGCCGCCACGCGGCGCAGGGTTTCTTCGTCCAGCGTGGTGCCGGTAAAGCCGCCCTCGTATTCCTCGGCGATGAAGGCCGTGGTGATCGCGCCCGACACGAACCGCGGATGATCCATCACTGCCGACAGGAACGGCAGGTTGTGACCGATGCCTTCCACCTCAAACGTGTCCAGCGCCAGCCGCATCTCTTCGATGGCCTGCCCGCGGGTCGGCGCCCAGGTGCACAGCTTGGCGATCATCGGGTCGTAGAACATGCTGATCTCGCCGCCCTCGAACACGCCGGTATCGTTGCGCACGATGCCATGTTCGGTCGGGCCTTCAACCGGCGGGCGATAGCGCGTCAGCCGCCCCGTCGAAGGCAGGAAGTTGCGATAGGGGTCTTCGGCGTAAAGTCGGCTTTCCATCGCCCAGCCGTTGATCTTCAGGTCTTCCTGACGGAAGGGCAGCGGCTCGCCGTTGGCCACGCGGATCATCTGTTCCACCAGATCGACGCCGGTGATCAGTTCGGTCACCGGGTGTTCCACCTGCAAGCGGGTGTTCATTTCAAGGAAGTAGAAGTTACGGTTGCCATCCACGATGAATTCCACCGTGCCGGCGCTGGTATAGCCCACCGCTTTCGCCAGCGCGCAGGCCTGTTCGCCCATCGCGCGGCGCGTCGCCTCGTCCAGGAACGGCGACGGCGCCTCTTCGATGACCTTCTGGTTGCGACGCTGGATCGAGCATTCGCGTTCGTGCAGATAAACGCAGTTGCCGTGCTTGTCGGCCAGCACCTGAATTTCAATATGGCGCGGTTGCGTCACGAATTTCTCGATGAAGATGCGGTCATCGCCAAAGCTGGCGGCCGCCTCATTCTTGGACGACTCGAAGCCCTCCTTCACCTCGCCCTCGTTCCAGGCGATGCGCATCCCCTTGCCGCCGCCGCCTGCCGATGCCTTGATCATCACCGGATAGCCGATCTGGCCGGAAATCCTGACCGCCTCGTCGGCATCGGCGATCAGGCCCATATAGCCCGGAACGGTCGAAACGCCGGCTTCCTGCGCCAGCTTCTTTGAGGTGATCTTGTCGCCCATCGCCTCGATCGCGGGGCTGGGCGGACCGACAAAGACCACGCCCTCGGCCTCTAGCGCCGCGGCAAAGGCGCGGTTCTCCGACAGGAAGCCATAGCCCGGATGCACCGCCTCGGCGCCGGTCTGGCGAATGGCGTCCATGATCTTGTCGATCACGATATAGGACTGGTTCGCCGGCGGCGGGCCGATATGCACCGCCTCGTCGGCCATCTTCACATGCAGCGCGTGGCGGTCAGCGTCGGAATAGACCGCAACCGTCTTGATGCCCATCTTGCGCGCGGTCTTGATGACGCGGCAGGCAATCTCGCCCCGGTTGGCGATCAGGATCTTCTTGAACATGTCAGTCCCTTCTCAGTGACGCCCCGGTCGGAGCGCAAACAAAAAAACCACCCGGGCGGTGCGCCCGGATGGTTCTGCAAAGCGAAAATTGGCCGCGCTTGGCGGCGATCAGTGCCGGATTACCGGCAGGCGGGCAGGCCCGGAACGCCGCAGGACACGCCGCCCGCGACCGCGCCGATAAGCGCGCCCTGAGTTTTGCTGCCGCCGGTCGCATCGGCGATGACGGCACCGGCCAGCGCACCGCCCACGGTGCGTTCAGCGGCCGAGGTCTGGTAATTTTCACAGCCGGCAAGACCGGCGAGGCCAAGAGCGGCCACGAGAAGAGCGATTTTCTGCATTGCGAACTGCCTCCGAAGGGTTGTTGTTCTGCGCCGCACTCTATCGCAAATCTGCCCGAGGCAAAGCCCACGTTCACGCCATGCGCGGCGGTCCGCCGACCGGCAGGCCGGGCCGCGGCAGGCAGATGCGAAAAAGCCGGCCTGACCCGCAAGGGGCCAGGCCGAAGTGAAGGGGAAGGGGTAAAAACGAGGCAGATCACGCGCCCACGCCGCGTGAAACCCGGCCGGGCCAGATCAGACTGCATCGCAACGCAGCCTGTGGCAAAGCCGATCTGACCCCGCCCCGACGGCTCGGCAGAAAGCTGCCCGTCGCACGATCTGATCGGCGCGATCACGCCCAATCCTCGTCGTCGTCGCCCGCGCCCAGATCGGCACCGTCCGCGAATACCTCGGGAAAGGCCGCGCGGGCGCGTTTGACATCAATGCGCAGCAAGGCTTCGTAACTTTCGGGGTCAAACGACTCTTCGGCGGGCACCACCTCGCGGCCAAACAGCCACGACAGGCGCCCCGCATCCAGATTGCCGCGCTCAAACGGCTCTTCGCCGAAATGCGCCCACAGTGCCGCCATGAACCCCAGATCGGCACGCCGATCTGCGGGGGCGCGATCACGAAACCGCTCACGCACGACAAGACGCGTAACGCCCTTGGGATTGGCGCGGCGAATGACAAACTGGAAATCAGTGCCCGGCAGACGGCCGGGAAAACCACGGTGCTTCAGCACAAGCAACCTCCCACGATCAGGGAGGGGCACAACGGCTGGCCCGCGGTGATGGTCGGGACGGGCCGCAAGGCCCGCCCCGCGCCGATATTATTTGTATTTGCCGGTGTAGGTCGGCTCGACGGTGACTTCCGCCGGAGCTTCGGTTTTCGCGGCGCAAGCAGCGACAAAGGCGACGAGGGCAAGAGCCACGAGAGCTTTTTTGGACATAGTCTTCTCCTGTAAACCACAGCCGACAGCGAGCGTATCACCCCTGCCTGCGGTGTCTTTTCCATTGTGAGAGCCGTAGCAAATCGGCTCGGTGCCACAATATCTTGGCTGCGTGTCCCCTGACAGAGGCAAAATGCAAGCTGAGCCACCTGTGGCGGCGCTGCATCAGGGCGAACTGGCGCTGCGGCAACAGCACGGGGATGGGGCGCGCGAGGCATCAGTAAATCTCCCAGATACAGACGCCGCCCTCGGGCCGGAACGCCTCGAAATATTGTGTCGCCTCCGGGTCGGTGGCGCCAAACAGCACCGGCCGATCCGACAGGCTGATGATGATCTGCGCGGGCTGTGGCCCCGGTTCCACAATCCGCGGCAGGGCGAAGGTGGTGCACAGATGCTCCATATCCACCAGCGCCTGATCCGGGTCGATCGGGTCTGACCCGCCGATCTGCGGCGCCAGAAACCGGAACCGGATGGTCAGGCCTGAAGGCCCCGGCGCATCATGGATCGTCTCGACCCATTCAACCGCCTGGCCCGAGGGCACCGCGATCGGCTCTGCCGCCCGCGCCGGGGCAACCGACAAGGCCAAAACCGAAACGGCGATCATCAGGCCGGGCCGGATCATCCCGCCCGGCCCCCGCCCCGATCACACCGCATCTGCCCCGACCGCATCCTGCCCCCGCTTACAACGGAATGTTGTCGTGTTTTTTCCACGGGTTCGACAGTTTCTTGCTGCGCAGGCTGGCAAAGGCCCGCGCCACCCGCCGTCGAGTAGACCGCGGCTGGATCACCTCGTCGATAAAGCCCTTTTCGGCCGCCACAAAGGGGTTGGCAAAGCGGTCTTCATAATCCTTGGTGCGCGCGGCGATCTTTTCGGCATCGCCCAATTCACTGCGATACAGGATTTCCACCGCACCCTTGGCGCCCATCACCGCGATTTCGGCTGTGGGCCAGGCATAGTTGAAATCGCCCCGCAGATGCTTGGATGCCATCACGTCATAGGCCCCGCCATAGGCCTTGCGGGTGATGACGGTCACTTTCGGCACCGTGGCCTCGCCATAGGCAAACAGCAGTTTTGCCCCATGCTTGATGACGCCGCCATATTCCTGCCCGGTGCCCGGCAAAAAGCCCGGCACATCAACCAGCGTCAGAATCGGAATTTCGAACGCATCGCAGAATCGCACAAACCGCGCGGCCTTGCGGCTGGAGTCGATGTCGAGGCACCCCGCCAGAACCATCGGCTGGTTGGCCACAACGCCCACCGTCTGCCCCTCGATGCGGATAAAGCCGGTGATGATGTTGGCGGCGTAATCCTTCTGGATCTCGAAGAAATCGCCCTCATCGGCGACCTTCACGATCAGTTCCTTCATGTCATAGGGCTGGTTCGGGTTTTCCGGGATCAGCGTATCAAGGCTGTCCTCGATACGGGCCACATCGTCAAAGAATGGCCGAACGGGCGCCTTTTCACGGTTCGACAGCGGCAGAAAGTCGATCAGGCGGCGGGTTTCGGCCAGCGCCTCCACATCATTTTCATAGGCGCCATCGGCCACCGACGATTTCTTGGTATGGGTGCCCGCGCCGCCCAGCTCCTCGGCGGTCACGACCTCGTTGGTGACGGTCTTCACCACATCGGGTCCGGTGACGAACATGTAGGACGAATCCTTCACCATGAAGATGAAGTCGGTCATCGCCGGCGAATAGACCGCACCGCCCGCGCAGGGGCCCATGATAAGGGAAATCTGCGGCACCACGCCCGAGGCCATGATGTTGCGCTGGAACACCTCGGCATAGCCCGCAAGGCTGGCCACGCCTTCCTGAATCCGCGCACCGCCCGAATCGTTGATCCCAATCACCGGCGCGCCGTTCTGCATCGCCATGTCCATGATCTTGCAGATCTTCTGCGCGTGGGTTTCCGACAGCGAGCCGCCAAAGACGGTGAAATCCTGCGAAAACACATAGACCATGCGGCCATTGACCGTGCCCCAGCCGGTAACGACCCCATCGCCCGCGATCTGTTCGGCCTGCATCCCGAATTCGGTGCAGCGATGGCGCACGAACATGTCGAATTCTTCAAAGCTGCCCTCGTCCAGCAGCAGTTCGATCCGCTCACGGGCGGTCAGCTTGCCCTTCTTGTGCTGCGCCTCGATCCGCCGCGCCCCACCGCCCAGGCGCGCCTCGGCGCGGCGGGTTTCAAGCTCTGCCAGAATATCCTTCATCCGATCCCCCCATCGGGCCACAAGACCCGGTGAAACAAAGTTGCGCGCACCCTATCCGCGGCGCAAGCAACAACAAAGCGGAATCCGGTAAATTTGCAAATTATTGGCAAGAGATTTATCGCGAATTGCAATATTGCAAATTCCCGCCGAGGCAGCCACCAAACGGCGCAGTCCAGTGCATTTGTTTGAAACGACAGCCAGTTGAAACACATTTTCGGGGTTTTTTGCGCTCACAAACAAGGGGGTTATCGCTCACTCCCGGCGCATCTCAGATAATTATCTTATAGTTCAATAGCTTGGCGTCCAGACGCCAGATCGGCAAAATCGGCCCTCGGCGCAGCCCGCTTGCCAGCGCCGCCCCGGCCCCCGGCTTGACGGGGTGCGGCACGCTCCGCAAGGGTCGGGCCATGACCCGGCATCGCCGCGGTCCCCTTCGTTCCCGGCAATCCGGGGTTCGCCAACCGTTCACAACCGCCCGCCCGGAAAGCGCCGCTTTTCGGACCGCAGCCGCATTCACCCAAGAGACCACCATGCCCGCCAACACTCGCCGCGACCCTTCCGCCCCCGCCCCGACGACGATCCCCTTCATCGAAGCCCGCTTCTTCGACCCGAAGCAGGATCATGATGATCCTGACGGGAGCGATACAGGGCCTCGCATGCAATCGAAAGGTGACATCGCGCACATTCTGGCAACCAGATACGGCACCATCTTCGTCGTCATCGTGAAGAAGCTATCGCCGCGAACGTCGCGCAGCCGCGCGATCTCGCGGATCGACAGCTTCTGACGCAAATGCATCCGTCGGATAATGTTCAAAAGTCCCATGTGGATCACTCCGCTGTCTCCCCGCCGCTCGCCGCGTGGGGGAAAGGGTCACCTAGCCCAGTCCTCGGTGAAAATCAGGCGCCTAACCGGCTCACTTCTGGGTGAAAATCAACCGTGACGGATCACGCGGCGGCGGCACCCGAAGCCCTGTGGCGGGCACAAAGCAAGGCGCTGATCTCGAACGCACTATTCGATCGCATGTAGGCCGATGATCCCGCCGGAGCTCCGTCGCAGCCATAATGCTGCACCGACCTGCGGCTGGCGGCGAAAGAGCTGAACGCGGCGCTGGCCGGTCGGGTGTGGCCATGGTGCACCTGCCACACATCGCGGATCGCGCGGGCAATAGTGCTTGTGGCTGCGGATCGGGGCGGGCTGGCGGTGCCGTCTACCGCACTTCGAACTGCGGGCAAAAGTGTGTGCCAGGACACACCAAATTGCGATAAACCATCGAAAAACTATTTCGCCGAGAAAATGGTGCGGTCGAGAAGACTCGAACTTCCACGGGAGTTACCCCACAGCGACCTCAACGCTGCGCGTCTACCAATTCCGCCACGACCGCACTGTCCTGACATGGTGGCGCGGTGTTTAGCCGAGCCCTTGGGCGAAGGGAAGCGGATTTTTTCGGCCCCTTGCGGATTTCCGGCGGGACCGGGGCGCGGCGAGGCGCCCCGGCTGACGGATCATTGCTGGATCAGCAGCGTGGGCAACCGGATCAGATTGACCATGCCGGTGGCCACCCCCACCGGCTGCGCGCCGGGGGTGGGGGCGGGCTGATCCATCACAACAGTTCCGGCCTGCGCGGCAGGGGTTAGGGTGGCGGGGGCTTGGGCTGGGGGCAATTGTCCCTGCACATCCATGGGCGGAAGCGGCACGGGCACCGCGACAGGAACCGGGGCAACCGGCGCGGGCACCGCAAAGCCGGGCAGCGCAGATGCCGGAACCGGCGCAACGGGCGCGGCATCAACCCGGCCACCAAGCGTATAAGCCGCCTTGCGGATCAGATCGGTTCGTTCCGGCTGACCGGGGGCAAACACCGCCGTGCTGCCGCCGCCCAAGGCATCGAATCCGGCCTGATACCAGTCCAGCGCCAGATCTGGGCGCTGGCTGGCGCCAAAGCCCATCGCCAGATGGTGCCCCAGCAGTTCGGCATAGGGCTTTTCGCCCAACGCAGTCAGCAGCAGCGCCGAGCCGACGGCCACATCCATGTTGTCGGTCCGGTAGCCGACCGACAGGCAGATCCGCGCCGTGCCCGCCAGTTGTGCGGGCGCCATGCCGGTGGACAGCGCAAAGGCCGACACGCCCGACAGCACCTCATCGCGGGTTTTCATCGACAAGGCTGCGACATGGTCCTTCATCGCCGGGGCAAATCCCTCGCATTGCTGCGCGATTTCAGCCGCGGTGACACCGGCCACCTTGGTCGCCAGATCTTCGCCCTGCGTGATGGCATAGCCGCGCGCCAGACAGAACTGTTCACCCAGCGCCTGTTGCGGGTCACGCAGATTGGCCAGCGTGGTATAACCGCCATTGGTCGAGGTGATCAGCGCCACCTTGTTGCAATGCGAGGCAAGCGAGGCCTGCGTGGCCGCCCCACCCATGAAGCTGGGCAGACCGGGCGCCGCAGCGGCCACCGGCGCCGGCTGCGCGGGGGCGGCAAACGAGGGCATGGCCGGGGCAACGGCCATCGTGCCGGGCTGCGGCATCGACGGCACCCCCATCGACTCGTCGCGCCAGGCGACCAGAAGCCCCTTCATCCCCATCGGGTTGGTCGCGGCCTGCTGCATCGTCAGCCCGCCCCCCGCCACCGCGCGATGATACGAGCCTACCAGATGGCTGCGTTCATACTCGGTCAGTTGCCCGGTCGCCGGATAGCCCAGAAGCACCTGATACTGGCTGATCGCCGAGCGCGACTTTGGCCCGATCGCGCCATCGGGCGTGCCGACCGGAAAGCCGAAATGGTTCAGCGCCACCTGCACCTCGCGGTTGGCCTCGCGCTGTGCCGAACTGATGCCGGTGGGGCGCGCCTGCCGCACGGTGCGCTGTTGCGGCGCGGCCTGGCGGTTCTTGTTGGCCTCGTTCATGATGGCGCCGCCGATGAGGCCACCGACGATCCCGCCGACAAGGCCATCGGACCCCGCGCGCGCCGTGGTGGCCTGCGTCACACACAGCGTGGCGATGATGGCGGCAGTAACAATTCTCTTGGGGATCATCCCATTTCTCCTCATTAATCGCGGGCGGTCTGGCCAGACACCGCAGAACATGATTCGAGTGTTTGCGCGAATCGTCCGCAAGGCAAGGAGTTTGACGCGCCGCCGTGACAAACGGCCCGTCCAGGAACGCGATGGTGGAGTGGATCACAAGCACGGCCCCCGTGCCCTATGACATGGCGCTAGCCGGAATGGAGGCACGCGTCGCCGCCATTGCGGCGGGCTGCGCCGACGAGGCGATCTGGCTGCTGGAGCACCCGCCCCTTTACACCGCGGGCACCTCGGCCCGGCCCGAAGACCTGACCGACCCCGACCGCTTTCCGGTGCATGTTGCCGGGCGGGGCGGGCAATATACTTATCACGGGCCGGGCCAGCGGGTCGCCTATGTCATGCTTGACCTCAACCGCCGCGGGCGCGATGTGCGCCGGTTTGTCTGTGATCTGGAAAACTGGATCATCACGACACTGGCCGAGTTCAATGTGCGCGGCGAACGCCGGACGGGCCGCGTGGGGGTCTGGGTCACCCGCCCCGACCGCGCGCCCAACCCCGACGGCAGCCTGCGCGAAGACAAGATCGCCGCGATCGGGGTCAAGCTGCGCCGCTGGGTCAGCTTTCATGGCCTGTCGATCAATGTGGAGCCGGATCTGAGCCATTTTTCGGGAATCGTTCCCTGCGGCATTAGCGCCCATGGTGTCACCAGCCTCGTCGATCTGGGCTTGCCGGTCACAATGGCCGATCTAGACGCGGCGCTGACTGGAACCTTTCCCCGCATTTTCAAGCCCCTGGACGAAAGGTCGCGGCAACCCGGCGGCAACACGCCGATCTCGGAAGAATGAACGCAGGACCACAGGTTTTTGTAACTCATGTAAAAGCACTATGTTATACACCGCTCGGAATCAGGAATTCCGGTGTGTCTGCCCGGCATGCAAGAAACGGGCAGCGGCTATGACCATGAAGGAAGACGCGATGAAAATCAGCCTCTATGCTACCCTTGCCGCTCTGGCGCTCGCCACCCCCGCCCTCGCGGGCGACGTGGAGGCTGGTGCGAAAGAATTTTCCAAATGCAAGGCCTGCCACTCGATCATCGGTGCCGCCGGTGAGGAAATCGTCAAAGGCGGCAAGATCGGCCCGAACCTGTATGGCGTCGTCGGTCGCCCGGTCGCGACCGTGGCCGATTTCAAATACGGCGACAGCATCCTCGCCGTTGGCGCAACCGGCATGGTCTGGGATGAGGCCGAACTGGCCGTTTACATGACCGATCCGGTGAAATGGCTCAAAGACAAGACCGGCGACAAGAAAGCCAAGTCGCTGATGACGCACAAGCAGGCGAAAAAGCAGGAAGACGTGGCTGCTTATCTGGCGTCGGTCGCGCCGGCCGCTGACGCACCTGCCGCTGACCCGGCTGCGCCCGTCACGAACTGATCCTGCAGGTTCAGCCGATACATTGCTGCGGCGCCCCTCGGGCGCCGCAGTTTTTTTCGGCTCGCCATTTGAGGGCGCGTCAGCACGCGCACAACGAAAAGGCCGTGCGGGTTGCCCCGCACGGCGCTCACTTTACTACCCTAAACGGTCAGGCCTTGTGACCGTCGATTTCGACAGCATCTTCGATGATGCCGTCCTCAGGCGAGCGGATCGCACGTTTGCTGTCGATCACCGTTGCTTCCTCCAACGGCGCCTCGGGCAGGCGCTCTTCCAGTTGATCCGACTTCAGCTGAAAAAACCGCCGCGCCATATCTTCATACATCTCGCGCGACAGCAGCAGGGCGATCACGATCGCGGTAGAAAAGAATATCCACGGATTCAGGACGCCGACGAACAACCCCAGAAACAGATGCACGATAACCGCGCCCGCCGCAGCGGTTCGCAGAACGAATAGCGGATACTCAATGAATTTACTGCGTTTTTTCTTGTCGGTCATGGAATGGTCCTCTGGTTGTCCGCAGACATTGCGCGCCGGTCGCGCCCCCTTGGCCGCGCGTCTGCTGTAGCCCGTCACCGGTCATGTTGGCACGTTGCGCCCGTAACGCAAGAGGGTCGGGCCGTTTGGTCGCAGCCACGCCTGCGACGGTCAACTCAGCCGAGCCTTGACCATCGGGCCCACGGCGCTGAAATCCATCTGCCCGGTATGACGCACCTTCAACTCGGCCATAACCCGCCCCATGTCGCGGATCGAGGCGGCGCCGATCTCGGCCATCACCTCGGAAATCGCTGCCGCAACCTCGTCGGCGGTCAGTTGGCGGGGCAGGAATTCCTCGATCACCTTGATCTCGGCCAGTTCCTTTTCCGCCAATTCCAGCCGCCCGCCCTCTTCATAGGCGCGCGCGCTTTCCTGCCGCTGCTTCACCATCCGACCCAGAATGCCCAGAATCTCGGCATCCCCCACGGTGGCGCCTTCGCCGGTGCCGCGCAGCGCGATCTCACGATCCTTGATGGCCGCATTCACCAGCCGCAGGGTCGAAAGTCGCTCGGCCTCTTTCGATTTCATCGCCTCTTTCAAGGCCGACGCGATCCGATCGCGCATTTCCATGCGTTTTCACCCTCAAAGGTTCCAGAACCGCTACAATAACCCGAAGCCCGACCCGGCACAACCTGCACAAATCATTGTTTTCATTGCATAAGGCAATCCACCACAACCCCTTGACCCCCGCCCCCCCGGCCCTTAGGTTCCAGCAGATTTTGCCCCGGGGAGTCGCGCCATGACCGCCAATCATCCGTCAACGGAAAAACCGACCGCCCTTCTGGCCCTTGCCGATGGCAGCCTGTTCTATGGTACGGGCTTCGGCGCGACAGGGCAGACGGTGGCCGAACTCGTGTTCAACACCGCGATGACCGGCTATCAAGAGATCATGACAGACCCGTCCTATGCCGGGCAGGTGGTGACCTTCACCTTCCCGCATGTGGGCAACGTGGGCGTGAACGCCGATGATGACGAAACCGCCGAGCCGGTGGCTGCCGGCATGGTGGTGAAATGGGACCCGACCGAGCCGTCGAACTGGCGCGCGGCGGGCGATCTGGTCGGCTGGCTGGAAAAGCGTGGTCGCATCGGCATCGGCGGCATCGACACCCGGCGGCTGACCCGCGCCATCCGCCAGCAGGGCGCCCCGCATGTGGCGCTGGCCCATTCGCCCGATGGCGTGTTTGACATCGCCGCACTGGTCAAGGCCGCGCGCGACTGGAAGGGCCTTGAGGGGCTTGATCTGGCCAAGGATGTGTCTTGCCACCAGTCGTACCGCTGGGATGAAAAACGCTGGGCCTGGCCCGAAGGCTACACCCGTCGCGACGGCCCCGGCCTGCGCGTGGTTGCCATCGACTATGGCGCAAAGCGCAACATCCTGCGCTGCCTGGCCTCGGCGGGCTGTGAGGTGACGGTTCTGCCCGCCACCGCCACCGCCGCCGACGTGCTGGCGCTGAACCCCGAAGGCGTGTTCCTGTCGAACGGCCCCGGCGACCCGGCGGCGACGGGCGATTATGCCGTGCCGATGATCCGCGGTGTGCTGGAGCGTGACCTGCCGGTGTTCGGCATCTGCCTGGGCCATCAGATGCTGGCCCTGGCCCTGGGGGCCAAGACCATAAAGATGAATCACGGCCACCACGGCGCCAACCATCCGGTGAAGGATCTGGAAACCGGCAAGGTGGAAATCACCAGCATGAACCACGGCTTTACCGTCGACAGCCAGACCCTGCCTGCGGGCGTCAAGGAAACCCATGTCAGCCTGTTCGACGGGTCGAACTGCGGCATCCGCATGGAGAACCGGCCGGTGTTCTCGGTTCAGTATCACCCCGAGGCCAGCCCCGGCCCGCAGGACAGCTACTATCTGTTCGACCGCTTTGCCGAGGCGATGCGCACCCGCCGCGCCGCCCGAGCAGGCGCCTGAACGGGTAATCTGACCCGGCCCAAGCCGGTGGCAAAACCGCCACGCTGTCAGTTTTTCACCCTTTGTTAACCATGTCTTAAGAGGCGGGACGCAAGGCTGGCACGGCAGTTTCCAGCCCGGTGCCCGCCATGCCCCCTCCGCCCCTGCCTCGCGCTCTGCGCACCGCACCACCTGCGCGGCCCACCCCGGCTGCACCCGACGACCACACGCGTGCCCATGCCACCCGGATGGCGCGCCACGCCGCGCGCAAGCCGCTGGGGCAGATATTGCACGAACGCGCGGCAGTGGCGCCGGGCGACCTGCTGAAGGCTCTGGCGCTGCGCGAACGGCAGGATGTGCGGCTGGGCGACATCTTGCTGGCACATGGCTGGGTGCGCGACACTGATCTGATGGCGGCGCTGGCCAGCCAATGGGACGCAAGCGTGGTCGATCTGGAGGCCGAACCGCCCGACCCGCGACTGATCGACCGTATCGGCGCTGCCGAATGCCTGCGCCACGCCATGGTGCCGTGGCGGCGCGTCGGCGGCACCACGATCATCGCCACCGCACGGCCCGAAGATTTTCTGGGCCTGCGTCATACCCTGCCCGCGACGCTGGCGCCCTTTGCCATGGTGCTGGCACCCGAGCGTGAAATACACGCCGCGCTGCTGGCCCAGCGCCAGACCGGGCTGATCCGGGCCGCGGAAACCCGCGTGCCACCCGCCGAAAGCTGCCGAACCCGGAACGAGCCGCGGCTCGCCAGGATCGCGCTGACCACGCTGGCGGGGCTGGCGCTGGGGCTGTGGGTGGCGCCGATGGCGGTGTTCGGGCTGCTGGTGTTCTGGGCGGTGCTGACGCTTGCGGCCACCAACGCGCTGAAACTGGCGGCCTTTCTGGCCGAGGTCATCGGCCGCGCCCGCGACCGGCGCTGCCCGCGCCCCCCCGCCGCCGCCATCGCGCGGCTGCCCGTGGTGTCGATCCTGATCGCGCTTTACCGCGAAGACGACATTGCCGCGCGGCTGGTCGCACGGTTGGCAAAGCTGCACTACCCACGCGAATTGCTGGATGTGATGCTGATCGTGGAGGAAGGCGACGCCACCACCCGTGCCGCACTGAACCGCGCCTGTCTGCCCGGCTGGATGCGGATCGTGACCGTCCCGAACGGTCCGGTCAAGACCAAGCCGCGCGCGCTGAACTTTGCGCTGAACTTTGCCCGCGGGTCGATCATCGGGGTCTATGATGCCGAGGATGCCCCCCACCCCGACCAGATCCACACTGTCGTGCGCCGGTTCCACGACCGCGGCCCCGAGGTGGCCTGCCTGCAAGGTGTGCTTGATTTCTACAACCCGCGCACCAACTGGATCGCGCGCTGTTTCACCATTGAATATGCCTCGTGGTTCCGCTCGCTGCTGCCGGGGCTTGCGCGGCTGGGGCTGGTGGTGCCGCTGGGCGGCACTACGCTGTTTTTCCGCCGCGCCGCGCTGGAACGGCTGGGCGGATGGGATGCGCATAACGTCACCGAAGATGCCGATCTGGGCGTGCGGTTGGCACGCTACGGCTACCGGACCGAATTGATCCCCACCGTCACCGAAGAAGAGGCCAACTGCCGCATTCTGCCGTGGGTCCGGCAACGGTCGCGCTGGCAAAAGGGCTTTGCGATGACATGGGGGGTGCATATGCGCGACCCCATCCTGCTATGGCGGCAACTGGGGGCGTGGCGTTTCTTCGGGTTTCAGGTGATGTTTCTGGCCTCGCTGTCGCAATACCTGCTGGCGCCGGTGCTGTGGTCGGTCTGGGTTCTGACGCTGGGGCTATGGCACCCGCTGTCCGAGATGATGGGGGCAGGCCCGCTGATTGCGCTGTCGGCGCTGTTCCTGGCGTCAGAAGCAATCACGCTGGTTGTGGCCGCCTGGGCCGTGCGCGGGCGCAAGCACCGGTTTTTGCTGCCCTGGGTGCCGGTGCTGAATGTCTACCTGCCGCTGGGCACCCTGTCGGCATGGAAGGCGATGTATGAGGTGATCACCTGCCCGTTTTACTGGGACAAGACCGCCCACGGCCTGTTCGACACCGACCCAACCGACGCCCCGGTGCCGGTGCCGGTTCGGCGCTGAATGCGGGGGGGCGTCAGCCCCGCGGTCGCGCACCGGCCTGCACACCGCCGGCATCCAGTTTCAGCCGCGTTTCAAACGCTTTCGAGATATGCGCCCGCAGCGCCGCCTGCGCAGCCTCGCCATCACCCGCGCCAATCGCATCGACAATCGCCTGATGCTCGGCCAGCGCGGTTTCGCCCCGCCCCTCGGCCGCCAGCGAGGTGGTGGCCAAAAGCGCCATCGAGCGATGCACCAGATCAAGCTGCTGCACCAGATAGCGGTTGTGCGAGGCCAGGTGGATCTGCTTGTGGAACCGCCGGTTGGCGCGGCTCAGCGCCTCGGGGTCGTTCAGGTAGGCGTGGTCCTCGGTCACCATGTCGCCCAGAACCTTGACCTCTTCGGGGGTGGCGTGTCGCGCGGCCAGCCTGGCCGCCAGCGCCTCCAGTTCGGCGCGCACCACATACAGCTCGGCCAACTGGTTATGGTCGAGCGAGGCGACGATCAGGCTGCGCCCGTCGCGCGCCAGCATCGACTGGGTTTCCAACCGCTGCAACGCCTCGCGCACCGGCGTACGCGACACGCCAAAGCGTTCGGCAAGCTCGGATTCCACCAGCCGGTCACCGGGCCGGTAAACCCCGCTGTCGATGGCTTCGAGGATCAGGCTATAGGCATCTGTCTGCATCGGGCTCCCTCCCTGCAGGTTGCCGGACCCTAAGCGCAAGGCCGGGGCGAAGACAAGCCTTTGCCCCATTGCGGCCCCCGGCGGGCCCCGCTACGGTCACACCATGCCCGCAGCCCGTTTCCACCACGTTATCGACTGGGTCTTTGACCTCGACAACACGCTTTATCCGCCCGAGGCGCGGCTGTTCGACCAGATCGAGCGGCGCATGACCGCTTTTGTCATGCAGGCGCTGGGCGTTGACCGGCCCGAAGCCGACCGGCTGCGCCAGCACTACTGGCAGCTTTACGGCACCACGCTGGCCGGGCTGATGCATGAACATGACGTTGACCCCGCCCCCTACCTGGTCGAGGTGCATGACATCTCGCTGGATCATCTGACCCCCGATCCGGCCTTGCGCGCGGGGATCGCGGCACTGCCGGGGCGGCGGATCGTCTACACCAACGGCTCGGCCCCTTATGCCCGGCGGGTTTTGGCGGCGCGCGGGCTGTCGGGGCTGTTTGACGGGGTGTTTGGCGTGGAAGATGCCGGCTTTCGCCCCAAACCCGACCGCGTCGCCTTTGAGACGGTGTTTGCCCGCGCCGGCATAACCCCCGCCCGCGCCGCCATGTTCGAGGATGACCCCCGCAATCTGGCAGCGCCCCATGCGATGGGGATGCGCACCGTGCATGTCGCCCCCGCCCCGCTGCCCGCACCACATATCGAACATCACACCGACGATCTGGCCGGTTTTCTGGCCCGGCTGCGGATGTGATCCGGCGGCACCATGCCGCAGCGCGACAATTTGTCGCATCCCTCCGCAGCTTCCCGGCCCGGTATCACCACACCACCGTCACGCCGACGGTGCAGGGAGATATTCATGGCCGATTCCACCCACGATGCCACCGGGCACCACATCAAAGACCCCTCCAACCTGGCGATAGCCCTGTTCTTCGCCGGTGTGGCAGCTCTGGTCGCGGCTCTGGTCTGGGCGGTTGCCACCTTCGGGATCGTGGCGCTGATTCTGACTGGCGTCGCAGCGACCGCGCTTTGCATGGCGCTGCTGATCGTCATCACGGCTGGCGGCTAAGCGGGCCAAGGCTGGACCTTTACCCCTTGCGCGCTAGGATAAAAGCTGCACGATCAAGGGGGCACAGGCATGACTGAAACCGACCACAGCACCGATATCCTGATTTCGGGCGGAGGGATCGCGGGTCTGGCTGCCGCCGCCGTTTTCGGGGCCGAAGGGTTCCGGGTGATTTGCATCGACCCCGCCCCCCCGGTCACGGCCGAGTCAGACCCTGGGTCAGACCTGCGCACCACGGCGCTGCTGCAACCCTCGGTCACGCTGCTGGAACGCGCGGGTGTCTGGGCGCGGCTGGCGCCTTATGGGGCGCCTTTGCAGGTGATGCGCATCATCGACGCGGGCGGGGCCGAGCCGGTGGAACGGCTGCGCCGCGATTTTGACGCCGCCGACATTTCCGACGCCCCCTTTGGCTGGAACCTGCCCAACTGGCTGCTGCGGCGCGAATTGCTGGCCCGGCTGGCCGAGATGCGCAACGTCGCCTTCCATCTCGGTCGCGCCTCGGTGGGGATCGTGCCGCGCGAAAACGAGGCAATCGTGCGGCTCGATGACGGAACCCGCATAGCAGCCCGGCTTGTGGTGGCTGCCGACGGGCGCAATTCGGCGCTGCGCGAGGCGCTGGGGATTGCGGCGCACCGCACCAGCTATGGCCAAAAGGCGCTGGCCTTTGCCGTGACCCATCCGAACCCGCATCACAACGTCTCGACGGAAATCCACCGCTCGGGCGGGCCGTTCACGCTGGTGCCGCTGCCCGACCGCGACGGGCAACCCTCTTCGGCCGTGGTCTGGATGGAACGCGGCCCCGAGGCTGCGCGGCTGGCCGCCCTGCCCGTGCCGGAATTCGAGCGGCTCTTGAACGAACGCTCCTGCGATATTCTGGGGCATCTGACACTGGTCACCCGCCGGTCGGTCTGGCCGATCATCAGCCAGATCGCCGCACGTTTTGACGGGCCGCGCACCGCGCTGATGGCCGAGGCCGCGCATGTCGTGCCGCCGATCGGCGCGCAGGGCCTGAACATGAGCCTTGCCGATCTGGCCTGCCTTGCCGACCTGGCCACGCGCGACCGCGGTAATCTGGGTAGCCAGCCGATGCTGTCCACCTACAACCGCCGTCGCTGGCCCGAGGTCAAGGCCCGCGTGACCGGCATCGACCTGCTGAACCGCGCCTCGATGGTGCAAGCGCAGCCGTTGCGCAACCTGCGCGCGGGGGCCTTGGGCGCGCTCTACGCGCTGGCCCCGGTGCGCAAGACGCTGATGCGCGCCGGGTTGGGGCTGCGCTGACGCTAACGCCCGTCGCGCCACAGGCCCAGCGGGCCAAGGCGGGCAGATTTCTTGTCCTGATGCCGGTCCATCCGCATCAGGACACCTCGCAAAAATCCCACCGCCTCGGGCAGATAGGGGCCTTTGTTCAGCATCACACAATCGGCGCGCTGGCTCATCGCGGCATCGGTCGCCTCGGCACGGCTGGCGCGGCCCTCTTTCAATAGCCCCTCCAGAACCTGCGTGGCCCAGACCACCGGCACATGCGCGGCCTCGCACAGCCACAGGATTTCTTCCTGAATTTCCGACAGCCGGTCCAGCCCGATTTCCACCGCCAGATCGCCGCGCGCGATCATCACCGCCACCGGCAGCCGACCGCCGGCCGCCACAATCAGATCGGGCAGGTTGCGCAGCGCCAGCGGGGTTTCGATCTTCAGCACCACGGCCGGCAAGGGCCGCCCGTTGGCCCGCGCTTCCATCGCCTCGATCAGGCGGACCACGTCGGCAGGCGTCTGCACAAAGGAATACCCCACCAGATCGGCGTGCCCCATCACGAAATCCAGCGCCCGCAGGTCATCCTCGCCCAGCGCCGGGATCGCCAGATCAACGCCGGGCAGGTTGACGCCCTTGGCGGGCTTCAGCCGCGCGCCGCGTTCGGGGGCCTGCGTGATCTCGACCAGCACCCGCTCGGCCCCGGCCTCGACGACCTTGCCCCACAGCTTGCCATCGTCAAACGACACCGGCACCCCCGGCGCCAGATGGGCCATCACCTCGGGGTGGCTGAGCGTGATCGCCAGCGCCCCGGCCTTGCCCGATTTGCCGCCCCTCGCCTTGACCGGCGCCGGCAGGATCGCGACGCGGTCGCCAGCACCCAGCCGCGCCTTGGCATCGCCCTCCAGCGTGGCGATGCGCAGTTTCGGCCCGGCCAGATCCATCAGCACCGGCACCCGGCGCCCCGATTTGGTCGCGCGCCGCCGGGCGTGGCCGATCATCGCGGCCCAGGCCTCGGGGCCGTCATGGGCACAGTTGATGCGCAGGCAATCGGCCCCCTCCATCACCAGCCGATCAATCAGCGCGGGGCCCTCGGCAGCCTCGGGCGGCAGCGTCACCATGATCCGCGCGGCAGGCCCCCCCTCGCGCGCGCCAAACAAAGCGTCGCGCTGCGCCCCGATGCGGGCCTGCGGCACCGCAAATGCCTCGGGCCGGGGAAAAGCCCCGCCATCCTCGCCTAAAACCCGCGCCAGCGCCGCCAGAACCGCATCCAGCGAGGCGCGCACATGCCCCTCGCAGCGCCCCAGCGACGACAGCCCCAACGCCGCCAGCGGTGCCTGAAA
Organism: Phaeovulum veldkampii DSM 11550; assembly: GCF_003034995.1. Classification (GTDB taxonomy): domain Bacteria; phylum Pseudomonadota; class Alphaproteobacteria; order Rhodobacterales; family Rhodobacteraceae; genus Phaeovulum; species Phaeovulum veldkampii. The sequence goes on along the minus strand of NZ_PZKF01000038.1, from coordinate 6,261 downwards.
GGCGGTGAGATCGTGGCGCCGAAGCGCCAGATAATCGGCCAGATTGGCAGCGCCGGGCATGAAATCGTGGCGCAGGATCTGGCCGTCCCAGCCCTCCAGCCGATGCGCGGCGCGGGCCTCCAGATCGTGACGCAGGGCGCCCAGAACCTCATACAGCCCCTGCGCACTTGCCCGCCATGCGGGAACCGGCGTCGCCGCCATCGCCTCGATCTGCCCGCGTCCGTCCATGCCCGCCTCCGCCAATGCACCTGTCCACATCTCAGGATCGCAGCCCAACGCGACAGTTCCATGTCAGCGCGCCCGGCCTTGCAACGCCGCCCCCGCCCGCATAAGAAGCGCCTCAATGTTCGGGCGGTTCAGGGGGGAACCATGCCGCTTCTGGTGATGAAATTCGGCGGCACCTCGGTGGCCGATCTGGCGCGCATCAAGAATGCCGCCGAAAAGGTAAAGCGCGAGGTGGCCCGCGGCTATGACGTGATCGTCATCGTCTCGGCCATGTCAGGCAAGACCAACGAACTGGTGGGCTGGGTCGAGGCGACCTCTCCGCTGTTCGACGCGCGCGAATATGACGCCGTCGTGGCCTCGGGGGAAAACGTGACCGCCGGGCTGATGGCTCTGACGCTACAGGAAATGGACGTGCCCGCGCGCAGTTGGCAGGGCTGGCAGGTGCCGATCAACACCACCAGCGCGCATTCCGCGGCGCGGTTCGTGTCGATCCCGCGCGACAACATCGACCAGAAATTTGCCGAAGGCATGAAGGTTGCCGTCGTTGCGGGCTTTCAGGGCCTCAGCCCCGAGGGCCGCATCACGACGCTGGGTCGCGGCGGATCAGACACCACCGCGGTAGCCTTTGCCGCTGCCTTTGGCGCCGAACGCTGCGACATCTACACCGATGTGGATGGCATCTACACCACCGATCCCCGGATCAGCTCCAAGGCGCGCAAGCTGGAAAAGATCGCCTTCGAGGAAATGCTTGAACTGGCCAGCCTTGGGGCCAAGGTGCTGCAAACCCGCTCGGTCGAGCTGGCGATGCGCTACAAGGTGCGTCTGCGCGTGCTGTCGTCGTTCGAAGAAACCGACGAAAACTCTGGAACCCTGGTCTGCGACGAGGATGAAATCATGGAATCGAAAGTCGTCTCGGGCGTCGCCTATTCGCGCGACGAAGCGAAAATGACCCTTGTCACCGTCGAGGATCGCCCCGGCATCGCCTCGGCGATCTTCGGCCCGCTGGCCGATGCGGGCGTGAATGTGGACATGATCGTCCAGAACATCTCGGAACGCGACTACGAGGGCCACGAAGGCGCGGTCACCGACATGACGTTCTCGTGCCCGGTCAATCAGGTCGCCCGGGCGAAAAAGGCGATGGAAGATGCCCGCGCCGCAGGCCAGATCAACTATGACGATCTCGCCGTCGATACCGACGTGGCCAAGGTTTCGGTCGTGGGCATCGGGATGCGCAGCCACGCAGGGGTTGCCGCGACCATGTTCAAGGCGCTGGCCGCCGAGAACATCAACATCAAGGTCATCGCCACATCGGAAATCAAGATTTCGGTGCTGATCGACCGGAAATATATGGAACTCGCCGTGCAGGCGCTTCATGATGCCTTCGAACTGGAAAAGGCCGCCTGACACCCGGCGCGGTCTGACACGACAGGGGCAAGACGGGATCATGCCCGAACGCACGGAAAGCGAAAGCCGCAAGCTGTTGCGTCGCCTGCGCGACACGCTGGCAACGCCCTGCAAGGGGCAGGAGCGGCTTGACCGGATCACCCATCTGATCGCGGATTCGATGCGTTCGCAGGTATGTTCGATCTACCTGTTCCGCGACGCCGACACGCTGGAATTGTGCGCGACCGAAGGGCTGAAGGCCGAAGCCGTGCACAAGACCCGCCTGCGCATGGGCGAGGGGCTGGTGGGCCGCGTGGCACGTTCGGCGCAGCCGGTCAACACCGGCAACGCCCCTGCCGAACGCGGCTTTCGCTTCATGCCCGAAACCGGCGAAGAGATTTATTCCAGCTTTCTGGGCGTGCCGATCCAACGCGTGGGCGAAAAGCTGGGCGTGCTGGTGGTGCAATCGCGCGAGGCGCGGCAGTTTTCCGAAGACGAGGTCTACGGGCTGGAAGTGGTGGCGATGGTGCTGGCCGAAATGGCCGAACTTGGCGCCTTTCTGGGCGATGGCGAGGCGATGGGGCGCGGCCATACCAACCCGGTGATGATCCGCGCCAGCGCCGGCCAGGAAGGCGCGGCCGAGGGCCGGGTCTGGCTGCACGAACCGCGCGTGGTGGTCACCAACCCGGTGGGCGACGACCCGGAGAAGGAACGCGCGCGCCTGCATGACGCGGTAGATACGCTGCGCGACTCGGTCGATCAGATGCTGGCCCATGCTCATGGCGGCGACAAAGACCACCAGCAGGTGCTGGAGGCCTACCGGATGTTTGCCCATTCGCGCGGCTGGATGCGACGGATGGAAGAAGACATCGCCCGCGGCCTTTCAGCCGAGGCCGCGGTGGAAAAGGAACAATCCGCCGCCCGCGCGCGGCTGGAACAGGTGCCCGACCCCTACCTGCGCGACCGGCTGCACGACCTTGACGACCTGTCGAACCGGCTGTTGCGCATCCTCACCGGGCAAGGCCAGGACACCGGCGCCGAGATGCCCGAGAACCCGGTTCTGGTGGCCCGCAACATCGGCCCGGCCGAGTTGCTGGACTACGGGCGCAAGCTCAAAGGTGTGGTGCTGGAGGAAGGCTCGGTCGGCAGCCATGCCGCGATCGTGGCGCGCGCTCTGGCAATACCGCTGGTGGTCCATGCCGACCGTATCACCACCGAGGCGCTGAACGGCGACCCGATCCTGGTTGACGGAGATCAGGGCATCGTCCACCTGCGCCCCGACGAAACCGTGGCAGGCGCTTTCCGCGAAAAGATCGCGATGCAGGCCGAGGCGCAGCAACGCTATTCCAGCCTGCGCAACCTGCCGGCCGAGGCGAAATGCGGCAGCCGCATCAGCCTGCTGATGAACGCGGGCCTGATGGCCGACCTGCCTTCGCTGGTCAATTCCGGCGCCGACGGGGTGGGCCTGTTTCGCACCGAACTGCAATTTCTGGTCCGCACCCGCGTGCCGCGACGCAGCGAACTGGCGGCCATCTATGCGCGCGTCATGGACGCGGCACAGGGCCGCCCGGTGATCTTCCGCACACTCGACATCGGCTCCGACAAGGTCTTGCCCTACATGAAGCCGCAAGACGAGCCGAACCCCGCGATGGGCTGGCGCGCGATCCGCGTGGGGCTCGACAAACCCGGCGTGCTGCGAATGCAGTTGCAGGCGCTGATCCGCGCCGCAGCGGGCCGCCCGCTCAGCGTAATGTTCCCCTTCATCGCCAATGCGGCGGAATATACTGCGGCGCGCAAGGCGCTTGAGTGTGCCTTGGCGCATGAAACAGCCCTGGGCCGAGCAACGCCCACCGCCGTCGAAGTGGGCGCCATGCTGGAAACCCCCAGCCTCGCCTTCGCCCCGAACAGCTTTTTCGAGGCAGCCGATTTCATCTCGATCGGTGGCAATGACCTCAAGCAGTTCTTCTTCGCCGCCGATCGCGAAAACGAACGTGTCCGGCGCCGCTATGATACACTTGATGTCAGCTATCTGGCGCTGATCGAACAGATCATCGACCGCTGCGCCCGCGCAGGCACCCGGCTGTCGTTCTGCGGCGAGGATGCTGGCCGCCCGATCGACGCGCTGACGCTCGCGGCGCTCGGCATCCGCATATTGTCAATGCGCCCCGCCTCGATTGGGCCGGTCAAGCACCTGATCCGCCGGGTCAATCTGAAAGACCTGCGCGCGGTGATCGACGCGGCCCGTGGCGATGGCGCCCAAACCGTCCGCCCCGCCGTGACAGCGTGGCTGGCCCGTCAATAATTGCCCTTTCATCTTGGTTCAAATATCCCCCGCGGAGCGTTCCGCGGCTGCCGTGGGAGCCTCCGGCGGGGATATTTGAGCCAAGATGAAAGGCACACTCAGCGGCGGGTAGAAATGCGGGCGCGCAGATCCTCGCGCAGGAAGCCCTCATCGAGGTCATGGCTCAGCGCCAGCCGTTTCAGCCCGAAATGCACCCGCGCGATGTCCTGATAATAGCTGGTGAAGCTGTAGTTGATTGCAGCCCCCGCGATCGCGCCCAGAACCGGGGTCGCCTGCGCAGCCAGTTTCTGCCCCAGCGCCACCGACAGCCGCGGCGCAACCTTGGCGATCAGCGCCTGAAGGCTGGCGCCGGTGATCGTCAGCTTGGCGGTGACAAGGCCCATATCGGTGCCGTCATCCTCGACCATCGGCCCGGCCGAAGCGAAAACGGCAAGGCATTCGATCCGCACCGCCTCGTCGGCCGGGTCAAAGCCGTGTTCCTGCGCGATGCCCTGAATCGCGCGCAACAGCACCGTCACCGTCAGCGGCAGTTCGGCCAGCGCGCCGGGCAGACCGCCCAGCCCCCCCGCCGCCCCCATCGCCGTGGCCAGCGCCGTGTTCACCCAATCGCTGCGGTCAGCCATCACCCCCCGCGAGACCGCCGCCGCGGCGAAGGCATTGTCCAGCGCAGCCTCGGTCGCGCCTTGCAGCCGGTCACGCACCCGCGCGGGCAGTTTGCCCAACAGCGTCTCTGTGCTGTCGCCCAGCGCCGCCAGAACCTGCATCCCAAGACCGCTGGCCGCCCGGTGCCGCGCCGCCAGCGCGTCCAGTTCCGACAAGACTGCGCGGTCGCGGATCGGGGGAAAGATCGCCGTGCCCTGACTCATCATCGCCTCCCGCATTATGTACCTGTTATATGGGAAAGGTGAGGGATGCTTGCCAGATGTGGCGGGTCTCTTGATCGGCCCCCCTCATCTGACACGCCGCACAGCCGGTGCGGCAATCGCAAATATGCCCGACCCGGCCCAGTTTATGGCGGGTTTTCACCCTTTCGCCGCACTTCCGCCCTGTTATTCTGTTAGTTTAAGATAAAGATAACCTTGAGGGGGCCTAACCCCTCAAGGATACGCTGCGAATCGGCATCGTGCCGTCAAAGTGCGTGAGAGAGTGTGTCATGACCAAAAAGCTCCGCTGCCTGATCCGTGCTGCCAGATCGTTCTCCAAGGACGAGTCGGGCGTTCTTGTCATCTTCTCGCTGTTTCTGTTCGTGATCATGCTGCTCGTCGGTGGGCTTTCCGTAGACTTTCTTCGCGTGGAAGACCAGCGCACCAAAATGCAGGCCACGCTTGACCGCGCCATCCTTGCCGCCGCCGACCTGGACGAAAAGCGCCCGGCCAAAGAGGTGGTCGAAGATTATTTCGACCGCGCGGGGCTTAAGGACTATCTGAAGGACGTCAAGGTTTACCCCGACATCACCGGGCGGTCGGTCACGGCAGAAGCCTCGTTCGACCTTGACACGTTCTTTCTGCGGCTGGCGGGCGTCAATTCTTTGGCGGTGTCCACAAACGGCGCCGCACGTGAGCATATCGAAAAGTCGGAAATCTCGCTCGTGCTGGATATTTCCGGCTCGATGCGCTTTGACGACCGAATGGGCGACCTGAAGCCTGCTGCGAAAAACTTTGTCGAACAGGTGCTGAAGCCCGATGTGGCGGACCTCGTGTCGATCAGCATCATCCCCTATGCCGGGCAAACCAACCCCGGTCGGACGATGTTTGACTATCTCGGCGGTATCCGCCGCGATGCCGTCGTGACCACCAACCATTTCCCCATGATCTCGCCCAACATCTTGAACGTGGTAACCTATTTCGACACCAACGCGGATGGCAAGATGGACAGGTCGGTGACGATCAATTACTTCCCCGCCAGCGGCGCGACCAACTTCATCAGCAATGATCTTGACGTCTTCTTTGGTCAGTTGGTCACGTTCATGGGCACCAAGGTGCCCGCCGTCGCCGGCAAAACCGTGATCGGGGCGCAAATCAAGACCACAGCTTATGTAACCAAGTATTACGCGGTGGCGAACAACACCAACGGCGAGACCGCCGACACCAAACCCAGCGGCACACCCACGAACAGCACTCTGAGCTTCAATGATTTCGTCTATAAACCGATCCTTTCGGTGCCCAGTTCCTGCATCGAGATTGGCGGCGATGAATTCACCTCCACCGGCCTGCCCGGAAAAGGCTCGTATGAACAGGTGCCGCATTTCATGAACTGGTCCATCGACAAGCCCACGATGGACTGGGGCTGGTGCCCCGAAGATGACACCGCAATCATGTATGCCCAAAGCGATATCGCCACGCTTCAGACCT
>NZ_PZKF01000037.1 GCF_003034995.1 Phaeovulum veldkampii DSM 11550 | reverse complement strand
CCCGGCGAGGTGACCGCAGCCGGCGCCACCCGCGATTTCAGCGACGTGAAAGGCCAGGAACGCGCCAAGCGCGCACTGGAAATCGCCGCTGCCGGGCGGCACCATGTGCTGATGGTGGGGCCGCCCGGCTCGGGCAAGTCGATGCTGGCGGCGCGGATGCCCGGCATCCTGCCGCCGCTCAGCCCGGTCGAGGCGCTGGAAACCTCGATGGTCCATTCGCTGTCGGGGTTGCTGACCGAGGGCGGAATTTCGCGCAGCCGCCCGTTTCGGGAACCGCATCACACCGCCTCGATGGCCGCCATCGTGGGCGGCGGGCGCGGTGCGAAGCCGGGCGAAATCAGCCTTGCCCACAATGGCGTGCTGTTCATGGACGAGTTCCCCGAATTTCCCCGCGCCGTGCTGGAAACCCTGCGCCAGCCCATCGAGACCGGCGAGGTCGTGGTGGCTCGCGCCAATGCCCACATGCGCTACCCCTGCCGGTTCCTGTTGGTGGCCGCCGCCAACCCCTGCAAATGCGGCTACCTGACCGACCCCGCCCGCGCCTGCGCCCGCGTTCCCGCTTGCGGCGAGGACTATCTGGGCCGCATCTCGGGGCCGCTGATGGACCGGTTCGATCTGCGCCTTGAGGTGCCGCCGGTGGCCTATGCCGATCTCGATCTGCCCGCAACGGGCGAACCTTCGGCCAGCATCGCCGCCCGTGTCGCCACCGCCCGCGCCCGTCAGACCGCACGCTTTGCCGACCTGCCCGAGGTGCGGGTCAATTCCGAAGCAGAGGGCGCGCTGCTGGAAGAAATCGCCCGCCCAGACAGCGAAGGCCGCACACTGCTGACCCGCGTGGCCGAACGATTCGGGCTGACAGCGCGCGGCTATCACCGGGTGCTGCGGGTGGCGCGCACCATCGCCGATCTGGATGGATCAGAGGCGGTGCAGGCCCCTCACATCGCCGAGGCGGTCAGCTACCGCATCACCTTCCAGAAGGCGCAATAGGCCGGGGCGGCTCAGCCGCGCCCGGCACGCTTGTCCTCGATCACCTGCCAGATCATCGCGGCCACGTTGATGCCATCAAACCGCTCCAGCTCCTGAATGCCGGTGGGCGAGGTCACGTTGATCTCGGTCAGCCAGTCGCCGATCACGTCGATACCCACAAAAACCTGCCCCTTGTCGCGCAACACCGGGCCGATGGCGGCGCAAATCTCGCGGTCGCGGTTGGTCAGCCCGATCTTTTCCGGCCGCCCTCCTGCATGCATGTTCGACCGCGTCTCACCCACCGCGGGAACCCGGTTGATGGCGCCCACCGGCGCGCCGTTCACCAGGATAATGCGCTTGTCGCCTTTGGCCACATCAGGGATGAACTTCTGCGCAATCAGCGGCTCGCGGCTGAGACTGGTGAACAGCTCGTGCAGCGCCGACAGGTTGCGGTCGGCCGGGTCGAGCCGGAACACCCCGGCCCCGCCATTGCCATAAAGCGGCTTCAGGATGATGTCGCCATGCGTCTGCTTGAAATCGCGGATCGTGCCCAGATCACGCGCTATCAGCGTGGGTGGGGTCAGGTCGGGGAAATTCAGCACCAACAGCTTCTCAGGCGAATTGCGCACCCAGAACGGATCGTTCACAACCAGCGTCTGCGGATGAATCCGCTCCAGCAGATGGGTCGTCGTGATATAGCCCATGTCGAACGGCGGATCTTGCCGCAGCCAGACCACATCCCAATCGGCCAGATCGACCTCGACCTCGTCGCCCAGGGTGAAATGCGCGCCCTTCACGCGCTGCACGGTCAGCGGCCAGCCACGCGCCAGAACCCGCCCCTCGCGATAAGCCAGCCGGTCGGGCGTGTAGTAAAACAACCGGTGCCCCCGTGCCTGCGCCTCTTCGGCCAACCGGAAGGTGCTGTCGGCGTCGATGTTGATCGCGCCGATCGGGTCCATCTGGATCGCAATTTTCAAAGCCATGACCGCCCCCTTTTTCTGCCCCCTAGATGACGCAGCCGGGCCAGGGATGCAATCGGCCCTCAATCAAGCCCGAAGGCATTCTCGACAATCTCGATTCGGCCGACGGCATCGACCAACGCCACATCGAACCGGATCGCCGTGTTCAACCCCAGCGGCTCGCCCACCAGAAACTCGCTGGCCGAGGCATAGATCCGATCCATCTGCCGCCGCGAAAGCCGCTCGGCCGCGCGGGCGTGGCTGGCCGATTTCTTGACCTCGATAAAGATCAGCCCTGCCCCGTCGCGGGCGATCAGGTCGATCTCGCCGCCCGATCCGCGCCAGCGCCGCGCCGCGATTCCGCGCCCGGAGCGTTGATAATGGGCCGCCACCTGCGCCTCGGCCGCCAGACCCGCCTGATAGGATACCGCACCCGCCATCGTTCACCCCTTCCTCACTCTGCCTCATTCTCCAGCCGCAGCGCAGCCTGATAAACCTCGCGTCGTGGCAAGCCCAACGCCTCGGCCACCTCGGCCGCGGCGTCCTTCACCCGCATCCGGCCCAGCCGCTCGCGCAGCGCAGCCGTCACATCCGCCGCCTGCACCACCCGTGGCTGCGGCCGGTCCACCAGCACAACAATTTCGCCCTTCACGGTCTGATCGGCAAATTCCGCCGCCAGTTCCGAAATCGTGCCCCGCCGCACCTCTTCGAATCGCTTGGTCAGTTCCCGGCACACAACAGCCTGCCGTTCCCCTCCCAGACTTTGCGCCAGATCCCCTAACATTTCCCCAACGCGTTTCGGGGATTCGTAAAATATCAGCGTGGCCGGGACGGCGGCAAATTCGGACAGCCATTTGCGCCGCGCGCTGCCGGTCTTGGGCGGGAAACCGGCGAACAGAAACCGGTCCGAGGGCAGGCCCGACACCGTCAGCGCGGCCAGCACCGCCGAAGGCCCCGGCGCGGCAAAGACTGGATGGCCCGCGGCGATTGCCGCGCGCGCCAGTTGATAGCCCGGATCGGCCACCAGCGGCGTTCCCGCCTCCGAGGCATAGGCCACGCTCTGCCCGGCCTCCAGCGCGCGCAGCAACCGCGGGCGCTGCGCCTCGCCATTATGGTCGTGATAGGCGATCAGCGGGCGCCCCCCCAACGCGACACCGTGGATTTCCATCAGATGCCGCAGGCTGCGCGTGTCCTCGGCGGCGATCACATCGGCCACCGTCAGAATATCCAGCGCGCGCAGGGTGATGTCGCGGGCGGCCCCGATCGGCGTCGACAGGAAATGCAGCCCCGGCGCCAGTCGGCGACCGCCGGGCAACAGCCCCGATGCGGCGCCCATGGCACCGTCTTGCGCCGCATCCGGCAAGGTTTCGCCCGAATTCGTTCCGGCTGCCATCTCTGCCCCATTCCTTCAGTGCTGCAAGTTTACTTCGGCTCCTGAACCGCTTAGGCTCATTTTCACGACGTTCCCGTTCCAGATCATGAGGCCGCGCCATGTTTGCCGTTTTGCGCCCCCCCCGCAAGCCGCTCGTTCGTTTCGTCGCGCTGATGTCGGCGCTTTGGCTTGCGGCCTGCCAGCCCGTGGCGATGGGCGGCGGCTCTGGCCCAGCGCTCGACAAGGGCGCGGCGGTTCCGGTTGCGCTTCTGGTGCCTTCGGGCTCGGGAAATTCGGGCGACGAAGTGCTGGCGCGCGCGCTGCGGCAGGCGGCGCAACTGGCGATTGCCGATCTGCAGGGCGTGCAGATCGACCTGCGGGTCTACAACACCGGCGGCTCGCCCGCGCAGGCGGCGGCCAGCGCCAGCAAGGCGGTGGACGAGGGTGCCAAGATCATTCTGGGGCCGGTCTATGCCGAGGCGGCCAATGCCGCCGGGCTGGCGGCGGCGGCGCGCGGGGTGAATGTGCTGTCGTTCTCGAACAACACCGACATCGCGGGCGGCAACGTCTTCGTTCTGGGCCAGACATTTGCCAACACCGCCAACCGGCTGACCGACTATGCCGCGGGTCATGGCAAGAAACGCATCCTGATCGTGCATGAACAGACCACTGCGGGCGAAATCGGCGCCCGCGCGATCGAGGGGGCCATCGCCCGGTCGGGGGCCAGCCTTGCGGGCAAGGCCTCGTTCCCGTTCTCGCAGGATGGGCTGGTCGCGGCACTGCCCCAGATCGTGGGGCAGGCGCGCAGCAGCGGGGCCGATGCCACCTTCCTGACCGCCGATGCCGCGGGCGCGCTGCCGATGCTGGCCACGCTTTTGCCCGAACAGGGCCTGCGCCCCGAGACGATGCAATATATTGGCCTGACCCGATGGGATATTCCGCCCGCTACGCTGGCGCTGCCCGGTGTGCAGGGAGGCTGGTTCGCACTGCCCGATCCGGGGCTGAACGCGCAGTTCCAGAACCGCTACCGGGCCGCCTATGGCGAGGCGCCGCACCCGATCGCGGGGCTGGCCTATGACGGCATCGCCGCAATCGGCGCGCTGGTGAAATCGGGGCGCCCCGATGCGCTGGGCCGGGCCGCGCTGACCCAGGGCGCCGGTTTCGTCGGCGTCAGCGGCGTATTCCGCCTGCGCCCTGACGGCACCAACGAACGCGGCCTTGCGGTGGCCCAGATCCGCAACAACCAGGTGATCGTGATTGACCCAGCTCCCAGACGTTTTGGCGGCGCCGGCTTCTGAGCCGGCGCAGCACCTGCCCCACCCCGCCGTCGCACGGTCCAACGCGCCCAGCCTGCTTGACGACCCCGCCGGTTTTCGCGCTGCGCTGCTTGCCGAGCTCGCGCCCCTGTCCGACAGCCGCGAAATCCGCGCGCTCGCAGTGCAGCACCTGACCGAGGCGCGGCGCGTCGGCTGCGAAGCGATCGCCGCCGATCTGGCCAGCCATCCGCGCGCCGCACGCGACACCGTGCGCGCCTATGCCCGGCTGACCGATGGCATCGTGCTGACCGTTCTGGCGGTGGCCTGTGACGTTCTGCACCCGCTGCCGAACCCGACCGAGGGCGAACGGATCGCGGTGCTGGCTGTGGGCGGCTATGGCCGCGCCGAAATGGCGCCTGGATCAGACCTCGACCTGCTGCTGCTGACCCCCTGGAAAGTGACGCCCTGGGCCGAAAGCATCGTCGAAAGCATGCTTTACATGCTGTGGGACATGAAGCTGAAGGTGGGCCATGCCGTTCGCACCGTAAAAGACTGCCTGCGGCTGGGGCGCGAAGATTACACGATCCGCACCGCGTTGCTGGAACACCGCTTCATCGGCGGGCACGAACCGCTGGCCGCCGAACTGCGCGACCGGCTGCGGGCCGAACTGTTCCGCGGCACCGAGGCAGAATTCATCGAGGCCAAGCTGGCCGAACGCGCCGAACGCCACCGCCGTCAAGGCGGCCAGCGCTATGTGCTGGAACCCAACGTCAAAGAGGGCAAGGGCGGGCTGCGCGATCTGCAAACCCTCTACTGGATTGCAAAATACATCCATCAGGTCGAGAGCGCAGCCGAGCTGATCGACCAGGGCGTGTTTACCGCCGAAGAACACGACGCCTTCCACGAGGCGGAGGGTTTTCTATGGGCGGTGCGGTGCCATCTGCATCTGATTTCGGGGCGGGCCTCGGATCAGTTGACCTTCGACACCCAGGTCGAGGTCGCCCGCCGCATGGGCTATGAAGACAGCGCCGGCCGCCGCGCGGTCGAACATTTCATGCAGGATTATTTCCGCCACGCCACCCGCGTGGGCGAGTTGACGCGCATCTTCCTGACCGCGCTGGAGGCCCGCCACGTCAAGCGTGCGCCGATGCTGGAACGCATCTTCCGCCGCCGCCGCAAGCTGAAACCGGGCTACCGCGAAGATGGCAACCGGCTGGGCATCACCGACCCCAAGGCGTTCCTGTCAGATCCGCTGAACCTGCTGCGCCTGTTCGAAGAGGGCTTGCGCACCGGCCTGTTGATCCACCCCGAGGCGATGCGGCTGGTTGCGGCCAACCTGCCCCTGTTCGAAGACATCCGCGAGGATCGCGAGGCGGGGCGCATCTTTCTGGATCTGATGCTGAAACACGGCAACCCCGAACGCGCGCTGCGCCGGATGAACGAGATCGGCGTGATCGCGGCCTTCATCCCGGAATTCGAGCCGATCGTGGCGATGATGCAATTCAACGTCTACCACCACTACACGGTGGACGAGCACACGATTCAATGTATCTCGACGCTGGCGCAAATCGAGCGCGGCGAACTGGTCGAGGAACTGCCGCTGTCGTCGTCGATCCTGACGGCGGGGGTCAACCGTCGGGTTCTGTATGTCGCGCTCTTGCTGCATGACATCGGCAAGGGCCGCCCCGAGGATCACTCGATCCTTGGCGCGCAGATCGCGCGGCGGGTGGCGCCCCGCCTGGGGCTGAACCACGAGGAATGCGAAACCGTCGAATGGCTGGTGCGCTATCACCTTCTGATGTCGGACATGGCGCAAAAGCGCGACCTGTCGGACCCACGCACGTTGCGCGATTTCGCCAAGGCGGTGAAAACCAAGAAGCGGCTGGATCTGCTGACGGTGCTGACGGTCTGCGATATCCGCGGCGTCGGCCCCGGCACCTGGAACAACTGGAAGGCCATGTTGCTGCGGCGGCTTTTCAGCGAAACTGCCGCGGCGCTGGAAACCGGGCTGGAGGCGGTCAACCGCGATCAGCGCGCCGACGAGGCCAAGCGCGCCCTGCGCGAGGCACTGGCCGACTGGGACGCGCGCGACCTTCGCGCCGAACTGGGCCGCCACTATCCGCCCTACTGGCAGGGCCTGCCCACCGATACGCAGGCGGTCTTTGCCCAGCTTCTGCGCGGCATCGGCGATGATGAGATCCGCATCGACCTGCACCCCGACCCCGACCGCGACGCCACCCGCGCGGCCTTTGCGCTGGCCGATCACCCCGGCATCTTTTCGCGGCTGGCGGGCGCGCTTGCACTGGTGGGGGCAAACGTCGTCGATGCGCGCACCTATACCTCGAAAGACGGCTATGCCACCGCCGTGTTCTGGGTGCAGGACGCCGAGGGCCGCCCCTACGAGGCCGCCAAGCTGCCGCGGCTGCGGCAGATGATCGACAAGACGCTGAAGGGCGAGGTGGTGGCGCGCGAAGCACTGGCCGACCGCGACAAGGTGAAAAAGCGCGAACGCGAATTTCGCTTTCCCACCCATATCAGCTTCGACAACGAGGGCTCGGACATCTACACGATCATCGAGGTCGATACCCGCGACCGCCCCGGCCTGCTGTTCGACCTGACGCGCACCCTTGCCAACAACACCATCTATATCGCCAGCGCCGTGATCGCGACCTTTGGCGCGCAGGTGGTCGATACTTTTTACGTCAAGGACATGTTCGGCCTGAAACTGCACTCGCGCGCGAAACAGGAGGCGTTGGAGAAAAAACTGCGGCAGGCCATTGCCGAGGGCGCCGAACGGGCGGCGCGCTGATGCAGCCGATCCGTCTGGTCAAGGGCTTCGTCACCGTGGGCGGCTGGACCCTGCTCAGCCGGGTCGCGGGCTTTGCGCGCGACATTCTGATGGCCGCCTATCTGGGCGCAGGCCCGGTAGCCGAGGCGTTTCTGGTGGCGTTTTCGCTGCCCAACATGTTCCGTCGTTTCTTCGCCGAGGGCGCCTTCAACATGGCCTTCGTGCCGATGTTCGCCAAAAAATACGAATCGGGCGACGACCCTGAGGGTTTTGCCCGCGATGCCTATTGGGGCATGGTCGGGGTTCTGGTGCTGTTCACGCTGGCGGGCATGGCGGCGATGCCGTGGCTGGTGCTGGCGATGGCGGCGGGCTTTGCCGATGATCAGCGGTTCGATCTGGCGGTGGTCTATGGCACCATCGCCTTTCCCTACATCCTGTTCATCTCGCTGACCGCGCTTTTGTCGGGGATGCTGAATGCGGCGGGGCGGTTCATGGCCACCGCCGCCGCACCCATCCTGCTGAATGCGGTTTTCGTGGCCGCCATGCCGCTGGCTGACTGGATGGGCTGGCCGATGGGGCGCACACTGGCCTGGGCGGTGCCGGTGGCGGGCGTGGTGCAACTGGCCACGATCTGGTGGGCGGTCCGGCGCGCGGGCTTTCGCCTGCCGTTCCGCTGGCCGCGACTGACGCCCGAGCTGAAGCGGCTGGCGGTGATCGCGGCGCCTGCGGTTCTGGCTGGGGGGGTGGTGCAGATCAACCTGATCGTAGGTCGTCAGGTCGCCAGCTTTACCGAGGGTGCGGTGGCGTGGCTGTCTTATGCGGACCGGCTTTATCAGCTTCCCTTGGGCGTCGTGGGCATTGCCATCGGCGTGGTGCTGCTGCCCGACCTGTCGCGGAGGCTGCGCGCGGGCGATGCCGCGGGCGGGCAGGCCAGCTTTAACCGCGGCGCGGAATTTGCGCTGATGCTGACGGTTCCGGCAGCGGTGGCGCTTGTGCTGATCGCGCGACCGCTGGTGGAGGTTCTGTTCCAGCGCGGCGCCTTTGGCCCCGACGATACCGCCGCCACCGCTCTGGCGCTGGCGGCCTATGGGCTGGGCCTGCCCGCCTTTGTGCTGCACAAGGTGTTGCAGCCGCTGTTCTACGCACGCGAAGATACCCGGCGCCCGTTCTATTACGCGGTGGTGTCGATGGTGGTGAACGCGGTTCTGGCGGTGGGGCTGATGCCGCTGATCGGTTTCATGGCGGCCGCGCTGGCTACCACCCTGTCGGCCTGGGCGATGGTGGCGCAACTGTGGTGGGGCAGCCGCGGCATGGGCGAGGCGGCGCATCTGGACGCGCGCTTTCGTGCGCGGATCTGGCGCATCGTGCTGGCCGCGGCGGGCATGGGGGCGGCCTTGTGGCTTGCTGCCGATGCGCTGGCGCCGATGCTGGCGCAAGGCGGGCTGCGTTATGCGGCCCTGGGCGCGCTGGTGGCGCTGGGGATCGGGGTCTATTTCGCGCTGGGGCTGCTGATCGGGGCGTTCCACCTGTCAGATTTCCGCTCGGCCCTGCGGCGGCGGCGGCCCTAGCGCCGCCGCATCCGCGCCAGCACCTGCTGCCAGCCCCCCGGCGCCAGCAGGAACGACAGCGCGAAACCCGCGACAAAGCCCGAAACCTCGGCCACCCAATCCCAGCTTCCACCGAACAGCACGCCAAAGATCAGTTGAATCCCCAGCAGAAACCCGATCAGCGTAAAGGCGCGCGCACGGTTGGCGTTTTCCGCCCCCAGCCGCGCCCACAAGATCCAGGTAAACCCGCCCACCAGCCCATAAACCGCCGGATAGCCGCCATAAAGCGGCTGGCTGAGGCCAGGGACGGCGGTATAAACCAGCGCCCCGGTCAGCGCCGCGCCGAAAAAGATCACGATCACTGCGATCGGCCGCAGCACCTCGCCCACCATCTTGCCCAAAGCCAGCAGAAACACCAACACCATCAGCGCATGGGTGATGCTGCCATGCACGAAGGGATAGGTCACGAACCGCGCCAGATGTTCGGGCGGGAACAGGCTGCGGTCCAGCATCGCGCGCAGAATGTCGGGCGAAAAGGAAAACCGCTGCAACGCATCCAGCCGCCAACCCACCGCCTGCGGCCCGCCCGCCAGCCCCGACTGGCCAAGGCTGAACACCGCCTCAAGCGCCACCACCGGCAGCGCCAGCGCCCAGACCGACCAGGGGAGCGGGTTTACCGGGGCGGTATCGTATCCGTCACGCATGTTCGTCTCCTCCGGGCGTCGGTTGACGCCCCGTTCCCCCAGCGATAAGCGAGACGCAAGCCGATTTCCAGCCCGCCAGCCCCGGAGAGTGCAGATGACCCAAGCCCCCCGCCCCAATGCAGCCTTCAAGCCCCGCATCTTTTCGGGCATCCAGCCTTCGGGCGGGCTGACGCTGGGCAACTATCTGGGGGCGTTGAAACGGTTTGTGGAAAAGCAGGATGAGGGGATCGAGACGATCTATTGCCTCGTCGATCTGCACGCCATCACCGTCTGGCAAGACCCCGACAAACTGCGCCAGCAGACACGCGAGGCCGCGGCGGCCTTTCTGGCGGCGGGCATCGACCCGAAACGCTCGGTCCTGTTCAACCAGAGCCAGGTTTCGGCCCATGCCGAACTGGGCTGGATCTTCAACTGCGTGGCGCGGCTGGGCTGGATGAACCGGATGACCCAGTTCAAGGACAAGGTCGGCAAGAACAGCGAAAACGCCAGCCTTGGCCTGTATGCCTATCCCTCGCTGATGGCCGCCGACATTCTGCTGTATCACGCGACCATGGTGCCGGTGGGCGAGGATCAGAAACAGCATGTAGAGCTGACCCGCGACATCGCCGCCAAGTTCAACCATGACTTTGGCGTGGACTTCTTCCCCGCGCCCGAGCCGGTGATCGAGGGCGCCGCAACCCGCGTCATGTCGCTGCGCGACGGCACCAGGAAGATGTCGAAATCCGACCCGTCGGATGCCAGCCGCATCAACCTGACCGATGACGCCGACACGATCGCAGCCAAGATCCGCAAGGCCAAGACCGACCCCGAACCGCTGCCCGAAACGCTTGACGGGCTGAAGGACCGCCCCGAGGCGCGCAATCTGGTGAACATCTACGCCGCGCTGTCGGGCAAGATGCCCGAGGCGGTGCTGGCCGAATTTGCCGGGCAGGGATTTGGCCTGTTCAAGCCGGTGCTGGCCGATATCGCGGTCGCGACGCTGGCGCCGATCTCGGCCGAGATGGGGCGACTGATGGCCGACCCGGCCGAAATCGACCGGATTCTGGGCGAGGGCGCCGACCGGGCCGAGCCGATTGCGCGGCCGATCCTGAACCGGACGCTGGATATTCTGGGCATGGTGCGGCGGGGGTGATCGGGATGCGCCGCACAGACGCCTCCGACCCAACCACCGCAGGGTGCGCCTTCACCGCGCACCAACCCTTCCCCTGTGCCGTCATCGACCGGCCTTATCGGTCGGTCAACAAAGGCTCATAGCGCGCATCGGTCAGCGTTTCCAGAAAAGCCACCAGCGCATCGATGCGCTGATCATCCAGCGCGGGGCCGGTTTCCAGTTCTGTCAGCGACAGGTTTTCCGCCACCTCGGGCGCGGCCCAGCCCTGCCCGGTTTCGGGGTTGATCTGCCGGTGCGGCAGGCGCGAATTGTATTTGTTGTAAAACAGAATGACCGTGCGCAAGTCGTCAAACACGCCATTGTGCATGTAAGGCCCGGTTACCGCGACGTTGCGCAGCGTGGGCACGCGGAACTTGCCCGACTGCGCAGGGTCGGTGACCGCCGGATTGTCCAGCAGCCCGCGGTCCACATGTCCGGGCGCCACGCCATTCACAGCCCGCGCCGCACGGTTCGGCGGGGTGCCGATGTTGTGATACTCATAGTTGGAAAAGGTCTCGTCGGCGGCCACAGGCGCGGCACGCAACTGGTGGCAAATGTTGCAATTGGTAAACTGTGAAGAGAAGAACAAAACCCGCCCCAACTCCTCCTGATCGGTCAGTTCCACCTCGCCGCGCAGGTAGCGGTCGTATTTCGAGGTGAAGGGGGCGAAGTCCTCGGTCGTCTCATAGGCGGCAATCGCGCGGGTCATCGCCGCATAGGCAGCCTCGGGGTCGGTGGTCGATCCGCCAAAGGCCGCAAGGCTGGCGGCGTGGCGGGCATCCTCGGTCAGCCGGGCCAGCACCGCGGCCTTGTCGGTCATGCCCATTTCCACCGGGTTCAGCGGCGGCCCCCCCGCCTGATCGGCCAGCGTTGCCGCCCGCCCGTCATGGAACAGCCCGCCGCGATACGTTCCCTCGGGCGTCAGCCCAAAGGGCGGGACAAAGCGGGCATAGGAGGCCGTGGGGGCGTTGCGGTCGCCCAGGCTTGCGCCATCATCGCCCAGGCTGACGGCCCGCCCCGCCGCCGTCTGGCGCGGATCGACAAAGCCGAAATCGGGGGAATGGCAGGTCGCACAGGCCTGTGTGCGGTTGGCCGACAGGTTCACGTCGAAGAACAGCGCCTCGCCCCAGGCTTCCAGGCTGGAATAGGCCCCCTCGCCCGCCAGCGCGGCCCCCGCCGCCAGTGCCAGAACCGCCCCGCCCCAGATCTTCATGCCCAAACCCCATGCAAAACACCGCCCCCGGGGATCGGAGGCGGCGACTGACTAAAACACTCAGGCATTGCGGCGTCAAGCCGGGATCAGACCCCCGCGTAAATCTGCGCAACGCGGTCCACTGCGGCCTCGGGGCTCATTTCTTCGCTGAGGCCGGTGCGGCGACTGGTCAGTTCGACCACACCGTTTGCCAGACCACGAGGGCCCACGGTGATGCGCCAGGGCAGGCCGATCAGGTCCATCGTCGCGAATTTCGCGCCCGCCCGTTCGTCGCGGTCGTCATAAAGCGGATCAAGCCCCTTGGCGACCAGCGCCTTGTAAAGCCCCGCACAGGCCGCATCGGCCGCCGTGTCGCCCTGTTTCAGGTTCACGATGCCGCAATGGAACGGGGTGACGCCCTCGGGCCAGATGATGCCCTTTTCGTCGTGGTTGGCCTCGATCAGCGCCCCCAGCAGGCGCGACACGCCAATACCGTGGCTGCCCATTTCCACCGGCACGCGGCTGCCATCGGGGGTGACGACGGTCGCGCCCATCGCTTCGGAATATTTGGTGCCGAAATAGAAGATCTGGCCCACTTCGATACCGCGGCCGACGCGGCGGCGGTCTTCGGGGATCTGGTTGAACAGCGCCTCGTCATGGGTTTCATCGGTGCGGGCATAGGCGCGGGTGAATTCCTCGCAGATCGCGGCCACCTGCGCGCGGTCGTCATAATCCACCACGCGGTCGCCCAGCTTGAGGTCGGGCACGCGGGCGTCATAGAACACCTCGGACTCGCCGGTGGAGGCCAGCACGAGGAATTCGTGCGTATTGTCGCCGCCGATCGGCCCCGAGGCGGCGCGCATCGGAATCGCGGTCAGCCCCATGCGTTCATAGGTGCGCAGATAGCTGACCATGTGGCGGTTGTAGGCATGCAGCGCATCGTCGCGCGTCAGGTCAAAGTTGTAGCCATCCTTCATCAGAAACTCGCGCCCGCGCATCACGCCAAAGCGGGGGCGCACCTCGTCGCGGAACTTCCACTGGATGTGATACAGCGTCAGCGGCAGATCCTTGTAGCTGGACACATGGCTGCGGAAGATGTCGGTGATCATCTCCTCGTTCGTCGGCCCATACAGCATGTCGCGGTCATGCCGATCCTTGATGCGCAGCATTTCCTGACCATAGTCGTCATAGCGCCCCGACTCGCGCCACAGGTCGGCCGGTTGCAGCGTGGGCATCAGCAGCGGAATGTGCCCCGCGCGGATCTGTTCTTCATGCACGATCTGTTCAATCCGGCGCAGCACCCGAAAGCCCAGCGGCAGCCACGAATAGATGCCCGCCGCCTGCTGCTTGATCATGCCCGCGCGCAGCATCAGCCGGTGACTGACAATCTGCGCCTCGGCGGGATTTTCCTTAAGAACCGGCAGGAAGTAGCGGGACAGGCGCATCGGGCGGACCTCGTATTGAAAACTTGCATTTCGTCTATGCCATCCACATCTGGCAGGCAAGAGCACCCCCGGCGGCTTGCGCGGGGCCGGGCTTTGGGCGACAGTCGCCGCCAGCAAGAGGAAGACCACAATGGCATTGCCGGTTCGGCAGCAGATAACCTACTGGGGCGGGGCGGTTGCCCTGCTGACGCTGGCACTGTGGGGCCTTGGCAATGTGATGGTGCCGTTCCTTGTGGGCGGGGCGATCGCCTATTTCATGGACCCGGTGGCCGACCGGCTGGAACGGCTGGGCCTTAGCCGGGTCGGCGCGACGGTGATCATCTCGCTGGCGGCGCTGACGGCAATGGCGGTGGCGGCGATCCTGATATTGCCGATGGCGATACGGCAGGGCGCGCAACTGGTGGCGCTGACGCCGGAAATGGCCGGGCAGCTCCAGCAGTTCATGTCGGCCCAGTTCCCCAGCCTCAGCGACGAGGGCAGCGTGCTGCGTGATGGGCTGGCGGCGCTGGCCGATGCGGTCAAGGCGCGCACCGGGGCGCTGGTCGAGGGGGTTCTCAGTTCGGCCAAGGGGCTGGTCAGCGCGGCAGTCTTTGTCGTCGTGGTGCCGGTGGTGTCGTTCTACATGCTGCTGGACTGGGACAAGATCGTGGCCAAGGTTGACGGCTGGCTGCCACGCGACCATGCCCCGGTGATCCGCATCCTGATGCGCGACATCGACCGCGTTCTGGCCGGGTTCCTGCGCGGGCAGTTGATGGTCTGCCTGGTGCTGGGCATCTTCTATTCGGTGGCGCTGATGCTGGCGGGCTTGCAGGCGGGGCTGGTGGTGGGTGCGATTGCCGGGGCGATCACCTTCATCCCATATGTCGGCGCGCTGATCGGGGGGGCCCTGGCGATCGGGCTCGCGCTGTATCAGTTCTGGGGGGACTGGATGTCGATCGGCATCGTCGCGGGCATCTTTGCGGTGGGGCAGTTTCTGGAAGGCAACATCATCACCCCCAAGCTGATGGGCAATTCGGTGGGCCTGCATCCCTTGTGGCTGATCTTTGCGCTGTCTGCCTTTGGCACACTGTTCGGCTTTGTAGGGATGCTGGTCGCGGTGCCGATGACCGCTGTCATCGGGGTGCTGACGCGGTTCTCGATCTCGCAATACCTGACCAGCAGGCTCTATCGCGGGCTTGTCGGGATGGAAGCCGACAAGACCAGGATCGAGGACGCCTGACATGGGCCGCCAGTTGACCTTCGATCTGGGCTTCTGGCCCGGCATGGGGCGTGGCGATTTCTTTGTCTCGCCCGCCAATGCGCTGGCGCTGGCCACGCTGGATGCGGGCGGCTGGCCGGGCGGCAAGCTGATCGTGATTGGCCCCGAGGGTGCAGGCAAGACGCATCTGGCCACGCTTTGGGCGACCGAACAGGGCGCCGCGATGGTGCAGGCCGCGCGCCTGACGCCCGAAGCGGCACCAAGGCTGGCCGCCGCCCGCGCCGTGGTGGTTGAGGACGCCCAGCACCTTGCCGCGACGCCGGGGGCGGAAACGGCGCTGTTTCATTTGCATAACCTTCTGGCGGCCGAAAGCGGGCGGCTGGTGCTGACCGCCACCACGCCCCCACGCGACTGGGGCCTGGCCCTGCCCGATCTGGCCAGCCGGGTGCTCGCCGCCGCCTCGGTCCGCTTGCAGCCGCCCGACGATGCGCTGCTCTCGGCGGTCATGGTCAAGCTGTTTGGCGACCGCCAGATCACCGTCGATCCCGCTATTATCGCCTTTCTGACAAGCCGGATGGACCGGTCGCTGGCCACCGCCCGCGCACTGGTGGCTGAACTCGATCTTCGCGCCCTGCAAAAGGGGGGGCCAGTGACCCGCGCATTGGCCATCGAAGCGCTGGACAGCATGTCCTGATGGCCCCAAGATGACTGTCACAGCGCCATTACAAAGCAGACAGATAAGCGCAGCATGACACAGGCAGATTTTCTCAAATCCCCGTTCCCCGCCCCGGTCGAGATGCCCGCAGAGGTCATTTCCGGCCCTCAGCGTTTTTTCAACCGCGAGCTGTCGTGGCTCGCCTTCAACTGGCGCGTGCTGGACGAGGCCAAGAACCCCCGCGTGCCCTTGCTGGAACGGCTGCGGTTCTTGTCGATCTCGGCCACCAACCTTGACGAATTCTACACCGTCCGCGTGGCGGGCCTGCGCGAACTGGTGCGCGAGGGCAATGCCACCCCCTCGGATGACGGGCTGACCCCGGCCGAACAACTGGTGCAGATCAACGCCGACGCCCGCCGCCTGATGGAAACCCAGCAGACCACCTGGAACAAGATCAAGCGCGAGATGGAGGCGGAGGGAATAGTCCTTCTGACACGTTCCAAGATCACAAAACGCGATGCAACCTTTCTGAAAGAGCACTTTATCAACAAGGTGTTCCCGGTGCTGTCGCCGCTGGCGATCGACCCGGCGCACCCGTTCCCGTTCATTCCGAACACCGGCTTCTGCCTTGCGCTGGAGTTGGAACGTGAAACCGACGGACGGCGGTTGCAGGCGCTGCTGCCGATCCCGCAGCAGATCGCCCGTTTTGTGCGGCTACCCGGCGAGGCGCGTTTTCTGCCGCTGGAAGAGTTGCTGCTGTTGCATCTGAATTCGCTGTTTCCCGGCTACCGCGATACAGGGCATTGCGGCTTTCGGGTGCTGCGCGACAGCGACCTTGAGGTCGAGGACGAGGCCGAAGACCTTGTGCGCGAATTTGAAACCGCGCTGAAACGCCGCCGCCGCGGTCAGGTGATCCGCATGAAGATCACCGCGGGCGCGCCCGAGCGGTTGCGCGCATTGGTCATGCATGAACTGGACGTGACGCCCGATGAGGTGGTCGAGGTGCGCGGGGTGCTGGGCATTTCGGACCTGAAGGAACTGGTGCTGAACACCCGCCCCGACCTGCTGTGGCCCACCTTCACCCCGCGCGTGCCCGAACGGGTGCAGGACCACGACGGCGACATGTTCGCCGCGATCCGGCAAAAGGACATGCTGCTGCATCACCCCTACGAAACCTTCGACATGGTGATCCGGTTTCTGGAACAGGCCGCCCACGACCCCAACGTGCTGGCGATCAAGCAGACGCTCTACCGCACCTCGCGCGACAGCCCGATTGTCTCGGCGCTGTGCGAGGCCGCAGAGGCGGGCAAGTCTGTCACCGCTCTGGTAGAACTGAAGGCGCGCTTTGACGAGGCCGCCAACATCCGCCAGAGCCGCCGGCTGGAACGGTCGGGCGCGCATGTGGTTTACGGCTTTATCAACTACAAGACCCACGCCAAGATCAGCACCGTGGTCCGGCGCGAGGGCGACAACCTTGTGACCTATACCCATTACGGCACCGGCAACTATCACCCGATCACCGCGCGCATCTATACCGACCTTTCGTTTTTCACCTGCGACGCGGCCTTGGGACGCGATGCGACCAAGGTATTCAACTATCTGTCGGGCTATGTTCAGCCCGAGGGGCTGGAAAACATCGCCATTTCCCCGATCACGCTGAAACCGCGCCTGCTGGAGATGATCGCGCGCGAGGCCGAATTTGCCCGCGCCGGGCGGCCTGCGATGATCTGGGCCAAGATGAACAGCCTGATCGACCCCGATGTGATCGACGCGCTCTATGCTGCCTCGAACGCGGGGGTAAAGATCAATCTGGTGATCCGCGGCATCTGCGGCGTGCGCCCCGGCATCCAGGGGCTGAGCGAGAATATCCGCGTCAAATCCGTCGTCGGGCGGTTTCTGGAACATTCGCGCATCGTCTGTTTCGGCAATGGCTTTGGCCTGCCCTCGAAACGGGCGCGGGTCTATATCTCGTCGGCGGACTGGATGGGCCGCAACCTGACGCGGCGGGTGGAAACGCTGGTGGAAATAACCAATGACACCGTCAAGGCGCAGATCGTCGGCCAGATCCTGGCCGCCAACCTTGCCGACGAGGCGCAAAGCTGGATTTTGCAGCCCGACGGCAGTTTCATCCGCCATCTGCCCGAGGATGGCGAGGCGCTGTTCAACTGCCACCGTTTCTTCATGGAAAACCCCTCGCTTTCCGGGCGAGGCAGCGCGGGGGCCAAAGACGTTCCAAAGCTTGCCCACAGCACCGACTAAAGGGTAAGGCTTCCTCCGAAGCGCGACTCACGCTGGGATGGAACGATGACCGGATGGACCGAGGCCCATGACGACGATTGGGACCCTTTTGGCAGGCCGATCTTCGAGGACGATTCGACCCGCGCGCTGAGCCGGGTCGGCGTGGTCGATGTCGGCTCCAACTCGGTGCGGATGGTGGTGTTCGACGGGGCTGCCCGTTCACCCGCCTATTTCTATAACGAAAAGGTCATGGCCGGGCTGGGGCTGGGGCTGGCTGAAACCGGCCGGCTGAACCCGGCCGGGCGCAGCCGCGCGCTGTCGGCACTGAAACGCTTTGCGATTCTGGCGCGTGGCATGGGCATCGAGCCGCTGACCTGCGTCGCCACCGCCGCCGTGCGCGAAGCCGCCGACGGCCCCGAATTCCGCCGTCAGGTCGAACGCGAAACCGGGCTGAAGCTGCATGTCATCGACGGCGCCGAAGAGGCGCGGCTGTCGGCGCAGGGGGTGCTGGTGGGCTGGCCCGAAGCCGAGGGGCTGGTCTGCGACATCGGCGGCAACTCGATGGAACTGGCCGAGGTTGCAAATGGTCAAATCGGACGCCGCGTAACCTCGCCGCTTGGCCCCTTTCGGTTGCAGATGGTGCCGGGCGACAAGTCTGCGCTGGTCGATCACATTCGCACTGTCATAGCCGATCTGGCTGAAAAGATGGGCTCCGACCACGACCGCATCTATCTGGTCGGCGGCAGTTGGCGCGCCATCGCCCGGCTGGACATGGAGCGGCGCGGCTATCCGCTGACCGTGCTGCATGAATACCGCATGGGCCCCGATTGTGTTGCGCGAACCGTAGCCTGGCTGGAAAAAGCCGATCTTGAGGCGTTGCGCGCCCGCACCGGCCTGTCGGCTGCGCGGATGGAGCTGGTGCCACTGGCCGCGCTGGTGCTGCGCGAACTGATGCAAGGCTTTCATCCCAAAGAAATTGCGATCTCGTCCTACGGTATCCGCGAGGGGCTGCTGTATGAACAGATGCCCGACAAGCTGCGCCGCCGTGACCCGCTGATCGAATCTTGCCGCCATGCCGAACGCACGATGGCGCGGATGCCGGGGTTTGGCAAAAAGCTGTTCGCCTTTATCGAGCCGCTGTTTCCCAACGCTCCGACCGAACGACTGCGGCTGATCCGCGCCGCCTGCCTGCTGCATGACACGACATGGCGCGCCCACCCCGACTATCGCGCGCAAAGCTGTTTCGACAACGTCACCCGCGCCAATCTGGGGGCGCTGTCGCATCCCGAACGGGTGTTTCTGGGGGTGGCGCTGCTGCACCGCTATCGCAACTCCCGCGCGGGTTCGCCGATGGAGGCGGTCTTTGCCCTGCTGGACGAACAACAGTTGCAAGAGGCCGAAATCCTGGGCAAGGCGATGCGCTTTGGCGCGATGTTCTCGATCCAGTCGCCCGAAGAGGCCGGGGCGCTGAAGCTATATCCCAAGAAAAAAGCGCTGGAACTGACGCTGACCAAACGCGGCGCAGGGCTTTTTGGCGAGGTGGCCGAGGCGCGCTTTGCCGCGCTCGCCGCGGCGCTCAAGGCGCAACCCCGTGTGATCCGGCCCGAGCCTGGGACCGGCTGACGCGGCTGCGCCCGCAGCGTTTCACCCCTGCCAGTGCGCGTGGAAATGGTGCAACGGGCCATGGCCCTGCCCCACATCCAGTTGATCGGCGGCGGCAAGGGCCGCCGTCAGATAGGCCTTGGCGCGGCCCACGGCCTCGGGCACAGGATAGTGCGGCAGGGCTGCAGCAATCGCCGCCGACAGGGTGCAGCCGGTGCCGTGCGAATTGCGCGTGGCGATCCGGGGGGCGGAAAATTCGGTCAGGCCCGGCGCGCCGAACAGCATGTCCACGCTGCTGTCGCCCTCCAGATGACCGCCCTTCAGCAGCACCCAGCCCGGCCCCAGCGCGTGCAGATCAGCGGCGCTTGCGCGCATCTGCTCAACCGTCCAGTGCGGGCGGGCGCGCAGCAGCACCTCAGCCTCGGGCAGGTTCGGGGTGATGACGCTCGCCAGCGGCACCAGCCGGTCGCGGATTGCGTCCTCGGCCTCGGCGCGCAGCAACGGATCGCCGCTTTTGGCCACCATCACCGGGTCCAGCACGATGTTGCGCGCGCCATGCGCGGCCAGCCGGTCGGCGATGATTTCGGCGATGGCGGCGGTGGCGACCATGCCGATCTTGACCGCATCGACGCGCACATCGTCAAACACCGCGTCGATCTGATCGGCGACAAAGCCGGGGTCAAGCGTCACGAACGACCGCACGCCTTGGGTGTTCTGCGCCACCACTGCGGTAATCGCGGCCATGCCATAGGCGCCATTGGCCGCAAAGGTTTTCAGATCCGCGTGAATCCCGGCGCCGCCAGTGGGGTCGGTGCCCGCGATACTCAGAACATTGGCGATCATTGCCCGGCCTCCGGCCCCAGCCGCGCGGCGGCCAGATGCACCAGCGCCGCCACGCCGTCGCTCAGATCCAGCTTTGCCATCTCCTCCGGTGTCACCCAGCGCGCCTCTTGGGCGTCGTCGCCCGCGACCGGCTCGCCCGCGCGCCAGCGGCAAAGCTGCGCGATCAGAACAAAGTGATGGGCCAACGCCCCGCCCGCATCATGCGCCAGCACGTCGAGCGCGGTCAGCACGCCCACAGCCTCGGCCTCGACCCCGGTTTCCTCGCGCAGTTCGCGCAAGGCGGCAGCGGCAAGCGTTTCGCCCGGCTCGATCCGGCCGCCGGGAAAGCCCCAGCGCCCGGCGTCGGGCGGATTGGCGCGACGCACCAACAGCGCGCAGCCGCCGCGCAGCACAACGGCAATGGCGGCAGGAACGGGGGGCGGAAGCTGGGGCATCGGCGGGCCTTTCGTGGTGGCCGGCACGGGAACGGCAAGGCCCGTCCCTGCGCCGGCATGATCCGGATCAGGTTCAAAGGGTCACTGCGCTGGCACGCCCGGCAGCCTCTCAGCCCCCTGTCGGGGCTCCCCTCGGCAGGCCGATCCTAGCGCGCGCCGCGCCGGAGCGAAAGCGGCAAGCGGCCCACCGGGGGTTGACTCCGCCCCTTAACCAAAGCATCACGAATGGGCTTTGGTTCTGATGGCTTGCCATCGGATGAAAAGGGAACAGCGGTGCGGCCACCCGGCCAATTCCGCGGCTGCCCCCGCAACTGTAAGCGGCGAGCAACGGCTGACAATGCCACTGGGAAAACACCCCCGGGAAGGCCAGCCCGAGCCCAGACCCGCGAGCCAGGAGACCTGCCACGGCGATCACCCATTTCCGGCGCGGGGCGCGACCGGGAAGCGGTTCGTCCGCAGAGGTGACATCCACCGTCTGCGCGGGCCTGCCCTTCGCAGACATGTCACAGACCAGGCGGCCGCCAGACAGGCGCCCGCAAAACCGGATGATATGATGCACACCACCCGCCTGCCCCTGATGCTTGGCGCCAGCCTGATCGCCCTTGGCGCCCTGCCCGCACTGGCCGAAGAAATCATCGCCCTGGACGAAATCACCGTCAGCGCCAACCTTGAAGAAACCGGAATCGACAAATCCGGCAGCAGCGTGGTTGTGATCACCGAGGACGATCTGCAAAAGACCGCCGACACCCGCGTAACCGATTATCTGGCCCGTCTGCCCGGCGTTTCGCTGCGCGGCAACGGCCCGATCGGTACAACCACCGCGATCGTGTTGCGCGGGGCACCCGTGCAATACGTCCCGGTTCTGGTGGACGGGATCGACGTGACCGACCCAGCGGGCGACAAAACCGATTTCGACTTTGCCACACTGACCACCGGCGACATCAGCCGGATCGAGGTGCTCAAGGGCAGCCAGTCTGCGCTTTACGGGTCGCATGCCGTGGGGGGGGTGATTAACATCACCACCAAACGCGCCAGTGCGATCGGCACCGAACAGCAGGCCGCGGTGGAATACGGCAGCTATGCCACCAAAACTGGCAGCTATTCCTGGGCCACGAAATCGGACCGCGCCGAACTGGCCTTCACGCTGTCGCATATGTCCACCGAGGGGTTCTCGGCCAAGGATGAGAACGACGGCAACTTTGAGGCTGACGGCTTCCGCGCCAACCGCCTCAGCTTTTTCGGGCAGTATGAACTCGACACCGGTGCCCTGATCGGGCTGAACGGGTTTATCGAGGACAGCCGGGGGCATTTTGACGATTTTGCCGGCGACACGCCTGCCAGCGCCGGTAATGATTTCACGGACCGACGCAACATCGGCCTGCGCGCCTTCACCCAGTTCAGCACCGGCGCGGTGGATCACAAGCTGGACCTGACGCATTTCCGCAGCAACCGGGTGAGCACCTCCGACACCAGTTGGCCCGCGGGGGCGACCTATTTCAACGGAACCCGAGACAAGCTGGCCTATCAGGGCGCAACCGACCTGGGCGCGCAGGCGCGGCTGGTGTTTGGCGCCGATACCGAGCGTGAGAAGGTCAAGGGCGGCGGCGCTGCCTGGATGACCGGCGCCTTTGCCGAACTGGGCTGGGCGCCGTCGGACCGGATCGACGTGACCGCAACCGTCCGACAAGACCATCATTCGCGCTTTGGCGATTTCACCTCAGGCCGTCTGGCGGCGGTCTATCGCGCGCGCGAAGACCTTTTGTTCCGTGCCGCCCTTGGCAACGGCTTCCGTGCCCCCTCGCTCTATGAGCTTTACGGGCCCTATGGTGACCCGTCGCTGCAACCCGAAGAAAGCCTGAGCGCCGAGATCGGCGTGGAAAAACGCTGGGGCGATCTGGCCACGCTGCGCGCCACTGCCTTTTATCTGGAAGCTGAGGATCTGATCTTTTATCTGGAAGCTGAGGATCTGATCGGCTTCAACGGTACATCGACGATCTGCGGTCAGCCCTTCGGCTGCTATGCGCAGGTTCCGGGGCAATCGCGCCGCTCGGGCCTTGAACTGGAGGGCACCTACACGCTGTCCGACCGGGTCGAACTGGGCGCGGCCTATACCTACACCGACAGCTCCACTTCGGTCGGCTGGGCAGGCGTTGCGCGGCATGACGTGACGCTGTTTGCCACCGCGGCGCTGACCGATGCCCTGTCGGGCACCGTTTCGGTGCAGAACGTGGCCGATAGGCCCGACGGGCTGGCCGACTACACTCTGGCCAATGCCACGCTGAGCTATGATTTCGGCACCGGCCACGAAGCCTATCTGCGCGTGGAAAACCTGTTTGACGAGGAATATCAGACCGTCAAGGGCTATGGCACATCGGATCGGGCACTCTATGTCGGCCTTCGTGCGTCGTTCTAAGGCCCTGCTGGCAGGCCTGGCGCTGGTGCTGGGCCTGTCTGCCCCCGCCGGGGCGGAACCGCCGCGGCGGGTGGTGTCGATCAACCTGTGCACCGATCAACTGGCACTGCTGATCGCGGCGCCGGGGCAGTTGGTGTCGGTGTCGAACCTTGGCCAGGATGCGATGCTGTCGGCCATGGCCGACCGCGCGGCGGCGTTTCCCGCCAACCGTGGGCAGGCCGAAGAGGTGTTTCTGATGCGCCCCGATCTGGTGCTGGCGGGCACCTTCACCACGCAGGCCACGGTCGATCTGCTGCAACGTCTGGGGGTGCCGGTGGCGCAGTTTCCGCCGGTCTCGTCGCTGGACGATCTGCGCGACGGCATTGTGCGGATGGGCGCGGCACTGGGCCGCGAGGCGGTGGCCGACGAGATTGTCGCGCGGTTTGACGCCGATCTGGCAGCGCTCAGCGCGACCGCGCCGGTGGGCACAGCCCGCCCGCGCGCCGCACTTTATTACCCCAACGGCTATTCGCTGGGCGACCGGACGCTGGCGGGCCAGGTTCTGGCGGCTGCCGGTCTGGCCAATGTCGCCGCCGAGGCCGGGCTGCATCATGGCGGCCATCTGGCGCTGGAACAGCTAGTGCTGGCCGATCCTGACCTGATCCTGACGGGGCGGCGCTATCCCACGCCCGCGCGCGCGCAGGACGTGCTGGATCACCCCGCCCTGACCGCCGGGTCCGGGGCGGCGCGGCGCGGCAATATCGACGACCGCGACCTGATCTGCGGCACCCCGCAAGTGCTGAAGGCGCTGGCCGATCTGGTCGCCCGGCGGCAGGCACTGGCCGCCCCCGCCCCCGCACCAGAGGTGGAGGCGGGAGGATGAAATTTCCGGTCCTGATCGGCGCGCTGGGGCTGCTGGTGGCGGGGCTGTTTGCGGCCTCGCTGCTGGTCGGGCCTGCGGCGATCGGGCTCTCGGAAAGCCTGTCGGCACTGATCCGCGGCGGTGCCGATGGCGATGCGGTGGCGGTGGTGATGCGCGAGGTGCGGCTGCCGCGCGCGCTGCTGGGGGCGATGGTGGGCGCGGCGCTGGGTCTGTCAGGCGCGGCGATGCAGGGTTTTTTGCGCAACCCGCTGGCGGAACCGGGGCTGATCGGCACCTCGGCATCCGCGGCGCTGGGGGCGGTGCTGGCAATCCAGACCGGGTTTGCCGCAGCCTTCACGCTGGCGCTGCCGCTGTCGGCGCTGGTGGGGGCGGTGCTGTCGGTGCTGCTGATCGTGGCGCTGGCGGGGCCGCGCGGCTCGGCGCTGGTGCTGATCCTTGCTGGTATCGCGGTATCGGCGCTGGCGGGGGCCTGCACCGCGCTGGTGCTGAACCTGTCGCCAAACCCCTATGCGGCGGCTGAAATCGTGTTCTGGATGATGGGCTCGCTCGCCGACCGGTCGATGACCCATGTCTGGCTGGCCGCCCCGCTGATGGCGCTGGGCGCGGCAATGATCCTGCCGATGGGGCGTGGGCTGAATGCGCTGACGCTGGGCGAAGATGCGGCGGCCTCGCTGGGCGTGGCATTGGGGCGGATGCGGCTGATGCTGGTGCTGGGCACCGCGGCGCTGGTGGGCGCGGCCACGGCGGTGGCGGGCGCCATCGGCTTTGTGGGGCTGGTGGTGCCGCATATCCTGCGCCCGCTGGTGGGGGCGCTGCCGTCGCGGCTGCTGCCCGCCTCGGCGCTGGGCGGCGCGGCGATGGTGCTGGCGGCTGATATTGCCGTGCGCCTGATCGCGCCCGACCGCGACCTGAAGCTGGGCGTGCTGACCGCGCTGGTGGGGGCACCGTTCTTTCTGCACCTGATCTGGCGCACGCGGAGCGAGGGAATATGACCGCGCCGCGGCTGGACCTTGACAATCTGACGGTCACCCGCAGCGGGCGCACGCCGCTTGCCGGTGTCAGCCTGTCGGTCGGGCCGGGCGAATTTGTCGGGCTGATCGGCCCCAACGGTGCGGGCAAGACCACGCTGATGCGCGCGGCCCTTGGCCTGATCCCGTCAACCGGGCGGTCAAGCCTTGCAGCGCTGCCGCCCGCCGCGCGCGCCGCGCAGGCGGGATGGATGCCACAGGCGCGCGAAATCGCATGGCCGGTGACGGTGGAAATGCTGGTGATGCTGGGCCGCACCCCGCATCTGCCGCCCGGCGGCCATCCCGGCGCCCACGACCGCGCCGCGGTGGACCGCGCTCTGGAGCGGATGGACCTGACCACCCTGCGCCGGCGCCGCGCCACCGAACTGTCGGGCGGCGAACAGGCGCGTGTGCTGATTGCCCGCCTGCTGGCGCAGGACACGCCGCTGGTTCTGGCCGACGAGCCGACCTCGGGCCTTGACCCCGCGCATCAGATCACAGCAATGCAGACATTTGCCGGGCTTGCCGCCGAGGGGCGGGCGGTTGTGGCCTCGCTGCACGATCTGGGGCTGGCGGCGCGGCATTGCACGCGGCTGGTCCTGCTGGAGGCAGGCCGCGTCGCCGCCGATGGCCCGCCCGCGGCGGTGCTGACCACCGAAAACCTGGCCCGCGTCTTTGGCATCACCGCGCATTTCGCGCAGACGCCCGACGGCCCTGTCTTTCAGCCGCT
>NZ_PZKF01000036.1 GCF_003034995.1 Phaeovulum veldkampii DSM 11550 | reverse complement strand
AAAGGACCAGAGCAATGAACGACATGAGACTGGTGGAGAGAGACGTGGACACTTCGGATATCAAGATCACGGCGCGCGGTGTGCAGGTCTATTATGGCACCGCACATGCCTTGAAGGATGTTGATGTGGATATCCTCGACAAGACCGTGACGGCCTTCATCGGCCCGTCGGGCTGCGGCAAGTCCACCTTCCTGCGCTGCCTGAACCGGATGAACGACACCATCGACAGCTGCCGCGTGGAGGGGCTGATCTCGATGGATAACGAAGACATCTATGACAAGCGCGTGGACCCGGTTCAGTTGCGCGCCAAGGTTGGGATGGTGTTTCAAAAGCCCAACCCGTTCCCGAAGTCGATCTATGACAACGTGGCCTATGGCCCCAAGATCCACGGCCTGACCCGCAGCAAGGCCGAACTGGATGAGGTTGTGGAAACCTCGTTGCGCCGCGCCGCGCTGTGGGACGAGGTGAAAGACCGCCTTGCCTCGCCCGGCACCGGGCTGTCGGGCGGCCAGCAGCAGCGGTTGTGCATCGCGCGGGCGGTGGCCACCAACCCCGAGGTTCTGTTGATGGATGAACCGTGTTCGGCGCTTGACCCGATCGCCACGGCGCAGGTCGAAGAGCTGATCGACGAATTGCGGGCACAGTTTTCGGTGGTGATCGTCACCCATTCGATGCAGCAGGCCGCCCGCGTCAGCCAGCGCACCGCCTTCTTCCATCTGGGTAATCTGGTCGAATACGGCGAAACCGGCCACATCTTCACCAATCCGCGCGATCCGCGCACCGAAAGCTACATCACCGGGCGAATCGGGTAAGGGGGGCGACATGACCAGCGAACACATCCTTTCGGCCTTTGACCGCGATCTGAATGCGGTTCAGGCCCATGTCGTCCGGCTTGGCGGGCTGGTTGAAACGGCCATCCACGACGCCGCCCATGCGCTTGAAACCCGCGATGCCGCGCTGTGCGATCAGGTGCGCGCGCGCGACAGCGCGATTGACGCCCTGGAAGAGCAGATCAACGAAGAGGCCGCGCGGCTGATCGCACTGCGCGCGCCCGCAGCGTCAGACATGCGCACAGTGATGACCGTGGTCAAGATCGCCGCCAGCCTGGAACGGATGGGCGATTACGCCAAGAACATCGCCAAACGCGCCAGGATTCTGGCCGATGTGCCGCCAATCGACGATGCCGGCGGCACCATCCGCCGGATGTCGGATTTCGTGGAACAGATGCTGCGCGATGTGCTGGATGCCTATATCCGCCGCGATGCCGATCTGGCGCTGGAGGTGCGGCACCGCGACGCCGAGGTGGACGAGATCTACAACACCCTGTTTCGCACCCTGCTGACCCATATGGTCGAAGATCCGCACAAGATTACCGCCTGTATGCATCTGCATTTCGTGGCCAAGAACATCGAACGCATGGGCGATCATGTGACGACCATCGCGGAACAGGTTGTTTATCAGGTGCGTGGGGTGATGCCCGATGACGAACGCCCGAAGGGCGATGATACGGCGGTGACGCCGATCGACCAGGCTTTGTAGGGTGAACGCCGTGGACAAGGCCCCGATCATGCTGGTGCACCGTCAACCCGTCGTTCTGGCGATCGAGGACGAATCCGCACAGCGCGAAATCATCCGCTACAACCTTGAGGCGGACGGCTTTCGCGTTGTTACCGCCGAGGATGGCGAAGAGGGGCTGTTGCTGGCCATCGAGGAAACGCCCGACCTGATCTTGCTGGACTGGATGCTGCCCAAGGTATCGGGCATCGAGGTGTGCCGACAACTCAAGGCCCGCCCCGAGACGCGCAACATTCCGGTGATCATGCTTTCGGCCCGGTCCGAAGACCTGGACAAGGTGCGCGGGCTGGAAACCGGGGCCGACGATTACATCGTCAAACCCTATTCGGTGCTGGAACTGATGGCGCGGTTGCGCACCCAGTTGCGCCGGACCCGACCCTCCAGCGTGGGGGAACGGCTGGCCTTTGGCGATATCGTTCTGGACAGCGCCGAACACCGCGTCTATCGCGCCGGGCAGCCGGTTTCGCTGGGTCCCACCGAATTTCGGCTGCTGTCCACGATGATGGAAAAACCCGGCCGGGTCTGGACCCGCGAACAGTTGCTGGATCACGTCTGGGGCCGCGACATCTACATTGAAACCCGCACGATCGACGTGCATGTGGGGCGCCTGCGCAAGGCGCTGATGCAGAACGGCGGCGAAGACCCGATCCGCACTGTGCGCGGCACCGGCTACGCGCTGGGCTAGAAAGCGGTCGGCGCCCTTACACCCGCGGCGGCTGCACCAGCCCGCGCTGCACGGCGGGGCGGGCGAGGAAGCGGTCAAGGTAGGCGGGAACATTGTCAAGATCGGCCCAGCCCACCAGATCGGCCGCTTTGTAGCCCTCGCGCAGGGTCCGAAGCCAGGGGGCAATTGCCATGTCGGCGATGGAATAGTCGCCCGCGATCCAGTCGCGCCCCGCCAGCCCGGTATCCAGCACGCGCAGCAGCCGCGCCACCTCGGCGCGGTAGCGTTCCTTAGGGCGAGGGTCTTCGATCTCTTTGCCCGCGAAGGCATGGAAAAAGCCCAGTTGCCCGAACATCGGCCCAATGCCGCCCATCTGGAACATCAGCCATTGCAGCACCTCATACCGGGTTGCCTGCGGCAGGAAGCGGCCGGTCTTTTCCGCCAGATAGATCAGGATCGCCCCGCTTTCGAACAGCGCCAGCGGCTGCCCCCCAGGCCCCGCAGGGTCGATGATCGCGGGGATCTTGTTGTTAGGGTTCAGCGACAGATACGCGGGCGTCATCTGATCCTGCCGGTCAAACGATACCGGATGCGCGTCATAGGTCAGCCCCATTTCCTCCAGCGCGATCGAAACCTTGACCCCGTTTGGTGTGGGCCAGGAATAGAGCTGGATCGCGCCCGGTGTGCGGGGCGGCCAGCGGCGGGTAATGGGAAAGGCGGACAGGTCGGTCATGGGAAATCTCCGGCGGGTGGCGGCAAAAAGCCAGAAAAAGCTCTCTGAGGGAAGGGGCGAAGCGCTTTATTATTGCCGTGCCCGTGGTAGGATTATCCATTCGATCCGCATCGACGGCGAGGAAAAGGAATAGGGAATGATCCGTGAGTTCAGAGATTTCATCGCCCGCGGCAATGTCGTCGACATGGCGGTGGGCATCATCATCGGTGCCGCCTTCACTGGCATCGTCACCTCGCTGGTGACCGATCTGATCAACCCGATCATCGGGGTCGTTACCGGCGGAATCGACTTTTCCAACCTGTTCATAAATCTCAGCGACACCGATTTTGCCAGCCTTGCGGCCGCACGCACTGCCGGTGCCCCGGTC
The DNA here is from genome assembly GCF_003034995.1 of Phaeovulum veldkampii DSM 11550. Lineage (GTDB taxonomy): Bacteria > Pseudomonadota > Alphaproteobacteria > Rhodobacterales > Rhodobacteraceae > Phaeovulum > Phaeovulum veldkampii. Next base: position 24,978 of record NZ_PZKF01000036.1, on the reverse strand, counting down.
TTTGCCTATGGCGCCTTCGTGACCGCGGTTATCAATTTCATGATCATTGCCTTTGTGGTGTTCCTGCTGGTCAAGATGGTGAACCGGATCAAGGAAACCGCGATCCGCAAGGAGGCCGAGGCGGCAGCGCCCACAGGGCCGACCGAGATCGAGATTCTGATGGAAATCCGCGACGCGCTGAAACGCTGAAGCGCCGAGGTGCGCAGGGGCCGGGAACGCCGGTCACAGGTTCAACGCCGCATCAGCGCCAAGAACCTGCAGGCCCAGCGCGGCGCCCACCGCCGGATAGGTCAGATGCCCGGCATGAACATTCAGCCCCGCCTTCAGATGCGGGTCTTCGGCGCAGGCCAGTTTCCAACCCTTGTCTGCCAGCGCCAGCAGAAACGGCAGCGTGGCATTGCCCAGCGCCTGGGTTGCGGTGCGCGCCACTGCGCCGGGCATGTTGGCAACGCAATAATGCACGATCCCGTCAACATTATAGATCGGGTCGCTGTGCGTAGTCGGGCGCGAGGTCTCAAAACACCCGCCCTGATCAATGGCCACATCGACGACCACCGCCCCCGGCTGCATCGTGCCCAGTTGCGCGCGCGTCACCAGCCGGGGCGCCGCTGCGCCAGGCACCAGCACCGCGCCAATCACCAGATCGGCCCTCGCCACAAGATCGGCGGTGGCGCCCGCGCTGGCATAGGCGGTGCGGAACTGCCCGCCAAAGGCATCGTCCAGATAGCGCAGCCGGGCCAGCGCGCGGTCCAGCACCACCACATCGGCGCCCATCCCGGCGGCGACACGGGCCGCATGGGTGCCCACCACGCCGCCGCCGATCACCACAACGCGCGCGGGCAAAACCCCCGGCACCCCGCCCATCAGCACGCCGCGCCCGCCATTGGCCTTTTGCAGTGCCCAGGCCCCCACCTGCGGCGCAAGCCGACCGGCCACCTCGGACATTGGCGCCAGCAGCGGCAACCCCCCTGTTCGGTCTGTGACCGTCTCATAGGCGATGGCGGTCACGCCCGAGGCTAGCAGATCATGGGTCTGCGCGGCGTCGGGGGCCAGATGCAGATAGGTGAACAGCACCTGCCCCGCCCGTAGCCGCGCCCGCTCCACCGGCTGCGGTTCCTTGACCTTCACGATCATCTCGGCCGCCGCGAACACCTCGTCAGCGTCGGGCAGGATGCGCGCACCGGCGGCGCTATAATCGGCATCGGCAAAACCCGCGCCCATCCCCGCGCCGGTTTCAACCATCACCTCATGGCCGCGCGCCACCGCCTCGCGCGCTGCATCTGGCGTCAGGCCAACGCGGTATTCCTGCGGCTTGATCTCTTTCGGGCAACCGATCCTCATGGTGTTTCCTCCCTCTCTCCGGCCTTCAGAATGGATCGGAGTCTGCGCAATTGCATCGAAAAGATCGGTGACGATGCGGCCTCGCGCGGCTAATATCTTCGGCAAATTGCCCCCAAAGTCGGAGATCATTGCGCCGCCATGCAGCTTGACGCCACAGACCGCCGCATATTGACCGTGCTGCAAAAGCAGGGCCGCATCTCCAACGCAGAACTGGCTGAACGGGTGAACCTGTCGGCCTCGGCCTGCCACCGCCGCGTGCAGCGGCTGGAGGAGGAGGGTTATATCCGTGACTACGTTGCCCTGCTGGATACCCGCAAGCTGGGCCGGCCAACGACCGTGTTCGTGGAAATCACCCTGTCGGGGCAGGCCGATGAACTGCTGGAGGCGTTCGAGCGCGAGGTGAAAAAGATCCCCGATGTGCTGGAATGCCATCTGATGGCGGGATCTGCCGATTACCTGTTGAAGGTGGTGGCCGAAGACACCGAAGATTTTGCGCGCATCCACCGCGCGCATCTGGCCCGCCTGCCAGGCGTGGCGCAGATGCAAAGCTCGTTCGCGCTGCGCACCGTGTTCAAGACGACGGCGTTGCCTGTCTGAGCCGTCAGTTGCGCCAGAACCGCGGCAGCACCACCACCAGAATAGCCAGCAGTCCCAACCGGCCCAGCAGCATCGCCAGCGACATGATCCAGATGGCGGCGTCGTTGTAATCGACCTTCGTCCCGGTGCGCGTGGCCAACGGCCCCAAGGCAAAACCGATGTTGTTGATCGAGGTCCAGACCCCGAACACCGACGATTCGAAATCCACACCGGTCATCGACAGGGCCACCGTCAGAATTCCGGTAATGAAGATGTAGCCGAAAAAGTAGAATATCAGCGGGTTCAGCGTGTCGTCATCCAGACGCTTGCCATCATAGCGCGCGATCACCAGACGGTTGGGCGAATGCAGCCTGCGCACGGCGGTTGTTATTGCAACGATCAGCACCTGCCAGCGAAACACCGACAGCGCGCCCGAGCTTGACCCGGTGCAGCCGCCGATCATTCCGACAAGGAACGCCACCACCACAGGAAACGATCCCCAGGCCCCGACATTGGACGACCCGAAGCCCGTGCCGGTCATGATCGAGACGAGGTTGAAGGCGGTTTCGCGGAACACCTGTTCAAATCCGGCATCGGTATTGATCAACCGCCACGCGGTTACGGCAGCCACCGCATAGGCACACCAGCGCAGAAAAGCGCGCACCTGACTGTCGCGCCAAAGCGGCGCGGCAACGCCCCGCGCGAGCTGGACATACAGAATGAACAGCGCTCCGGCATATTCCAGCGGCCCCGAGAATGCGGCAAAGCTGGCATCATAGGTGCTGAAGCCTCCGGTTGCGACGGTGCTCATGGCGTGGACCAGCGCGTCAAAGCCCGACATGCCCAGCGCGCGATAGGTCAGCCCGAACAGGACCGTCAGCCCGACATAGACCCAAAGAAGCGCTTTGGAGATGTCGCCCGCGCGCGGCAGGATCTTGCCTAGCGTGTCAAACCCTTCGGTGCGGAAAAACTGCATCCCGCCCACGCGCATGACCGGCAAAAAGATCATTGCGACGAAGACGATGCCAAGCCCGCCCATCCAGTTCAGCATCCCGCGCCACAAAAGCACGCCACGCGGCAATTGCTCGATCCCCAGAAACACGCTCGACCCGGTGGTGGTGATGCCCGAGGCCGCCTCGAAATAGGCATCGGTCAGGCTGGCGCCCGGCGCCCCGTGGATGAAGGGCAGCGCCGCGAACAGCGGCAGCAACAGCCAGATCAGCGCTGTCAGCAGGTAGGCCTGACGCAGCCCCAGAGGCTGCGGCGTGGCCGGGCGCGTCGCCATGGCGATCAGACCGCCGATATAAAAAGCCTCGATCGACGCTTTGAAGAACGCCTGCCAGTTTTCATCGTTGTTGGCAAAATCCAGACCGGCCGGGGCCACCATTGCCAGTCCCAGAACCGCCACCACCAGACCGAGGATGTGCGCGACGGGCGCCAGATCAAGCATGATTGCCAAAGAAATGACTCCGACCGGTGCGGTGTGTCAAGCCTTGCGAAAAATGAAAAACCCCCGCAGGGCGGGGGATTTTCGGATGCGGGGTTCCCCGCCAGCGTAACAGCCGCAAAGGCCGTGCGTCGGGGTCAGAGACCGCCTTCGCGCTGGGCCTTCTTGCGCGCCAGTTTACGGGCACGCCGAACGGCTTCGGCTTGCTCGCGGGCACGCTTCACCGAGGGTTTTTCGAAATGCTGCTTGAGCTTCATTTCACGGAAAACACCCTCGCGCTGAAGTTTTTTCTTCAGAGCACGAAGCGCCTGTTCGACGTTGTTGTCGCGAACGCTGACCTGCATGTGGTTGTCACCACCTTCCTAAGTTTGAGTTGCATCAGTTTGCAGGAAGCGGCCATATAACAGGGCAAGGGCGCTTTGTCTACCGCCCGGTTCAGGGGGAAAGCGCATGAAAAACACCAGTCTCAACGTGACACAGGCGCGAGCCGATTTGCTGGCGGCAATCATCCTGCATGTGCCCTTCGATGGCTGGTCCGACCCGGCCTTTGCCACTGCGGTGGCCGATTGCGCGATGGACCCGGCATTGGCGCGGGTGATCTGCCCGCGCGGCGCGGTCGATCTGGCGGTTGACTATCACCGGGCGGGCGACCGGGCGATGGCGGAGCGGCTGGCCGAAACCGACCTTGCCGCGATGCGCTACCGCGACCGGGTGGCAACCGCCGTGCGTTTTCGGCTGGAGGCGGTGGACCCCGAACTGGTGCGTCGCGGCGCTGCAGTCTTTGCGCTGCCCGCCCATGCGGCAACCGGGGCAAGCCTTGTCTGGGGCACCGCCGATGCGATCTGGCAGGCGCTGGGCGACACGTCGGCGGACTACAATTGGTATACCAAACGCGCCACGCTCGCCGGGGTCTATTCGGCCACCGTGCTTTATTGGCTGGGCGATGTCTCGGCAGGTTACGCCGATACCTGGGCCTTCCTTGACCGGCGGATCGAGGGCATTCTGGGCTTTGCAAAGGTCAAATCCCGTGCACTCAAAATTCCCGGCGTCAGGCGCCTGCTAGATGGGGTCCGCGCCCCCGACGCCACCACCGACATGCCGGGCCGGGTCATGCGATGACCATGCGCGCCGTCGAAATTGCCGCCCCCGGCGGCCCCGAGATGCTGCGTCCCTGCACCCGGCCCGTGCCGGTGCCTGCTGCGGGCGAGATCCTGATCGAGATCCATCATGCCGGCGTCAACCGGCCCGACGCGCTGCAGCGCGCGGGCGCCTACAAGGCCCCGCCGGGCGCCTCGGACCTGCCGGGGCTGGAATGCGCGGGGGTCGTGGCGGCGCTGGGCGCGGGTGTTTCGGGCTGGGCGGTGGGCGATTCGGTCTGTGCGCTGCTGCCCGGCGGCGGCTATGCCGAATATGCCACCTGCCCTGCAGCCCATGCGCTGCCCGTTCCCGCGGGCCTTTCCCTGCGCGAGGCCGCTTGCCTGCCCGAAACCTGCTTCACCGTCTGGTCGAACGTGGTGAGGCGCGGCGGTCTGGCTGCGGGGGAGCGGTTTCTGGTTCATGGTGGATCATCGGGCATCGGCACAACCGCGATCCAGATCGCAACTGCCTTGGGCGCGCGCGTCTTTGCCACCGCTGGCAGCGCAGAAAAATGCGCCGCCTGCGAAGCCCTTGGCGCCACTGCGATCAACTACCGCGAGGCGGATTTTACCGAAGCGTTGCGCGCCGAAGGTGGGGCGCACCTGATCCTCGACATGGTTGGCGGCAGCTATATCGCCCGCAACATCAAGGCGCTGGCCGATGACGGGCGACTGGTGTTCATCGCTTTTCTGGAAAGCCCCAAGGCCGAGATCAACTTTGCCCAGATCATGCTGCGGCGGCTGACGATCACGGGCAGCACGCTGCGCCCGCAATCTGATGCCGCCAAGGCCGCCATTGCAGCAGACCTGCGCGCCCATGTCTGGCCGATGGTCAACGCGGGCAAGCTGCGCCCGCTGATCGATTCGGAATTTCTGCTGGCCGATGCCGCCGCCGCCCATGCGCGGATGGAATCCAGTGCGCATATTGGCAAGATCGTGTTGAAGGTGCGCTGAGGGCGGGTCTACCGCACGGCCTCCATCACAGCGGCCTGCGTGCAATCATGTCCCACATCCGCCCCGCAGGCGCGGGGCGCCAGATCGCGGGTCAGGCAGATGCGCGCCTCATGAATCCGGCCCGCCTTGCAGGTGATGGTGATCGCCTCGGCCACAAGCCCCGGATTGGCGGCCAGAAACGCAGCTTCGACCGATTTCGCAGACAGCTTCAAATCTTTCCGAAGATTCTGGAATTCTCGTGGTAACGCAATTGCCGTATAGGCTTGCCGGGCAGCCGCGAAATAGGCCCCGGCCGACAGGCCCGAACAGCGACCGTGCTTTTTCCACTGATACCACGCCAGCCCGCTTGAGCCCATGATATCGGCCATCGCTACCGTTTCTCGCCGTGACGGATCTTGCGCCTCGGTCCGGCAGAAACTGGGCCAGCCGGTTTCATGCTGCGGCCATAAGCCGTGCAGGGTAAAGCCGTGATCATGGCGCGGGTGGCATTGGTCGGCGCCCTGCGCATCGCCGGTGGTGGCGCACCATCCCGGCGACCATGACAGCGACAATATGTAATAGTCAAACGCGCCCGCCCGCTCGCCCTCGGCCACCACCGGCTTGGCGATGGGTGCCGTGAGCATCAGGGCCAGGGTCAGGGCGGCGGCATATCGGCGCATTTTCTCTTTCCTCCGGGGTCCATCGGGACTATATAACCGGAAATTCCCCCCGAAAACGAGGAATGGCGGCTCAGGCCGCAGCCGTTTCCCGGCGCGGGAGAGATGTGTAAAGGAGCGATCCGATGACCAACAAGCCCCTGATGTCCAAGGCAACCGCCGTGTGGCTGGTGGACAATACAACGCTGACCTTCAAGCAGATCGCCGATTTCTGCGGGATGCATGAACTTGAGGTGCAGGGCATCGCCGATGGCGACGTGGCCACCGGGGTAAAGGGGTTTGATCCGGTCGCTTCCAGCCAGCTTGACCCCAAGGAAATCGAGAGGGGTGAGAAAGACCCCGCCTACAAGCTGCGGCTGAAATTCAACGCTGCTGCCGTGGGCGAGGAAAAGCGCCGCGGCCCGCGTTACACCCCCCTGTCGAAACGCCAGGACCGGCCCGCCGCGATCCTGTGGCTGGTCAAGTTTCACCCCGAACTGGCCGATGCGCAGGTGGCCCGGCTGGTCGGCACCACCAAGCCGACCATCGCCTCGATCCGTGACCGGACGCATTGGAACATCGGCAACATCACCCCGATCGACCCGGTCGCGCTGGGCTTGTGCCGCCAGTCGGAACTGGATGCCGAAGTGCAGAAAGCTGCCAAGAAGAAGGCCGCCGAAGGCGGGTTGATGACCGATGACGAGCGCCGCAAGCTGGTTTCGACCGAAACCTCGCTGGCGATGGGCGCCGAGCCGCGCCTGCCCTCGTCGATGCAGGGTCTAGAGAATTTCACCCTGACCCCGCGTGAAGAGGCCGATGCCAACCCGCGCGACTTTTCCGATGCCGAAAGCTTCTTCAACCTGCCCGATGCGGATGAGGATGAAGACGACGAAGACGACCGCCGCTAAGATGCGGACGACACAAGACCCGGATCGTAAGGTCCGGGTTTTTTTGTCTGTGGTCTTCGGATTGCCGGGCACCGCCCTATCTGTCATGACAGAAGTGGCTGCGAGGGGAACGGATGCACAAGCAGGATTTGCCGGAACGGGCGGATTGGCGCGCAAAAGCCGAAGAGCAGGGGTTCACCTTCGCCGACATGCATGGCGAGCCCTATTGGGAGGAGTCGAGCGCCTACCAATTCTCGTTGGCGCAGGTTGAAAACGACATCGAAGACCCCGTGACCGAGTTGCACGCCATGGTGCGCGAGGCGGTGGCGCAGATCGTGGTGTCCGAAGATCTGATGCGCCGGATGGGCATTCCGCGGCCCTACTGGGATATGGTCGAACGCAGTTGGGCCGAAGGCGAGCCAGAGCTTTATGGCCGGATGGATCTGGTCTATGACGGCAGCGACCCGGCCAAGCTTTTGGAATATAACGGGGATACGCCAACATCGCTGTACGAATCGGCGGCGTTTCAGTGGCAATGGCTGGAAGACCTGATCGCCGCGGGCGTGTTGCAGCCGGGCGATGACCAGTTCAACGGCGTGCACGAGGCGCTGGTCGAGCGGTTTGCCGAGATTTTGGCCCCCGGCACCGAGGTGCATTTTGCCGCCGTCGCCGGAAACCCAGAAGATTACGCCACTGTCGAGGCTCTGGCCTGGGCCGCGCGTGCGGCGGGGCTGGGTGCGCATTACACCGATCTGGACAAGATCGCCCTGTCGACCGAGGGCCAGTTTCTGGATGGCGAAGACCGGGTGATCGGGACGCTGTTCAAACTGTATCCGTGGGAAGACCTGCTGCGTGATGAATTTGCCGCCCATGTCGGCCCCTCGGGCTGCCGGTTCATCGAACCGGCGTGGAAGGCGGTGGTGTCGAACAAGGCGCTGCTGCCGGTGCTGTGGCAGATGTTCGAGGGGCACCCGAACCTGCTGCCCGCCTTCTTTGAGGATGACGTTGCTGCCGCGCTGGCCGGCAGCGGTCATCCGGCTGGCGCTGTGGCCGAGGCATTTGACCGTGCGCGCGACACGCTGGCCCGCGGCCATGTGGTCAAGCCGATCTTCTCGCGCGAGGGCGCTTCCGTCAGCATCATCGAGGGCGGGCGCGTGACCGAAACTGCCTCCGACCGGACCTATGACGACCATCCCCGCATCGTGCAGGCCTATCAGCCGCTGCCGGTGATGGGCGGCTTTCGCCCGGTGATCGGCGCCTGGGTCGTGGGGCAGTCTTGCGTTGGCATGGGGCTGCGCGAGGATCGCGCGCGCATCACCCAGAACCTGTCCCGCTTCAAACCCCATTTCATCCGCGACTGAAGGAGGCACCGATGCGCAAGCGTTCCAGAACCGTGGCACTGGTGATCGTGGGGGCGGCGGCCTTTGGTCTGACCGGCTGCAAGGAAGAGCAGACCGACGCCCGCGCCTTCCCCGATGTGACCAGTTGCAAGGCCGCAGCGGCCCAAGGCAGCCTGTTTTTCACCGAGGCCGATTGCGATTCTGCCTTTGCCGAGGCGCAGGCCGCGCATCTGGAAACCGCGCCGCGCTATGAAAGCAAGGAATTGTGCGAGGCCGAACATGGCGAGGGCAATTGCGGCGGTGATCCGGCGGCCTCGACCGGGGGCGGGATGGGGTCGATCTTTCTGCCGTTGTTTGCGGGCTACATGCTGGGCAGCATGTTGGGCGGCAACCGCGGCGTGATGAGCCAGCCGCTCAGCCGCACCGCCGATGGCCGCTTTGCAACGCCGGGGGGCACAACGCTGGCCACCAACAATGGTGCGGGCAAGATGGGGGCCAATGCCTTTGCCAAGGCGCCGGCCACCGTCGGCAAGCCCCCGATGACCAAGGCGCAGGTGGCGCAACGCGGCGGCTTTGGCGCTGCGGCCACGGGCCGGTCGCCGGGGGCGACAGCGGGCGGCTGAGGCTTGGGCCTAGGCCGAAACGCCCAGCAATGCCTGCGCCGCACTGTCGGACAGGATCTTGCGGCTTGCCTCGTGGCCCAGACGACTGAGAATTGACACGGCCATCGGGCTGGCCACGTCCAGCCAGACCTCTTCAGCCTCGGGTGCCGACAGCGGCGCGTCCACCCGCAGATAGCCCGCGCCCAGACGGTCTGCCGTCAGTTGCGTGGCCATCTGGCTTTGCGAGGCGAGCACCGTCTTCCAGATGCGTTGCCCCTGAACCCAGCCCAGAATGCCCATGTTGCCGCTGGCGGGTTCGGGCAGGTTCACCCCGGCGCTGGCGGTGCCGATGCTCAGCATCCGCATCCGTTCCGGCGCCACGCCCAGTCGGCACTCGGCCTCATGCAGGGCGATCAGGTCGGGCACGTTCGAAAAGATTGCGCCATCTGCATGCAGCGCGCCGTCGATCCGCACAGCGGGCAGCATCATCGGCGCCGCCGCCGCGGCCATCGCCAGATCGACCAGCCGCAGGTCGGGGTGGCTGTGTGCGCCGATCAGCACCGGCGCACCATCGCGCACCCGCACCGTGGGCACGATCACCGGCACCGGCAGGTCCGACAGCCTGGTTTCCGCCCCCGTCAACCGTTCGATCACATGGCGCAGATGCAGCCCGTCATATTTTGCCGCCCGCAGGTAACGCAGCGCGTCACGCGCGACCGATACCCGCCCGCGCGGCGCGGGCCGGGACGAAAAGATGCGCGGGCCGTCCTGGGTATAGATGCCCACCACCTCGGCCATCGGCACCCCCGCCGCGATCGCCAGCGCCATCACCCCCCCGACTGAAGTGCCCGCGATCAGATCGAACCGCTCGCGCAGGGGCGCGCCCAGCGCCTGTTCCAGATCGCGCAGCACGATGGCCGAAAACAGCCCCTGAAACCCGCCCCCCGACAGTGACAGGATGCGGAACGGGGAAAGCGGGGAGGGCTGCACATTCATGATAAAAATCTATTTCCCCGAAATCAACTTGCAAGAGGCCGGGCGGTCGTACCGCCCGGCGGGGGCCGTCAGATCGACAGGCAGATGTATTTCATCTCCAGATAATCCTCGATTCCATGGCGGCTTCCTTCGCGACCAAGGCCCGATTGCTTGACCCCGCCAAAAGGCGCCACCTCGGTCGAGATGATGCCGGTGTTCACGCCGACGATGCCATATTCCAGCGCCTCCTGGACGCGGGTGATGCGACCGATGTCGCGGGCGTAGAAATAGCTGGCCAGACCAAAGATCGTTGCATTGGCCTTTGCGATCACTTCCTCTTCTGTTTCAAAGCGGAAAAGCGGCGCCAGCGGGCCAAAGGTTTCCTCGGTCGCCACCATCATGTCGTCGGTCACGCCGGTCACTACGGTCGGCTGAAAGAAGGTGCCGCCCAGTTCGTGCCGCTTGCCCCCGGTGACGATCTGCCCGCCCCCCCGCAGCACGTCGGCGATGTGTTCTTCCACCTTCTCGACCGCGTCCTGATTGATCAGCGGGCCGGTTTCGGTGCCCTCTTTCAGCCCGTCGCCGATGTGCAGCTTTTGCACCGCCGCGGCCAGTTTCGCGGCAAAGGCATCATAGACCCCGGCCTGAACATAAATCCGGTTGGCGCAGACGCAGGTCTGGCCATTGTTGCGGAATTTCGACGCCATGGCGCCCGCCACCGCCGCATCCAGATCGGCATCGTCAAACACGATAAAGGGTGCGTTGCCGCCCAGTTCCATGCTGCATTTCATCACCTGATCTGCGGCCTGGCGCAGCAGGATGCGCCCCACCTCGGTCGAGCCGGTGAAGGTAAGTTTGCGCACCGCGTGGTTTTCGCAAAACTCCTTGCCGATATCGGAAGAGCGTTTCGAGGTGATGACCGAAAAGATGCCCTTGGGCAGCCCGGCCCGTTCGCCCAGAACCGCCAGCGCCAGCGCCGACAGCGGAGTTTCGGCCGCGGGCCGCGCCACGAACCCGCAGCCCGCGGCCAAGGCCGGGCCGCATTTGCGGGTGATCATCGCGTTCGGGAAATTCCACGGCGTGATCGAGCCGACCACGCCGATCGGCTGCTTGATGACCATGATGCGCTTGTCGCGCATATGGCCGGGGATGGTTTCGCCATAGATGCGCTTGGCCTCTTCGCCGAACCATTCGATGAAGCTGGCGCCATAGGCGATTTCGCCCTTGGCCTCGGCAAAGGGCTTGCCCATTTCGGCGGTCAGGATGCGGGCCAGATCGTCCTGATTTTCCATCATCAGGTCGAACCATTTGCGCAGGATCTGTGCGCGTTCCTTGGCGGCGCGGGTGGCCCAGTCTTTCATCGCGGCTTCGGCGGCGGCGATGGCGCGGGCGGTTTCAGCCCGGCCAAGGTTCGGCACCTCGCAGATCACGTCGCCACGCGCGGGGTTGGTGACGGCGAATGTTGTGCCATCGTCTGCCGCGATCCACTCGCCCGCCACATAGGCGCAGGTCGCAAGCAGCGATGGATCCTTCAGAAGGCTCTTCAGGTTGGTGGCGGAATCAAGCATGGGAACCTCCCTCGTTCTGATGCTAGACAGAACCACGCGCCCCCATCCTTGTCCAGCACGCGGGGCGACAGGTGAACGGGGGAAAACGGCATGGATATGACCGAAGCCTATACCAACGCAGCCTTCATCCCCGGCGGGGCCGACTATCCGGCCCGTTGGCAGGCCGAGGCGGCAGCCTTTCGCGCGGCCCATGCGCCCGAGCGTATCGCCTTTGGCCCCGGCCCGCGCAACTGGGCCGAGCTTTACCGGCCCGAAGGTTTCGTGCAGGGCCTTTTGGTGTTTGTCCACGGCGGCTACTGGCTGGCGTTTGACCCGCAGGTGTTTTCACATCTTGCGGCGGGCGCGCTGGCCGCAGGCTGGGCGGTAGCGCTGCCCGCCTACACGCTGGCGCCACAGGCGCGGATTGGCGCGATCACGCAAGAGGTTGGGCAGGCCATCGCCGCACTGGCAGACCGTGTGGCGGGGCCGATCCGGCTTGCGGGGCATTCGGCCGGTGGACATCTGGTGGCGCGCATGGTCTGCGCCAATGCGCCCCTGCCGGCGTCGGTTGCGGCGCGTATTGCAAAGGTTGTGCCGATCTCGCCGTTGTCAGACCTCGCGCCGCTGATGCGGACCGAGATGAACGCGCGCCTTGGAATCGACGCGGCCGAGGCCGAGGCGGAAAGCCCCCTGAACCTGCCCCCGCGTCGGGGCGCAAAGATTCACATCTGGGTCGGCGGCGCGGAACGGCCCGCCTTTCTGGATCAGGCGCACTGGCTGGCCGCCACCTGGGGCTGCCCGGTCATGGTTGATGCCGACCGGCACCATTTCGACGTGATCGAGGGGCTGACACGGCCCTCGCCGCTGTTATCCTGCGTGTTGGGCTGATCCGTCAGCCAAAGCGCGCAGCCCATGCCGGCGACAGATCGCCGGGCATCGGCGCCGCATGAAAAACCGCCCGCGCGATGGCGCGGGCAAGGCAGCAGGCGGCGGCGTGGCCCAGAACGAACGGGTCTGTCTGCGGGTCCGGCAACGGCTTGGCCCCGGTGGCTGCGGCGAAAACCAGATCGCCATCAAACGGCGTGTGGCTGGGCACAATGGCGCGGGCCATGCCGTCCTGCGCGGCGGTCGCCATGCGCTGCGCCTGCGCCTGGGTCAGCACGGCATCGGTGGCGACAATGGCGATGGTCGTGGCCTCGCCCAGCCGTTTCACCGGCGCGGGCTCGGCCCCCGGATCGAATGCGTCGGGCAGGCCCAGCCCGCCGAATTCTGCCCCCATCTCCCAAGGCGCGGCCCAGAACTGCGGCCCCTCGCCCACCGTCACCCGACCCAGCGCATTCACCGCCACCAGCGCGCCCACGGTCAGCCCGTTGTCCAGCGCCGCCGAGGCCGAGCCGAGACCGCCTTTCAGGTTTGCCGTCACCGCCCCGGTTCCGGCCCCGACGCTGCCAAGCGCAAAGTCGCGCGTCGCTGCGGCCAAGGCTTGCCGCCCCAGCGCCGGATAAGGGTTTTGCACCCAGTCCTTGGCGCCCCCGTTCAGCAGATCGAACAAGATCGCCGCAGGCACGATCGGCACCCGCGCGGTCCCCACGGCAAAGCCTCGGCCCGCCGCACGCAGCCCATCCACCACGCCCGAGGCCGCATCCAGCCCAAAGGCCGAACCGCCCGACAGCACGATGGCATCGACCTGCTGCACCAGCTTGTCAGGCGCCAGCAGGTCGGTTTCGCGCGTGCCGGGCGCGCCCCCCATCACCTGCACCGCTGCCACAAAGGGCGCCTGACCCAGCAAAACGGTGGCGCCGCTGCGCAGCCCGTGATCTTCGGCATTGCCGACAAGCAGCCCCACGACATCGGTGATCAGATTGCGTGGTCCCGGCCGCATCGGCTGTCCTTTCGGTCTGGAATGCCGACCCCACTATCCCAAGCTGCCGGGCGGCTGGCAACCGTTGACCACAAGATGCGGCGGGGGCGGTTTACGGCAGGCGGGCGCGCGTTTAGGATGTTCCGATCCGCAGGGGGCCAACCGATGACCGAGATCACAGACGCCGACGCGCCGCAGGCGGGCTATCAGGTTCTGGCCCGCAAATACCGCCCCGCCACCTTTGCAGACCTGATCGGTCAGGAGGCGATGGTGCGCACGCTGAAAAACGCCTTTGCGGCGCAGCGCATTGCCCATGCCTTCATCATGACCGGGGTGCGCGGGGTCGGCAAGACGACCACGGCGCGGATCATCGCCAAGGGGCTGAACTGCATCGGTGCCGATGGCACCGGCGGGCCGACGACCGAGCCGTGCGGCACCTGCGAACATTGCCGCGCCATTGCCGAAGGCCGCCATGTGGATGTGATGGAGATGGACGCCGCCAGCCGCACCGGCGTAGGCGACATTCGCGAGATCATCGAAAGCGTGCATTACCGGGCGGCCAGCGCGCGCTACAAGGTCTATATCATCGACGAGGTTCACATGCTGTCTACCAGCGCGTTCAACGCGCTGCTCAAGACGCTGGAAGAACCGCCCGCACATGTGAAATTCATCTTTGCCACGACCGAGATCCGCAAGGTGCCGGTCACGGTGCTGTCGCGCTGCCAGCGGTTTGACCTGAAGCGGATCGAACCCGAGGTGATGATGGCCCATCTGGCGCGCGTGGCCGGGTTGGAGGGGGCGCGGCTGGCGCCCGACGCGCTGGCGCTGATCACGCGGGCGGCGGAAGGGTCTGTCCGCGACGCGATGAGCCTGATGGATCAGGCGATTGCGCATGGCGCGGGCGAGACATCGGCCGATCAGGTGCGCGCGATGCTGGGGCTGGCCGACCGGGGTCGGGTGCTTGACCTGTTCGACATGATCCTGAAGGGGCAGGCCGCCGAGGCGCTGGCGGAACTGGCGGGGCAATATGCCGATGGCGCCGACCCCCTGGCGGTGTTGCGCGATCTGGCCGAGATCACGCATTGGGTTTCGGTCATCAAGATCACGCCCGAGGCCGCCGCCGACTCCACCGTGCCGCCCGAGGAACAGGCCCGTGGTCAGGCGATGGCCGCAGCGATTCCGATGCGGGTTCTGACCCGGATGTGGCAGATGCTGCTGAAGGCGCTTGAGGAGGTTTCGGCGGCGCCGAATGCGATGATGGCCGCCGAAATGGCGGTGATCCGGCTGACCCATGTCGCCGACCTGCCCGACCCCGAGGCGCTGTTGCGCCGTATCCAGCAGGGCGGCACAACACCGGCGCAGGGCCGCGGCGCAGCAGCCCCCGCCACTGGCCCGGTGCATGGCCCTGCGACCCGCGCGGTGGTGCAGCCCTCGGGCGCGGCCACGGCGCTGGCGCTGGCGCCCGACACCGACTTGGCACGGTTTGCCCGGTTTGACGATGTGCTGGAGCTGATCCGCCGGATGCGCGACGTCAAGCTGCTGGTCGAGGTCGAAACCCATCTGCGGCTGGTGCGCTATGCGCCGGGTCGGATCGAGTTCGAGCCGACGCCAGACGCGCCGCGCGATCTGGCCGCCAATCTGGCCGCCCGGCTGCAAGGCTGGACAGGCGCGCGCTGGGGGGTTTCGGTCACCAGCGCGGGCGGGGGCGAAACCATCGCCGAACTGCGCCGCACCGCCCGTCAGGGGCTGGAGGCTGACGCCATGGAACACCCGCTGGTGCAGGCCATTTTTGCCACCTTTCCCAAGGCGCATTTCGCCGATATCAGAACGACCGAGGCCCTGACCCGGCAGGCAAGCGCAGACGCCCTGCCCGCGGTTGAGGAGGAATGGGATCCGTTCGAGGACAACTGAGGAGAGACACCGATGTTCAAAGGTCTGGGCGCGATGGGCGACATGGCCAAGATGATGAAGGCCGCCAAGGACATGCAGACCCGCATGACCAGCCTTCAGGAAGACCTGGCGCGGATCACCGTGACCGGCGAATCCGGCGCCGGTCTGGTGCAAGCCACGGCCACCGCCAAGGGCGAGTTGACGGCGCTGTCGATTGACCCGTCGATTTTTGTGGCCAGCGAAAAGGAAGTGGTCGAAGACCTGATCCTCGCCGCGATCAAGGATGCGCAGAAACGCGCCGCCGAAAAGACGCAGGAAGAAATGGGCAAGCTGGCGGCCGAAATGGGTCTGCCTGCGGGCATGAACCTGCCGATCTGATCGGCTATGGCCTCGGCCAATGACGAGATCGAAGCCCTGATCGCGCTGATGGCGCGGCTGCCGGGGCTTGGCCCCCGGTCTGCCCGCCGTGCGGTGCTGCACCTGATCCGGCGGCGCGGGGCGCTGATGGCGCCGCTGGCCGCGGCCATGGCCCATGTTGCCGAAACCGCCCGCGAATGTGCCGTCTGCGGCAATATCGCCACCGGCGAT
Source organism: Phaeovulum veldkampii DSM 11550 (assembly GCF_003034995.1). Classification (GTDB taxonomy): domain Bacteria; phylum Pseudomonadota; class Alphaproteobacteria; order Rhodobacterales; family Rhodobacteraceae; genus Phaeovulum; species Phaeovulum veldkampii. The sequence continues at coordinate 9,199 of NZ_PZKF01000036.1, read as the reverse complement.
CTGTGCGATATCTGCCTGAACCCCGCCCGCGCCACCGGCGAGATCTGCGTGGTCGAAGACGTGGCCGACCTGTGGGCGATGGAGCGCGGGCAGGCCTTTCGCGGCCGCTATCACGTTCTGGGCGGCACGCTTTCGGCGCTGGATGCGGTGGGGCCGGACGAACTTGGCATTCCGCGTCTGCTGGAGCGGACCCGCGCCGAAGCCATATCTGAGGTGATCCTCGCGCTGAACGCCACCGTCGAAGGGCAGACCACCGCCCACTACATCGCCGAGGCGCTGGAGGGGTCGGGGGTCAGCGTCACCAGCCTTGCGCAGGGTGTCCCGATCGGGGGCGAGCTGGATTATCTGGACGATGGCACCATTCAGGCGGCGCTGCGCGCGCGCAAGCGGTTCTAGACCGAAACCCCGCCCAGCCGCGCGTAACGGGCTTTTCGCCTCGCGCATCAGCCGCTAGCATCGCCCCGAGACAAAGGAGACACCGATGCACCTGCTTCCCCGCCGCGCCGCGCTGGCGTTGATGATCGGCGCGCTGGCCGCCTGTGGCAGCCCCGACCGACCTACGCCAGGCGTCGTCACCCGCGGCCCGGCCCCCGGCAGCCCCGAGTTGCGCGCGCTGATTGACCACTATGCAGCGCAGTATGACGTGCCCGCCGATCTGGTGCATCGCGTGGTGCAGCGCGAAAGCCGCTATAACCCCGCCGCCCGCAACGGCCCCTATTACGGGCTGATGCAGATCATGCCGCAGACCGCGCAGACGATGGGATATCGCGGCGCGCCTGAGGGCCTGCTGGATGCCGAAACAAACCTGAAATACGGCGTAAAATACCTGCGCGGCGCGTGGCTGGTATCACGCGGCAACCGCGACCGGGCCGTGATGTGGTATTCCAAAGGCTACTATTATGAGGCCAAGCGTATGGGCCTGTTGAAGGAAACCGGGCTCAGAACCTGAGCCCGGTCCGTTCGGGGGGTTACGCCTCAACCGTCTCGACGGCCTTGGCCTCGACCGTGGTCGGACCGGAAATCTCGATCCGGCGGGGCTTCAGCGCCTCGGGAACCTCGCGCACCAAATCAATGTGCAGCATCCCGTCTGCATGGGTGGCGCCGGTGACGCGCAGATGATCGGCCAGCGCAAAGCGGCGTTCAAAGGCGCGGGTGGCGATGCCGCGGTGCAGATAGGTGCGCCCGCCCGCCTCTTCGGCCTTTTTCGCAGCGACTGTCAGGGCGCCGTCGCGCAGTTCGACCGACAGATCATCGGCGGCAAAGCCTGCCACGGCGATCGAGATGCGATAGGCATTCTCGCCCAGTTTCTCGATGTTGTAGGGCGGATAGGTGGGCTGGGCGAGATCGGCCGTCAGGGCGCGATCCATCAGGTCTGCCACGCGGTCAAAGCCCACGGTGGCGCGGTAAAGCGGAGAAAGGTCAAAGCTGCGCATGTTGCATCCTCAATTGAGCGATGTCGGTTCTGCCCGCCCATCGCGGGCCGGGCGGCGAAGGTGCCGGGGCCCTGTGATGGCGCCCTGACAGGCAAAACTTGGGAAACGCAGCCCCCGGTTTCAAGCCCCGGCGAGGTTCAGGGCCGGATAAACCGGGCGCCGCCGGTATCGGTGGCCTGACCCGGCAGGCCCAGCCCGCGGCGCTGGCCCAAGGCTGCGCGAAGGGTGTCTACATCTTCGACGACCGTTCCCAGGGATATGCGCTGGCCGGCCACCTCGGCCTTGGCTGACACCAGCGACACGATCTGCGGCGCCCCCGGGCCCATCAGAAAGACCGGCGCACCCGAGGCGCCGAATTCCACCGAACAGCTCAGCATCAGCACCGCGCCCTGGCGGTGCAGCACCGTGCAGACCTCTTGCAGCGAGGGCGCCTCGGACCTGTCCAGCGCATAGGAAACAACTCCCACCTCGGTTCCCGGCCTAGGGCCTTTTGCGGTGGCAAACGGCCGGATCGCGGGTAGCCGGATCGGCTGATCAAGCTCGACCAGCGCGATGTCATGGGCCACGCGATCAATCCGGTCGCTGCGGGTGTAAAGATAATCAGGATGCACCAGTGCGCGCCGAGCGCCACGGTAGGCCACCGCCCGCCCATTGCGCCAGCCAGCCCGAAACTGGACCTGTCCGGCGTCGATCAGCGCGCCGGTGACGGGCGAATAAAGGCAATGCGCCGCGGTCAAAACCAGATCGGGGGCGATCAGCGCACCGGTGCAAAAACTGTTACCGCCAAGATCAAGCCGCCCCACGGCCTCCCACCCGCGCGAATCATCGCCGGTGACCAAGGTGATCAGCCCCGTTTCCCCGGCCAAGGCAGGGGCTGCGAACAGCGACAGGATCAGGGTAAGACGGCGCATCCTGGCTCCTTCTGGGCCGGGACAGGCTGCCCCGCGCTTCGGGCGGTATTATGGCAGCGCGCGGGGTTTCGGTCCACCCGTCGCCCAATCCAGCAGTTCGACCGTATGGACGACCGGAATCATCGTGCCCGAGCCGATCTGCATGATGCAGCCGATATTGCCTGCCGCAATCACCTGCGGCGCCCTTTCTTCCAGCGTGGCGACCTTGCGACGCTTCAACTCTGCCGAGATTTCGGGCTGCAACAGGTTGTAGGTGCCTGCCGAGCCGCAGCACAGATGGCTGTCGGCCGGCTCCACAACCTCGAACCCCGCGCGCTTCAGCAGCATCTTGGGTGCGGCGGTGATCTTCTGCCCGTGTTGCAGGGAACATGCCGCGTGATAGGCCACACGCAAACGCGGCTCTGCGGATTGCGGAAATTCCAGCCTATCCAGAAATTCGGAAATATCACAGGCGAGCGCGGCAACCTGCGCGGCGTCTTGGGCCAGCGGATCGTTACGGAACATGTGTCCGTAGTCCTTTACCGTTGTGCCGCAGCCCGAGGTGTTGATGATGATCGCATCCAGCCCCGTGGCCATCTCGACCCGAAAGGCGCGGATGTTGGCCGCCGCAAGCGTGTGGCCCTCAGACTCGCGGCCCATGTGATGGCTCAGCGCGCCACAGCAGCCCATATCGCGGGGTATCACCACCTCACAGCCCAGACGCCGCAACAGGCGGATCGTGGCATCGTTGATGTCGGTATCCAGCGCCTTTTGCGCACAGCCGGTCAGCAGCGCCACCCGGAACCGCCGGGCGCCCTTGGCGGCAAACACCTGTGGCACGTCATTGGGCGAGACGGGCGGCACCCGGTCGGGCGCCATCGCCAGCATCGCGCGCAGCCGCGCGTCGGGCACGAACCGTTCCAGCGGCCGCACCGCTCGCGCCAGCCGCAGGGCAAGCCGAAACCGCCCCGGATACGGGATGGTCTTGGCCAGCGCCCAGCGCAGCGCCCGGTCATGCCAGGGTCTGCGATAGGTTTTCTCCACATGGGCGCGGGCGTGGTCGATCAGGTGCATGTAATGCACCCCCGAAGGACAGGTGGTCATGCAGGCCAGACACGACAGGCAGCGGTCGATATGCTTGACGGTGCGGGCATCGGCGGGGCGGCCGCTCTCCAGCATGTCCTTGATCAGATAGATTCGGCCGCGGGGGCTGTCCAACTCGTCGCCCAACACCTGATAGCTGGGGCAGGTTGCCGTGCAGAACCCGCAATGCACACAGGCGCGCAGAATCTCGTTTGCCCTTGCAATCCCCGGATTGGCCAGTTGCGCCTCGGTGAAATGCGTTTGCATCAGCCCATCCTTCCAGGATTCAGAATGCCACGGGGGTCGAACCGCGCGCGCAATCCGGCAGACAGCGCCACCACCGGCGCAGCTTCAGGGGCAAAGGCACCTGCCCCCGGCCCCCGCATCCACGTGGCGTGACCGCTGAAGGGCGCCGCCAACGTCCGGGCATCGCAACCCTCGGGCACCACCGCCCAGATCAACCCGCCGCCCCAGTCCAGCACAACGGGGCCAGCCAGCCGTGCGATAACGCCGGGCGCCTCCGAAGGTTTCAGCGAAAACCGCCACAAATCACCCGTCTGGCTCTTTAGCGGCGCCGCTTCGCCCAGACTCTGCCACAGCGCGGGCGACCCCGCGCGTTCCTCCCGCACTTCGCCAAAGCGCGCCAGAAGCGCCGCCAGCTTGCCGGCCCGATAAGTCACCGAATCGTTCAGGCCCTCGACTCGCACCACAGCACCGACGCCTGGCATCCAGCCAGCCCCGGTCACGTCATAGGGCGAACCCAGCGCCGCCGACAGCGCCGCCACGGCCGCCCCTGCGCCGAGGTCTGGTAGCACCAGCGTCACCTCGGCGGGGGCTTTGGGCAACACCTTGAAGGCCAGTTCGGTCAGCACCCCCAGCGTGCCCCAGCTTCCCGCCATCAGCTTGACCAGATCATAGCCGGTGACGTTTTTCATCACTCGCCCGCCGTTCTTGACCACAGCCCCCGTGCCATCGACGAACCGCACCCCGATCAGACTGTCGCGGCAAGCCCCCGCTTGCACCCGTCGCGGCCCCGACACATTGGCCGCCACAACGCCGCCGATTGTGCTCTCGCCCGCGGTGCCCAGCACCGACCCCCAACGCATGGGTTCAAACGGTAGTCGCTGGCCCTCGGCTGCCAGAACCGCCTCGACCTCGGCCAGCGTCGTTCCCGCGCGCACGACCAACGTCAGCGCCGCCGGCTCATACAGCACCACCCCGCGCAGTGCCCCGGTTTCCAGCGCAGGTACACCGGCAATCCGCCCAACCGGCCGGGTGTCGCCGCCGACCACCCGTATCGGCCCCGCCGCATCGCGGATCGCCTCAGCCAACTGAGCTTCTGTTTCCGGTCTCATCCACGTCTCTTTCATCTTGGCGAAAATATCCTCGGGGGGTTCGGGGGGCAGACGGCCCCCCGTCTACCCCCGCCGCCCGGCGCTGACGGCAAGCGGGAACACCTTGGCTGGGTTCAACAGCCAGCGCGGGTCGAACACGTCTTTAACCCGCATCTGCGCCTCCATGTCCTCAGGGGCAAACTGCACCCCCATCAGGTCACGCTTTTCAATCCCCACGCCATGCTCGCCGGTCAGGCAGCCGCCCACCTCGACGCACAGCTTCAGGATGTCGGCGCCCAGCCTCTCGGCGCGTTCCAGATCGCCGGGCGTGTTGGCATTGTAAAGGATCAGCGGGTGCATGTTGCCGTCGCCGGCGTGAAAGACGTTGCCCACATCCAACCCCGCCGCGGCCGACAACTCGCCGATCCGGCGCAGCACCCGCGGCAGCGCCGAGACCGGAATGGTCCCGTCAAGGCACATGTAATCATTGATCTGGCCCATCGCCCCAAAGGCCGATTTGCGGCCCAGCCAGATCTTCTTTGCCTCGTCTTCGCTCTGCGCCTCGCGGAATTCCACCGGGTCATGGCGCGCGGCGATCTGGCGGATCAGGCCCAGTTGCTCGGCGATCTCGGCCTCCGCGCCTTCGACCTCCACGATCAGCAACGCCTCGCAATCGGGGTAGCCCGCATGGGCAAAGGCCTCGGTCGCCCGAATACAGGGGCGGTCCATGAATTCAATTGCCACCGGCAGCACACCTGCGCGAATGATGTCGGCCACGCAGGCGCCGGCCACCTCGTTCGCATCGAACCCGATCAGCACGGGCCGCGCGCCCTCGGGCCTGGGCAGGATGCGCAGCGTGGCTTCGGTGACTACGCCCAACTGCCCTTCTGACCCGCAGATCACGCCCAGCAGGTCCAGCCCGGCAGCGTCGGCAAACGGCCCACCGATCTCGATCACCTCGCCCGCCATCGTGACCAGCGTCACACCCAGCAGGTTGTTTGTGGTCACGCCATATTTCAGACAATGCGCCCCGCCCGAGTTCATGGCGATATTGCCCGCAATCGCGCAGGCCAACTGGCTGGAGGGGTCGGGCGCATAAAAGAACCCGTCACCTTCCACCGCGCCCGTCACCGCCAGATTGGTGCGCCCCGCCTCGACGCGCACGAAACGGTTGGCCAGATCGACCTCCAGCACCCGGTTCATCCGCGCAATGCCCAGCACCACCGCATCTTCTGATGGCATCGAGCCGCCGGCAAGGCTGGTGCCCGCGCCGCGCGGCACGACCGGCACGCCTTCCTGATGGCAAACACGCAGCGCCGCGGCGACCTCCGCGGTTGTGCGCGGCAGCACCACGGCCAGCGGTGCGCAGCGGTAGGCCGAAAGCGCATCGCATTCATAGGCGCGGGTTTCGGTTGGGTCGTCGATCACCCCGTCGGATGGCAGCACGGCGCGCAGGCGCGCCACGATGGCCGCCTTTCGGGCCAGAACCTGCGGATTCGGAACGGGCATCTGCATCGGGCACCTCGTGTGATCTGGTCTGGAAATATAACCAATTTGGCGCTTAAGCAAGCAAAGCCACAGGCTGCCCCGCGACCCCTGCGCCGACCGGTTCAGGCCCGTGCGCGGCGGCCCCGACCTTCGACCAGCCAGGCAGCAAGGCTGAGCGCCGCAGCCAGCAGCAAAAACGCCCAGCCCGGCAGCAGCGGCGTTACCCGCAGCCCTGTGGTGGCCGAGGCACCACGCGGGGTGATCCCCAACCAGCCGCGCCCGGCGGCGGTGCGCCCCGGCGAAACCCGACGAATGTCGGGCTGGCCCGCCTCGATCCGCGCTACGCCGCCGCCGCTGGCCGCCATCGCCGCCGCCAGTGGTGCCGGGTCGGCGATGGTCGCCTCAAACTCGCGCGGGGCGGCGGGGCCCAGCGCCGCCACCCGCTCCAACTCGCCCGAGCGCAGCCGGTAAAGCCCCGGGCCCGGCGCCACCCAGCGGGCGGTAAACCGGCCCGGCGCGGTTTCGGTCAGCGCAACCTCGGCCGCTGCGCCATCCGGCCCCGTCACACTCACCGGCGCCGCCTGCTCGGCCAAGGTGCGGCGCACCAGCGTCAGGGTCAGGCTGCCCGGCTCGACTTGGGCATAAAGCGCCTCTTCCTCCAGTTCCGGCTCCTGCATCGCCCAATGCGCGATCCGGCGCAGCAGTTCCAGTTGCGGCCCGCCGCCTTCATAGCCGCGATCCCAGAGCCAGGCATGATCGGACCCCAAAAGCGCCACCCGCCCCTTGCCCGCGCGGTCCAGCACCAGCAGCGGCTTGCCGTCGGCGCCCTCCATCACCACCTGCCCGCGGGCCGCGACCAGTTCGATCTGGCGCAGCCAGCGGCCCCAGTGCGGGGCCTCGGGGTCTTGGGTTGGCGCCCCCGCCAGACCCGCTGTCACCGGATGACGCGCGCCCTCGGTGGTGGGGCGGGGCAGGAAGGCGCCGTCCAGCACCCGGCCCGTGGGCCGTGCGGGCATGATCGGGCCCAGCGCGGTGCGATAAAGGCTTTCAACCGTGGCAAATTCCGGCCCGGCCGCGATCAGCACCGCGCCACCACGTTCTACATAGGCGCGGATATTGTCGAAATAGTTGGCGGGCAGCAGGCCACGTTCGCGGTAGCGGTCAAAGATGATCAGATCGAATTCGTCGATCTTGTCCACGAACAACTCTCGCGTGGGAAAGGCGATCAGTGCCAGTTCGTCCACCGCCACGCCGTCTTGTTTTTCCGGCGGTCGCAGAATGGTGAAATGCACCAGATCAAGGGCGGAATCCGATTTGAGCAGGTTGCGCCAGGTTCGTTCGCCCGCATGCGGCTCGCCCGACACCAGCAGCACCCGCAGCCGGTCCCGCACACCGTTGATTTGCACGACGGCAGTATTGTTGCGCTCGGTCAACTCGCCCGGCGCCGGGTCCAGCGTGATCTGAACCACGTTCTGACCGCCATGCGACAGCACCAGCGGCAGGTCCAGACCCTGCCCCACCGGCACGCGGTAGCGTTCGGGCGCGGCCCCGTCGATGGCGATGGCAACGTCGGTCATCGCCCCGGTGCCGGTGGGTACGGCGCCCTGATCCTCGACCCGCAGCCGGATCGAGACAGGCTCGCCGATGATCCCAAAGGCGGGGGCGGTCTGGATCAGCAGGCGCCGGTCCCAGTCGGCGGCGCGGCCGGTCAGCAGCAGATGCAGTGGCGCGGGCAGCGCGGGCGTCAGCGCGCTGTCATGGGCCAGCCCGTCGCTGACCACCAGCGCACCCGCCAGCCGGTCACGCGGCACCTCGGCCAGCGCCTGCGCCAGCGCGGCGCCAATCAGGCTGCCGCCGTTCTCGGCCCCGTCGCCGATCCGCAGCCGCCGGATCTCGGTTCCCGGCAGGGCGGCCAGTTCGGTCTCCAGATGCGCCAGCGCCGCGGCGGTCTGGGCGGCGCGGTCGGGCAAAGACTGGCTGGAGCTGGCATCCTCCAGCACGATCACGATATCAGACAGCGGGGTCTTTTCCTCGGCCTGCATCTGCGGCCCGGCCAGTGCCGCCAGCAGCGCCGCCAGCGCCCCGGCGCGCAGGGCCCAGCCGCGCAGCCCGCGCCAAAGCGCAAAGCCAAGCAGACCCAGCGCCGCGGCCGCCCCCGCCCAGATGGCGGGCCAGGGCAACAGCGGCGCAAAGATCAGCGAAAGCCCGGTCATTGCCCCAGCCTTTCCAGCAGCGCAGGCACATGCACCTGATCGGATTTGTAGTTCCCGGTCAGCACATGCATCACCAGATTGACGCCAAAGCGATAGGCCAGCTCGCGCTGACGTTCTCCCGAAAGGCCGCGCCCGACCGGAAACATCGGCAAGCCGCGCGCATCGGTGGCCCAGGCCCCGGCCCAGTCATTGCCGCCAATGACCACCGGCGTCACCCCGTCGTTGAGGTTGCGAAACGGCATCCCCTCGGCCCGTTCGGCATCGGGCGGGGCGGCCTCGACCCACAGGCCGCGCCCGGTATGGCGGCCAGGAAAATCCTGCAAAAGATAGAAGGTCCGGGTCAGGACGTGATCGGGGGGCAGCGGCTCCAGCGGCGGAATATCCAGCGGCGCGGCCAGCGCCTGCAACCGCCGCCCGGTGCCGGTTGCTGTGCCAAACCCGGCGATATCGGCGTCGCGCGTGTCGAACAAGATCATGCCACCGCCGCGCAGATAGCGGTTCAGCCGGGCATAAGCGGTGGGCGAGGGCGCGGGCTGGGTTTCGGTCACCGGCCAATAGAGCAGCGTGAACAGCGCCAGATCGTCGGCTTCCAGATCCAGCGCCATCGGTGGTGCAGGCTCGACCGTGGTGCGCAGGGTCAACACCCCGGACAGGCCCGCCAGCCCTGCGGCGGCGATCCGGTCCACCTCGGCATCGCCGGTGATGACATGGGCCAGCACCACATTGCCCGCAGCCAGAATTGCCCGGTCTTCGGCCAT